>NZ_JBCHKV010000008.1:0-267015 GCF_039023525.1 Mycobacterium sp. 050272 | reverse complement strand
CGGTAAGCCGTGTGCGGGAAAACCGCACGCACGGATTGAAAGGGGGATGGGGAAACGGGTCTGCTCTGCAGCCACCGCGCCCCTGACTACCAATGGTCACTCCTGACGATGCGATCGAGGCGATTCGAGGTACCGGGGGAGCCCAACCCGGCGCTCGGGCGTTGCACGCGAAAGGCACGCTGTACCGGGGCACATTCACCGCCACCCGGGATGGGGCGACCCTGTCCCGGGCAAAGCACCTCGACGGGTCGACGGTCCCGGCGCTGGTTCGGTTCTCCAACGGGTCGGGCAACCCGAAGCAGCCCGACGGTTCGCCGGGGGTGCGCGGGATGGCGGTGAAGTTCACCCTGCCCGACGGATCCACCACCGACGTGTCGACCCAGACGGCCCGGCTGTTCGTCTCCAGCAAGCCGGAGGGTTTCGTCGATCTGCTCAAGGCGATGCGGCCCAGCCCGACGCCACCATCGAGTACCACGGCCTGCACGCGTTCCGGTGGATCGGTGCCGACGGAGACGCCAGATTTGTTCGCTACCACCTGATTCCGGCCGCGGGCGAGAGCTATCTGTCGGGCGCTGATGCCCGCGGCGCGGCCCCGGGCTTCCTGACCGACGAGCTGAATACGCGTCTGGCACAAGGTCCGGTCCGGTTCGACTACCGCGTGCAGATCGCCGGGCCGCAGGACTCGACGATCGACCCGTCGGCGCCGTGGCAAAGCGCCGAGACGGTTACCGTGGGCACCCTGGAAATCACCGGGCTCGATACCGAGCGCGAACACGACGGCGACATCGTCGTTTTCGACCCGATGCGAGTCACCGACGGCATCGAACCGTCCGATGACCCCGTGCTGCATTTCCGAAGCCTCGCGTACTCGGCGTCGGTCAAGCTGCGAACCGGTGTGGGCCGCGGCTGCGAAGCGCCTCCGGCCTGACAGAAACGCGCCGAGCTGCACGATTGCCGGCGCATTGTGTTGTCCGGCTAGTGTTTTTGAAAGTGTTGGCTTCGCATGTCGTATTGATCGGTCTGGCCGGGTTCGCCGCCGGCGCAATCAACGCGCTCGTCGGATCGGGGACATTGGTCACGTTCCCGACCCTGGTCGCCCTCGGCTATCCGCCGGTCACCTCCACGATGTCGAACGCTGTCGGTCTGGTCGCGGGCGGCGTCTCGGCCACCTGGGGTTACCGCGGCGAGCTGGATGGTCAGTGGGATCGATTGCGTTGGCAGATCCCGGCATCGCTGGCCGGTGCCGTGCTGGGCGCGTACTTGCTGCTGCACCTGCCCGAGAAGGTGTTCATCGCAGTGGTGCCCGCGCTGCTGGTGCTGGCCCTGCTGCTGGTGGTGGCCGGACCGCGGATTCAATCCTGGGCGCGCCGTAAGGCCGAGGCCCAGGGCCGTTCCGCCGAACACGTCTCGCCGGCGCGGATGGCGCTGCTGGTGTTCGGCACGTTTGCCGTCGGTGTCTACGGCGGCTACTTCACCGCCGCGCAAGGCATCTTGCTGGTCGGCGTGATGGGCGCGCTGTTGCCGGAGTCGATGCAGCGCATGAACGCGGCGAAGAACCTGCTGGCCCTCGTCGTGAATATCGTTGCCGCGGTGGGCTATACGTTGGTGGCACCGGAGCGCATCAGTTGGTCGGTGGCGGCAATCATCGCAGCGAGTTCGCTGGTCGGCGGAATAGTCGGCGCGAAGTACGGCCGACGCCTGTCGCCGAACGCGTTGCGCTCCACGATCGTGGTGGTGGGGTTGATCGGGCTGTATCGCCTGTTGGCGGTGTAGGCATCAGCCCGCGGTGGCAGCGGCGGCGTGGTCGATGACGTCCATCATGTCGCCGCGCCGTTGCCAGACCTCGCGTTGCCGCATCGCCCCGTTGCCCTGCGCCAGGATGCGCTCGAGTTCGGCGGTGGCACGGTCGTATTCGCCGAGCTCGTCGAGCGCCGGACGCACCCGTTGCACCAGGGCATCGAGCTGCTGACGAGCCGGCACCGCGCGGTGCTGGTCCGCCGGGTCGAGCAAGTGTCCGGACAGTCCGTCGTGAGCGGCCTTCCAATACGCCGCCCGCATTGCCGCCGGTGGCAATGGGCCGCCGTCGTCGCCGCGGCCCTCCACCTTCAGCGCCGTCATCACCGCGGCCCGGATCAGGGTGGCCAGCAGCACTGTTTCCTCGACCGTCGCCGGTACGTCGGCCACCCGCACCTCGACCGTCGGGAACTTCGCCGACGGGCGCACGTCCCAATAGATCATCTTGGAATCCAGGATCACTGCGCTGTCGAGCAGCATCCGCACGGTGCGGTCGTACTGCTCCGGTGAGGCGAAGAACGGCGGCGGACCGGCGGCCGGCCAGCGTTGCCACAGGATGCTGCGCCAGCTGGCATAGCCGGTGTCGGCATTGCGATACAGCGCCGAATTCGCCGACAGCGCAAGCAAAGACGGCAGCCACGGTCGTAACCAGTTACTGACCTTGATGGCGGCGGCCCGGCTGGGTACCTCGACGTGCACGTGGCACCCGCAGATGCCTTGCTCGTGCGCGATCATCCCGAACTTTTCCCCGATCCGCCGATAACGGTCGGTATCGGTGAGCGGGAACTCGTGCGGTGTGACCGGAGGCAGGCCCAGGGCCAGCAGCCGAACGCCACTGGCCTGCGCCGCCTGCGCCGCGGTGCGCCGCAGCAGGGCGAGTTCCGCCCGCAGTTCCGCGCTGCTGGCGGCCACACCGGAGGTGGTTTCGACTTGGCAGCTGCTCAATTCCAGCTGCAGCGCGATGCCCCGACGCCGGGCCTGAGCGGCCACCTCGTTGTTGGACGGGACCGGCTCGCCCGTTTCCGGGTCGACGAGGAGAAATTCCTCCTCCACGCCAAAGCTGGGTAGGTGATGCATCCAGCCCTCGGGGCGCTAACGAGCCAGCGCTGAGTCCACGGTCGGGTACACGGGCAACATGCCGCTGAGCCCGCACGCGTCGACGATTCGGGAAACGATCCGCTGCGGACTGACCAGCCGCAGCTCGATTCCGCGCCGGTGCAGGGTTGCTGCCGCAACCGCCAGCACCTCGACCGCGCAGCAGGCCATGAAATCCAGTCCGGTGACGTCGACGATCAGGGGGCCTGGAGACGCGACGACGCCGGCTGCTTCGTTGACCAGATGGCGCCAGGTTTGCTCGTTGCAGGCGTCGATCTCACCGCCCGCGTAGATGATCACGGCCGCGCCACGGCGATCCGTGGTGGCCCGCAGCGTGCTGTGCGGATCGCCGAGCTCGTAAACCAGTCGGGTGCTGAGCATCAGCCGCGGCCCCGACGTGGGGGGAGCATGATCTGCAGTTGTCTTCATGGGGACTCCTAATCGACGGGCGCCGGCGGCGCCGCGATGGATGTCCGTCCTAGTGTCTGAAGACAGACTTCCGCGAACTGCGCGGATCTCCTTTGTATAACGAGACAGAGCGGTCTGTCTACATTCGGTGGTTAAGAGTATCGTAAGCCTAAATATGGAAAATTCCGACATCGTGCCGACCGCTCCGTCTGCCCGTGAACGGATCTTGCATGCGGCATATGAGCTGTTCAGCCGGCGTGGGATTCGTGCGGTCGGCACCGACGAGGTGATTGACCGCGCCGGTGTTGCCAAGGCGACGTTGTACCGGCATTTCGCGACGAAGAACGATCTCGTGCTGGCTGTCCTGGAGCGCCGCGAGGAGATCTGGACGCACGGGTTGATCGAGGCGCAGTCGGAGCAGCGCGGCACGACGCCCGAGGATCAGCTGCTGGCGATCTTCGACGTGATGCACGAGTGGTTTCACCTGCGCGACGGCTTTGAAGGCTGCTCGTTCATCAACGTGCTGCTCGAGCTGGGCGCCGATCATCCCGCCGGGCAGGCCTGCATCGCGCACATCGACCACGTCCGCGACATCGTGCGCCGCCGGGCGCTGGCCGCCGGGCTCACCGATGTCGAGGACTTCGCCTCGTCATGGCACATCCTGATGAAGGGGGCGATCGTTCTCGCGGCCGTGGGCGATCTGGAAGCTGCTCGGCGCGCGCAGAAGATGGCCGTTGTGCTGATCGAGCAGCACCGGCCGGCGCCCGTGCTCGAGGTGGGCGAGGCGGCGGGCTAGGTCGCGCGAGCCGTCAAGCAGCGTCGGCGGCCGTGGTCCCGGTCTTTTGCGCGTGTTCGGCCTCGAGTTCGGCGATCGCACGGGATGTGCGTTCGCGCAGCAGGATTGCGGCGATCAGGCCGACGACGATCGCGACGACGAGGGCGATCCAGGAGAACCGCTCCAGCCAACGTTCGGCGGCCATGCCCGCGAAATAGACCAGCGCGGTCGTGCCGCCCGCCCAGCAGATGGCACCCGAGACATTGGCGGCCAGAAAGCGCTTGTAATGCATTTTCAAAGCGCCGGCCAGCGGCCCGGCAAAGATCCTCAGCAGGGCGATGAAGCGGCCGAAGAACACCGCCCGGATGCCCCAGCGGTCGAACAACCGCTCGGCCAGCATGACGTGCCCCGGGCCGAAGTGCCTCGGGAAGCGCTGGCCCAGCCTGTCGAACAGCCCCATCCCGAATCGGCGCCCGATCGAGTAGCCGATCGAGTCGCCGATCACCGCGCCGATCACAGCGGCGACGCCCACACCGATCGGGTTGACGGCAAGGTCGTGATGGGACGACATCAGCGCCGCGCTGACCAGAACGATCTCCCCCGGAAGCGGGACACCCAGGCTTTCCACGCCGACCACCCCCCCGACCACGAGGTAGACCGCGAGCGGCGGGATGGACTGCAGCAAAGCCTCGACGTTCATGGATCAAGGATGCCTGACTGCCGTCCGCCCTGGGCCGCAATGTCACGCCTGGGCGCGGCGTCGGGCGGGCCGCTGACCGGTTCCAGCTCGGGGCGTTTGGGGAATCGGCCGTCGGCCGCGGACAGCCCGCGCATCCGTCGCCACAACCAGGGGAAGAAATTGTCCTGCGTCCAGCGCAGCTTGCCGTAGGCGCCGTCGGCGATGGACAGCTGCGTGGGATTGGGGTGCGCTGCGGCCCAATCATGGCTGCTGTCAGGCAAATTGAGGGCCTCGGCGGCCGCGGCGGCGAACAGGATATGGCCCTTGGGGGACGCGTGCACGCGGTCGTAGCTCCAGGTGTCCCAATCGCGCATCGAGGCCGCGTTGTACAGGTCGATCAGCTTGAATCCGTAGCGGCCGGCGGCGACGGTGATCGCGTTGTTCATCCGGGCCAGCCGTTTGGACACGATGCGGCCGAACGGCAGGAATTGAGCGACGTTCGGGAAGGTCGTCGTCACCACCGTCGCGCCCGATCTGGCTAGCGCGGCATAGACGTAGTCCAGCTCGGCCAGCGCCCGCGGAAATTGTCGCCCGGGCTGGATGACGTCGTTCATCCCGGCGCAGATGGTGATCAGATCCGGCTTCATCGCCAGGGCGGGTGGGATTTGCTCCGTGAGCACGTCGCCGAGTTTCTTGCCGCGGACCGCGAGGTTGGCGTATTGCAATCCGGGGTAGAGCGTATCGAGCATGACGGCGAGTCGATCGGCAAAGCCCAAGAGGCCGGTGGTTTCGTCACCGTCCCAAAGGCCTTCGGTTTGGCTGTCGCCGAGGGCGACGAACCTGGAGTATCCGGCCCGCATCGCTCCGTACACGATGCCGAGACTAAACCCGTTGCTATTTCCAGTGCGTGACATCCGCCGCGAAACGCTGTTGTAGCGTGACTCTCGCCGGATTGCGCGGCGTGAGGAGAGGTAGTGGAATTCAATCTCGCCCAAGTGTTCTCGGCTGTGGCTGCCGCCAATCCCGATCGCGACTGCATTGTATTTGGTCACCGACGATTCACTTACTCGCAAACTGACGAACGGGCCCGCCGGTTCGCCCGGGCGCTGAACTCGTGGGGACTCGGCGTGCGTCGGGAGCGCCACGAGCTGGCGCCGCACGAATCCGGTCAGAGCCATCTCGGCCTGTACCTGGCCAACGGCAACGAGTACCTGGAGGGCATGCTCGGGGCGTATAAGGCGCGGGTGGCCCCGTTCAATGTCAACTATCGCTATGTCGCCGACGAATTGGTCTATCTGCTGGGCAATGCCGGCGCGGACGCGGTCATGTACCAGGCGCGGTTCGCGCCGACCCTTGCCGGGGCAATGGATCGACTGCCGTCGATGCGGTTGATCCACGTCGACGACGAGTCCGGCAACGATCCGTTGCCCTCCGCGGTGCGGTACGAGGAGCTGCTGGCCTCGGTGTCCGACGAGCCGCTGGACCTCACGTTGTCACCCGACGACCTCTACGTCCTCTACACCGGCGGCACCACAGGGATGCCCAAGGCGGTGCTGTGGCGCCAGCACGACATTTACATGAATGCCATGGGCGGGCGACCGCCGTTCGGCGGTGACCCGGTGACCAGCCTCGACGACATCGTCGAACGCTCGCGTGCCGGCGGGCCCGGGTCGATGACGTGCGCGCCACTGATGCACGGCGCGGCACAGTGGGCGGCGTTCATCAACCTCTGCAGCGGGCGGCCGTTTGTGATGGCCCCGACGACCACCCATTTCGATCCGGCCGAAGCGTGGGCGCTGGCCAGCGCCGAACGCGTGATGTCGCTGTCGTTCGTCGGCGACGCCTTCGGGCGGCCCCTGATCGACGCGCTCGAGTCCGGGGACTACGACCTGTCCGGGTTGCTGATTCTGGTCACCGGCGGAGCGGCGCTGAGCGCTCCGCTCAAACAGCGATTCCTCGATCTGCTGCCGCAGTTGACGATCCTGGACGCGGGAGGATCGTCGGAGTCCGGGAACCAGATGGGGCAGGTGTCCAGCCGGCAGCAGGGCGGTAGCGGCCGGTTCGCCCCGAACCCGGGCGCGGTGGTGGTCAGCGAGGACATGACCCGGATTCTGTCGCCCGGCGACGACGAAATCGGCTGGCTGGCCCAGCAGGGCCTGATACCGCTGGGCTATCTCGGCGACCCGGCGAAGACCGCGCGGACCTTCCCGGTGATCGATGGGATCCGGCATTCGGTTCCCGGGGATCGGGCCCGCTGGTTCGCAGACGGCGAGATTGAGCTGCTGGGCCGCGATGCGGTGACGATCAACTCCGGCGGCGAGAAGATCTTCGCCGAAGAGGTCGAGGCCGCGATCGCCGAGCACCCGTCGGTGTACGACGTGGTCGTGACGGGCCGGCCCAGCACCCGGTGGGGAAACGAGGTCGTCGCGATCGTCGCGCTGGCCGACGGTGAACAGGCCTCGCAGCAAGAAATGGCCGACAGCATCCTCGCCGAGGCAGCCCGCCACATCGCCCGCTACAAGCTGCCGAAGGCGATCGTCTTCCGCGACCGCCTGCAACGGTCGCCGTCCGGCAAGGCCGACTACCGGTGGGCGAAAGCTCAAGCGGCACAAGATGTCTGAGCATACCTGGGTGCCCCGGCAGATCCAGGGCCGCGCGGGCATCGCGATGGGTGTCTTCGTCACGGTGGCTGTGTTCGTCGTGGGGCTGCTGTGGGCGAAGTGGACCCCGTACCTCGCCAAAGCGTTGAGGGCGCATCGGACTCATCACTGGTCGGGGTCCAACATCCTGGCGGTCGGTGGCGTGCGCGCCGGGGACGCACCGACGTGGCATGCGGCCACGACCTTCTTTCACGCGTACTTCGCCTCGATTTGGCCGGCTCTGGTGGTGGCGCTGCTGATCAGCGCGTCGGTGCAGGCGCTGGTGCCGCGGGCGTGGCTGCCGCGGCTGTTGAACCGGCGCGGGCTGATCTCGAGTGGGCTGGCCGGGGGAGTCGCGAGCATGCCGTCGATGATGTGCACGTGCTGCGCCGCGCCGGTCGCTGTCACGTTGCGGCGCACCGGCGTCACGCGCGCCGCCGCCATCGCCTACTGGCTGGGGAACCCGTTACTGAATCCCGCGGTACTCGTCTTCCTGTTCTTCGTCGCTCCCTGGCAATGGACAGCGACCCGGGCGGTGGTCGGTGTCGCGACGGTAGTCGGCGTGGCCGTGTCGGTGGGTTTGGTCACCGGCGCGCGGGGCTCCGGACAACCCGTGGCCGAGGCGATCACGCCTCCTGACGATGAATCTGCCGGGCCTGCAAGCAGGTTCGCGCGTGCTCTGCTCTGTCTGTGCCTGGTCCTGTTGCCGGAATACGCGATCATGGTGCTGGTCGTCGGGGCGTGTCGGGGCTGGCTGGTGACGTTGACGCAACCGTCGCACCACGGTCTGCTGATCGTTGTGCTCGCGGCGATTGTCGGCACACTGCTGGTCATTCCGACGGCGGGTGAGATACCGATCCTGCAGAGCCTGGCGCTGCTGGGGGTGTCGTCGGGGCCGCTTGGTGCACTCCTGATCACCCTGCCCGCGATCAGCGTCCCCGGCGTGGCGATGGTCGCCCGCAGTTTCGGATGGAAGGCGATCGCGACCGCCACCGGCACGGTCGTCGCGATGGGGTTACTCGGCGCGGGGGTGCTGAGCGCGTTGTAAGGCGTCGTGATCTGCGTGGGCGGCCAGACACGGGTGTGGCGATCGTGATCACTGAGTACCGTGAACTGGTGCAGAAGAAGGAGCAGCGGGCCGGTGGCGAGCCGGTCGCCGATTCGCTTGTGCCGCAGTATCCGATCGAATCGGTCGACAATGCGCTCAAGCTACTGCTGCTGCTGGGCGAGCAGCCACAGATCCGGCTGAGTGAGGCGACCCGATATCTGGGTGTGGCATCCTCCACCGCGCACCGGCTGCTGGCGATGCTGACCTACCGAGGGTTCGTCCGTCAGGACCCGGTCTCCAAGGCTTACCTGCCCGGTCCGTCGCTCACCGGCGTGGCGTTTGCGATCTTCGGCCGCATTGACATTCAGGGCTGCGCCATGCCGGTCATGCGTGCGCTGTCCGACCAGCTCCGCGAAACCACGCACATCGGCATGCTCGACGGCGCCAATGTGCGTTTCGTCGCCGCCGTCGAGGGCCCCGCCGCGGTCCGGGTGGCCTCCCGGCTGGGGCGCACGATGCCGGCGCACTGCACCTCAACGGGCAAGGCCATGCTGGCCCAGCTCTCGCAGCCGGAATTGCATGCGCTGCTGCCCGACGAGCAACTCGAGCGCATCACCGCGCGCTCGATCGCCAGTCGCGCCGAGCTGGAGGCCGAGCTCGCCCGGATCCGCGAGCGCGGGTATGCGATCAACCACGAGGAGAGCGAGGAGGGCGTCGCCTCAGTCGCGGTGCTCATCCCGACTCGCGCGCCCGGCCTGCGGCTTGCGCTCAATGCCGCCGCGCCGCAGCACCGGCTCGACGGTACGCAGCACGCGTCGGTAGCGGCGGCACTTCTCAAGGCGGCGAATGAGATTGGTGACCAGCTCGGCTGAGACAGGCGATTAGCTAGCGAAACTCGGTGTCCGGTAAGGGATTTCCGGGCGCAGAAAAACGTCGTTGAGGGTCACGGTGCGCAACCGGCGGGCCCGGATGATCTCCACCAGCTGCCCGTACACTCGGGTGACCGGTGCATGGTTGAGATGGCCGATCACGATGTTCTGCGGCGTGAAGTACTGGTTGGCCATCTTGACGATCAGGTCTTCGGAAAGCACGGCGGAATCTCGCAAGTCGCCATTCCACAGCGTGGGTACCTGGTAGCCGAGGTCGGCGGCCACCGCGTCGACCACGGCGCTGTGATGGCCGTAGGGCGGCCGGAAGTACGGTGCGGCGTCCACGCCATACGTATCGCGCAAGAACACGTCCGTGCTCTTGAGCTCGTCGGCGATCTGCTTGGGCGACAGCTTGGTCAAGTCCGGGTGCGTCCAGGTGTGGTTGGCCAGCTGAATCTGTCCGGATTCGACGAGCGGTCGAAGCAGCGCGGCGTTCTCCGTCCAGGACTTGAAAACGCCGGTGACGAAATAAGTGAGCCGCACGCCGGTGTCCTTGGCGAACTGGGTGTAGAGCCGCACCACATCGGTGTCCACCCCGTCATCGACCGTCCAGGCCAACAGATCCCCGTTACCGGGAAGCTTGCTGAGCACCGCGCCGCCGGGCAGCGTGACCCGCGACGCCGGGCCGGGCGGAGGCAGCAATTTGGGCTGCGGCGGGGCGACCGGGTTCGGCGCGGATCCGAGGACGTCGGCGCGTGCGACCGTCTCCTTGGGGCCGTCGGCAGACGACCACGAGATCCCGGTCACCGCAACGGTTGCCGCCACCGCGACCAAGAACCGCCGCCGGTCCAATTCGGTCACGTGTGCACTCCTTGATCCAGCCAAACCTTTGCAAGGCTAAGCTGGCGGCCCCGGCAATCCCGCCCGTAACCGTCGAGTGTCGCCGGCAGATATGAACTTGTGACCTTCGGGGTTAGTCGGCTCGCAGCCGGGCGACCTCATGTCGCCAAGCGGCGTCGGAGGTGAAGGCCGGCCCCAAATCCGGCAGGTCTTCCCAGTCGGCGTCGTCGATGTCGTGCAGCGTGCCTCCGGCCGAGAGCACCCGCAACGCCATTCGGGCCAGCCCGTCGACGCTGATCGCCTGCAGCACCGCCTGCTGCAGTGTGGCTGCGGCACTGGTGATTCCGTGCCCGCGAAGGATCACCACCGGGTGCTCGCCCATCGCGGCCACCATCTGTTTAGCCAGTCCTCGCGTGCGGATCAGCACCGCGCGTTGGTAAACCGGGACGCCGTCGCGCGCGAGCCACGCGCCCGGAATGTCGTATGCCCCATAGATCGGCCGGATCGTGACGCCGGCCAGATCCGCGGCGACGACCGCCGGCGGATGAAGATGCGCGACGGCGAGATGCTGGGCACCGGCCAGCATGGTCTCGACGTGGATGGGCAGTTCGTTGGGAACGCGGTACCCGTCGAGTTCGCCCGCGGCACCCGCACTGCCGTCAAATCGGACCAGGCGGATGTCGCTGGGCGCGGTGAAGGCCACACCGGTATCGGAGTCGCTGCGACAGCGCACCAGCAGCCGGTCGTCGTCGACGCGCAGGCTCAGGTGGCCGAGCATCCCGTCGACCAGGCCGCGGGCCGCGGCGATGCAGCAGCCCAGGGCGACCAGCGCGCGTTGGCTGTCCAGGTCGCCGGTCATTGTGGCCGCGCTTTCGGTGTGCCGATCCCGAATCCGCCGTCCGGGTGGATGGTCTCGCCGGTGATGCCGCGGGACCGGCCGGAGGCCAAGAACACATACGACCAGGCGTGGTCCGCGCCGGAGAGCGCGACGTTCAACGGGGTACGTGCGGCGACGTCGCGCGCCCGATTGGGGGCGTCGTCGAGTCGGGTGTCCCTGAGCCCCAGACTGTTCAGACCGCGCAGGTCGGTGTTGAGCGTGCCGCCGGGTGCCACGCCGTTGACCCGAATCTGGGGCGCCAGCTCGTGAGCCAGCGACGCGACCAGCCCGCGCACGGCGAACTTTGAGGACACGTACAGCACCCCACCGCGCCCGGGGTAGTACGACGACGCGGACTCGGTCAGAATGATCGACGGCCCGGTCCCGTCGCGCAGGGCCGGTAAGGCCGCCTTGACGGACTGCAGATGGCTCAGCACGTTGGTGCGAAACATTTCGTCGAAAGCGACCGCGAGGTTATCGGTGTCGAGATCGGCCACGCCCCGGTAGAAGTCGAACACGCCCACGCAGTTGACCAGAATGTCGAGCCCGCCGAAGGAATCGACCGCCGCGGCCACGGCAGCGTGGTTGGCCTCGCTGGTGACCGCGTCTCCTTCGACCACCCGCACATCGGGTAGCTGTGAGCGCAGCGCGTCGCACTTGTCTGGATCGCGTTCCAGCACGGCAACTCTGGCCTCTTCGGCAACAAACGCGTCCACGACGGCCCGCCCGATTCCGGATCCGCCGCCCACGACCAATGCACGTTTGCCGTGCAACCAGGTGGTCACTGCGGGTCGGGGAGCAGCGGCGCCTGGGAGTTGCCCACCATCGCCGCCATCGTCGCGGGGTTCTGCCACGTCAGCGCCTCCACCTCTAGTGCGTCCAGGCTGATCCACCGTCCCGTCCTCGGTGCGCGGATCAGCAGCCTCGATCCATTGCGGGTGTCGACTCGCTGTATCACAACTTCGGTGAATTCGTTTGCGACCGTAAGCCGTTCGCCGACCGCACCCGCCAGCAACCGCTCGAGTTCGTCGTTCACAGGAATACCGCCAGGTTCTGCATCCGCAACACCGACTCGTCGGCGCTGATCGTGCGCCGCGCGAGTTTCCATCGATCATCGCACCAGCGCAACAGGTCCTCGCGGCCGCACGACATCAGCGCGCTCTCGTTGACGTCGCCGCGACTGCGGAACAGCAGTTCGGCGGATTCGACGACCAGGTGCTCGGCATCATCGGACTCGAATGTACGCACGTTGGTGATGAAGTGGCGCAGCCGCGACGGCGGATCCTCGGCCCACACGTGTTCGGTGCCCATCCGCGCCACCCGCTGGCTCAGCGAGTACTTGTCCTCGTCGAAGTGAGCCATTCCCGGTGACGTGTCGAACCCGGCGCCGCGTGCGGTCGTGACGCGCACCGGCATCAGGTAGCGGACGTCGTCGGTCAGGGTGTCCAGCCACGCCTCGTACTGCTGGGCATCCAGCAGGTAGGCCTCGTCCACCAGAAACTGATGGGCCTGCAGGTGCCGAGAGTCGTTGAAAGGCAAGGGGTTGTTCATGCCAGATACTCCGCCCACAGCTTGAGCAACTCGCGCTGGTTGTATTCGTTGTAGCCGACCTGGGCGCGGCCGGGGCCGTGGAAGGACTCGGCGGGCAGCGCCTCGACCACCGGACGATCGTCGGACAGCAGGCCCATCCGGCTGTTCAGCAGCATCCGTCGCGCCATCGAGCCGCCCGCGGTAGTCGTCAGCGACACCCAGTTCTCCACGTCGTCTTGTTCGAACATGCCCGTCGAGCCGAAGCACATCAGATAGGCCTTGTAGGAATCCAGCTGGTACTGCGGGGGCGCGGCGGAGTCCACCGCGAACCACGAGCAGACTTCGGTTTCGTGCTCACTGATGGGCTGCCACAAGCGGATTGAGATGAAGGGCAGCACCTCGTCACGGCGATGGTGCACCCCGTCTCTTACCCGGGGCCAGTTGTGCACGAAGCTCAGGTTGGGAAAACAGGTGGCCGCCGAGATCATGAACCCGTCCTCGCCGACCACCCGCTGTTGCTCCGGTGTCCACACGCCCTTGATCCGCTCGATCATCTCGTCGGGGTAGCCGACGTAGCGCATCCGTTCCTCGAAGCTGCCCGGTGGAAGTTTGTACGTGGTGCCGCCGCCGCGATGTGCCCAGTAGGTGGCACCGTCCTTTCGCTTCTGCGCCTTGGGTTCTCGAAACAGGCCGATCTCCACGATCGACGCGTGCGTGTGCGGCGTGTGGTACATGTCTCCGGAGAAGTTCTCGGCGCCGATCTTCCAGTTCGCCTTGATTCGCCAGCGCTGCGGGCCCCGCACGTGCAGGCCGCCCGTGCTCTGCTTGGTGTAGAAGTCCAGATAGAACCGGAAGTCGCCGAGGAAATCCTCGAGGGATTCGGCGTGCGGATCCAGGTTGATGAACAGCAGGCCGTTGTAGCTGGCGAAGTTCGGCGCCGGCAGCAAGCCGTGGGCGCTGCGGGTGAAGCCCTCGTCGCCGCCGTAGGCCTCGCGGTGAAACGGCAGCCCGGTGAGCCGCCCGTCGTTGCGATATGTCCAGCCGTGGTACGGGCAGCGGAAGTTGGAGGCGTTGCCCATCTCGGCCCGGCACACCTGCATGCCGCGGTGCAGGCACATATTGAACAGGGCGCGCACCTGGCCGTTGCCGTCGCGGGTGAGGATGAACGAGTCGTCGAGAACCCGGCGCACCACGTAGTCGCCGTCCTGCGGGATCTCCGATTCGTGGCCCACGAACGTCCAGGCCCGGCTGAACAGTCGCTCCTTTTCGAGCCTGAACAGCTGCGGGTCGTTGTAGATGTGGGCGGGGATCAGGCCGCGGCGCACGTTCTCGAACAGGCCTTCTTCGACATCGTCTGCCAACGGGCACCTCACACTCTGCTGTGCAGAAATATTCTCCGCTCAATAGAATCCCGCATTCCGCCCGGGGCGGTCAAACATGACCGGCCAGGGCATTCAGTCGCCGGAAAGGATCCTCGGGGGCAATTCACAGGCTTCACACAACTGAGCGGCCAGCGCTCGCGGCTAGCGTGGGCCACGGTGCATCGAGAGGTGTGTGAGGGAGATTTAACCCGCCATTTCGTAGCTCCCGCCTCCGATTCGCGGCCTCTTTTGGGGGAAGGACTGTTTCCATGGCTCATCGGACCAGTGCTCGACTACGGAATCTCGGACCGCGCGCGTTGGCCGCTATCGGGCGCCAGGAGTGGCTGGATCGGCCCAGTTATCGGCTGGAACATGCGCTCAGCTTCGCCTTCAACGGATTGGGCCGCGCCCGCAACACCGTCACCAACGCGCTGCACGGGGTCTGGCTCGGGCACCCGGTACATCCTCCGTTGACGTCGCTGACCAGCGGGGCGCTGGCCACCACGGTGGCCCTCGACGCGCTCAGCGTGCTGCCCGGCCGGCCCGCCTACGAAATGACCGACGCATCACGGTTCGCCTCGCGCGCCCTGGGTGTCGGGATTGCGGCGAGCGTCGGCTCGGCGATCACCGGCGCCGCGGATTGGCAGCACACGCACGAAAAGGACCGCCGGGTGGGCCTGGTGCATGGTGTGGTGAACCTGGTCGCGACCGGGCTGTACGCGCAGTCCTGGTGGGATCGACGCCGGGGTCGTCACCGTCGCGGCATCGCGCTCACGGCGCTGGGCTACCTGATCACCGTCGGCGGCAGCTACCTCGGCGGAGCCCTGGTGTTCGAATCCGGCATCGGCATCGACCAGTCCGGCCGGCGGTTGCGCACCAGCGAATGGACGCCGGTGCTGGAAGCGAACTCGTTGAACGGCAAGCCGGTCCGGGTCGAGGTCGACGGCGTGGGGGTGGTGGTGTGCCAGACCAAGCCGGGGGAGGTATCGGCGTACGGCGAGTTCTGCCCGCACCTGGCGGCGCCGATGGCCGACGGCTGGGTGGACCGAGGTCGAATCGTATGCCCTTGGCACGGTTCATGGTTCGCGACCGAGTCGGGCGAGGTGCTGCGTGGCCCGTCGGCGGCACCGCTGCCGTGCTACGAAGCCAGGTTGGCCAACGGAATGGTCGAAGTTCGCGGCGAGGCGCAGCCCAGCCTCGGCCGGGCTTAGAGATCGAGGGGATCGAAGGGATCGAAGCAACGTGAACGCGTACGAAGTGTTGAAAGACCACCACGTCGTGATCAAGGGCCTCGGCCGCAAGATCAGCGAGGCGCCGGTGAACAGCGAAGAGCGCCATGCACTTTTCGACGAGATGCTGATCGAACTCGACATCCACTTCCGCATCGAAGACGACCTCTATTACCCGGCGCTGAGCGCCGCCTCGAAGCTGATCGCGGTGGCACACGCCGAGCACCGCCAGGTGATAGACCAGCTCTCGGTGCTCCTCAAAACCCCGCAGACCGCGCCCGGTTACGAGGATGAATGGAATTCGTTCAAGACGGTGCTCGAGGCCCACGCCGATGAGGAGGAACGAGACATGATCCCCGCCCCTCCCGAGGTGAAGATCACCGACGCCGAGCTCGAGGAGCTGGGCAACAAAATGAACGCCAAAATCACGCAATACCGTGGTTCCGCGGTGCACAAGCTTCGGACCAAAGGGCGCGCCGCGCTGGTACGGGCTCTGTAGCTCGGGGGCCATTGGCGAGTAGCGTCACGCTTCGTGAGGGCCGCACCCCAGCGCGTCGCGTCGCAGGATGACATCACGGCGGAGATCGCCGACATCGCGGCCCGGCACGCCGGCAGTGCGGACACCCAGCCGAGGCTTGACTATCCGCCGTACCGCAGCAGTGCGCTGCGCCACCCGAAACAACCTCTGCTGCTGGTGGATCCCGACGAGCTCGAGCGCAGCGCACCGTGCTTCGGCGAGCGTGACGTCGACCCGTGCGACGCCGACCTAACGGCCGGCCACCCGGGCGAGCCGATCGGCGAACGCATCATCGTGGCCGGGCGGCTGCTCGAGGAGTCCGGACGACCGCTGGCCGGGCAGCTGATCGAGATCTGGCAGGCGAACGCCGCAGGCCGCTACCGTCACGAGCGCGACCAACATCCGGCTCCGCTGGACCCGAACTTCGTCGGGGCCGGCCGCTGCCTGACCGGGCCCGACGGGACCTACCGGTTCTTGACCGTCAAGCCCGGTCCTTACCCGTGGCGCAATCATCAGAACGCCTGGCGCCCGGCGCACATCCATTTCTCGCTGTTCGGTACCGCGTTCACCCAGCGCTTGGTCACCCAGATGTACTTCCCGGCAGACCCGCTGTTCGATTTGGATCCGATCTTCCAATCGGTCGTAGATCCCGCTGCGCGCCAACGGCTGATCGCCGCCTACGACCATCGCCTCACCGAGGCGGAGTATGCGACCGGCTATCGATGGGACATCGTGCTGGCCGGCGATTCCTGGGCCGGAGCCGAACATGACTGAATTAGGCTGCACGCCAGGGCAAACCGTCGGTCCCTTCCTGCATCTCGGACTGCCCTGCGCCGCTGAGTTGGTGAAGGATTCGGATGCCGGAGCCATCCGGCTGCACGGCACGGTGTACGACGGCGACGGTACACCGGTGCCCGATGCCCTGGTCGAACTCTGGCAAGCCGGCGACGGGTGCACCGGATGGGGCAGGGCCGCAACGGATGCCGATGGGCACTACGGTTTCACCACTGTGGTGCCGGCAAACCCGCCGTTTTTCGCGTTCACCGTCTTCGCGCGCGGTTTGTTGGACCGGCTGTTCACTCGCGCGTATCTGCCCGGGGCGGACCCGGGCGCCGATCCGGCGCTGGCCACCGTCGACGCCGAACGACGCGCATCGTTGTTGTGCATCCCGGAAAGCCGAACGGATTACCGGTTCGACATCCGCCTGCAGGGTCCGCGCGAGACGGTGTTTCTGGCTTACCGGGGTCCGGGGCGATGACCAATTTGCTGTGGCCGGGTGATCACCGGGCCGGCGAGCACCTGACCGATCAGGGGTTGCTGCGCGCGATGGTGTCGGTGGAATCGGCCTGGCTGAGCGCGCTGGCCAGCGAGGGCGTGGCGCCGGCCGACGCCGCCGGCACCGACCTGTCAAACCTGGTGGACCAGCAGGACGTCGAGACGCTCGCGGTCGCCGCCGAGGACAGCGGCAACCCGATCGTCGCTCTTGTCGAGCTGCTGCGCCGGCGGGCCAAACCCAGTATCGGTCCATGGATTCACCGCGGACTCACCAGCCAGGACGTGGTGGACACCGCGCTGATGCTGGGCCTGCGCGACATCGCTGCTGAGCTGAGAATGCAGCTGCGTGACCAGGTTTGGGCGTTAATTGCGCTTGCGAACACGCATCGGGCCACCCCGATGGTGGCTCGCACACTGACCCAGCGGGCCGCGCCCATCACGTTCGGCGCCAAGGTAGCCGGATGGTGCACCGGCGTGGTCGACGCCTATGCACGGCTGGGTGATCTGACCACACCGATCCAGGTCGGCGGTGCCGTCGGAACATGGTCGGCCACCACGGAACTCGCGGCGCTGCTCACCGACGCGACCGACCCGGCTGAGGTAGCGCAGCGGGTGGTGCACAGTGCCGCGGCCGCTTTGGGGCTGGCCGTGCGAACGCCGTGGCATACCGTCCGGACGCCGGTCACCGCAGTGGCGGATGCCTTCCTCGCGTGCACCGATAGCTGGGGCCGGATCGCCTCGGACGTCGTTGTTCTGGTTCGCCCGGAGATCGGCGAACTGAGCGAGCCGGCCGCCGAGCAGCGGGGCGATTCGTCGTCGATGCCACACAAGCGCAATCCGGTGCTGTCCATCTTGATTCGGCGCGCCGCGCTATCGGCACCGCAGCTGGCCGCGACCCTGCACACCGCGGCGGCACTGGCCAACGACGAACGTCCCGATGGTGCCTGGCATGCCGAATGGGACACGCTGCGAACCCTGGCTCGGCGGACCGTGGTCGCGGGCTCCCAGTGCGGCGAATTGCTCGCCGGGTTGGCGGTACATGCTCCGCGGATGGCCGAGAACCTCAGTGCGGCAGACGTTCTCGGTGAGCAGCGGGCGATTGCCGAGTTGGCCGGGAAGCCGCCGTCGCCAGCCTATTTCGGTGCCGTCGACCGATTGATCGACGAGAGCCTAGGTCGCGCCGAGCGGGTAGTCGGCAAACGGAGTAGTGGCCCGTAGCGCCAGGGCGGCGTGCCCGGCAGCGGCGCTGCCGTCTTCGTAGATGCTGGCCAGCCAGATGTGCACCAGCGTGTCGATCACCCGATCTTCTCGGATCGACGGTTCCTCGGAGGTGAACGTCGCGGCCATCACCCGTTCGCTCAACATGTTGAGCGCGATCGACAGATCCTCGGCCCCGATGGTGTCCGGCGCCGCACCGCGCTCACGTTCGGCGTTGATCGCGTTGGTGGTGAACGAGATCCACGTCTGCATCAGCGTCGACCACAACGCCCGGACTTCGGGGTTGGTGGACTTGGCCGAGGCGCCGGCCACGGCGACCGCCGGGTGCGATCCCGACACTGCGAAGAACGCCTCGATTCGTTCGCGCCACAGCGTGGCTGGATCCCCGGTCAGCCTGGCGCGCAGCGACTTGAGGGCCGCATGCGCCTTGGTGTTCATCTGGTCCAGCAACGACAACAGCACCGCATTCTTGGACTGGAAATAAAAGTAGAAGGTGGGCCGGGAGATGCCCGCGCCTTTCGCCAGATCGTCGACGGAGAAGTCGGCTAAGGGCCGCTCTTCCAAGAGCCGCTCGGCCGTGGCGAGAATGGCCTTCTCGCGGTCGTCTCCCGAGTGGTGCGACGCCCGGCGGCCGCGCGAGGCATGCGCGTACCCGCTGTAGGCCGAGGGGTCGGACACGGCACATACCCTAGGGGTACATCGATATATGCCAGGGAAATTGTCGATTAAAACCAGCAATAATGTCGATTAAGTTCAACATTTCTTGTCTGTCGATTCATTCGTCGACCCGGCCGAAAGGCGCAGCAGCAAGGCCGGTGCAAACTACAAACTACCTTGCGACTAGGGACTTCCGCCCCTACTTCGCACCCGGCCGGTGATGGTCATCTATACATCGATCAACGAGGTGCCAGCTGGGCAGACAGGACGACTGCTGATGTCGAAAGACAGTGACGACACGAACAAGAGTTGCCGCGTCGACGTGCTGATCGAAGAACACGAAGAGCGGACCCGGGCCAAGGCGCGACTATCGTTGGCGGGCAGGAAGTTCGTCGGGATTGGGCTGGCACGACTCGATCCGGCGGACGAGCCGGTGACCCGGATCGGTGACGAACTCGCGATTGCGCGCGCGTTGTCCGACTTGGCCAATCAGCTGCTTGCCGTGACGTCCACCGATATTCAAGCCAGCACCCACGAGCCGGTCACGGGCCTGCACCACTGAAGCAGGCCAGTGACCGAATGCCGCGGCGGTCCCGGCCTCCTCCTACCCTTACCGGGACCGCCGCTTTCAAAAACTCTAGGACGCCGCCGGATCGAGGTGACCTAAGAACCAGTCGCGGGCCAAGGTCGCGACCTGCTCGAGCGTGCCCGGTTCCTCGAACAGGTGGGTCGCACCGGGAACCACAGCGACTTCGCACTCGGCCGGGATCGCGGCCTGCGCCTTGCGGTTCAGTTGCAGGACCACCTCGTCGTGCCCACCGACGATCAACAGGGTCGGAGCCTCGACTTTGCGAAGCAATCCATCCGCCAGATCGGGCCGCCCGCCCCGCGACACCACCGCGGCGACCTTGATACCGGGGTGCGCGGCCGCAGCCAGGGCGGCGCCCGCTCCGGTGCTGGCACCGAAGTACCCCACCGGCAGTGAGGCGGTATCGGGTTGAGCGGCCAGCCAGGTCGTGACGTGGATCAACCGGTGTGCGAGCAACCCGATGTCGAAGACGTTGGAGCGGTTGCGTTCTTCTTCGGGTGTCAGCAGGTCGAAAAGCACCGTGGCGAACCCGGCCGTGTTGAGTATTTCGGCGACATAGCGATTACGGGGGCTGTGCCTGCTACTACCGCTGCCATGCGCGAACACGATGACGCCCTTGGGATGCGGGGGAATGGTCAGCTGACCGGCAACGGATGCCGGCCCGACGGCCACCCGGATTTCCTTGTCTATCATGGCGATCGACCCGATCCTAGGGTCGCCGGCCGACAAGGCGGTCGGTCGCGGCATAGCGCAGCAACGCGGCAATTCCGTCGTTCGGTGCGATGTGGTCGTCGGCCCGGACCAACGAGGCGCCGACCGCGATTGCGCTGAACGGCAACGCCTCGTCGGCCCGTGCGATGCGCTCCACCGGTTCGCCCAGTTCGGACAACGCGTCGGCATCGGGCGCAATCGTGGTGAGCGCTTGGCCGGTGACCACGACAGTATCGGCCAGTTCGCCGATGATCAGTGTGTCGATGTCGCCGTCCCGCAGTGCCGCGCACACGTCGGCGAGTCCCTGAGCGGCCAAGCCGGATCCGCGCCCGATTTCGGCTGCGAATCGGCTTGCGATGTCTGTCATTTCGAGGCCGTGACGCCGAGCGAACTCCGCCGAGGTCGCCTCGTGGACCTCGTCTTCGTCGGCGCGGCCTTTGTGAGCCCCGCCGTGCAACTGCGAGACCCGTGCGGCGACTCGTTCCGGCAATTCGGCAAGCAGATCTGCGCGCGCCGGAACCGCACCGCTGATGAATACCACCTCGGCGTTGGCGTCGTCCACCAGCCGGGTCAAGTGCTCAGCAACCGCGCGGCAGTTCATCCGAATAGCTTCATCGGTCGTGTGTTGGAAGTCGCCGTAGCCGTTCCAGCCGGCAGTGGCGGGCTTGTGCACCGGGTATCCGGCGCCTTCGACGCGACTGGATGTGACGGTGGTGCCGTCGTAGAGGCTGACGTCGGCGCCGGTGTGGTCGACCGCGGCGAACACGTAAACCGGTTGCCGCATCTCACCCTCGATCAGCGGCAGGACATAGGGGTAATCCGAGAAGCGAACCACCGTGCTCGGGGGTGGGCTGCTGAGTTGTTCGTCGATCAGCACGTGGTCACTGGTCGCGATCACCGCCCTGCCGCGCCGACCAACCGCGGGGCGGTGGTTGCGCACCGCGTCCTCGAGCGTGCCGATGAGTTCCGTTCCCGCGCCCAAGTTTTCGAGGTGCTTGCGGATTTCGTGCCACGTCGCTTCGAGTTGCTCGACCGCTCCTGCCGTGTCGTGCGAGTCGTCGAAATACACCGAGGCGAACGGGCCTTGCGCCTTTACCAGGCCCCTGAGACGTTCGGATCGCATGTCGCACCTTTGCTGTTGTGTCTTCGTCTGCTGCTGGTCAACGTATGAAGGGGGAGGGCGAGCCCGCCAGAGTCATTAGCCCCCTGATAAGGGCCTTAAGTCCCGCGGTGGGGTTGCGCCACGTCGACAAGTGACCAACGCCCCGGGTCCTCGTGGCTTTCCGCCCTTACCGGCAGTTGGGCGGCGACACAGCATGGAAGCGTCTGGACAATTCTGTGGAAGGAAGTCGGCCCCATGAAGGCACTGATCATCTGCTCGTCGAAATCACATGGCAACACCCGCCGTATCGCCGATCGGATGGCGCAGGTGCTCGACTGCGAGGTGATCGCCCCCGAGACGGCCGACCCCGCGACGCTGGGCGGCTATGACCTGGTGGGCTTCGGGTCCGGTATCTACTACATGGCGGTCGATGCGAGGTTGCGTAACCTGATTCGCCATCTGCCGGGCGTGCACCATGTCCGGGCTTTCACCTTCTTCACCAGCGGCGCCCGCGAGATTCCACTCATGGGTTACCGCAAACCGGTGCGGAAAATGCTCGAAGCAAAGGGTTTTGACGTGATCGGTTCATTTTCCAGCCGCGGGTGGGACACGGTCGGGCCGTTCGGATTCATCGGTGGGATCAACCGGGACCGGCCCAATGACCATGACCTGGAGCGTGCCGCGGCATTTGCGGCCCGCCTTCGCAGGCAGGTGGAAAGGTCGCGCGCGGCCGGCTGAGGACGCCGTTGGCCGGGCAGTTGGATCGCAACCGCCCGGCCAACACCTTATCCAGCCGCTACTTACTCGTCGCCTCCGCGGCGCTGTGCACCACACTGCGGAAGAATTCGATTCGTGCGGTGGTCAATTCCTCTGCCAGGTCCAGTGCGGCGTCGACAACGGTTTTGCGTCGCGACTGCTCCGGAAGCACAGGGCTGATCTGATCGACGAACTTGCGTACCGCGTCAATGGCTTGCTTGCGGCCGTTTTCGACCGACTCGAGCACGTCGTCAGAAAGTTCGGCCCAGCGCGGCTCGGGTTTTGCCGGTGCCTCTGTCATGGTCCCACTCCTACTCGAAAACAAAGTCTTGCGGACGCCCACGACGGTACGACGTTTCGGGGGTCAGCACGAGTGACTAAAGTCCTTTGTCCCAGCTGGACTTTCGGGATCTGCGACGGGCCCTAGGTCCCTAACGGACGCAGCCGAGCCGGTGTTAGCGTGCGGTCATGGCAACGCCGACCGGCGACGACCCACAGCAGCCGGCCGCTTCTCATCGAAGCGCGCCCGGTGGTGCCTTGGTGGAAGCGATCACCCCTTTCGTGCATACCGGTCAGTACGTCACCCGATCGTGGCGCGACTACCTCGGTCGTGCGTCGGACGAACTCCCGATCGCGCGGCCCACCATCGCGCTGACGGCGCAAGCCTTTCGCGACGAGGTCGTCTTGGTGGGCCTGAAGGCGCGCCGCCCGATCAGCCGCCCCGATGTGTTCGAGCGGATCACCCGCGAGGTGATCGACGCGGTCCAGTTCTACGGGGACAAGGGATGGCTGGAAAAGCCCAGAGGGTTCTTCGGTGAGCCACCAGTGCTTTCCGACGTCGAGATCCGGAGGGTGAAAGGGCGCAGGCGCTCATTTCAGCGCATCTTCTTCGACAGTGGGTACGCACCGCGTACCGGTGAACCGGGTGCGCAACGATGGATGAGCTACACCGCGAACAATCGCGAGTACGCGCTGCTGCTGCGCCATCCGCAGCCTCGCCCTTGGTTGGTGTGTATCCACGGCACCGAAATGGGTCGTGCTGCATTGGATCTCGCTCTATTCCGGGCGTGGAAACTGCACGACGAACTCGGACTCAACGTGGTGATGCCGGTTCTTCCGATGCATGGGCCCCGAGCGCGCGGCTTGCCCAAGGGGGCCGTGTTCCCGGGCGAGGATGTGCTCGACGACGTGCATGCGACGGCTCAGGCGGTGTGGGACATCCGGCGGTTGTTGTCCTGGATTCGCTTAGAGGAGCCCGAATCGCTGATCGGGTTGAACAGCCTTTCGCTCGGCGGTTACATCGCGTCGCTGGTGGCCAGCCTCGACAAGGGGCTCACCTGCGCGATTCTCGGTGTGCCCGTGGCAGACCTGGTCGAATTGTTGGGGCGCCATTCGGGCCTCAGTCACGACGACCCTCGCCGGCAGACGATGGAGTTGGCCGAACCCATCGGGCGCATGGTCTCGCCGTTGTCGCTCACTCCGCTGGTGCCCACCAGAGGCCGCTTCATCTACGCCGGCATCGCCGACCGCGTGGTACATCCCCGCAAGCAGGTGACCCGCCTCTGGCAGCATTGGGGTAAACCGGAGATCGTCTGGTATCGCGGTGGTCACACCGGATTCTTCCGCTCACAGCCCGTGCAGCGGTTTGTGTGGGAGGCATTGCTGCAGTCCGGCCTGCTGGACGGAACCGCCACGCAGCGCGACCGCCCTGCCTAGTTGCGGAGGTTGAGATGCATCCGCTGGATCCGCTGGATGCGGCGATGATGGCCGCGGAGTTGGTGTCGAGCCCCATGCATGCTGGCGCCGTGCTGATCCTGTCGCCGCCGGCGGGTGTCGGACCCGGCTATGTCGACGAACTGTATCGGGAAACACTCGCCGCGAACGGATCGATAGATCCCCGGCTTCGCAGATACCCGCATCGTGGTATCGACACCGCCGGCATCTGGGTGTGGCGGGACAGTGAGCGGCTCGATGTGAGCCGACACTGCTTGCGCCGCAACGTCTCCGGCGGCTACGACGCGTTCTGGCGGCTGATCGGCGAGCTGGATGAAGAACGCCTCGACCGGTCCCGTCCGATGTGGATGTCCTATCTGATCGATGGTCTCGAGGATCGTCGATTCGCGTTCTACATCAAGGTGCATCACACCCTGATCGACGGTGTAGCCGGTCTCCGGATGATCGCCGACGCATTGAGCAGTGATCCGAAGCGGCGGTCGATGCCGCCCTTCTACGCCGATCACCGCGACGGATCCTCGTCCCCGCCCGTGTCGCCGGGATTGGTGTCTCGTCTGACCGCGCCGCTACGAACGGTGATCGACACCACGGCGTCGGGCGTCGGACTGATCGAACGAGTCGTCACAGGTGAGCTGTCGACGCTGCTGGACGGCCTCGTCGGTTACACGACCGGGTGGCCCTTCGGGGCGCCCTACACCCGATTCAACGGGCGGCTGGGGACCGAGCGGGCGGTCAGCGCGGGCAGCTGGGCCAAGGATCGTATCCAGGCTGTGCAAGAGACGGCCGGTGTCACCGCCAACGACGTGGTGACCGCCATGGTGGCCGGAGCTGTGCGGCTCTGGTTGGGTAGTCGCGGTGAAATACCCGAACAGTCATTGGTCGGGGTCTGCCCGATCACGGTGCGCGATCGCAACGTTGACCCGTCAAAGGACCAGCATGGCAACATGTTCGGTCTTTGGCTGTGCCCGTTGGGAACAAATCTGGATGACCCGATCGCACGATTGCGACTGATTCACCGGTCGATGGCGGAGGGTAAACGGTGGGTCGGGAAACGGGGATCGGCGGCATCACTACTGACGAATGCGGCGAGTATCGCGGCCACCGTCATTTCTCCGCTGCTGCCGTTCACGCCGAAGATACGGACGGGATTCAACATCCCGATATCACACGTGCCGGGTCCTCAGGCTGAAATGTATTGGAACGGCGCGCATATCGAGGAGATCTTTCCGGTGTCGACGGTGTACGACGGGATGGCGCTCAACGTCACGACCTGTTCGTACTCCGACCGCATCGGATTCGGCTACGCGGCTGGTCGCGACGTCGTGTCGGATATCGACACGCTGATACCGCTGACGGAGCAATGCCTTGCCGAACTCGAATCCGCGCTGGGCGTGCGCTGATGCCGGGCAAAGGGGACTTCGGTCCCTACCGGCGCGCAATCACACGTGGTCAGATCGACCAGTAAGGCGAACCATTCGCGGCAAGATTCGGTGGGCACGGCATGACGCATCTGATCGGACCGATCACCAGGACAGCGGCGCTGTTGGCGTTGCTGTACGGCGCCCGACGTTATTACCGCAATTGGGGCACAACCAAATCGGAATGCCGGATGCAGCTGCCCGGCGACAGATTGGTCGCCGATCCCGCCATCCAGTCAACCGAAGCGATCTACATCGACGCTCCCACGGCAGCGGTCTGGCCATGGCTGCTGCAGATGGGCCAGGACCGCGCCGGCTTCTATGGCTGCGAGGGCGTGATGAACGCGATCGGTCTGGGCTACCACCACACCGATCGAGTACACCCGGAATGGCAACAACTTGCGGTGGCAGACACCGTTCGCCTGGCTCCCCAGGGCTGGCTGGGTCAGCCCGATGGGGTGACGTTCAGCGTCACTGAGATCGTGCCGGAGAAGTACCTGGTGCTCCATGCCACGACATCGAATCCGGTCTCGGATGTGGTGTGGTCGTTCCACGTTCAGCCGCACTGGGAGGACCGGGTGCGGCTCCTTTCCCGCGTCAGGATCGCGCTGCGTCGACCGGGCGCGGTGTTCGCCATGGAACTGGCCAGGCCGGTGGTGGCCTTCGGCACGCGGGGTTTGCTGCTCGGCATCAAACACCGCGTGGAGACGGCGTCGGGCATCTCGCACAGCCACGCCCGCTGATCCGGGTTGCGCGCGATGATCGCGACGGCGGTCAGTCGGTCCGCCTCGGGCTCATGCAGGCAACGCTGGAAACCTGGGGGGCGCCGGTCGCCGTCGATTGTGTGGAAGCGCGATCTGTGTGTCGCACACTTCGAGTTGCGGGAGGCCTGAGAGTGAACACCGAAATGGCGGTCGCCGTCGCGGTCACCTTCGTCTGGCTGGGCATGGTGCTGGCCATCTCGTTCCTGGAAGCGCCGCTGAAGTTTCGGGCGCCCAACGTCACGTTGCAGATCGGGCTCGGCATCGGGCGCCTGGTCTTCCGCGCGCTCAACACCGTCGAGGTCGCGTTCGCGATCATCATCCTGGCGGTCGTGGTGGACGGTCCGATGCCAATGCGGATCGGCGTCGCGTTCGCTGTCGCGTTCGCGACGCTGGCGATCCAGTTGGTCGTGGTGCGGCCCCAATTGACCCGCCGCTCCGACCAGGTGCTGGCCGGGCTGGACGCACCCCGCTCCCGCGCCCACTACGCCTATATCGCCTTGGAGGTGGTCAAAACCGTGGCGTTGATCGTGGCGGGGATACTGCTATTGACCGCGTGATAGCCGAGGGCCGATCGTCAGCCCACCGCCGCTCGAGGGGACGTAGGAATGGAATCAATCTCGCTGACCAGCCTGGCCACCGAAAAGCTGGCCGAAGCCCGGCAGTCGCACAGCGGCCGAGCCGCACACACCATCCACGGCGGCCACGACCACGAACTCCGGCAGACCGTGCTGGCCCTGCTCGCCGACCACGACCTGTCCGAACACGACAGTCCCGGCGAGGCGACGCTGCAGGTGCTGCAGGGTCACGTGCGCCTGACGACCGGCAGCGATTCCTGGGACGGTAAGACCGGCGACCATGTCGCGATCCCGCCGCAGCGCCATGCCTTGCACGCGGTCGAGGATTCGGTGATCATGCTGACCGTGCTGAAGAGCATCCCCGGCCAATCGCACTAGTAGCGATGCTATCCACGCCCTGGTCATCCGAGCTGGGCCTGCGGGTGCCCATCGTCAACGCTCCGATGGGCGGCGTCGCGGGCGGCCGGCTGGCCGCCGCGGTCAGCGCCGCCGGCGGTCTGGGCATGATCGGCATGGGCAGTGTCGCGACCAGGGAGCTGCTGGCCGCCCAACTGCGCCACGCCGACGGCAGATTCGGAATCGGGCTGGTCGACTGGGTGATGCGCACCGAGGCCGGGCTGCTCGACGATGCCCTGGCCGCGCGGCCCGCACTGCTGTCGGTCAGTTTCGGTACCGACTGGTCGTGGGTCGATAAGGCACACGCCGCCGGAATCCCCACTGCCACACAGGTTTACGACGCTCTGGGAGCGCGTCAGGCAGTCGACGCGGGCGTCGACATTCTGGTCGCGCGCGGTTGCGAGGGTGGCGGGCACGGCGATACGAAGCTCGGCACGCTGCCGCTGCTGGACGACGTGCTGGACGCCGTGTCGGTGCCGGTGCTCGCGGGCGGCGGTATCGCCTCGGCGCGCAGCCTGGCCGCGGTGCTGGCCGCCGGGGCCAGCGGCGCCTGGGTGGGCACTCGCCTGGCGGCCTGTCCGGAGGCGCTGACCGGCGACGGCTGCCGCGAGGCCCTGATCGCGGCCCGGTCCACCGACACCGCGGTCACCCGGGCCTTCGACGTCGCCAATGGTCTGCCGTGGCCGGCGCGGTTCCCGTCACGCGTGTTGCGCAATGAGTTCGTCGCGCGCTACGCGGGCAAAGAGGACACGCTCGACGCGCCGGCCTGCGACGAGCTGGCCGCCGCGATCGACGCCGACGACCGCCGGATCGCCCCGGTCGATGCCGGTCAGGGCGTCGGCATGATCCGCGACGACGCGTCGGTGGCCGCGGTCATCGACGGGATGTGCAGTGGCGCCCACTGGCTGCTGGCCCGCTGGGGCGCGTAGCGGTCAGACGGCACGCAGGTAGCGCTGCGCGATCAGCCGCTGGCCGATCTTCACCACCGGTCCGCCCGCCTTGCTCCACCATGTCGCCGGCCGGGAGAACGCCGACACCTCGGCGAAGACCGCGTCAGTGGCGGGGTCCCGGCGCACGACGAAGCGTTCCTCGCCGCATTCCGGGTGGCCGGGCAGGGTGCCGTAGCCGAACCCGCGGATGTCGGGCTCATCGACCACATAGACGACGCGGCACGGCGCGGGCAGAAAGCCCAGCCGCACCACCACCACCGCGTCCTGCACAACGACCTCGGAGGACGCCCGTACCCGCAGCCCCGACCCGCGCTGCATCCCCCAGTGCAGCACTGCCTCGGCGGCTTGCTCGAATCGTGGCCGGCCCGTGCCGATCTGGCGCTCGACGTGTTGATAGTGGTACCCGGCGGGCTGGTCACCGGCCGCGGTGGCACCGACCTCGGAGTATGTCAGCGGAAGTTTCTCGAGTGCGGCTAAGTCCACCCGCCCGAGCGTACGGTCGTAATCGTGACCACACAAAACTCGAAAACTGTTGCCGCTGCGTCCGGAACGTTCACGCTCGGCGGCGATCTGATCGTCAATCGCCTCGGGTTCGGGGCCATGCGCATAGTCGGTAAGGGCGTGTGGGGCCCGCCGGCTGACCGCGACGAGTGCGTTCGGGTGTTGCGTCGCGCCGTCGAACTCGGCGTGGACCTGATCGACACCGCGGACTCCTACGGTCCCTACATCTCCGAGGAGATCATCCGCGAGGCGTTGTACCCCTACCACGACATCGTGATCGCCACCAAGGCCGGGTTTCTGCGAACCGGTCCGGATGTCTGGGTCGAGATGGGCTTCCCGGCCTACCTGCGCCAGGAGACGGAGATGAGCCTGCGCAGGCTGGGTGTCGAGACCATCGACCTGTTGCAGCTGCACCGCGTCGACCCCAAGTGGCCGTTAGCCGACCAGGTCGGCGAGCTGGCGAAGCTCAAGCAAGAAGGCAAGGTCCGCCACATCGGCCTGTCCGAGGTCAGCGTCGACCAGCTCAAAGAGGCGCTGCAGATCACCGAGATCGTGTCGGTGCAGAACATGTACAACCTGACGGTTCGCCGGGCCGAGCCGCTGTTGGACGTCGCGACCGAGCAGGGGATCGGCTTCATCCCGTACTTCCCGCTGGCGGCCGGGCCGCTGGCCGCTGCCGACGGCCCGCTGCAGCGTATCGCCGCCGACCACCACGCGTCGCCGTCGCAGCTGGCCCTGGCCTGGCTGCTGAAGCGCTCGCCGGTGATGCTGCCGATCCCGGGCACATCGAAGGTGGCGCATCTGGAGGAGAACGTGGCCGCCGCCGAGATCACGCTTTCCGACGAGGAGTTCGAGACCATGGCGGCCGCCGGAGCGCAGTAACAGTCCACGCAATACGGTGTTCTGGTGGCCGGCGAGCATCAGAAACACCCCGGCGGGGGATTCAACCCACCCGAACCGACGACCAAGGGCGGCCCCGACTACGGCCGGTTCATCGACGCGGTGCGCAGGCTGCAAGATCACGCCCGCGCCGTCGACGCGCCCGACGAGGTCATCACCGAGGCCGCGGACACGCTGGAGAAGCTGTCCGCACTGCTGAGCCCATACGACGCCGACGAATGGGCGTCGCCGTCGGGCCGCCGGATGGACCTGCCGCTGCGCGGCAACATTCTGACCGTGCCGATCGGGGCGCACAAGACCGAGGATGGCCGGATGGCGGGCTGGGCCCGCTTCGCGCGATTCCACCTGGGCCGCAACGGCGCGGTGCACGGCGGCTCGTTGGGCATGCTGTTCGACACCGTGCTCGGCCTGACGACGTCGGTCCTTACCGGCAGCCCGCGCCAGCGCACCGCTTACCTCAAGATCGACTACCGCCACATCGTGCCGATCGAAAAGGAGCTGCAGTTCGACGCCGGCATCGACAAGGTGGACGGCCGAAAAATCTTCGTGTCGGGCAAGTTGACCGACGGTGACACGTTGCTGGCCGAAGCCGAGGCGTTGTTCGTAAAACTCAAGCCGGGCCAGCCCTGATGGCGCACCGGCGGGGCCACGCAGCCGTCAACGCCGTGGGTTCTGCGAGGTCCGCCCCGATAGCATGGCTCTGAATTAATCGCCGATCACGTCCCGTAGAAACCTTGGAGACCACCGCAGATGAGCGCCCCCGCAGAGTCCGTCCCCGGAGCAGACGGCGGCGACCCGCAGCACCCGGCTGCGCCGGGGTTGCGATCGCCGCAAGCCCCGATCCGGGTTCCTGCCGGGACCACGGCGGCCGCCGCGGTCGGGGAGGCGGGGTTGCCACGCCGGGGCACGCCCGACGCGATCGTGGTGGTGCGCGACGCCGACGGCAAGCTGCGCGACCTGAGTTGGGTGCCCGACGCCGACGCCGTGGTGGTCCCGGTCGCGGCCAACACCGACGAGGGCCGCAGCGTCATCCGGCACTCGGCCGCACACGTGCTCGCCCAGGCCGTGCAGAGCCTGTTCCCGCAGGCCAAGCTGGGGATTGGGCCGCCCATCGCGGACGGCTTCTACTACGACTTCGACGTGGCGGAGCCGTTCACCCCCGAGGACCTGGAAAAGCTCGAAAAGAAGATGCGCCAGATCGTCAAGGACGGCCAGCTGTTCGACCGGCGGGTCTACGAATCCAGGGAGGCGGCGCGCGAGGAACTGGTCAACGAGCCCTACAAGCTCGAACTCGTCGACGACAAGTCCGGCGACCCCGACATCATGGAGGTGGGCCCCCCTGGTTCTGATGACGAACTCACCGCCTACGACAACCTCAATCCCCGCACCCGCGAACGGGTCTGGGGTGACCTGTGCCGCGGGCCGCATATCCCCACCACCAAGCACATCCCGGCGTTCAAGCTCACCCGCAGCTCGGCCGCCTACTGGCGCGGCGACCAGAGCAACGCCAGCCTGCAACGCATTTACGGCACCGCGTGGGAGTCACAAGAGGCGCTCGACAAGCACCTGGAGCTGCTCGAGGAGGCCCAGCGGCGCGACCATCGCAAGTTAGGCGTCGAGCTGGACCTGTTCAGCTTTCCCGACGAAATCGGCTCCGGGCTGGCGGTTTTCCACCCCAAGGGCGGCATCATCCGGCGCGAGCTGGAGGAATACTCGCGGCGCAAGCACATCGAGGCCGGCTACGAGTTCGTCAACACCCCGCACATCACCAAGGAGCAGCTGTACATCACCTCGGGCCACCTCGAGTGGTACGCCGACGGCATGTACCCGCCGATGCACCTGGACGCGGAGTTCAACGCGGACGGCTCGGTACGTAAACCCGGGCAGGACTACTACCTCAAGCCGATGAACTGCCCGATGCACCACCTGATCTATCGGTCCCGCGGACGCTCGTACCGCGAGCTTCCGTTGCGGCTCTTCGAGTTCGGCAGCGTGTACCGCTACGAGAAGTCCGGCGTGGTGCACGGCCTGACCCGGGTGCGCGGCATGACCCAAGACGACGCGCACATCTACTGCACGCGCGAGCAGATGCGCGACGAGCTGAGCTCGCTGTTGCGCTTCGTGCTCGACTTGCTGGCCGACTACGGGCTCGACGACTTCTACCTGGAGCTGTCCACCAAGGACCCGGAGAAGTACTCCGGCTCTGACGAGATGTGGGACGAGGCCACCGAAGTGCTGCGGGAAGTGGCCGTGGCCTCCGGGTTGCATTTCGTTCCCGACCCCGGTGGCGCGGCGTTCTACGGGCCGAAAATCTCCGTGCAGGTCAAGGACGCGTTGGGCCGCAGCTGGCAGATGTCGACGATCCAGCTCGACTTCAACATGCCGGACCGATTCGAGCTGGAATACACCGCGTCGGACGGATCGCGACAGCGGCCGGTGCTGATCCACCGGGCGTTGTTCGGGTCCATCGAGCGATTCTTCGGCATTCTCACCGAGCACTATGCCGGGGCCTTCCCGGCGTGGCTGGCGCCGGTTCAGGTGGTCGGCATCCCAGTCGCCGACGAACACGCGGCCTACCTGGAAGATGTTGCCGCGCAACTGCGCTCGCGTGGGGTGCGGGTCGAGGTGGACAGCAGCGACGACCGGATGGCCAAGAAGATCGTCAATCACACCAATCAGCGCGTCCCGTTCATGTTGCTGGCCGGCGACCGCGACGTCGAGGGCGGGGCGGTCAGCTTCCGCTTCGGCGACCGCACCCAGATCAACGGCGTGCCGGTTGACGCCGCGGTCGATACCATCGTGAAGTGGATTGCCGACCGCGAGAATGCCGCTCCCACACAAGAACTGGTGAAGGTAGCCGGCGGTGAGTGAGCAGGACAGCGCCGATCGCGGCGAGGACAGCATTCTCGACAGGGGTGTCGGCGAGCGTGACCACCTGCAGCGATTGTGGACGCCGTACCGGATGACGTACCTGGCCGAGGCGCCGGCCAAGCGTGACAACGGCAAACCCGAGGAACCGTTCACCGACATACCGCAACTGCCCGACGAAGAAGGTCTGGTGGTCGCGCGCGGCGAACTCGTCTATGCCGTGCTCAACCTCTACCCGTACAACCCCGGGCACCTGATGGTGGTGCCCTACCGGAAGCTGTCCGAAATCGAGGACCTCACCGACGCCGAGAGCGCGGAGCTAATGGCCTTCATCCAGAAGGCCATTCGGGTGATCAAGAACGTTTCGCGGCCGCACGGCTTCAACGTCGGCCTGAACCTGGGGACATCGGCGGGCGGGTCGCTGGCCGAACACCTGCACGTGCACGTGGTGCCGCGCTGGGGTGGCGACGCGAACTTCATCACGATCGTCGGCGGCGCGAAGGTGATCCCGCAGTTGCTGCGCGAGACGCGTCAGTTGTTGGCGACGGAGTGGGCTAAACAGCAATGAGTAAGGCGCCCTTCCTGTCCCGGGCCGCGTTCGCCCGGCTCACCACCCCGACGGCCAGGGCGCTGCTGCGGGTGGGCCTGACGCCGGACGCCGTCACGATCCTGGGCACCGTCGTTGCCGTGGCGGGGGCGCTCACGTTGTTCCCGATGGGCAAGCTGTTCGCCGGCGCCTGTGTGGTCTGGTTCGCCGTGCTCTTCGACATGGCCGACGGTGCGATGGCCCGCGAGCGTGGCGGCGGCACCCGATTCGGCGCGGTGCTGGACGCGTCCTGCGACCGCGTCAGTGACGGCGCGGTGTTCAGCGGGCTGCTGTGGTGGATCGTCTTCGGGCTGCATGACAAACCGCTGGCGGCGGCGACGTTGATCTGCCTGGTCACCTCGCAGGTGATCTCTTACATCAAGGCCCGGGCCGAGGCCAGCGGACTGCGCGGCGACGGCGGGATCATCGAACGACCGGAACGGCTGATCATCGTGCTGGTCGGCGCGGGTGTGTCGGACTTTCCGTTCGTCGCCTGGCCGCCGGCGCTGCCGGTGGCGATGTGGGTGCTGGCGGCGGCGAGCGTGGTCACCTGCGTGCAGCGCTTGCACGCGGTGCGGACCTCGCCCGGTGCCGCCGACTCCCTGCCGCCGGCGCAGGCAAGCGGTGAAACGAGCCCGTCGTGATCTCCGCTCCATCCGGCTTGAAGGCACTCACCGCGCCGCGCGAGGCGTTCACCAGGACGGCGAGCGACTGGGCGTACGCCACCGGCTGGATGGCGGTGCGCGCTGTCCCAGAGTTTGCCGCGCGCAACATATTCCACACCGGGGCGCGCTACGCCGCCCGCAACGGCGGTCCCGACCAGCTGCGCAAAAACCTGGCCCGGGTCATCGGCGTGCCGCCGGCCCAGGTACCGGACAGCCTGATGCGGGCGTCGCTGGAGTCCTATGCGCGCTACTGGCGCGAGGCCTTCCGGCTGCCGTCGATGGACTATCGCGCGCTGGCCCGCCGCGTCGATGAGACGTTCGTGGGAGCCGACAATATCGACGCGGCCCTGGCCGCCGGTAGGGGTGTGGTGCTCGCGCTGCCGCACAGCGGCAACTGGGACATGGCCGGGCTGTGGCTGGCGCAGACGCGCGGCACCTTCACCACGGTCGCGGAGCGACTCAAACCCGAGTCGCTGTACCGGCGTTTCATCGCCTACCGGGAAAGTCTTGGCTTCGAGGTGCTGCCGCTGTCCGGCGGCGACCGTCCGGCCTTCGAGGTGCTGTGCGAGCGGCTGCGGGCCAACCGGGTGGTGTGCCTGATGGCCGAGCGCGATCTCACTCGCACCGGCGTCGAGGTCGACTTCTTCGGCGAGCCCACCCGGATGCCGGCCGGGCCGGCCAAGCTCGCGATCGCAACGGGGGCGGCGCTGTGCCCGGCACACTGCTGGAATGAGCCCGACGCCTGGCCCGTCGAGATATTTTCGCCGCTGGACTGTTCCAGCGGGGATGTCCGAACCATCACCCAGGCGCTGGCCGATCGATTCACCATCAACATCGCCGCCCACCCCGAGGATTGGCACATGCTACAGCCGCAGTGGCTGGCCGACCTCTCCGACGACAGACGTGCCCGGTTGAAGGAAGCCTGATGCGAATCGGGATGGTCTGTCCCTACTCGTTCGACGTGCCGGGTGGGGTGCAATCGCATGTGCTGCAGCTGGCCGAGGTGCTGCGTGAGCGGGGCCACTACGTCAGTGTGCTGGCTCCCGCGTCGCCACACGTCAGACTGCCCGAATACGTCGTCTCGGCCGGTAAGGCCATCCCGATTCCCTACAACGGGTCGGTGGCGCGGCTGCAATTCAGCCCCGCGGTCCACGGCCGGGTTCGGCGCTGGCTGACCGAGGGTGACTTCGACGTGCTGCATCTGCACGAACCGAATGCCCCCAGCCTGTCGATGTGGGCGCTGCGCATCGCCGAGGGCCCGATCGTGGCCACCTTTCACACCTCAACCACGAAATCGCTGACGCTGTCTGTCTTTCAGGGCGTGCTGCGGCCCTGGCACGAGAAGATCGTCGGCCGCATCGCGGTGTCCGACCTGGCCCGGCGCTGGCAGATGGAGGCACTCGGCTCCGACGCGGTGGAGATCCCGAACGGGGTCGACGTCGCCGCACTTGCCTGCGCGCCGCTGCTGCAGGGCTATCCGCGGCCGGGCAAGACGGTGTTGTTCTTGGGCCGCTTCGACGAGCCACGCAAGGGCATGGAGGTGCTGCTCGAGGCGCTGCCGCGGGTGGTGGACCGCTTCGGCGATCTGCAGGTGCTGGTCGTCGGGCACGGCGATGAGGACGAATTACGCGCCAAGGCAGGCGATTTGGCGAAGCACATGCGCTTTCTCGGCCAGGTCGACGACGCCGGAAAGGCGTCGGCGATGCGCAGTGCGGACGTCTATTGCGCGCCCAACATCGGCGGCGAGAGTTTCGGCATCGTGCTGGTGGAGGCGATGGCCGCGGGCACGCCGGTGGTGGCCAGCGATTTGGATGCCTTCCGGCGCGTGCTGCACGACGGTGACGCCGGGCGACTGGTGCCGGTCGGCGACGCCTCGGGACTGGCCGACGGGCTGATCGAGATGCTCGAAAGCGACGCGCTGCGTGAGCGTTACGTGGCCGCGGCGTGCGAAGTGGTCTCCCGCTACGACTGGTCGGTGGTGGCCGACCAGATCGTGCGGGTGTATGAGACGGTCGCCGGCTCGGGCGTCAAGGTTCAGGTGGCGGGCTGATGGCTTGGCCGCTCGTCGTCATCGTCCTGTTGGTCGTACTGATCGCCATACTTGCGGCGATCGGCGTCTGGGCGATCCAGACAGCGCAGCGGCTGAACCGCCTGAACATTCGCTACGACCTGTCCTGGCAAGCCCTCGACAGCGCGCTGGCGCGGCGCGCGGTGGTGGCGCGTGCCGTCGCGATCGACGCCTACGGCGGCTCAGCCGAAGGCCGGCGGCTGGCCGCGTTGGCCGACGCCGCCGAGCGAGCACCCCGGCACTCGCGGGAGAACGCCGAAAACGAATTGTCGGCGGCACTGGCGATGGTCGATCCCGCGGCGCTGCCGGCCGGTCTGATCGCCGAGTTGGCCGACGCCGAAGCCCGGCTGCTGCTGGCTCGTCGCTTCCACAACGACGCGGTCCGTGACACGCTGGCGCTGGGGGCGCGGGGCCCGGTTCGTGCCCTTCGGCTCGGTGGAACAGCCGCGCTGCCAAGCTATTTCGAGATCGTCGAGCGGCCGCACGCGCTGGCGCAGACCCCGCACGGGGTGCCCAAACACCGGACCTCGGCGCGGGTGGTGTTACTCGATGAGGCCGGCGCGGTGCTGTTGCTGTGCGGTTCGGATCCGGCGATCGAGGAATCGGCGCCGCGGTGGTGGTTCACGGTGGGCGGCGAGGTGCGCCCGGGTGAGCGGCTGGCCGAGGCCGCCGCGCGGGAGTTGGCCGAAGAGACCGGTTTACAGGTCGAAGCGGCCGAGATGGTGGGGCCGATTTGGCGGCGCGACGAGGTCTTCGAGTTCAACGGCGCGTTGATTGACAGCGAGGAGTTCTTCTTCGTGCGTCGCGCTCGGCGATTCGAGCCGGTGTGCACGGGCCGGACCGAGCTGGAACGTCGCTACATCCATTGCCACCGCTGGTGCGACGCCAACGACATCGCCGAACTGGTGGCTGCGGGCCAGACCGTGTACCCGCGCCAGTTGGCCGAACTGCTTGCCGAGGCAATTACCTTGGCAGACAACGATACACCGGGCCGATCGCCCCAGCTGCAGTCGATTCGCTGACTTACATCGCGTTCGACAAAACGGGCAGGGCCCCAGCGGGCGGCAGTGCGGCAGCCAGTGGGTCCGAGATGGCGACCGCGACGCCCGGGCTTGCGCCGGCAACGGCGAGCGAGCTGATGGACTGCAGCGGTCCGGGCAACCCGGTGGCATAGCCGAAGTCGACGAGCGGCCGCAGGAACGGTTGCAGCAGATCGGCGAGCGGATTCCCCAGGATGGGGATCATCCGCAGTGGGTCCAGCAGCGGCAAATTCGCGGTGGGAACGAGGAAGAAGGTGGTGTTGCCCACCTGCTCCTGGATCGCGGTCGCGAGTTGCGCAGCGGTCAGCAACGGAGTCTCGGTGTGCAACGGAAAGCCGAATAGGGCATTGAGGTCCGCGCCGAAATTGAAAATGCCCGCCGGAAAGTAGGAAACGGGGTCGTATTGGATGCCGTACAGCGTGGTCGTGTAGATGGTGTCCAGCGGAGTCGGGACGTGAAACGCGCCGAGCCCGGGGAAGATGCCAGGGATCACGCGTGTCAGCGCGCCGCCGCTCAAGGCGTTGTTGGGGTCGGCGAGTAATAAAAAGTTCAGCAGGTTCGGGTTCGGTCGCAGGGCGGCGGGCAGGGCGTCGAGATAGCGCATTTCCAGGGTGGCGATCGTCGCGCTCTGCGAATAGCCGACGACGAGGAGTCGGTTGCCGGCGGCGGTTTGCGTCATGATCTGGGTGTTCAGTATTGCCAGGCCCTGCTGCACCGACTGCGCGAAGGATTCGCTGTTGATGCCGGTCAGCGGCCAGAACTGCTCGGGCGTATACAGCCCCTGCGCGGTGTAGTTGGGGTAGTTCGGGAGCACGAATGTCTGGTAGACCTCCTGCAGGTAGGTATCTGTGGGTGTCGGGTTCCCGGTGCCGCCCATGATCAGGGCGATTTGCTGCTGCGACGCCGGCGCCGTGGCGGCGACGTTGGCCGTCTCGGTTTCCGCATAGGCGTTCTCGGCGGTGATCAGCGTCTGCACGAACTGGGTGTGGAACAGCTCGGCCTGCGCGCTGAGCGCCTGATACTGCGCGGCCTGCGCGTCCAGGAATGCGGCGGTGCGCACGGATACCGAATCCGTGCCGGGCGCAAGCACTCCCGTCGTCGGGGCCGCCATGGCCGCGTTCGTCGCGTCGAGTTCCGCACCGATTGCTTGCAACTCGTCGGCTGCCGTCGCGATCGCGTCGGGGTCGGTGATCACGTACGACATCGGGCGCCTCTGCTAGTCCAGCACCGGGCGGGGCGCCTTGCGGGATGCGGCGACCGCCGGAGTGACGGCGCCCATCAATCGCCCGGGCACGTTCATCGAGGGCAGCGACGACGAGGCGCCGACGCTCGCCGAGATGGGGGTCACCGGGGCAGTGGCCACCCCGGTCGCCGCGGGGAGGTGCGGAGCCGCCGGCGTGGCGTTGGCCCAGGTTGCCGGCACCGACAACGGCCCAACCGTGGCGGCCCGGCCCACGCTCGCGGAGACCACGCTGGACAGCTGCACCGCACCCGTTCCGCCCACCGCCGGACTGGCTGCCGATGCCAGTACCGGATCCAGCGCGGGGACGCTGGCGGCGGCGCTCATCAGCGGATTGGCGCCGGACATCAGCTGGCTCATCGCCATTTGCATGGGTTCCATCGCGAACTGGGCCGGCGTCGAGAGCATCTGTAGCTGCGACATCGGGTTCATCAGTTGCTGGGCCAGCGAGTTGATCACGGAATTGATCAGCTGCTCTGCGGGTGAGGTGAAGGTCGGCATGGGCACGCTGGTCAGCGTCAGCGGGGGGTTGGCGAACGGCGTCCAGCCGGCCTGGGCGGCCGTGGTGGCGGCGTCGTAGCCCGTCATGGCCGCGACGTCCTGGGCCCAGAATTCGGTGTACTCGGCCTCGGTCGCCGCGATCGCCGCGGTGTTCTGACCCAGGATGTTGGTCGCGATCAGCGTCATCAATAGGGCACGGTTCGCCGCGACGACCGCGGGGGGCACGGTGGCGGTGAACGCGGTTTCGAACGCACCCGCGAACAGCCGGGACTGGACGGCCAGCAGCTCCGCCTTGGCCGACGTGCCGGTCAGCCACTGCACATAGGGGGCGGCCGCCGTGGCCATCAACATCGCCGCCGGACCCTGCCACGGCCCGCCGGTCAGCGTCGTCACCGTGGTCTGGAAGGAGCTGGCCGCCGATGCCAGCTGAGCGGCCAACGCGTCCCAGGCGGTCGCCGCTGCCCAGATGGTCCCCGAGCGCGGTCCGGCATAGATGCGCGCGGAATTAATCTCCGGCGGCAACAGCACGAAATCCGGCAACATCTCCGAACCTCTTCTCGGCCAACCGCGACGGCCGGTGTGACCAGGGATGTCACCCTTTGATTCCGACCAGCTGTTACGGCCTGCGCAAAATTGTGCCGCCATACTAAGCACAATGTGACGTACATCGCACCTACCTGCTGCGCAGATGTCGAAGATGCCCCGGAAGCGGCGGGAAAACTCGGTTGTCGCTCACCACTAGAGTGGAAGCGCGATGGTTCGAGGAGAGAAGGGGCTAGTGGACAGCGGCGCACAGTCGAGCCAGGCCAACCAGACCGGAACGGCGCGCGTCAAGCGCGGGATGGCCGAGATGCTCAAGGGCGGCGTCATCATGGACGTCGTCACCCCCGAGCAGGCCCGAATCGCGGAGGGCGCCGGCGCCGTCGCGGTGATGGCGCTGGAGCGAGTGCCCGCCGACATCCGCGCCCAGGGCGGCGTGTCACGGATGAGCGACCCCGACATGATCGAGGGCATCATCTCCGCGGTCACGATCCCGGTGATGGCCAAGGCGCGCATCGGGCATTTCGTCGAGGCGCAGATTCTGCAGAGTCTCGGCGTGGACTACGTCGACGAATCCGAGGTGCTCACCCCCGCCGACTACACCCACCACATCGACAAGTGGAAGTTCACCGTGCCCTTCGTGTGCGGGGCGACCAATCTGGGTGAGGCGTTGCGACGCATCAGCGAGGGTGCGGCCATGATCCGGTCCAAGGGTGAGGCCGGCACCGGTGACGTGTCCAACGCGACCACGCACATGCGCGCCATCGGTGGCGAGATCCGCCGCCTGACGTCCTTGTCTGAGGACGAATTGTTCGTTGCCGCAAAGGAATTGCAGGCGCCTTACGATCTCGTCGTCGAGGTGGCGCGGGCCCGCAAGCTGCCGGTCACATTATTCACCGCCGGCGGCATCGCGACTCCGGCCGACGCGGCGATGATGATGCAACTCGGCGCCGAGGGCGTGTTCGTCGGCTCGGGCATCTTCAAGTCCGGCGATCCTGCGCAGCGCGCCGCCGCGATCGTCAAGGCCACCACATTCTTCGACGATCCCGACGTGCTGGCCAAGGTTTCTCGCGGTCTGGGCGAGGCGATGGTGGGCATCAACGTCGAGCAGATCGCAGCGCCGCATCGCCTGGCCGAGCGCGGCTGGTAATAATCGTCCGTGGCGATCGAACAGATCCTCGATCTCGAGCAACTCGAGGTCAACATCTACCGCGGCAGCGTCTTCAGCCCGGAGTCCGGATTCCTGCAGCGCACCTTCGGCGGACACGTCGCCGGCCAGTCGCTGGTTTCGGCGGTACGCACCGTCGAGCCGCGCTACCAGGTGCACTCCCTGCACGGCTACTTCCTGCGGCCCGGAGATGCGTTAGCGCCCACCGTTTTCATCGTTGAGCGCACCCGCGACGGCGGTTCGTTCGCCACCCGGCGGGTCAACGCGATCCAGCACGGGGAAATCATCTTCAGCATGGGAGCGTCCTTCCAGACCGATCAGGAAGGCATCCACCACCAGGACGCGATGCCGTCCGCGCCGCCACCGGACGGCCTGCCCGACTTCATCTCGCGGGGCAGCATCTTCGACGACGCCGGATTCAAACAATTCGAGGAGTGGGACGTCTGCATCGTGCCGCGCGAGCAGTTGAAGCTGTTGCCCGGCAAAGCATCTCAGCAGCAGGTGTGGTTTCGTCACCGTGATCCGCTGCCGGACGACCCGGTGCTGCACATCTGCGCCCTGGCCTACATGAGCGACCTCACGTTGCTGGGTTCGGCCCAGGTCACCCACCTCGACGTGCGCGAGCATCTGCAGGTGGCATCGCTGGACCACGCGATGTGGTTCATGCGGCCGTTCCGCGCCGACGAGTGGCTGCTCTACGACCAGTCCTCGCCGTCGGCCAGCGGTGGTCGCTCGCTGTGCCAGGGCAAGATCTTCACCCAGTCCGGCGATATGGTCGCGGCGGTCATGCAGGAGGGGCTGACCCGCTTCAAGCGGGGACACCAGTCGTGAGCCGCCCGAAGATCGGTGTTTTGGCGCTGCAGGGCGACACTCGGGAGCATCTGGCGGCGCTGCGCGATGCCGGGGCCGACTCGCTTCCGGTGCGCCGGCGTGACGAGATCGAGTCGATCGACGGGCTGGTCATCCCGGGCGGTGAATCCACCACGATCAGCCACCTGCTGGCAGACCTTGACCTGCTCGAGCCGTTGCGGGCGCGGCTGGCCGACGGGCTTGCGGCCTACGGCGCGTGCGCCGGCATGATCATGCTGGCCAGCGAGATCCTCGATGCCGGTGTCAACGGGCGCCAGGCGCTGCCGCTGCGCGCGATTGATATGACGGTGCGGCGCAACGCGTTCGGACGTCAGGTCGATTCATTCGAGGGCGATGTCGAGTTCGCGGGTTTGGACGGCCCGGTGCGGGCGGTGTTCATCCGGGCGCCGTGGGTCGAGCGAGTCGGTGACGGCGTGCAGGTGCTGGCCAAGGCCGCCGGACACGTCGTCGCGGTCCGGCAGGGGCGGAAGCTGGCGACGGCCTTTCATCCGGAGATGACCGGGGACCGGCGCATCCACCAGCTGTTCGTCGATATCGTGCGCGGCGCCAGCTAGCGCGTGCTTTCGTCCGCCACGTTGCGGTCGGACTGCTGCAAACCCGGTGCGTCCGGGTCGACGTCGGTGTGCTCGAGTTGTTCTTGCTGCTGACGCTGCTCTGCGGTCGTCTGCCTGGCATCCTTGGGCTCTTGCGGCTGATTCACCCGATTAGGTTCGCCCGAATCGCGCGCGGCGAAACCGGCATGGTCTGCTCGAGTGTGCATCGAGAGCGCTCAGTGTGAATACAGGTCGGCGTCCGTTCACACTCAATCACGGGGAGAGGCCGGGTAGTCCGTCCCGGCCGTCCACGTAGACTTGTCGGCGAACTTTACGTAACAGAAGAGGTAGCAGACACCGATGAGCGGCCATTCCAAGTGGGCCACCACCAAGCACCAGAAGGCCGTCAAAGACGCGCGCCGTGGCAAGGAGTTCGCCCGGCTGATCAAGAACATCGAGGTCGCCGCCCGTACCGGCGGCGGTGACCCGGCCGGCAACCCGACCCTCTATGACGCCATCCAGAAGGCGAAGAAGACGTCGGTGCCCAACGACAACATCGAGCGGGCCCGCAAGCGGGGCGCCGGCGAGGAAGCCGGTGGCGCCGATTACCAGACGATCATGTACGAGGGCTACGGCCCCAACGGCGTGGCCGTGCTGATCGAATGCCTCACCGACAACCGCAACCGCGCGGCCGGCGAGGTCCGGGTGGCGGTGACCCGCAACGGCGGCACCATGGCCGACCCGGGCTCGGTGTCCTACCTGTTCACCCGCAAGGGCGTCGTCACGCTGGAGAAGAACGGCCTGTCCGAGGACGACGTGCTGACGGCCGTGCTGGAGGCGGGTGCCGAGGACGTCAACGATCTGGGCGAGAGCTTCGAGGTCATCTCCGAGCCGACCGACCTGGTCGCGGTGCGCACCGCACTGCAGGACGCGGGCATCGACTACGACTCGGCCGAGGCCAGCTTCCAGCCGTCGGTCAGTGTGCCGGTCGACGTCGACGGGGCCCGCAAGGTGTTCAAGTTGGTCGACGCCCTGGAGGACAGCGACGACGTGCAGAACGTCTGGACCAACGTCGATCTTTCCGACGAGGTAATGGCTGCCCTCGACGAGGACTGATTAGTCGTATCCGTGCCGCATGTCTTCGACGATGCGCGGGTTGTCCAGCGTCGACGGTTCCAGCGGACGCGGCGCGATGTCGGCGGAGAACACCGTCGCGGCTTGCAGCACTTGCGGGTTGAGGTAGCGCAGCGGCGGTGCGTCGGCGGGCATGGTGGGTACCGGTGCGGCCGCACCGGCCTGCGCGGGGCCGGCCAACGCGAAGCCCCAGTCGCCGAACGTCGGCACATGCACGTGGTAGGGCGTGACGGCGTACCCCGCCGCACGCATCGTCGACACGGTGCGCCAGAACGCGGTCGGCGTGGAGAACGGACTGCCCGCCTGGACCACAACGAGGCCATTGGGTGAAAGCGCATGCGCGACAAGGGCATAGAACTCGCTCGAATAGAGTCGGCCCAGCACGGGGGTGTCCGGGTCGGGCAGGTCGACGATGACGGCGTCGAAACCGGCGGGCGGGCTTAGTTCCGGATGGGGAGCCCGAAGCCAGCGCATCGCGTCGTCGATCACCACGGTAACTCGCGGGTTGTCCAGCGCGCCGGCATTGGCGTCGTGCAGGGTGGTGCGGGCGATCTCGATCACCGCGGGGTCGAGCTCCACCTGCACGATCTTGTCTATTCCGTTCTGGCGCAACAATTCTCGTGCTGCCAGGCCATCGCCACCGCCCAGGACCAGCACCGAGCGGGCACCCTTGCCGAGTGCGGGATAGACGAGGCTTTCGGTGTACCGGTATTCGTCGCGGGTGGAGAACTGCAATCCACCGTCCAGATACAGCCGGGTGTCGTTGTCGCGACGGGTGACCACGATCTCCTGGTAGGCGGTGTGCCGGTAGGCGATAATCGGGTCGGCGTAAAGCCGTTGACGGCTGGTCGTTTCGATGTCGTGCGCGTGTACCAGCAGCACGACCAGCAGCCCGAGGGCCGCGGCGAGGGCACACAGTGCCGTCACCAACTGCGCGGTGGAGATCACCCGGCGCAGCAGGAACATCGCCACGATGGCCGCCGCGACCAGGTTGATCACGCCGGTGGCCGCAGCGCCGCGGATCATTCCCAGATGCGGCAGCAAGGCAAACGGCCAGACCAATCCGCCGACCAAAGCTCCCAGATAGTCGGCCGCGTTGAGGTTGGCCAGCGTGCGGCCGGTATCCGTCGCTGTGCTCTTGGCGGGGCCACCGCGGCCCTGCTGCAGCAGCGTCATCAGCAACGGCACCTCGGCGCCGACCAACCCGCCGATCAGCGCGGTGCCCAGCGCCAGCACCCACGTCGATCCGATGGTGCCGTCCAGGAACGCGAACACCGCATACAGCGCCGCGGCGGACAGGCCGCCGATGATGCCCAGGGCCGCCTCGACGGCGACGAAGACGATGCCCGCGTGCCTCAGCAGCGGCTTGATGGTCAGCGCACCCACGCCGAGGGCGGCGATGTAGCCCGCGACGATCAATGAGGTGGCGACGATGCCGCCGCCGTTCAGGCTGGCCGACAGTGTCAGCAGGGCCAGTTCGTAGATGATGCCGCAGGCCGCACAGGCGGCGACGGCGGCGAGCAGCAGGGCCCGCCAGCGTATCGACGGCTCCGCGGAGCGCGCGGTTTCCTGCGTGATGGTCATGACACCGCGGCGGCTGTCACTGCCCCGACGGCCAACAGCATCAGCGCGACCGCGAACGACCCGGGATGCAGCTCGGGCTCGTCGATGTGTTCGTGGAAACTGCCCGGGATCACCAAATGCAGGGTCAGCAGCGCGATTCCCAACAGGATCACACCCATGAGGCCGTACACCGCCACACCGACCAGTCCCTGACCCAACTGGCTGTAGCTGTTGACGATGGAGCTGACGATCACGGTGGTGAGGGAGACATACATCGCGCAAGCGACCACGACGGCGTTGGGGCGGCGATCGACGAACACCATCTGGCGCAGCTTGCCCGGGGTCAGCGCGTCGACCATGTAGAAGCCCACGATCAGGACGGCCATGCCGACGACGAAGTACAACAGCGTCGCGACGACGCCTTTGAGGACGGGGTCAAGATCCACGTTCCCGATATCGAAGGCGAGGTACACGGTTGTCTCCTTTGCTATTTGGTTCCACCCGGTCCGCCGGGACTGCCGCCGGAACCGCTCGACGGGGACCCGGGACTGAACCCGGGGCCGAGGAAGACGTAGGAGCCGTGGCTGTAGCCGGCGCCGAGGCTTTCGACGCGAATGCTGCACGGGTGGTTGCCATCTGGGCCGACGGTCACGACGTTGTCGCTATAGCGCAGGTACTCGTTGTTGTCGTTGTCCGCACGCGCCTCGGGTTCCTGGTAATCGGCGAGCGCGTCGGCGACCTGATCGGGCGATCCGCTGCACAGGTACCGCGTTGCGTTGGCGTCGCGCGAGTACTCGCGGTAGTTGCTCGCGATATAACCTGCAATGTCCTTCTGCAGCAAGATGATTCCGATCACCAACGACACCACCGACGCCGCGGCCAGCCCGCCGGCAAGCCAGAACAGTTGTTTGCGGCTCACGGATGCCACCGGCTCGCCGTGTGGACCACCACGCCGCCGGACCCGAGGGGTCGCTGCGGGTACAGATGCCACGTCTGCCAGCGCCAGCCGATGCCGTCGGGTTCGGCGGACAACACGGTCAGTGCGGCGTCATCGCCGGGGAAAGTGCCACCGAGCCAAGCGGTTTCGGCTCGACATCGGTCGCGCAGCTGGTGGGCCAATCGCCGAAAGATCGCTTCGTCGTGCGTGGTGGTGCGCGATTCCAGCGCATAACCACAGGCTTCGGCACGCTCGGGCAGGGTGGCGGTGTCGCTCTCGGCGGTGCAGGACACCTGCTCGGAGAAGGTGGTCGCGGCGTGCTCGATCGTGACCAGATGTGAGGCACCGAGCACCGCGAGCCGCAACGCGCCGCCGTCGGGATGCCGCAGCGAATGGCTGGCCAGCAGCGGGGGTTCGGGCGCGTTGAGGGCAAGGCGCAGCCTGCTCCCGGACACGTCGGCCGGAGCTACGGCGAGCTGATAGAGCGGCACCGCGCGGTCCTACGGGGAACCCGGCGTGGGCGCCGGGTAGACGGTGAGCTCGCCCGGCGACACCGGCTTGCCCGTCGAGACCTCCCAGGGCGTACCGGGTGCCCAGCGCTCGAAGGACAGCAGCGCGGTTTCGTCGGCGTTGGCGCAGTCGACGAACTCCATCTCGCCGCCGGCGGGCAGGCCGGTCGTGCCCTCGGTCGTGTAGGAGGCGCGACCGCGTTCCGTCTCGTGAAATGCGATCCCGTCGACCAGGTACTGATCGCCGGGCTGCAGCGTGACGTCCTTGCGGGTGACCCACATGACGAGCGTGAGGCGTCCGTCGTCCTCCTCGACCGCGAACCAGGTGGGCAGGTCGCCGCCTTCCAGCAGGTGCTCCCACCACACGAACGGTCCCTCGCGGAAGGTCACCGACCCGCGGACCACGTAGTCGACACCGCCGTAGCTGACGATGGCGCCGGGACCCAGTTGCCGGGGCCCGAATTGTGGCATCGCGTCGAAGGACAGCGGATCGCGGCGCCCGCGCGGCTGAGGCGCTGCCCGGGGGCGTTTCGCAGCGATGACGAGTACGACGATGGACGCGATGAACAACACCGCGGCCAGCACCACCAGCACTGTTCCCACGTAAACCCTCCCGTCGCCGCGGCGGTGGAGCGAACGTTGGCTTAAGTTAACAGCTTTTGGCGGGTCCTGAGGCGTGTCCTGCTCGGTGCCGTCCGACTTGACCGCTAGGCTATCGAACAGCTGTTCGGGCCACCGTATTTGCAGGAAGTGGAGTTGGAGCATGCGGGTGATGGGCGTCGACCCCGGACTGACTCGATGCGGGCTGTCCGTGGTGGAAAGCGGGCGCGGGCGCCATGTCGTCGCGCTGGACGTCGACGTGGTCCGTACCTCCTCGGATGCCGCGCTGCCCCAACGACTGCTGGCCATCAGCGACGCCGTCGAGTACTGGTTGGACACCCACCGTCCCGACGTGATCGCGATCGAGCGGGTGTTCGCTCAGCACAACGTGTCGACGGTGATGGGCACCGCGCAGGCCGGCGGTGTGATCGCGCTGGCGGCGGCCAAACGCGATATCGGCGTGCACTTCCACACGCCCAGCGAGGTGAAGGCCGCGGTCACCGGCAACGGCACCGCCGACAAAGCTCAGGTCACCGCGATGGTCACCAGAATCCTTGAGCTGCAAGCCAAACCGACGCCGGCCGATGCGGCCGACGCGCTGGCGCTGGCCATCTGCCATTGCTGGCGGGCGCCGATGCTGGCCCGGATGGCGGCGGCCGAGGCGATGGCCGCCGAGGCGCGCCAGGCCTACCGTGCCAAGTTGGCCGCCCAGGCCAAGGCCGCCAGGGCGGGGGCGGGCCGATGATCGCCTCGGTGCGCGGCGAGGTGCTCGAGGTGGCACTCGATCATGTGGTGATCGAAGCCGGCGGTGTCGGGTATCGGGTGAACGCGACGCCCTCGACGCTGGCCACGCTGCGGCACGGCAGCGAAGCCCGCCTGATCACCGCGATGATCGTTCGCGAGGATTCGCAGACGCTGTACGGGTTCGTCGACAACGAGACCCGCGACCTGTTCCTGACGCTGCTGTCGGTGTCCGGCGTCGGGCCGCGGCTGGCGATGGCGACGCTGGCCGTGCACGACGCCGTGGCGCTGCGCCAGGCACTTTCCGACGGCGACGTCACCGCGCTGACCCGGGTGCCCGGCATCGGCAAGCGCGGCGCCGAGCGCATGGTTCTGGAGTTGCGCGACAAGATCCATGCCGCCGGTACGCCCACCGCGGCACCAACGGTAAACGGCCACGCGGTGCGGGGCCCGGTGGTCGAGGCGCTGACCGGGTTGGGTTTCGCGGTCAAGCAGGCCGAGGATGCCACCGACAGCGTGCTGGCGGCCAGTCACGAAAAAGGCGAGCAGGCAACGACTTCCGACGTGTTGCGGGCAGCGCTGTCGGTGCTGGGTAAGACCAAATGAGCGACGAGGATGCCGAGGACTACGCGGATCGCGACCTGTCCCCGGCGCTGACCGTCGGCGAGGGCGACATCGACGTCAGCCTGCGGCCCCGCTCGCTGCGTGAGTTCATCGGCCAGTCCCGGGTCCGCGAGCAGCTGCAGCTGGTCCTCGAGGGGGCCAAAAACCGGGGCGGCACACCGGATCACATTCTGCTGTCCGGCCCGCCCGGGTTGGGAAAGACGTCGCTGGCGATGATCATCGCCGCCGAGCTCGGGTCCTCGCTGCGGGTGACGTCGGGCCCCGCCCTGGAGCGCGCCGGCGACCTGGCCGCGATGTTGTCGAATCTGGTCGAGCACGACGTGTTGTTCATCGACGAGATCCATCGCATCGCGCGGCCGGCCGAGGAGATGCTCTACCTCGCTATGGAGGACTTTCGCGTCGACGTCGTGGTGGGCAAAGGCCCTGGGGCAACATCGATTCCGCTGGAGGTGGCGCCGTTCACGCTGGTCGGCGCGACCACCCGGTCCGGCGCGCTGACCGGTCCGCTGCGGGACCGCTTCGGTTTCACCGCGCACATGGATTTCTACGAGCCGGCCGATCTGGAGCGGGTGTTGGCCCGTTCGGCCGGAATCCTCGGCATCGAGCTGGGTGCCGAAGCGGGTGCGGAGATCGCCCGCCGCTCGCGCGGCACGCCACGGATCGCCAACCGACTGCTGCGCCGGGTCCGGGACTTCGCCGAGGTGCGCGCCGACGGGGTGATCACCCGCGACGTCGCCAAGTCCGCGCTGGAGGTCTACGACGTCGACGAGCTCGGGCTCGACCGGCTGGACCGGGCGGTGCTGTCGGCGCTGACCCGCAGCTTCGGCGGCGGCCCGGTCGGGGTTTCGACGCTCGCGGTGGCGGTCGGGGAGGAGGCGACCACCGTCGAGGAGGTGTGTGAGCCGTTTCTGGTGCGTGCCGGGATGATCGCGCGGACGCCGCGCGGCCGGGTGGCCACCGCGCAGGCCTGGACCCATCTGGGTATGACACCGCCGGCCGGGGTCTTGCAACCGGGGCTATTTGAGTAGGAGCGCGGGCGAAGCGGTTCGCGACGATCAACACAGGAGGCGCCATGATCACCGCCGGACTGGCATTCGCCGCACTCGCGGCGTTGTTGCACGTCTACATCTTCACGATGGAGTCGTTGACCTGGACCTCGCCCCGTACCCGCGCGACCTTCGGTACGACGCCCGAGGAGGCCGAGACCACCAAGCTGCTGGCCTTCAACCAGGGCTTTTACAACCTGTTCCTGGCGATTGTGGCCGGCATCGGGATCGCCGAGATCGCGATGGGACATCGGGCCGTCGGTGCCGCGCTGGTCTTTGCCGGGATCGGATCGATGGCCGCGGCCGCGGTGGTCCTGGTGGTGTCGGCGCCCGATAAGGCCAGGGCCGCCGCGACGCAGGGCATCTTCCCGGTGATCGCGATTGTGCTGCTGATACTCGGCCTGGCTACGTAACACAAGAATCACCGGCCACACGGGTCACGGCACCGGGGGCAACCAGAGGTTATAACCGTGAACCGCAGGGTATCCACGCGGTGCTGAAGTAGTCCGGCGTCAATAGGGGGATGTAATGAACTACGCACAAGACGGCCATCCGGGCAGGTTGTGGATGCCACGCTCCCGGGGTGCGATTTGCGGGTTGATTCTGATCGTTCTGGGTGCTTGGGGTGCGTTGATACCGTTCGTCGGTCCGCACTTCAACTTCGCCTACACACCCGACAGAGAATGGGCGTGGACCACGGCCCGCGGCTGGCTCGAAGTGCTGCCCGGCGGCGTTACCGCGCTCGGCGGCTTGCTCCTCGTATTTTCCGGGAACCGGGCCACCGCCATCGTCGGCGGCTGGCTGGCCGTGCTGGCCGGCGCGTGGTTTGTGATTGGTGGCGAGCTCGCTCCGATGCTCGGAATCGGATCTGCCGGAGACCCGATCGCCGCGACGGACCGCAAGCGCGCCGCGCTGGAGATTTCGTACTTCTCCGGTCTGGGTGCCTTGATCGTCTTCGTGGGCGGCATCGCGCTGGCGCGCCTGGCGGTGCGACTGGCCAGTGACATCGAAGCCCTCGCCCGGGTGCGTTCGGCGGCGCCGGTGGCCAGCGAACCCGTCTACATGTCGGGCCTGGAAGAGCCGCACCGTGAGGTGGAACCGGACGCCTTGACCACTCCGCGGGTGGAGGCGTCCGACGCGAAGGCCGGCGGATGGCGCAAACAGCGCGCCGGCGCCGCGCCCGCAGCGAGCGCGAACTACCTGCGCTGGCCGCATCCTCAGAGCTAAGGGACCAACGAAAAAGTTCGCCGGCCCGTGGGCCGGCGAACTTTTTCTGGAAACTCAGAGCAGGCCGATGAGCCGCAGATCGCTGATGTACTTGGCGATGATCGGCGCGCCGATGTGCGGAATATCTTTGTCCGGGCCGACTTTCGCGTCCTGAACCGCCGCACGGAATCGATCCGTCGGTGCCATCGACCCGCGGATCGGGCGCTCGGGCTTCTGATAGTTGTGCAGCAGCGGCAACAGCGAAGCGTTGCGCTGCTTTTCGGGCAGGCCGCGCAGGGCGGTCTCGAACCGCGGCAGCCAGTCGCCGTAGTCGTCGATCCGCTGGATCGCGTTGCCGTCGGCGATCAGCCAGTCGACGAACGAGTCCATCGAGATGCCGTCGTCATAGGGGTTCATCACGTGGTAGGTCTGGAAGCTCTCCACGTTCTGGGCGCCGAGCGTCGAGATGGCTTCGGCGATGAACTCCACGGGCAGGCCGTCGTAGTGGGCCCGCTGCCGGTTGCCGTCGGCGTCGCGCTCGTAGAACGAGCCGGGCGCGATGCCGGTGGCGACCAGGCTCAGCATCATCCGGGTGAACATGTCCGGCACGTTGAGCTGGCCGGCGTAACTGGTGTCGGCCAGGATCATGTCGCAACGGAATACCGCCACCGGCAGACCGCACAGGTCGTTGGCCTCGCGCAGCAACACTTCGCCGGCCCACTTGCTGTTGCCGTAGCCATTGGCGTAGCTGTCGTTGATCTGCCGGGTGGCGCTGATCTGGCGGATGTCGGCGTCCTCGGTGAACTGCCCGGGCTTGATCTGGTCGCCCACCCCGATCGTGGACACGTAGGTGTACGGCTTTTGCTTGCCGGTCAACGCGATTCGGATCAGCTCGGCGGTGCCCAGCGCGTTGGGGCCGAACAGCTCGCTGTACGGCAACACGTGGTTGACCAGCGCCGCCGGGTCGACGATCAGGTCGACGGTGTCGGCCAGCCGCTGCCAGGTCTGCTGATCCAGGCCGAGATTGGCCTCGCCCTTGTCTCCGGCGATTACCTCCAAATGGTCGGCGGCCAGCTTCTGGTAGTGCGCCAGCAGTGTGGGGTCACCGCTGTCGAACGTCTTGTCCAGCCGGGCCCGTGCGGCGTTGTCGTCCTTGGCCCGAACCAAGGCGATCACCTTGCCGTCGACCAGATCCATGCGCTCCAGCCAGTCCAGCGCCAGGTAGCGGCCCAGGAAGCCGGTCGCGCCGGTCAGCAGGACCGTGCGGACCTCGGTTGCCGGCGCCGGCAGGTTCGGTGCGGCAGCCAGCGTCGCCGCGTCGATGAACTTGTCCAGCGTGAGATCACCGGCGTGCACCTCGCCCGTGCTGTCCTTGCTGGAAAGACCGTGCACCGCCGCGAACGTGGGTCGCTTGGTGCCCTCGCGCTCGGTTTCGATGTAGGCCGCGATCGAGGCCAGGTCACTGGCCGGGCTGACGATCACGCCCACCGGCACGTCGATGCCGAAGATCTCGTGCAGCAGGTTGCCGAATGTCAACGCCGACAACGAGTCTCCACCCAGATCGGTGAAGTGAGCGTCCGGGGTCAGCTCGGTGGTCGCGGCTCCCAGCAGGGCGGCCGCGGCCCGACTCACCGTCTGCAGCACCGGAGCGGTGGCCCCGCTTCGGCGCAACTCGCCCAATTCGTTGGCCTGGCCTTCGGCCAGCTCGGCGTAGAGCTGCTCGAGCCGTTCTCCGTACTGCTGCTTGAGCTTTGGCCACGCCAGCTTGCGGATACCGGTGAGCAGACCGTTCTCCAGCGTGAAAGGCGTTGTCTCGATCAGGAAGTCGCGCGGAACCTCGTAGGACTGCAGCCCGGCCTCCTTGGCGACGGCCTGCAACGAATCGGCGATCGGCGCCTTGACCCCGTCGACGCCGTAGTGCGACAGCGCCTCCTGCGTGGGCACGACGACCGCCAGCAGGTAGGGGTGAGCACTGTTGCCGTAGACGTAGATCTGCCGGATCAGCGGGCTGTTGCCGAACACCGCCTCCAGCTTGGCCACGGTGACGAACTCGCCCTGGGCGAGCTTGAGCACGTTGTTGCGGCGGTCGACGTAGACGACCTTGTTGGGCGCGATCTCGGCGACGACGTCGCCGGTGCGGTAGTAGCCGTCGGCGTCGAACACGTCGGCGGTGATCTCCGGGCGCTTGTAGTAACCGGGGAACATGTTCTCGGTCTTGAGTAGCAATTCGCCGCGCGGATAGGGCCGGTCAGTGGCGAAGTAGCCCAGATCGGGGACGTCGGCCAGCTTGTATTCGATGACCGGTGGACGCTGCACCTCGCCGTCGAACAGCACCATGCCCGCCTCGGTGGAGCCGTAGCCGTCGAGCAGGTGCATGTCGAGCAGGTCCTCCACCCAGGCCTTCAGCTCGGGAGAGGTGGGCGCCGAGCCCGTCATCGCGAAGATGAACCGCCCGCCCAGCAGATCCTGTGCCAGCTCGTTCATCACGTCGGCTTCGTTGTCGCCGCGGGCCACCTTGCGCAGGTATTCGGCGTAGATGGTCTCCCAGATGCGCGGCACGAAGTTCATCTCGGTGGGCCGGACCAGTGCCAGGTCCTCGAGCAGCGTCGAGAGGTCGCTGCGGGCGGCGAAGTACGCCGTGCCGCCGTTGCCCAGCGTGCCGTAGAGCACGCCGCGTCCCATAACGTGGCTCATCGGCATGAAGTTCAGCGTGATCGAGGCGGCCGTCTCGCCGAACCAGTTACGGCTCGACCGTCGCCACATCTTGCCGACATTGCCCCGCGGGTACATCGCGCCCTTGGGCGCGCCCGTGCTGCCGGAGGTGTAGATCAGCAGTGCCAGTGCGTCGTCCTCGACGTCGGCGGCGGGGGTGGCAGGCAATGCCGTGCCGCGCTCGATCAGCTCGCCCAGCGATTCGACGGTCACCGCGGCCTCGGCCAGCCGGGTGGCCGCGCTCTGAACGGACTCGCGCTGGTCGTCGACTTCGGGGTGGTAGTCGAAGACCACCAGCTTGGCGGGACGGTGATCGCCGCTCAGGATCAGCTCGACGGCATCGGAGAGCTGATCGACGCTCGCGGCGAACACAGCCGGCTCGGTCTCGGTCACGATCGGCTTGAGCTGCGCAATCGCGGCGCTGGTCTGCAGGGGAACCGATACCGCGCCGATCTGGGCCAGGGCGACGTCGATGGTGGTGAAGTCGACGCTGTTGAAGCCCAGCACGGCGACGCGGTCGCCGACGTGCACCGAGTCCGCGCTCAGCGCACGGCCCAGCGCGGCGATGCGATCGCTCAGCTGGCGGTAGGTGATGGTCTCGAAGCGGGGGAGCAGCTCGGCTGAGGTGCGCCCGGTCTTCGGGTCTTTGACGAACTCCACAACGCGCTGACCAAGGGCCGGGCGGTCGGCGTAACCATCGAGAACGGTCTGGATGACCTGCGGGAGACGCAGTTCGGACTTCTCGAGGGCCTCGGCGACGGCCGGGTCGGGCTTGGCGGCGGCGAACTGTGGGTCGTTAGCGGTCAGGGCTTCGATGCGGCGTTCCAGCCGCTCTTCACGCGTAGTCGTCGACATAACAGTCCTCGCATCACTGAGATTTGGGATCTTGGGGCGCCACGCTGCGCCGACATAAAGAACGTTAGCGAAGCTAAAGGTATTCCACAATGCTCCCGGATGTGGTCGCGAGTGTGAGATCGCCCACCTCGAGTTGCGGATCCCGGCGACTTCTGGCGTACCTGGTGGCCAGAACTCAGTAGTTTCGCGCGTGCGCGTCATTGCGCACTTCCCTGTAGAACGAGGATTGATGGCAGACCGTTCCGCCCCTGCGTGCTGGACTTACGGCGCAGCCGATGCCGCGCGCACGGTCGTGTTCGTGCACGGGTTGCGCGGCGACCACCACGGGTTGGAGCCGATCGTCACCCACCTGCCCGGATTGCGGGCGGTGGTGCCGGATCTGCCCGGCTTCGGCGTTGCGAGGCCGCTGCAAGACGGCCGGCACGATGTCGAGGGTTACGCGCGCTGGGTGGCCGACCTGCTGGCGCAGCTCGGCGGTCGGCCGGTGCTCGCGGGCCACTCGTTCGGGTCCATCATCGCGGCGGCCGCCGCCCGGGCCGCGGACATCGCCGGGCTGGTGCTGGTCAATCCGATCGCCGGCTCGGCGCTGGCCGGTCCCCGCCGCGGCCTTACCAGGCTGACCGTCGGGTACCACCGGCTCGCCGCGGCGCTGCCGGAACGGGCGGGCACGGCGCTGCTGCGGCACCCGCTGCTCACGCGAATCGCGAGCTCGGCCATGACCACCACGCGGGATCCGGCTCTGCGGCGCTGGATTCACGCCGAGCACCGGCGCTACTTCTCGGGGTTCGCCGACCGCAGGGTGCTGCTGGAGGCCTTTTACGCATCGATCGGGCACGATGTCGCGCAGTTCGCACCCGACATCGCTGTCCCGACGCTGCTGGTGGCGGCCGAACACGACGACATTGCGCCGCTGCCCGCACAGCGGGAACTCGCCGGGCGGTTCCGCGACGCGCGCCTGGTTGAGGTAGCCGACGTCGGGCACCTGGCCCATTACGAGGCACCAGCCGCCGTGGCGGCCGCGATCGCGGAGTTCGTGTGCGCCTTGTAGTCGACTGCCGGTACGTCACCCCCGGGCTGCACAACGGCATCAGCCGCTACACCACCGGGCTCGTGCACGCGCTGGCCGGGATGCATCCGCTGACGATGCTGATCAGCGACGAGCGGCAACTCGCGCAACTGCCGAACATGCCCTGGGCGCGCATCAGCGCGCCGACGAGCATTCGGGAGCCATTGGTGGCCAGGCAAGTCAACCGGCTCGAACCGGACGTCGTGTTCTCCCCGATGCAGACCATGGGCACCTGGGGACGCCGCTACGCGCTGCTGCTCACGCTGCACGACCTGATCTACTACCGCCACCGCACCCCGCCGCCGGAGTTCGCCGCCCCGATCCGGCTGTTGTGGCGGCTCTACCACCTGGCTTGGTGGCCGCAGCGCCTGCTGCTCGACCGGGCCGACGCCGTGGTCACCGTCTCCGACACCTCGGCGGCGCTGATCGCGGCCCACCGGCTGACCCGGCGGCCGGTCACGGTGGTGTCCAACGCGGCCGATCCGGTGCCCGATCCCACTCGGCTGCCGCGCACCCGCTCACTGGTCTACATGGGGTCATTCATGCCTTACAAGAACGTCGAAACCTTGGTGCGGGCCGCCGTGCGGCTGCCGGATTATCGGCTGCATCTGATGAGCAAGGTCTCGGTGGCCGAGCGCGACCGGCTCACCGCGCTCGGCGCCGGAGCCGACCTGGTGTTTCACGATGGCGCCGACGACGCCACCTACCGCGACGTCCTGCGCGCGGCGACCGCGCTGGTGACAGCCTCGCGTGAGGAGGGCTTCGGGTTGCCGTTGGTCGAGGCGATGGCGCTGGGCACCCCGCTCGTGGTCAGCGACATTCCGGTGTTCCGTGAGGTCGGGGCGGATGCCGCCGGCTACTTCGGGCCGGATGATGTCGAAGGTTTCGTCCGCGCGATCCGCGCGCTCGACGATGACGCCACATTCGCCGCGGCGTCCGCGCAGGCCCGCACGCGCGCCGAACACTACTCCTGGGAGCGCTCGGCGCGGGTGTTGCTGGAGGTGCTGCAGCGGGCCGTCGAGGTCAGGCGGCAGCGCGGGTGATCAGGTCGCGGTAGATCCCCTCGAAACGATCGAGGGTCGCAACGATGTCGTGTTCGCCCACCAACTCCCGGCTCGCCGCGCCCATCCGCCCGCGCAATGCCGGGTCCGCGAGTAATGCGGCGAGGTGGGAGGTGAGCTCGTCGATATCGCCCGGTTGGTAGAGCCAGCCGTTTCGCCCGGGATGCACCAGATGCGGCAGCGCCATCGCGTCGGCCGCGACAACCGGCTTGCCGGACGCCATGGCTTCCAGGGTGACGAGGCTCTGTAACTCCGCGATGCCGGGCATGCAGAACACCGAGGCCCGGGCGTAGGCGCTGACCAGCTCGTCCTCGGGCACGAAGCCGTGGAAGCGAACGCGGTCGGCCACGCCGAGCTCGTCGGCCAGCGCTGTCCAGGCGGCCCGCTCGGGACCATCTCCGATCAGGTCGACAGTGGCGGGAAGGTGCTCAGGCAACGCGGCGAACGCCCGGATCAGCTCGTCGACCCGCTTCTCCTGGTCCAGCCGCCCGACGTACAGGATGCTGGGCACCCAGCCCGGCTCGGGGTCGCGTTGATAATGCTCGATGTCGACGCCGTTGGAGATCGGCAGCGCGTCGTTCAGCCCGGACGACCCGATCAGCAACTCCACCGCCCGCGGTGTGGGTGCGGTGACCACATCGGCCCGACTCAGGGTGCGGGCCAAGTCCTTCCACAGCAGGCGATAGAAAAACGGCCGCAACGCTTGCGGCATCGGCACGTGCGCGGCGATGTTCTCCGGAACGACGTGATGGGTGGCCACCAGCGGAATGTCGCTACGCACGGCGGCGCGCACGATGAACCGGCCCACCATCCACGCGGTCTGGGTGTGCACCACGTCGGGGGCGACCTCGGCCGTCAAGGCCGCCGCGGCCCGGCCCGCATCCCAGGGCGTGCACATCCGGAACTCGGGTCGCGCGGGGTAGGGAAGCGAGCGCACATGATGCACGGTGACCTGGCCGCCGTCGGTGTCCTGGACCGTCGTGGCGGGCGCCCCGTTCGGCGACGGTGCGACGACATGGATGTCGTGCCCGCGACGCGCGAGGCCACCGGCCAGTCGCTCGGCGAACCGGGCGGCGCCGTTGACGTCGGGCGGATAGGTCTCGGCGGCGATGAGCACACGCAGCGCGGAGGGCACGAATCGGATCCTCTCGGAGGTGGGGGACCTAGACGGCGAGCTGGCGGGCGATGGCCTCGGGATGGTGACGGGCGAGCACCGCGACGCCGGCAACGGCGCCGATCGCGGCGGTGCTGAGCACGGCCCACTGGGCGGGGCAGATCGCGGTGCCCTCGCCGAGCAGGATCACGCCGAAGAGCACCGCGACCACGGGGTCGACCACGGTCAGGCAGGAGACCACGACCTCGGGCGGGCCGCAGGCAAAGGCTTGCTGAACCAGCCAGCCGCCGGTCAGCACGGCGGCGACGACGGCCGCAACCCCGGCGATGACAGTCGGGTCCGCGATGCCGACCCGTCCGGATGTCACGGTCTGCGACACGGCCCGCACCAGCGCCGAGACCAGCCCGAAGGCGCTCGCGCCGGCCATCGCCAACGCCACGCAGCGCGCCCACCCGGTGCAGGCCAGCCCGATCCCCGTGAGCGTCAGCAAGACCAGTCCGACGACGAAACCGGCCAGCGCGGTGTCGCCGCCGGACGCCGGCGTGCCGGCCGCCGAGCGAGCGGCCGTCGTGACGAAGACGACGACGCAGGTGCTCGACAGCAGGATGCCGGCCAGCATCCCCGCGGTGGGCCGGCGGCGGGTATGGGCCGCGGCAAGGACGACGGCGATGGGCACCGCGAGCACCCCGATCGGCTGAATCACCGACAGCGGCGCGAACACCAGGGCAATGGCGTGCAGCGTCGAGCCGCCCGCGGCGAGTAGCAGCCCCAGCCGCCACAACGGGCTGCGGGTGACGTCGCGCAGCCCGCGTAGCGCCAGCGATCCCGAGCGCGGCCCGGTCGCCACCGCACGGTGTTGCAGCACTGCCGCGCACGCGAAGCAGAACGCCGCGATCACCACCAGTACGAACGGCAACGGGCTAATCCTGTATCACGAAGGAATTTGACATCTTCGTCAAAATCTTGGACCGTACCCCCACTTTTCGCCACCGGTACGGATAAATACCGGGCAAAGTCCTGTGGTTACTCGCTGTGCATCAGGGAACGAACCGACGAACGGGTGCCGAACGGTCGAAGCAGGGCGCTGGCGGGCCGGGGGCGCACCGACATCGGCCACCAGAACCACCGTCCCAGCAGGGCCGCGATGGACGGCGTCATCAACGCGCGAACCAACAGGGTGTCGAAGAGCAGACCGACCCCGATGGTGGTGCCGATCTGGCCGATGGCGCGCAGATCGCTGACGACCATGGACGCCATGGTGAAGGCGAACACCAGCCCGGCATTCGTCACGACCTTTCCGGTGCCGCCCATCGCCCGGATGATGCCGGTGTTCAGCCCGGCATGGATCTCTTCTCGGAACCGCGAGACCAGCAGCAGGTTGTAGTCGGATCCGACGGCCAGCAACACGATCACCGACATCACGAGCACCAGCCAATACAGCGGGAAGCTCATCAGGTATTGCCAGAACAGCACGGATAGCCCGAAGGACGCGCCCAGCGAAAGCGCGACCGTACCCACGATGACCGACGCCGCGACAAAGGCCCGGGTGAGAACCAACATGATGACGAAAATGAGACACAGCGACGAGGTACCGGCGATCAGCAGATCCCATTTCGCGCCCTCCGATGTGTCTTTCAGGATGGCGGCGGTTCCCGCCAGGAAAATCCCGGCATTCGCATTCGGAGTCGTCTTGAGCGATTCCTCGGCCGCAATCCGAATCGGCTCGATACTCGCGATTCCCGCGGCCGTCGACGGATCTTGTCGGTGCTCGATGATGAAACGAGCCGCATGCCCGTCCGGCGACAGGAAGCCCTTCATTGCCCGCCGAAAGTCGGTGTTGTCGAACACCGCGGGCGGCAGGTAGAAAGTGTCGTCGTTGTGGGCGGCGTCGAAAGCTTGTCCCATGGCCGCCGGGTCCTCACCCAGCTGGTCGATCTGTCCGATGATGCCCGCCATGGTGCTGTGCATGGTCAGCATCATGGTCCGCAGCGACTGCATGGTCGAGATCATCACCGGCAGTTCAGCATTCAGCCGCGGCATCAGCTCATCGACGCGGTCGAGATCGGTCGCCAGTTCGGCCAGTTTGTCGCTGATCTGATTGACGCCGTCGAATGAGTCGAACAGCGATCTGATCGCCCAGCAGATTGGAATGTCGAAACAATGCTTCTCCCAGTAGAAGTAACTGCGGATGGGCCGGAAGAAGTCTTCGAAATCCGAAATATCGTCTCGCAGATCATGCGTGATCGCGACGGTGTCATGGGTATTCAGCGCGAGGTCATGTGTCGTGCTCGAGAGCTGTTGCATCAGGTCATACAGACGCTGGGTGATGGCGATCGTCTTCGTAATCTCGTCGGCCTGTCTGAGCAGATCTTTCGCGCGCTCCTGCTGAAACTTCATATTCTGCAACTGCGCGGAATTACGCAGACTCATCTGGAACGGCAGGGTGGTGTGTTCCAAGGGCAGTCCGGTGGGCCGGGTGATCGCTTTGACCCGCCAAATTCCGGGAACGGCGAGCACGGCTTTCGCCAGCTGATTCAAGACCAGAAAATCCGACGGATTTCGCAGATCATGATCCGTCTCGATCATCAAGATCTCGGGTTTCATCTGCGCCTGGGAGAAATGGCGTGCGACGGCCAGGAATCCCTTGTTGGCCGGGATGGCCGCGGGCAGATACGCGCGATCGTCGTAGCTGGCCCGGTATCCGGGCAGCGCCAGCAGCCCGACCAGCGCCACCGCCAGCGTCGCGGCCAGGATCGGCGCGGGCCAGCGAACGGTCGACGTGCCGATGCGCCGCCAACGACCAACCTGGACAAGCCTTTTCGGCTCGAACAGGCCGAAACGGCTGCCGATGGCCAGCACCGCGGGCGCCAGCGTGAGCGCTACCGCGGTGGTGACCACGATCCCGACCGCGCAGGGCACGCCGAGGGTTTGGAACGACGGCATCCGGGCGAAGCTGAGGCAGAAGATGGCCCCGGCGATGGTCAACCCGGAACCGGTGATGACGTGCGCGGTGCCGCGGTACATCGTGTAGAACGCGCGGTCGCGGTCCGCGCCGGCCTGCCGGGCCTCCTGGTAGCGGCCGATGATGAAGATCCCGTAGTCGGTTCCCGCGGCGATGGCCAGTGAGGTCAGCAGGCTGACAGCGAAGGGAGTGAGTCCCATGGTGCTGTTGTCCACCATCAGCGCGACGGCTCCGCGCGCCACGCCCAATTCGATTCCGACCGTGCCGAGCAGCACGAGCACGGTGACGACCGAGCGGTAGACCAGCAGCAGAATGAGGAAGACCACGGCAACCGTAGTCAGTGTCAGCTTGAGCGCCGACGCGCCGCTGCTGTGGCGCAGATCCGCGGCGAAGGCCGCACCGCCGGTGATCCCGACCGTGATGCCCGGTGGTGTGGGCAGGCGGCCGACGGTATCGCGGACCGCCTCGATGGATTCGGTCGCCAGCGCCTCGCCTTGGTTACCGGCCAGGTTCACCTGAACCAGTGCGGCTTTGCCGTCATTGCTTTGCGCGCCCGCGGCGGTCAGCGGATCGCCCCAGAAGTCCTGGATGCTCTGCACGTGCTTGCGATCGGCGCGCAACGTGCGGACCATGCCGTCGTAGTACGTGTGGGCAGCGTCGTCGAGGGTGTGCTCTCCCTCGACGACGATCACGGCGGAACTGTCCGAATTGCCTTCCTTGAACACCTCGCCGATGTGCTTGGTCGCCCGATACGACGGCGCGTCCTTGGGGACCAGCGAGACCGAATGCTCTTCGGAGGCGGCCTCGAGCTGCGGGACGGCGGCGTTGAGGACGACGACCAAACCAACCCAGACCAAGATGATCGGGATCGCGAGCCGGTGGATCGTCCGGGCCATGAACGGCTGGTCGGCGCGCGCGGCGGATGGTGGTCTCACGTTGCGCGAGGCCTGCTGCACCTGGGGCCGCTCTGCTACAGGTCGGCTAGCAGCAGGCGCAGGACGTCGAGGCCCTCGGTGAGTAGCTCGTCGCTGATGGTCAGCGGGGGCAGCAGCCGAATGATATTGCCGAACATCCCACAGGTCAGCACGATGATTCCGGCCGCACCGGCCGCGGTCACCAGCTTGTTCGTCAGCTCGGCGTCGGGGTCGCTGGTGCCGGACTTGACCAGCTCGACGGCGATCATGGCGCCGCGGCCGCGCACGTCGCCGATCCGGTCGTCGCCGGACTGCATCCGCAGCAGCACGTCGAAGATCAGCCGCTCGATGTGCTGGGCCCGCTCGATCAGGCCGTCGTTCTCGATCGTCTCGATGCTGGCCAGGGCCGCCGCGCAGGCAACGGGGTTACCGCCGAAGGTGCCACCCAGGCCGCTGACGTGCGGGGCGTCCATGATCTCGGCACGGCCCGTCACCCCCGAGAGCGGCAGCCCGCCGGCGATGCCCTTGGCCGTGCAGATCAGGTCGGGCTCGATGCCCTCGTGCTCGCAGGCGAACATCGCCCCGGTGCGCGCGAACCCGCTCTGCACCTCGTCGGCGATGAACACCACGTCGTTCTTGTGGCACCAGTCGACCAGCGCGGGCAGGAAACCCTCGGCGGGGACGATGAACCCACCCTCGCCCTGGATCGGCTCGATGATGACGGCGGCCAAATTCGCTGCGCCGATCTGCTTCTCCAAAACGCCGATCGCCCGCGCGGCGGCCAACTCGCCGTCGGTAGCCAGTTCCTTGTCGAGCAGGCCGTCGCGGTACGGGTAGGACATCGGCGCCCGGTAGATCTCCGGTGCGAACGGGCCGAAGCCGCTCTTGTACGGCATCGACTTGGCGGTCAGCGCCATCGTCATGTTGGTGCGGCCGTGATAGGCGTGGTCGAAGGCCGCGACGGCGGGTTTGCGGGTGTAGGAGCGCGCGATCTTGATGGAGTTCTCGACTGCCTCGGCACCGGAGTTGAACAACACCGACCGCTTTTCGCCCGAGCCCGGGGTGATCCGGTTCAGCTCCTCGGCGACCGCGATGTAGGACTCGTACGGCGTGACCATGAAGCAGGTGTGGGTGAATTCGGCGACTTGTTCGCGCACCGCGTCGACGACCCGTGGCGAGGAGTTGCCGATCGTGGTGACGGCGATGCCGGAGCCCAGGTCGATGAGCCGGTTCCCGTCGACGTCCTCGACGATGCCGCCACCGGCGCGTGCGACGAACACGGGCAGGCTGATGCCGACGCCGTGGGACACCGCCGAGGCGCGGCGCTTGTTGAGTTCCAGCGACAGGGGACCAGGGATTTCGGTAACCAGCCGGCGGGTCTGTTCGAGGCTGGCCACGACGTCCTCCTCCCGGCGACACGCGTGTCGCGCCGCGCTGAAAGCCTATCCGTAGGACGGGTCTTGGCGCCTGCCGAGGACGCGGCCCAACCGCGCGGCCCCGGGCCTGCCAGACTGGACGGGCGCACACCGGCGCGTTGCGCGGTGCGTGACCTCCCGGTCGCTCGGCACCGACCGTCGGAAAACCCGGCAATACCGATACGAAAGACAGGCACGTTTCGATGGAAAGTTTGGTTTTGTTCCTGCCGTTCCTGCTCATCATGGGCGGGTTCATGTACCTGGCGTCGCGTCGCCAGAAGAAGGCGATGCAGGCCACCATCGACCTGCACGAGTCATTGCAGCCGGGGGATCGCGTGCACACCACCTCGGGCCTGCAGGCCACCGTCGTCGCGCTCACCGACGACACCGTCGACCTCGAAATCGCGCCCGGCGTGGTGACCACCTGGATGAAGCTGGCCATCCGCGACAAGATTCTGCCGGAGGACGACTTCGACGAGGACGACGACTTGGAAGAGTCCGACGACGCCCAGGGTCCGGCCGGCGAGAGCCACTTGACCAAAGATCAGTGACCACAGCGGTCCGATGAGCGGTTTCCGCCAGGCGGGCACGTAGGCTCTGTCGGGAGCCAGAACCGATTACCAAGGAGAGATAAGGAAAGTGGCATCGTCTTCGGCGCCGGTGCACCCTGCCCGCTACCTGTCGGTTTTCTTCGTCTTGCTGATCGGCGCTTACCTGCTGGTGTTTCTCACCGGGGACAAGCACGCCGCCCCGAAGCTCGGCATCGATCTGCAGGGCGGCACCCGCGTCACCTTGACCGCGCGCACTCCGGACGGCTCCCGTCCGAGCCGGGAGGCTCTCTCGCAGGCGCAGCAGATCATCAGCTCGCGCGTCAACGGCCTGGGCGTCTCCGGTTCTGAGGTCGTGGTCGACGGCGACAACCTGGTCATCACGGTGCCCGGCAACGACGGCAACGAGGCCCGCAACCTCGGCCAGACCGCTCGGCTCTACATCCGCCCGGTGCTGAACTCCGCGCCCGCCCAAGCCGCCGAACCCAAACCCCCGGCCGGCAACGCACCCCCCGGTGGCCAGCCCGCACCGCCACCGTCCGGCCAGCCCGCGCCACCACCGTCCGGCCAGCCCGCACCGCCACCGTCCGGCCAGCCCGCGCCACCACCCGCCGGGCGGCCGGCGCCGCAGCCGCGTCCTTACCCGCAGGACCCGCCGCCTAGCCCCAGCCCCGGACCGGCACCCGGCGGCCCGGCCGCCGACGCCCCGCCACCCGAGGTGCCCGGGCCGCCCGATCCGCGCAAGGATCTCGCCGACCGCATCAAGGTGATGAAGGATTTCCGGCAGAGCAACAACCCCTACATCCAGATGGTTGCTCAGCAGTGGGTGGCCGCCCACTGCGACAAAGAGGACATCCTGGCCGGCAACGACGACCCGGCCCTGCCGCTGATCACCTGCTCGACCGACCACAAGTACGTCTACCTGCTGGGGCCGTCGATCATCAGTGGTGACCAGATCCAGGACGCCAGTTCGACGATGAACCAGCGCGGCGTCGGCTACGTCGTCGACGTTCAGTTCAAACCCGCCGCGGCCAACACCTGGGCGGACTTCACCGCCGCTCACATCGGCACCCAGACCGCGTTCACGCTGGACTCTCAGGTCGTGAGCGCGCCGATGATCCAGGAAGCGATCCCCGGCGGCCGCACCCAGATCTCCGGCGGCGACCCGCCGTTCACCGCCAGCACCGCCAAGCAGCTGGCCAACGTGCTCAAGTACGGCTCGCTGCCGCTGTCCTTCGAATCGTCGGAAGCCCAAACCGTCTCGGCGACACTGGGATTGACCTCGCTGCGCGCCGGTTTGATCGCCGGCGCGATCGGTCTGATCCTGGTGCTGCTGTACTCGCTGCTGTACTACCGGGTGCTGGGGTTGCTGACGGCAATATCTCTCATTGCCTCGGGTGCAATGATTTTCGCGATCCTGGTGCTGCTGGGTCGGCAGATCAACTACACCCTGGACCTGGCCGGTATCGCCGGTCTGATCATCGGTATCGGCACCACCGCGGACTCGTTCGTGGTGTTCTTCGAGCGCATCAAAGACGAAATCCGCGAAGGCCGTTCGTTCCGCTCGGCCGTGCCGCGAGGCTGGGTACGTGCCCGCAAGACGATCGTGTCGGGTAACGCCGTCACCTTCCTGGCCGCCGCGGTGCTCTACGGCCTGGCGATCGGCCAGGTGCGCGGATTCGCCTTCACGTTGGGCCTGACCACGGTGCTCGACATCGTGGTGGTGTTCCTGGTGACCTGGCCGCTGGTCTACTTGGCCTCCAAGTCCGCGACGCTGGCCAAGCCCAAATACAACGGCCTGGGCGCTGTCCAGCAGGTCGCCCGCGAACGCCGAGCTTCAGACTTGAAGACGGGACGGGGAACGCGATGACCTCCAAAGACACCGACGCGGCCGAGCTCACGGAATCCACCGATGCCGTGGAGCTGATGTCCGGCTCCACCGCGCAGCCGCCGCAGCACAGCTTTCTCGCCCGGCTCTACACGGGGACCGGCGCCTTCGAGGTCGTCGGGCGGCGCCGGCTGTGGTACGGCATCAGCGGGGCGATCGTCGCCGTCGCGATCCTGTCGATCATCCTGCGCGGCTTTACCTTCGGAATCGACTTCAAGGGCGGCACCACGGTGTCGTTCCCGCGCGGCAACGTCACGACCTCGCAGGTGCAGGACGTGTTCCGCAAGACCCTGGGCCGCGACGCCGAATCGGTGGTCATCGTCGGCAACGGCGGCTCGGCGACGGTGCAGATCAGCTCGGAGACGCTGACCAACGACCAGACGACGAAGCTGCGCAACGCGCTGTTCGATGCGTTCGCGCCCAAAGGCAGCGACGGCAAGCCGAGCAAGGCGGCGATCAGCGATTCCGCGGTCTCGGAGACCTGGGGCGACCAGATCACCAATAAGGCGCTGATCGCGCTGGGCGTGTTCCTGGTACTGGTCAGCGTCTACATCATGGTGCGCTACGAGCGCTACATGTCGATCTCGGCGCTGACGACCATGGTTTTCGACCTCACCGTCACCGCCGGGGTGTATTCGCTGGTCGGCTTCGAGGTCAGCCCGGCGACGGTGATCGGCCTGCTGACCATCCTCGGGTTCTCGCTGTACGACACCGTGATCGTCTTCGACAAGGTCGAAGAGAACACCAAAGACTTCCAGCACCGAAATCGGCGCACCTTCGCCGAGGAAGCCAACCTGGCGATCAACCAGACCTTCATGCGCTCGATCAACACCAGCCTGATCTCGGTCCTGCCGGTGCTGGCGCTGATGGTGGTGGCGGTGTGGTTGCTGGGCGTCGGCACGCTGAAGGACCTGGCGCTGGTGCAGCTGGTCGGCATCCTGGTCGGCACCTACTCGTCGATCTTCTTCGCGACCCCGCTGCTGGTCACGCTGCGGGAGCGCACCGAACTGGTGAAAAACCACACCCGCCGCGTTCTCAAACGACGCAAGCCCGGCGCGCCCGAGCCGGCGATCAGCCCGGCCGACGAGGCATCCGACACCGAGAACACCACCGAGACGAAGAAGGCCGCGGCGGCGTCCGGCGAGCCCGCACCCAACAAGCCGGCCCCCGGGGCACGGCCCGTGCGACCCACCGGCACCCGGCGCCCGAGCGGCAAGCGAAACGCCGGCCGGCGGTAGCCGCCATGCTCAGGCGGTCCGCGGCTATCTCTCTGACCGTTGCGCTCGCCGCGGCGTTCCTGGTGACGGGATGTTCGGGCAGCGCGGCCTCGCAGATCGACTACGTCGTCGACGGCCGGCTGAGCACCTACAACGCCAACACCACCGTGGGGTTCGCGTCGGCCGGGGCGCAGGCGTTCGCGCGCACCCTGACCGGGTTCGGCTATCACGGTCCCGACGGACAGGTCGTCGCCGATCGCGACTTCGGGTCCGTCACGGTGGTGAGCGGCTCACCGCTGGTGCTCGACTACCAGATCGCCGACGGCGCGGTCTACTCCGACGGCAAGCCGCTGACCTGCGACGACCTGGTGCTCGCCTGGGCCGCTCAGTCGGGCCGGTTTCCCGGATTCGACGCCGCCACCCAGGCCGGCTACGCCGATATCGCCAACATCGAATGCATACCGGGACAGAAGAAGGCGCGGGTTTCGTTCGTCCCGGACCGCGGCGTCGTCGACTACAACCAGCTGTTCGCCGCGACCACGATGATGCCGTCACACGTCATCGCCGACCAGCTGAATATCGACGTGACGGCGACGTTACTCAGCAACAATCCGCAGTCGGTCGCGCCGATCGCGCAGCTGTGGAACACCACGTGGGACCTCAAGCCCGGCCTCACACACGACGAGATCGTCAAGCGCTTCCCGTCGTCGGGACCGTACAAAATCGAATCCGTCCTGGACGACGGCGCCGTGGTGCTGGTCGCCAACGACCGGTGGTGGGGTCCCAAGGCGATCACCAAGCGGATCACCGTGTCACCGCAGGCGCCCGACATCCAGGACCGGGTCAATAACCGCAGCGTCGACGTGGTGGACGTCGCGGCCGGGTCGTCGGGAACGCTGAACACCCCGGACAACTACGAGCGCACCGATTCGGCAGCGGCGGGCATCGAGCAGCTGATCTTCGCGCCGCAGGGACCGCTGGCCCAGAACAATAATCGCCGCACGTTCGCGCTATGCGTCCCCCGTGATGTGATCGCCCGGGACGCCGGGGCGCCGATCGCCAACTCCCGGCTGTCGCCGGTCGCCGAGGACGCCGTCGCGCAGGCCGATGGTGCCGCCGAGGCGAGCCCGTACAACAAGGCTGACCCGGTGGCCGCCCGCGCCGCGCTGGGTGGCGCGCCGCTTGCCGTGCGAATCGGCTATCAGGGCCCCAACGCCCGACTCGCGGTCACCGTCGGCACCATCACCAAGTCGTGCGCCGCCGCGGGCATCACTGTCTCCAACGTCACACTCGACACCTCCGGGCCCCAGGCGCTGCGGGACGCGAAGATCGATGTTCTGCTGGCCAGCACCGGTGGAGCCAGCGGCAGCGGGTCCACCGGATCGTCCTCGATGGACGCCTACGACCTGCACAGTGGCAACGGCAACAACCTGTCGGGATACGCGAATCCGCAGGTCGACGGCGTAATCGGTGAGCTTGCGGTGTCCGGCGACCCGGCCGAGCGCGTTCGCCTGCTGGCCGAGGGAGCGCCGGTACTCTGGGGTGACATGCCGACGTTGCCCCTATATCGGCAGCAGCGCACGTTGCTGATGTCGAAGAAGATGTACGCAGTCAGCGCGAATCCGACCCGCTGGGGCGCGGGTTGGAACATGGACCGATGGGCTTTGATGCAGTGACGGATATTCGCGAGGGCGCGGCCTTAGCCGACCTCATCGCGTCGTTGACCCGCGACGTGTCCAACTTTCCGAAGCGGGGGGTCCAGTTCAAGGACCTCACTCCGCTGTTCGCCGACCGAACGGCGATGAACGCGGTGATCGACGCGCTCGCCGATATCGCCGCCGGCTCGGATCTGGTCGCCGGGATCGAATCGCGAGGGTCGTTGGTGGCCGCGGCCGTCGCCGCCCGGCTCGGCACCGGCGTGCTGTCCATCCGCAAGGAGGGCAAGTTGCCGCCACCGGTGCTGCGCGAGCAGTACACCCGCGAGTACGGCCCCGCGGCGATCGAGATCCCCGCCGACGGTCTGGACTTGCGCGGCACCAACATCACGATCATCGACGACGTGCTGGCCACCGGTGGCACTCTCGGCGCGGCCAACCGGCTGCTCGAGCGGGCCGGGGCCAACGTGACCGGCGCGGCCGTGCTGGTGGAAATCACCGCGCTGGGCGGCCGGGAGGCGATCGCGCCTTTGACGGTAGACAGCTTGAGCCGCGTTTAGAGGGGATATCCTCGAGTTCGGAGGTGACCAACGTGGCGGATGAGCAAAGCACGGCGCAAGCTGTTGTGCCGCCCACGGACTCGCTACCGGCCATCGACACGGCGAGCTCGCCGGAGGCACCGACCGAAACTCTGAAGACGTCCAGCAGCGCGTCGCGTCGCGTCCGGGCCCGACTGGCCCGGCGGATGACCGCTCAGCGCAGCGCATTCAATCCCGTACTCGAGCCGCTGGTGGCGGTGCACCGGGAGGTCTATCCCAAGGCGAACTTTACGATGCTCAACCGAGCCTTCGAGGTCGCCGACCAACGTCACGCCAGTCAACTGCGCCGCTCCGGGGATCCCTACATCACCCACCCGCTGGCCGTCGCTAACATTCTCGCCGAATTGGGCATGGACACCACCACTTTGGTGGCCGCGCTGCTGCACGACACCGTCGAGGACACCGGGTACACGCTGGAGGCGTTGAGCGAGGAATTCGGCGAAGAGGTGGGCCATCTCGTCGACGGCGTGACCAAGCTGGACCGCGTCGAGCTGGGCAACGCCGCCGAAGGCGAGACCATCCGCAAGATGATCACCGCGATGGCGCGTGACCCGCGGGTGCTGGTGATCAAGGTGGCCGACCGGCTGCACAACATGCGGACCATGCGCTTCCTGCCGCCGGAAAAGCAGGCGCGCAAAGCCCGGGAGACCCTGGAAGTCATTGCGCCCCTTGCGCATCGGCTGGGTATGGCCAGCGTCAAGTGGGAGCTAGAGGACCTGTCGTTCGCGATCCTGCACCCGAAGAAGTACGAGGAGATCGTTCGCCTGGTCGCCGGGCGCGCGCCGTCTCGGGACACCTACCTGGCCAAGGTTCGTGCTGAAATCGTCGCAACCCTCAACGCGTCGAAAATCAAAGCGACAGTTGAGGGCCGGCCAAAGCACTACTGGTCGATCTACCAGAAGATGATCGTCAAGGGCCGCGATTTCGACGACATCCACGACCTGGTCGGCATTCGCATCCTGTGTGACGAGATCCGGGACTGCTATGCCGCTGTGGGCGTGGTGCACTCGCTGTGGCAGCCGATGGCGGGGCGGTTCAAGGACTACATCGCCCAGCCCAGATACGGCGTCTACCAATCACTGCACACCACGGTCGTCGGGCCCGAGGGCAAGCCGCTGGAGGTGCAGATCCGCACCCGCGACATGCACCGCACCGCCGAATACGGCATCGCCGCGCACTGGCGTTACAAGGAAGCCAAGGGCCGCAACGGTGTACTGCATCCGCACGCCGCCGCCGAGATTGACGACATGGCCTGGATGAGGCAACTGCTCGACTGGCAACGTGAGGCCGCGGACCCGGGCGAGTTCCTGGAGTCGTTGCGTTACGACCTTGCAGTGCAAGAGCTTTTCGTGTTCACCCCCAAGGGTGACGTTGTGACGCTGCCGACCGGCTCGACACCGGTGGATTTCGCCTACGCCGTGCACACCGAGGTCGGCCACCGCTGCATCGGCGCCCGGGTCAACGGGCGGCTGGTCGCGCTGGAACGCAAGCTCGAAAACGGGGAAGTGGTAGAGGTTTTCACCTCCAAGGCACCCAACGCCGGACCGTCGCGGGACTGGCAGCAGTTCGTGGTGTCGCCGCGCGCCAAGGCGAAGATCCGCCAGTGGTTCGCCAAGGAGCGGCGCGAGGAGGCGCTGGAGGCGGGCAAGGAAGCGATGGCCCGTGAGGTTCGTCGCGGTGGGCTTCCGTTGCAGCGCTTGGTCAATGGCGAGGCCATGGCCGCGGTGGCTCGCGAGCTGCACTACACCGACGTGTCCGCGATGTACACCGCGATCGGCGAGGGGCACGTCTCGGCGCGCCACGTCGTGCAGCGGCTGCTGGCCGAGCTCGGCGGTATCGACCAGGCCGAAGAAGATCTCGCCGAAAGATCCACGCCGACAACGATGTTGCGCCGCCCGCGCAGCACCGACGACGTCGGCGTCTCGGTCCCCGGCGCCCCCGGTGTGCTGACCAAGCTGGCCAAGTGCTGCACACCCGTGCCGGGTGATGCGATCATGGGCTTTGTCACCCGCGGCGGTGGTGTCAGCGTGCACCGCACCGACTGCACCAACGCGGCGTCACTGCAGCAGCAGGCCGAGCGCATCATCGAGGTGCTCTGGGCGCCCTCGCCGTCGTCGGTGTTCCTGGTGGCCATTCAGGTCGAGGCGCTCGACCGGCACCGGTTGTTGTCGGATGTCACGCGGGTGCTCGCCGATGAGAAGGTGAACATCCTGTCCGCGTCGGTCACCACCTCGGGTGACCGAGTTGCGATCAGCCGCTTCACTTTTGAGATGGGCGACCCCAAGCATCTCGGGCACCTGCTCAACGTCGTGCGCAATGTCGAAGGCGTATACGACGTCTACCGCGTCACATCTGCCGCGTAGGCCTCAGCCGATCCGTACCGAACTGATGGTCACCGGGGAGACGGGAAGACCGCTGTCCCGATTGCCGGCCACGCCCGCGGCCGCAATTTTGTCGAGGACCGCCAGACCGGCCTGGTCGATGGTGCCGAGCACCGTGTTCACCGGTGGCATTTCGCCGTCCTTGAAGAACATGACGAATTGACTGGCGTTGGTGTTGGGCCCCTCGTTGGCCAGGGCCAACGTCCCGCGCGGATACAGCACGGACGCCCTGAGTGCGGGGTCCCCGGCAGGGTACTGGTTGACGGGGTATTCGTCGTTGAAGATGTAGTTCGGCCCGCCGGTGCCGTCACTGTCCGGACCACCGCACAAAAGCGTTCCGATGTCGATGGCCTTGGTTAGCCGGGCGCAGACGGTGTTGGCGTAGAAGCGTTGCCGCGCCAGGCTGAGGAAGCTATTCACCGCACATGGGGACTTGTTGTTGTCCAGCATGATGCCGATGTCCCCAAAATTAGTGGAGATGGTCGCGGCGATTTGGGCAGGTTCGGTGGATACCTTTCCTGACGGGGGCGGGCTGACCGACTTCGTTCCCGTCCCCTCCTGCGCGTCGGCCGGCACGGGCGTGTATTGACAGTTGGCACCCAGATCGGGTGGCGGAACGAATGGTGGCAACGGCGGCAGGCCCGCTGCGTTCGTGGTGGTCGGGATCGTCGGTCCGCCCGGCACCGGCCCACCAAATTTCGGCGTCCTGGGATGGGGCACGGTGCTGGATGTCGCGTTGTTCGAGGCGGAATCGTCGTTCGTCACCAGGGCAACGACCAGGACCGTCACCATCGCGAGGGTGAAGGCCGACGCGGCGACGATCCCGATGATCAGGCGCCGGTTCGAGCGCTGCGACTGGGGTCGCAGCGGGGTGTGGGCCGTCGGGGCCGGCCCGGGGTGCGCAAGCGGCAGCGCCGGGGTGGCCGCCGTTGGCGGGTATGGCGGTGGCGGGCTGGGCGGGCCGTGTGCCGCTGTGCCGCCGTGGCCCGCCAGCGCGGCTTTGGCGGCCTCGGCGAACTCGATGGCGGTTTGGTAGCGGTGGTCGACGTCCTTGGCCATGCCGCGGGCGACCACCTCATCCAGGGCGGGCGGGACGCCGGGCACGGTGAACGAGGCGCGTGGCGGCGGGGTGTTCAGATGCGCGTTGAGTTGTTCTTCGAACGTGTCGCCGGGGAAGGGCAGATGTCCGGTCAGGCATTCGTAGAGCACGCAGGCCAGCGCGTAGACGTCGGCGCGGTGATCGGTCATGCCCCGGAAGCGCTCGGGGGCCATGTAGGCCATCGTGCCCATCGTGTGACCGGTGTGGGTCAGCGCGGTGTCGGCGGCGGTGCGCGCGAGCCCGAAGTCGATCAGGTACACGAAGTCGCGGTTGGACACCAGGATGTTGGATGGCTTGATGTCGCGGTGGATCAGGCCGACTTCGTGGGCCGTATCCAGTGCTGCCGCAACCTGTTCGACGACCGCGACGGCGCGCTCGGGGCTCAGCCGGCCACCGTTTTCGGCGATGTAGGCGGCCAGGTCGCGGCCCTCGATCAGCCGCATGTCGACATACAGTCGGCCGTCGATCTCGCCGTAGCTGTGGATGGGCACCATGTGCGGGTCGGTCAGGCTCGCCGCGATGCGTGCCTCACGCCGGAACCGTTGCTGAAACTCTTCGTCTTCCGCCAGATGCGCGGGCAGCACCTTGAGGGCAACTACCCGGTCGGTGACGGTGTCGTGAGCGCGGAACACCTGTCCCATCCCGCCGCGCCCCAGCAGGTCCTGTAGTTCGTAATGTCCGAATACTTCCGTCGACACCCAACGACCATAAGCCGTTGTTAGCCGACCCGGACCGAGTTGATCGTTACCGGGGAGGTGGGCATTCCGGTCATCCGGTGGCCGGCGACTCCTGCCGCGGCGATCTTGTCGAGGACCGCCAGCCCGGCCGCGTCGATGTTGCCGAGCACCGTGAACGTCGGCGGAGCCTCGGTGTCCTGGTAGAACATGACGAATTGGCTACCGTTGGTATTGGGCTCGTTGGTGGCCATGACCACGGCTCCGCGCGGGTATACCACCGTCGCCCTGAGCGCGGGATCTCCGGGCGGATATTGATTGGTGGGGTACTCGTCGGCGAATTCGTAACCGGGACCGCCGTTTCCGTCCTTATCCGGACCACCGCACGCCAGCGTCGCGCCTTCGGAGCCGGTGGACAGGCGCGGGCAGATGGTGCCGTCGAAGAATTGTTGCCGGGCAAGGCTGACGAAGCTGTTCACCGTGCACGGTGACTCGTTGTTGGCCAGCGTGATGCCGATGTCGCCGAAGTTGGTGGACACGGTGGCGGGAATCTGCGCCGGGGTGGTGGCTACCCTGCCGGACGGCGGCAGGGTGACTGGCTTGGGGGAGGCATCCACGGAATCGGTGCCCACGGTCTGGTATTGGCAATTGGCACCCAGGTCAGGTGGCGGGGCAAACGCCGGCAACGGCGGCGCGGCATTCCCGTCCGGGGTGGCCTGAGTCGTCGCCGCTCCCGGTCCGCCGAAGGCGGGTCCCTGCTTGGGCGACCGCGGGCGGGGTGCGGCGCTGGATGTCGCATTGTTCGACGAGGAGTCGCCGTTTGTCACCAGGGCGATGACCAGCACCGTCACCATAGCCAGCGTGAACAGCGATGCCGCCACGATGCCGATGATCAGGCCGCGGTTCGACTTCAGCCGCTCCGGTTGCTGTGGGGCGTGAGCCGTCGGGGTGGGCGCGGATTGCGCCGGTGGCGGCGACGACGGGTTGGGCGCGGTGGCCGGGTAGGACGCCGGCGGTGGCGGGCTGGGCGGGCCGTGTGCCGCTGTGCCGCCGTGGCCCGCCAGCGCGGCTTTGGCGGCCTCGGCGAACTCGATGGCGGTTTGGTAGCGGTGGTCGACGTCCTTGGCCATGCCGCGGGCGACCACCTCATCCAGGGCGGGCGGGACGCCGGGCACGGTGAACGAGGCGCGTGGCGGCGGGGTGTTCAGATGCGCGTTGAGTTGTTCTTCGAACGTGTCGCCCGGGTAGGGCAGATGTCCGGTCAGGCATTCGTAGAGCACGCAGGCCAGCGCGTAGACGTCGGCGCGGTGATCGGTCATGCCCCGGAAGCGCTCGGGGGCCATGTAGGCCATCGTGCCCATCGTGTGACCGGTGTGGGTCAGCGCGGTGTCGGCGGCGGTGCGGGCCAGGCCGAAGTCGATCAGGTACACGAACTCGCGGTTGGACACCAGGATGTTGGATGGCTTGATGTCGCGGTGGATCAGGCCGACTTCGTGGGCCGTATCCAGTGCTGCCGCAACCTGTTCGACGACCGCGACGGCGCGCTCGGGGCTCAGCCGGCCACCGTTTTCGGCGATGAAGGCCAACAGGTCGCGGCCCTCGATCAGCCGCATGTCGACATACAGTCGGCCGTCGATCTCGCCGTAGCTGTGGATGGGCACCATGTGGGGATCGGTCAGGCTCGCCGCGATGCGCGCCTCGCGGCGGAAGCGCAGCTGAAATTCCTCGTCGTCGGCCAGATGTGCGGGCAGCACCTTGAGCGCGACGATGCGGTCCGTGCTGGTGTCATAGGCGCGAAATACCTGTCCCATGCCCCCGCGGCCCAGCAGCTCGCGTAGTTCGTAATGTCCGAACGACTCCGTCACCACTCAACGACCTTAAAGTGTCGACCAGCTTCCGACGAATCTTGGCGACCCGTGTTGCGCTGCTTCGGGTCTAGTCCAGCAGGATCGACTTGATCGTGACTTCGCTGTTCGGTGCGCCGTCTTCACCGCCACCGTTGATGCCGCCCTTGGCGATCTTGTCGAGAACGGCCAGCCCATCAGGCTGAATCGTGCCGAAGACGGTGTACTGCGGCGGCAGTTGAGAATCCTTGTAGACCATGAAGAACTGACTGCCGTTGGTGCCGGGTCCGGCGTTGGCCATCGCGAGGGTGCCGCGCGGATAGAGAACGGGTTGGCGCAGCTTGGGGTCGTTCGGCGGGTACTGGTCGGTCGGGTACTCGTTGGCGAACTGGTAACCCGGCCCGCCGGTGCCGTCGCCCTTGGGGTCGCCGCATTGCAGCACGCCCAGCGTGTCCGAGGTGGTCAGGCGGTGGCACTTGGTGTTGTCGAAGTACTTCTGTCCGATCAGGCTCGCGAAACTGTTGACCGTGCAAGGTGATTCGTTGTTCGCCAGCATCAGGCCGATGTTGCCCTGGCTGGTCGCCATGCTGGCGCTCACCTGCGCGGGATCGGTCGGCACCTTGCCGGTGCGCGGCGGCTTGACCGGCTTGGCGGCCGGGTCCGTCGACGGCGGGTACTGGCAGTTGGCGCCCACGGTGTCCGACGGTTTGAAGACCGGCAGCGGCGGAACCGGCGGAACCTGACCGGTTTGCGGAGTCGTCGTGCCCGACGCCGCCGGCGAGCTGCTCGTCGTCGGCGCTGCCGTGTCGTGCTGGTGCTTGTTGTTCGTGTTGATCACGGTGACCACCACCGCGGCGATCACCGCGATGGCCGCCACCACGCCGCCGACGATGACTAACACACGGCGCCTGCGGGCTTGCTTCGCCCGGCGTTCGAGCTGCCGTTCGAGTTTGCGCTTGGCGTTGGCGCGTCGCTGTTCGTTGGTCGGCACGGCCGGTATGCCTCCATGCGTGTCAGTGGGGGCGGGTTAGCAGGCTCAGGCTAATGCGGGCGGCGCGAGCGGTGTCAACTGGCCCCCGTGGGAAAATGGCCAACGTGTTGATCACCGGATTTCCCGCCGGCATGTTGCAGTGCAACTGCTACGTGCTGGCCGAGCGCCCCGGTACGGACGCCGTGATCGTGGATCCGGGGCAGCGAGCGATGGCGCCGCTGCGGCGCATCCTTGACCAGAATCGGCTCACCCCTGCCGCCGTGCTGCTCACCCACGGGCACATCGACCACATGTGGTCTGCTCAGAAGGTATCGGACACCTACGGCTGTCCGACCTACATTCATCCCGAAGACCGCTTCATGCTCAAAGACCCCATCTTCGGCATGGGGCCGCGGCTAGCGCAGCTGATGACGGGTGCGTTCTTCCGCGAGCCCAAGCAGGTGATCGAACTGGACCGCGACGGCGACAAGATCGACCTGGGCAACGTCAGCGTCAACGTCGACCACACGCCCGGGCACACCCGCGGATCGGTGGTCTTCCGTGTTAACGCGGACCAAGACGTGGTGTTCACCGGCGACACTCTGTTCGAGCGCTCGGTGGGCCGCACCGACCTGTTCGGCGGCAGCGGCCGCGATTTGCTGACCTCGATCATCGACAAGCTTCTGGTGCTCGACGACAACACCGTGGTGCTGCCCGGCCACGGCGCTGCGACCACGATCGGGGCCGAGCGGCGTTTCAATCCGTTCCTCGAAGGCCTGGCCGGATGACGGAGTCATTCACCGCGTTTTCCGCGCCCAAGGGCGTGCCCGACTATGTCCCGCCGGACTCGGCACAGTTCGTCGCGGTGCGCACTGCCCTGCTGGGCGCGGCCCGGCGGGCCGGTTACGGCGACATCGAGCTGCCCATCTTCGAGGACACCGGGCTGTTCGCGCGCGGCGTCGGTGAATCCACCGACGTGGTGTCCAAGGAGATGTACACCTTTGCCGACCGTGGTGACCGCTCGGTGACGCTGCGGCCGGAGGGCACCGCCGGGGTGGTGCGCGCGGTGATCGAGCACGGCCTGGACCGCGGCGCGCTACCCGTCAAACTCTGTTACGCGGGGCCGTTTTTCCGCTACGAGCGTCCGCAGGCCGGCCGGTATCGCCAGCTGCAGCAGGTGGGCGTGGAGGCGATCGGCGTCGACGACCCGGCGCTGGACGCCGAAGTGATCGCGATTGCCGACGGCGGGTTCCGGTCGCTGGGCCTGGACGGTTTCCGGCTCGAGATCACCTCGCTGGGCGATGACAGTTGCCGCCCGCAGTACCGGGAATTGTTGCAGGAGTTCTTGTTTGGGCTCGATCTCGACCAAGAAACACTGCGACGCGCACGGCTGAACCCGTTGCGCGTGCTCGACGACAAACGGCCCGAGGTGAAGGCCATGACGGCCGACGCACCGGTGCTGCTCGATCACCTCTCCGATGGGGCCAAGCAGCACTTCGACACGGTGCTGGCCCACCTCGATGCGCTGGGTGTGCCCTATGTCATCAACCCGCGGATGGTGCGCGGGCTGGACTATTACACCAAGACCACCTTCGAGTTCGTGCACGACGGACTCGGCGCGCAATCGGGCATCGGTGGCGGCGGCCGCTACGACGGGTTGATGCGCCGGCTCGGTGGGCAAGACCTGTCCGGCATCGGCTTTGGGCTCGGCGTGGACCGCACGCTGCTGGCGTTGCGTGCCGAGGGCAAGAGTGCGGGGGAGACCACCCGCTGCGACGTCTTCGGAGTGCCGCTCAGCGACGCGGCCAAGCTGCGGCTGGCGGTGCTGGGCGGTGAGCTGCGGGCCGCCGGTGTCCGGGTCGATATGGCCTACGGCGATCGCGGGCTCAAGGGCGCGATGCGCGCCGCCGATCGATCCGGTGCCCGCTTCGCGCTGGTCGCCGGTGATCGCGATCTGGAGTCCGGCAGCATCGGCGTCAAGGATCTGGCGGCGGGGGAGCAGGTGTCGGTGCCGCTCGATTCAGTTGTCGCCGAGGTTCTTTCGCGTCTCAGGCGACTTCCCAATCCTTGATGTTGGCGACGGGCCCGAACACGTCCCGCGGCACATCAGGTGACAACGGTCGTCCGGATCGCACGCGCTGGGGCCAGTCGCGATTCGCCAGCGCGGGTTTGGCCAGGGCGACGACATCGGCAGCGCCCGAGTCGATGATGGCGGCGCCGTCTTTCGGGTCGTCCAGGTGGCCGTTAGCGATGATCGGCAGTCCGCTGTAATGCTTCGCAAGCTGCGCGAGCGATTTGTCTGAACCGGCGAATGCCGGTGCAAGCGCACGATATTCGGTGGTGTGGATGTAGTCGATGCCGGTGGCGCCCAGCGTGCCGAAGATGGTGGCCGCGTCTTGCTCACCGCCCGTCCAACGATGATGGTTGTCGGAAACCTTGCCCTGGGAGATCCGGATACCGACCGCGATCTCGCTGCCGACTGCCGCCGCGACGTCGTGGCAAACCTCGGCCACGAGGCGCACCCGATTGGCGACGCTGCCGCCGTAATCGTCGGTTCGGGTATTCAGGTAGTCGGTGAGAAATTCGTCCAGCAGATACCCATTCGCACCGTGGATCTCCACGCCGTCGAATCCGGCGTCGCGCGCCTGCCGTGCCGCGTTGACGAAGGCGCTGCGGACTTGGCCGAGGTGCTCGACGGTCATAGCTTGCGGAATATTGAATGGGCCGGCACCGCGGTACATGGGTAGTTGCTCGCCTTTCGGGCGGATGGCCGACGGGCCCCAGGTGATGGCGGTACGCGGGTTGCCCTGCGACTGGCTGCCGGCGTGCATGAGTTGAGCGAAGTATTTGGCCCCGCAGTCATGGACGCCTTCGACCACTGGCTGCCAGGCCGCCGCGTGCATGGCGTTCGCGATGCCTGGTTGAAAGAGATATCCCTGACTGGTCAGGTCGTCGATGTAAAGCCCCTCCGTGATCAGCAGGCCGAATCCGCCTTGGGCGAATGTGCGGTAGTAGGCAGCGACCTGGTCGGTGGGCAGTCCGTCGGCCGTCGCGCTGACTCGTGTCATCGGTGCCAGCGCGACGCGATTGGCGAGTTCGACCCGTCCGATTTTCGTCGCGTTGAACAAGCTCTGATAGGGCGTGTCGTCGGGCACAGTCATCACTTTCGGATCGTTCGACCGGGGTTATCTCGATGGACGGCAAGGACATTCACCGCGGCCAGGCACATGCACAACAGCGGTATGAACGGAGGCTTGATCCGCAGGGGAAGCACCTCGGCTGGCACCCCCGGGTGCAGGTGTACATAGGTAGCCCCCGCCATGTTGGCAATCAGTGCGACTGAGGCGGCGGAGGCGAGCGGGTTGGCACGTGGAGAGTGCTTGCGCCTCAAGCGGGAAGCTGAGAGCAGACTCAACCCAATAGCTATCTCACCGACTATGCCCATCGGTATGCTGAATCGCGGCAACCTGCTGTTGGTGATTTGAACATTGAACTGCGAACGAAACGGTTCGATCAACTTCAACAATCCGAACCACAGCATCACCCATCCTAGGAATGCCGTGTTGTATCGCAAGATTTTTGCGGGGTTGCTCATCGTGCGTCCGGATGCTCCTTGATGTAACGGACGAAGCCGATTACGTCGTCGGCGACCAGCCGGCCTATCGCACCGCTCGAGTACACGGCGAGTCGGACCGTCCCGTCCGGCGCCAGGACGAAGCCGGTCGATTGCAGGTAGCGCGGCTCCTCGCTGATGTAGGCGTCCGTCGCTGCGGCGATCTTGTCGGCGTCGACACTGTGGCCGACCGGGAAGGGCAGCTTGCGCTTGGACACCAGGGCTGCGGCGGTCTCGGCATCGTCGACAGAGAAGGCGACGACCTTGACGCCAAGGTCGTTCAGCGCACTGGCGGCACGAGAGAACGCGGCCAACTGCGCGTTGCAGTAGGGGCACCACGACCCGCGGTAGATCAGCACGACGCCGTAGTACCCGGCCAGATCGCCCGGCAGCGAGATCGTGCCGCCACCGACCGCTGGAAGTTCTAGTGCGGGAAACGGATCACCGTAATTCAGCCGGGACATGCATTCCTCTCACGGGGTAGACGGACGACGTGGACAAAAGTGTGCTGAAGCCGAATTGGACTATCAAGTCCAATTCGATCTACACTTCTGGTTCATGCCGTCAAAGGAGCGCCTCGCGGGTGCGCGGCTGACGAACCGGGGTGCGGCGACCAGAGCGCGAATCGTGGCTGCGGCCGCGTCACTCGTCCGCCGGCAGGGTGTCGCCGGAACGAGCCTGGATGACGTGATCGCCGAGACCAACACGAGTAAGTCGCAGCTGTACCACTACTTCCCGAATAAGGAAGCGCTCATCTGCGAGGTCATCAAGACCCAACTCAGCCAGGTCATCGCGGCCCAGCAGCCAAATCTCGGCGAAGTCTCCTCGTGGGAAGGGTTGCAGCGCTGGTGCGATCACGTCTTGGCGATGGCCCGCGCTACGCACGGCGTCGGGGGTTGCCCATTAGGCTCGCTCGTGGGCGAGCTCGCCGAACAATCCGACTCGGCGCGACAAGAGCTTGCGCAGAGCTTCGCCGAGTGGCAAGCGTATCTGTCCGACGGCATGACGACTATGCGTGGCAATGGTGAACTGTCCGCGGATGCCGACCCCGCCGATCTCGCATTGACCATGATGAGTGCGGTGCAAGGCGGCTTGCTGATGGCGCAGACGATGCGCAGCGCGCGGCCTCTCGAACTCGCGCTGGACATGGCGCTCGGGCACGTCGCCAGCTACCGCTGCGACCCGAAGCGAGGGCGCAAGGGTTGAGGACAACGAGCAGGTGTCGGTGCCGCTCGATTCGTTTGTCGCCGAGGTTCTCTCGCGTTTTGGGCGCTGATCGCCGCCGGTGTTGACCGGGCGGGCGGAAATTAGTGATTCCGTCAACAAATATTCAGCAAACTGGTTCCTGGCGGGCCGTGGTTATTGTACGGTCGTGCAAGATTGCGCGGGACAGGCGTCGTCGCCGCGTAGGCCGGCCGATAAGGAGACGTCCGTGGAGCGTGCTGAGATGCCGAGCGGGGCAACCCGTCCCAGGGTGAAGTCGTTCCGCGATTTCTCCAGCGTGGTGGTGGAGTGTGCGGCTCTGGGCGCGTCGCCCGCGCTGGGATCGCTGTCGGTACCGCCGGCCTGGCCGAAGTCGGCCCCCAGGCCCGACGAGCTCCCGGCCGCCCCGAAGATCAAGCCGCCCGGCCTCACTTACCAGGACGGCCTGATGAGCGTCATGACCGGTCGTCACGCCGTCCCTGCGCAACCGGGGGAGTTGCTGACCGACGAGGCGTGAGTTAGCAGGCGGTCCAAATCACTTGTGTCACTTGTGTTTCAGGCTGATTTTTTGTCATTCTTCGACAAGTGACAATTGGTCGTACGCCATAAGGGCAAGCTGCTCCGGCTTGCCCTCTGGGTGAACGAACAAGGTGTGATGTGGCGTCGGCTGGTCACTGACTATGACTACCGTTTTGGTCCCCTCCGGCAAGTCGGCGGGGTTGTCGATTTCGTCCGTGGGCACGTCGACCAATACGTAGGCGCGTTTACCGGCTAGACCCGTCGCGTCCCAGGAAATCGCGGCCCTCTCTACTGCGCCCCCACTTGTCATTGGGTTCCTTCCGTTAGGTGGCCTCAGAACCCATCATCGCCCACAGTTGGCGGAGATGCTGGCGGCGCTTTGGCGATGGGCACACCTAGGACGGGTTGTCCCCAGATCGGAAAGGACGGCCAAACGGGCGACAAGGGCAGCGGGTTATCCGGGTCCAAACTGCCGTTCGCGACCGGACGGCTTTTCGTCGAGCTTTCGATGATGGCTTCGTAGGCCTCATCGTCAGTGAGTCCCGCCGCCTTTTTTCGTGCGAGTAAGGCGTCAAACGACAAGTTCTTCTCGTAACGGGTTAGCCATTCCGCATCAGATCGGTTGTGCATCAGGTCTCTGGTCCAACTACGTAGCGCGTTGCGTAGATCGAACATCCTTCGCGCGCGTTGCTCAGCGCTCACCCGTGCGCCAACGAGGGTTGCATTGATTCGGCGCATTCTCAGCTCTCCGTGGAGATACGCGATGCGGGTTTGTGGCCAGCTATTCAGCGAACCCAGGTTGTAATTAGGCAGCTTGAGTTCGTCCACCGGATCGTACAAGGGCGGTCGCGGAGGGTCGTCTTTGTAGGTTGTGTTGTTCACGAATGCAACCCCTCGTGCCGGTCACCGCAGTGACTTGGAGGACGTCGTCCGTCTGTCGATGTCTTTATCAATTCGCTGATGGTCTCCTCGTAGCCAAGGTGGCGTTTTCGGCATTTTACGCGTTTTGTAACTTGCAGGGCGCCGCTCGTAATCACTTGTGTCATTTGCGTTTCAGGCTGATTTTTGTCGGTGGCGAGCCGTATCATTCGAACATGGGTTCGAGTAGGCGCGACGAGATCGGTGAGGCCTTCGAGCGCCGCTATCCGTCCACCACACCTGATTCCGCGGCCTTGGTGGATCGCATCCGCTCGTCCGCGCGGTCGGAGAATCGGGCGGCCGCCGCCCAGCTGGCCGCCATCGGGGACCTGTTCGCCTATCGACTGGCTCGTTGTTCGGACACCGAGGCCTGGGCGGTCGACACCATGGAGGCGGTGGCGGCCGAAGTCGCGGCGGCGTTGCGGATCAGTCAGGGCCTGGCGGCGAGTCGCCTTCGGTACGCGCGGGCCATGCGTGAGCGGTTGCCGAAGGTCGCCGAGGGTTTCAAGGCCGGCGACATCGACTACCGGATGTTTCAGACGATCGTCTACCGCACCGATCTGCTGACCGACGAGGAGGTGCTGGCCAGAGTCGATGCGGAGCTGGCGGTCAACATGCCGCGGTGGCCATCGCTGACGCAAGGCCGGCTGGCCGGTCAGGTGGACAGGATTGTGGTGCGCGCCGATGCCGATGCCGTCCGGCGGCGAAAGCAACGGCAATCCGGGCGCGAGATATGGATCGCGGACATCGGTGACGGCACTTCCGAGATCCACGGTTCCCTGCTGACCCCCGACGCCCGGGCTCTGGAAAAGCGGTTGAATGCGTTGGCCGCCACGGTGTGTGAACACGACCCGCGCGGCCGTGAGGAGCGCAGGGCCGACGCGCTGGGGGCGCTGGCCGTTTCCGCCGACCGGCTCGGCTGCCGGTGCGGCCGGCCCGACTGCACGGCGGGCAAGCGTCCCGCCGCGTCTCCCGTCGTCATTCATGTGATCGCCGAGCGGGCCGCGATCGACGGTACCGGCTCGGTGCCCGCGTCCCAGCTCGGTGCGGACGGACTCATCCCGCCGGAACTCGTTGCGGAACTTGCCAAGTCGGCCCGGCTGCTGCCGCTGGTCCATCCCGCCGATGCTGCACCCGAGCCGGGATATGTGCCTTCGGCGGCGCTGCGGGATTTCGTGCGATGCCGGGACCTGACCTGCCGCTGGCCGGGTTGCGACCGGCCGGCAGTCGAGTGCGACCTCGACCATACGATTCCGTACGCCGACGGTGGCCCGACGCATGCGTCAAACCTGAAGTGCTACTGCAGGACTCATCATCTGGTCAAGACTTTCTGGGGATGGCGCGACAAGCAGCTGCCCGACGGGACGGTGATTCTGACCTCGCCGGGTGGGCAGACCTATGTCACCACCCCGGGCAGCGCGCTGCTGTTCCCGAGCCTGTGCCTGCCGACCGGCGGCGCGCCTGCGCCCGACGTCGACCGGTCGCAGGACTACTGCGGCGACCGGACCGCGATGATGCCGCTGCGACGTCAGACTCGCGCCCAGAATCGAGCCGCACGCATCGCCGCCGAACGCCGACAGAACCGCGAGGCGCGGATGGGCCCGGTCGAAAAAACCACTGCCACAGGCGATCCTGACCCACCGCCCTTCTAGGCCAGGACAGCCAGCAAGCGCCACTCGCCGGGCACCCCCTTGAGCTGGTGGGTGCCGCGCTCCTCGAATTGGAGTCCGGAACCGATCACCAGGTCGCGCAGTGTGCTCGGCACCAGCACGTCGTTCGCCCTCGCCAGGGCTCACGCGCGCCCCGATGTGTACGCCGATCCCGCCGATATCCTCGCCGCGGACCTCGCACTCGCCGGTGTGCAGGCCTGCACGCATGTGAATGCCTAGTGCGTGCACCGCGTCACGAATTGCCATGGCGCAACGGATTGCTCGCTGCGGACCGTCAAACATCGCGAGGAAGCCGTCGCCCGACGTATTTACCTCGCGGCCCCGAAAGCGAGTGAGCTGTGACCGCACGATGGCGTCGTGTGCGTCGAGCAACGCGTGCCAATCCCGGTCGCCCATCTCCGCCGCACGCCGTGTCGATTTCACGATGTCGGTGAACGGCACGGTCGCCAGAACACGGTCATCGGCGACGTCGGGCTGCTCCCCGAGTCGACGGCAGCTCGGGAAACACTTCGCAGCTCGTGAACCAGTTCGGCACAAGCACGATGTCGCGCTCGCCTTCAGGCGATGCCCGATAGGCGACGCACAAGTCCCCGTTCATCGCATACCGCGTCTCCGAGAACACGGCAGAAGTCTAAATCCGGGTCGCAGCCCCTGTCCCGTACTCGGCCAGGCCGGACAGCGCCTGTGGCAACGGTTCTCGGTGCAGGACGCCGAGCCGTTGGGTGGCGCGGGTGAGGGCGACGTAGAGCTCGGACGCGCCGCGCGGGCCGTCCGCGAGGATCCGTTGCGGGTCGACGACCAGCACGGCGTCGAACTCCAATCCCTTGGTCTGTGAGACCGGCACCGTACCCGGCACCCCCGGTGGACCGATCACGACGCTGGTGCCCTCACGGCTGGCCTCGTCGCGCACGAATTCTTCAATCGCGCCGGGCAATTCGTCGTCGGTGACCTGTCGCGACCATGGCCGCACGCCGCACGCACGAACCGACTCCGGTGGCTGTACCCCCGGCGCGAACTCCTCGAGCAGCGCGGCGGCGACCGTCATGATTTCTTCCGGGGTGCGGTAGTTGACCGTCAGCGACCGGTAATCCCACCGGCCCGGCACATACGGTTGCAGCATCGCGTGCCACGATGTCGCGCCGGCGGCCGACCGGCGCTGGGCGAGATCGCCGACCACGGTGAAGGACCGGCCGGGGCAACGTCGCATCAGCACCCGCCAGTCCATCTCGGACAGTTCCTGGGCCTCGTCGACCACGACATGGCGATAGGTCCAATCCCGATCCGCCGCAGCACGTTCGGCGAGTTCACGCGTGTCGCGCTCGATGAACCGGTCGGCCAGGGCCTCGGCATGGATCACGTCGCGGGCCATCAGCTGGTCCTCGTCGTCCATCAGATCCTCGCGCGCGATCATCAGGTCCAGTACGCCGGCGGCGTACTCGGCCTCGTAGTTGCGCTCGCGCTTGGCGTTGGCCTCCGCGGCCTCGGCCGCCTTGTCGCGGCCGAGCAGATCAACTAGCTCGTCGAGCAGCGGCACGTCCGACACCGTCCAGGCGTCGCCGTCGACGCGCAACAGCGCCTGGGGCGCACCCACGGCATGCAGCCGCTCGGGAGAGAGGTACAGCGAAGCCAGCAGCTCCCGCGGCGTCAGGATCGGCCAGAGCCGGTCGAGTGCGGCGGTGAACTGTTCGTTGTCCGCCAGCTCGGCGAGCAGGTCGGAACGCAGCTGTTCCCATGCGTTGCGGTCCTCGCGGGTCAACCAGCCGCGGCCGATCCGGGCGATCGCGCGCTCGGTCAGCGCCCAGGTGAGGATGTCGACGAACACCGCGCGGGCCTGGTTGTGGGGTTGTCCGCTGCCGCGTGCCTCGTCTCGCGCCCAGCCGGCGATCTCGGCGTCGATGCGCATTGTGACGTCGGCCAGTTCGATCTCCAGCGGGCGCTCGGGTAGCCGCTGCCGGTCGGCGATCGCGGCGGCCAGCACGTCGAGGATTTTCAGCGATCCCTTGAATGCCGCACAATCCGGAGTGTCCTCGGCGGTGACGTGCATTCCAGGGACCAGATCGCCCGGCGTCATGAACACCACGCTGGACTCGCCCAGCGACGGCAGCACCCGATCGACATGGCGCAGGAACGCCGGATTAGGTCCCACCACAAGGACTCCGTGACGCTCGATGCGCTCGCGCTGGGTGTACAGCAGGTACGCGACGCGATGCAGCGCCACTACCGTCTTGCCGGTGCCGGGGCCACCCTCGATCACCAGGACGCCAGGGTGATCGAGCCGAATGATCTCATCCTGCTCGGCCTGAATGGTTGCCACGATGTCGCGCATGCCCTCGCCGCGTGGCGCGTTGATTGCCGCGAGTAGGGCCCCATCGCCTTGCGCGTCGGCGCCCGGCCGGCCGAACACCTCGTCGGTGAAGTCGTCGATGCTGCGCCCGCGGGTGTGGAACTGGCGCCGTCGGTGCATGCCCTCCGGGGTGGCGGCGGTCGCGACATAGAACGCCCGGGCAGCCGGTGCCCGCCAATCGAGCAGCAGCGGGTGGTACTCGTTGGCGGCATCGAACAGGCCGATGCGGCCGATGTAGGTGCGTTCACCGGAGATCGCGTCCAACCGCCCGAAGCACAGCCCGTAGTCCGCGACGTCCAGCCGTTTGACCTCCCTGGCCACCGCCCGGACCTCGGCGTCCCGGTCCGACAGGCTCTCGCCATCGCCCAGCAACGCCGCGCGGAAGTTCTCCTTCGCCCGGGCGCGCTCGGCGTCGAGGCGCGCATAGAGCCCGGTCACATAGTCCTGTTCGGACCGCAGTTCGGTTTCATACCCAGGATTCGTCAACTACCCCTCCGCCACGTCTGTTCTCGGCCAAGTCTATGGGTGCCGCTTGACAGCGCGTCGAACAATTGTTCGAATAGCGGTATGCGGTGGGCAAATCAGGCCGTCGCTGTCAACGGGGAACCGGTCGACGACGGGGCATTACCAGGACTGCAGCGGATCGGCCTGGTCCGCAGCGTGCGCGCACCTCAGTTCGACGGGATCACCTTTCACGAGGTGCTCTGCAAATCGGCGCTCAACAGAATTCCGGACGCGGCCGCGCTGCCGTTTCGCTACACCGTCAACGGCTACCGCGGCTGCTCGCACGCTTGCCGCTATTGTTTCGCCCGCCCCACCCACGAATATCTGGATTTCGACCCCGGCACCGACTTTGACACCCAGATTGTGGTCAAAACCAATGTCGCGGAGGTATTGCGCCGCGAATTGCGCCGGCCGTCGTGGCGACACGAAGCGGTCGCGCTGGGCACCAACACCGATCCGTACCAGCGCGCCGAGGGTCGTTACGCGTTGATGCCGGGCATCATCGGCGCGCTCGCCGAATCCGGCACGCCGCTGTCCATTCTGACCAAAGGCACCCTGCTGCGGCGCGACCTGCCACTGATTAGCGTTGCGGCCCAACAGGTTCCGGTGTCGGTTGCGGTGTCGCTGGCGGTTGGGGACACGGAGCTGCACCGAGACGTCGAGCCGGGTACGCCGACACCGCAGGCGCGCCTGGGTCTGATCGCCGCCATCCGCGACGCCGGCCTCGATTGCCACGTGATGGTCGCGCCGGTGCTGCCGTACCTCACCGACTCCGTCGAGCACCTCGACGGACTGCTCGGCCAGATCTCGGCCGCCGGCGCCACCAGCGTCACCGTCTTCGGCCTGCATCTGCGCCGCTCCACCCGCGGCTGGTTCATGTCATGGCTGGCCGTTGCGCATCCCGAACTCGTCGGCCGCTACCGCGAGTTGTATAGGCGCGGAGCGTACTTGCCGCCCGACTATCGCGAAATGCTGCGGGCGCGCGCCGCTGCGCTGATCGGCAAACACCGGCTGACCGGTGACCAGCGACCGTTTTCGCAGGCGCCCACAGCCGAGCCGGAACCCGGCCAGCCCACGCTGTTCTAAGCCGGCTTGTCGCCGCGCGGTTTGGTCAGTGTGAACTGCTCCACGACAGCGACCGCACCGAGTTGTCCGCGCAGCGCGTAATGCGTGGCCTTGATCGCGGTGTTTCCGCCCGGTTGGCCCGGATCGACATCGAAAGCCACGAAACCATAAGGGTTCTCGAAGTCGCGAAACGCCGACCATTGTGCGTCCTCGACGACGTAAATCGGCTTCTTGCGCCCGATCGAAGCATCGAACGCTCCGACGCCGGTGATCACCCGGCACCGCGGTTCGCTGAAGAGCATGCCGTTGGACGGGGCCGAGGTGCCGCCACCGCCCGCGACGACGTGCACCGTCCCGCGTGTCGTATCGATCACGTCGTGGGTGTCGACGGCTATCGGCGTTCGGGTGTCAGTGTTTTCGGTTCCCCGCAACGGATGGGACCGCTCGTAGTGATGTTCGTGACCGCACAACACCAGATCGACTTGGTACTGGTCGAACAGTGGCAGCCATTGCTCTCGGACGCCGAGGTCGGCGCCGTTGGCGCGCTCGGCGGTGGAGACGGCGGTCTGATGCATGCAGATGACCACCCAGTCGATATCGGGATCGCGCCGCGCCGCCGCGAGTTCGGTTGTCAGCCAACGCTTCTGCTCGCCACCCGAATAGTTGTGGATGTAGAAGTTGCCGCCGTCCTGGTAGGCCACGTCGTCGTTGTTGAGGCTGATCACCCGCACCGAACCGGCGGTGAACGAGTACCAGAGCCCCCGCAATTCGGGGCTTGCCCCGGAATCGGGCACCGTGAAGTACGTCTGGTACGCGCCGTAGCCGACCGGCCCGTTGCCCAGCTCGTTTTCGTGATTACCGGCCGCCGGCATCCACGGTCGGTAGCGCGCCGAGCGCGTGTTGTTCTCGAACCAATTCGACCAGGTGCGGACCCGGTCCTGGGCGAGATTGGCGTAGCACAGGTCGCCGTTGACGAGGTTGAACAACGGTCCTAGACGCTCGATCGCCAGCGTGGTGTCGGCGGCCGCGGGCGAGCCGATGTTGTCGGTGCTGTAGGTGCCATCGGGCATCTTGTTCAGCGCAGGGGTGGACTGATCGCCGAAGCTGGTGAAGCGCAACGGCTTTCGACCGACCGGACCGGTACGCACGGTGCCCTGCTCGGGTTCGGCGCCGTCGTGGACCGCGGCATACACATAGTCGGTGTCCGGCGTCAGGTTGGTCAGGCGAGCGTGGTTGACTCGAACTTCATTGTTGGACTTAGCATCTCGGTACGTTCGGGTTTCTGCCGCAACGGTTTGGCCGAAACCGGACCCCGGCGTGCCGAGCATCACCCGCGGATTGCGGACGGTCTCGGTGCTGTGCCAGGACACCACCACCTCGGTGCCGGCGTTCTTGCCGAATTGCAGGTGCAGGCCGAACACCGGCGGGGCGCCGCTGCGATCCGGCTGGCGCAGCAGGCCGGGCCCGGGCGAGTCGGACCACAACAGTGCGGCGGTACCCACCCCGACGCCGGCGCCGACACCCATCCCGACGACCGCGGAGGTGGCGCTGGTGGTCAACAACCGCCGGCGGCTAATGCCAGGCGCGCTGTCCGGAACGGCCGGATCGGCGTCGTCGGTCATGCCTGCTTCATACCCGAGCCGGGCGTCCGTTGGCATATCGAAGGGTGAACGCCGGAGCCGTCGGTAACAAATCCGGTAGCGTTTTCGATATGACGAGCGTGAAATCGAACCTGCGAAAAGGGGCCAGCGCGGCGGCGTCGGCAACGTTTGCGCTGGTAGGGGGAGTGATTCTCGGACCGGCGACGGCGCATGCGGACGGCCACCAGGTGACCTACACGATCACCTCGACCGGCAACCTGACGGCCACGGTGAACTATGTGAGTTCCGATCCGCCCAGCCCGGCCGCCTACAGCGCGGACCCGTCGAAGTTCATGACCAGCGTGCAGGCCCCACTCAGCGGGGGAACGCCGGTCACCTACACGGCGACGCTGGCAAACCCGAACCAGTATGCGAGCATCACTGCCAGCGGCATGCTGCACTGGCCGGACTCGGGCAACGGCCCGGCCTCGTTCCACTGCGAGATCGCGGTGGACGGTCAGGTGATCGCCCACGCGGACGCCACCACCACCGTCACCTGCAAAGCCGGTTAATCGGTCCGGCCGGGCCTGCGGCCGGGCGTGGGTCTAGCCGAGGTTCGTCGAGGCGAACGTGTCGCACTGCTGCACATCGCCGGTCTGGTAGCCGATGGTGAACCACTTTTGGCGTTGCGCGGCGGAGCCGTGGGTCCACGACTCGGGATTGACGCGGCCCGTCGACTCCTTCTGGATCCGGTCATCGCCGACCGAGGCCGCGGCCGAGAGTGCGTCCTGAATATCTTTGTCGCTCAGGGGCTCTAGGTACGGCACGCCGGTGCTTTCCTGCTTGACCGTCGACGCGTAGTGCGCCCAGATGCCGGCGTAGCAGTCGGCCTGCAACTCGGTGCGGACCCCGTTCCCGCCGGCGCCCTGGGCGCCCTGCTGGGCGCGCCCCAGGTTGCCCTGCAATTGCTGGACGTGGTGGCCGTATTCATGGGCGACCACGTACTCCTGCGCGAAAGGTCCACCGCTGGAACCGAATCTGTCGACCAGCTCCTTGAAGAAGTCGGTGTCGAAATACGCGGTCTGGTCGACCGGGCAGTAGAACGGCCCCACCGCGGTGGTGGCCGGTCCGCAGCCGGTGTTGACCGATCCGGTGAAAAGCCGCACATGAGGGCGGGTGTAGTTCGGCATCAGCTGGTGCCACACCGCGTCCACCGAGTTGCCGGTGGCGACGACGCGGCACTGCACGTACTTGTTGGCGTCGGCTCCGGTCTTGCACTGGCTCAGGTCGAATCCGGGCGCCGAGTAGCCGCCGGTGTTCGCGCCCTGCGGGGCCATGACCTTGCCGGGATCGACGCCGAGGAACAAGGCCGCGACCAGGATCAGCAGCCCGATCCCGCCGCCCCCGAGGGCCATCCCCATGCCGCCACCGCCGGATGATGCCGCGGTGCTGGTGTCGATCTGCATACCCTCGTTGAAGGTCATGGTTTAGCTTTGCACACACCTAACGCTGTTGCGTAGCAGCAAAGCGGTTGTCGGTATAGCGGCGCAGGTTGCTCAAGAACCGGCGCAGGCCCAGGTTCAGCAGTGGCCCGGTGAAGACCATCGCAAATCGGGCCGGCCCGGCGGGTTTCTGGGCCATGGTCCAGGTCAGCCGGCAGCCGCCGGGGATGACCTCGACGAGGTAGTCCTCGGCGAAAGCGGCGACGGCTTTGGTGGAGCACTCGTTGAACCGGAAGGCCATGCGGGTGAACGGCTCCCAGGCCAGGAATTCCTCGTCACCGGTGATACCGCCACGCATCTCGACGATGCGGGTGGTGCCCACACCGCGCGGCTCGGGACTGGTCCAGGTCACCTTGGTGATCACCGACGCCCAGCGCGGCCAGGCTTCGGCGTCGGCCAGCACCTCGAAAACCTGCTCGGGTGTGATGGCCAGGTCGACGCTGTTGCGAAACCGGAAGGGCGCGTTCTCGATGAAGTCGAGATCGACGCGCTCACAGAGGAACATGCGGCTCAATCTAGCCGGGACCGTCGCTGGCCGCGGCCAGCAGTGGCACCAGCACATCGCTGATCGGGGTCGGCAGGTGGTGCGCGTGTGCCTTGCGGATGATCACCCCGTTGCGCAGGTCCCATTCCATCCGCCGGTGGTTCTCCCGGTCGGCCAGGATCGAGGTGCCCATGTCCTGCGGCGCGCTGCGGAACGTGCCGACCAGTTCGCCGACGATATCGTCGGGCAAGCGGGCTCCTTCGGCCTGCGCGACGGCCAGACATTCGGCGACATAGCGGTGCGACAGCTCGGCGACGTCGTCGCGGTGGAACATTCCGGATCTCCGACCGGACAGCGCCATCAACCCGGCCAGCGCGTTGAGCAGCAATTTGCGCCAGGCGCCGGTGAGAAAGTCGGGGTCGCAGTCCACCCGACAGCCGGCGCCCCGCAACAGCTCGGCAACCGTCTGCGCGGAGGGCCCGCTGGGCAGCATCAGTGCGGGCTCCGTGCGCAGCCGCACCCAGCCCTCGGGCTGGGTCTCGGCGCCGTACCAGACGATCCCTGGGACCACGGGCGACGACGGGCACAGCGGCTGGACCTGCTCGACCTGCTCGACGCCGTTCTGCAGCACCGTGACGATGGTGTGCTCGGCGCACAGCCGCGAGAGCCAGCCGGCCGAGGCCTCGTTCTGGGTGGCCTTGACCGCCAGTATCACGACGTCGACGGGTCCGGACACATGATCGGGATCGGTGTGCACGGGCCCGGGCACCACGATCGGGTCCTGGCCGTCGGGACGCAGTTCGATGCTGTCGCGGGGCGTGCGACCGCAGATCAGCACCGAATGCCCGGCCTTGTACAGCAGTGCGGCGACCGTCGTGCCGACAGCGCCGGGACCCACGAGAGCGATGTTTGTGGCGATAAAAGCGAAGTTACACCGCCCCTTAGACTGGTCAGTCGTCCAACGTAAAGAGGAGTATTCGTGCTGCGCAGCCACGCCGCTGGTTCGCTAAGGGATCGCGACGCCGGCCAACAGGTGACGCTGGTCGGGTGGGTGGCTCGCCGCCGCGATCACGGAGGCGTCATCTTCATCGACCTGCGGGACGCGTCCGGCATCGCGCAGGTAGTCTTCCGCGCGGCCGACGTGCTGGAACAGGCACACCGGTTGCGCGCCGAGTTCTGCGTCGCGGTGCAAGGCGTCGTCGAAATCCGCCCGGAAGGCAACGCCAACGCCGAGATTCCCACCGGCGATGTCGAACTGAACGTCACGTCGCTTACCGTGCTCGGCGAAAGTGCGCCGCTGCCATTCCAACTGGACGAGCCCGCGGGGGAGGAGCTGCGGCTCAAGTACCGCTACCTCGACCTGCGCCGCGACGGACCGGCCGCGGCAATTCGGTTGCGTTCCAAGGTGAATGCCGCCGCCCGGTCGGTGCTGGCACGTCACGACTTCGTCGAGATCGAGACGCCGACGATCACCCGTTCGACGCCCGAGGGCGCGCGCGACTTCCTGGTGCCGGCCCGGCTGCACCCCGGATCGTTCTACGCGCTGCCGCAAAGTCCGCAGCTGTTCAAACAGTTGCTGATGGTCGCCGGCATGGAGCGCTACTACCAGATCGCGCGCTGCTATCGCGACGAGGATTTCCGCGCCGACCGGCAACCGGAATTCACTCAGCTCGACATGGAGATGAGCTTCGTCGACGTCGAGGACATCATCGCGATTTCCGAGGAGATCCTGACCGCCCTGTGGGCTCTGATCGGCTACCAGATCCCGACGCCGATCCCGCGGATCAGCTACGCCGACGCCATGCGGCGGTTCGGCTCCGACAAGCCGGACATGCGCTTCGGGCTGGAGCTCGTCGAGTGCACCGAGTTCTTCTCCGACACCACATTCCGGGTGTTCCAGGCGCCGTACGTCGGTGCGGTGGTGATGCCGGGTGGGGCGTCGCAGCCGCGCCGCACGCTGGACGGCTGGCAGGACTGGGCCAAACAGCGCGGGCACCGCGGGCTGGCCTACGTGCTGGTCGGCGACGACGGCGAGCTGAGCGGTCCGGTCGCCAAGAATCTGACCGATGCCGAACGCGACGGACTGGCCGGCCACGTCGGGGCCGCCCCGGGCGACTGCATCTTCTTCTCCGCCGGCCCGCCGAAGGCGTCGCGCGCCCTGTTGGGTGCGGCGCGCGGCGAGATCGCCCAGCGGCTCAACCTGATTGATGCGGGAGCCTGGGCGTTCGTCTGGGTGGTCGACCCGCCGCTGTTCGAACCCGCCGAGGACGCCACCGCCGCCGGTGACGTCGCCGTCGGCTCCGGCGCCTGGACCGCGGTGCACCACGCGTTCACCTCGCCCAAGCCGGAGTTCGAGGGTGCCCTCGACTCCGATCCCGGTGTGGTGCTCGCCGACGCCTACGACATCGTCTGCAACGGCAACGAGATCGGCGGCGGCTCGATCCGTATCCATCGCCGCGACATCCAGGAACGGGTGTTCGCGGTGATGGGCCTGGACCAGGCCGAGGCGCAGGAGAAGTTCGGATTCCTATTGGAGGCGTTCACGTTCGGCGCACCACCGCACGGCGGCATCGCGTTCGGCTGGGACCGGATCAACGCCCTGCTGTCCGGGGTGGACTCCATCCGCGAGGTGATCGCCTTCCCGAAGACGGGCGGCGGCGTGGACCCGCTGACCAATGCACCCGCGCCGATCACCGCCCAGCAGCGCAAGGAATCCGGAATAGATGCCAAACCCAAGCAGGTTGGCCGGGCATGACCGAACAGTTCCCAGACACCGAGACAGTCAAGGCGTTCAACGACGCGATCGCCGACGAATTCCGCGCTAACGGCGGCAAGGTGGGCGGCCAGTTCGAAGGCGCCGACCTGCTGCTGCTCACCACGACCGGGGCCAAGTCCGGGCAGCAACGGGTATCGCCGCTGGCGTATTTCACGATCGACGGCAAGCTGATCGTCCTCGGATCCTTCGCCGGGTCGCCGAAGGATCCGGCCTGGGTGCACAACCTGCGGGCCAACCCGCGGGCGCACATCGACCTGGGCACCGAGGCGTACGACGTGACGGCGCACGAACTGCCGGCCGCCGAGCGCGATCAGCTGTTCGACAAGGTGGTCGCCGTGGCGCCGGGCTTCGCCGACTATCAGTCGAAGACCAGCCGGGTCATTCCGCTGTTCGAGTTGCGGCGCGGCTGACACGTCTCGCATTGCCGCGCGCACCGGCGCTGCGGTAAGCAGGCGAGATGAGCACTTCGCTGCTGACGCGACCGTTCGCGGGCCGGGCCGTCGTCGGGGGTTTCCAACGGGTCCGCGGCGTGTGGTTCTACCTCGTGCAGACCTCGGTAGCGGCGGGTCTGTCGTGGTACATCGCCCACGACCTGCTGGCACACCCGCAACCGTTCTTCGCCCCGATCGCCGCGGCGGTGTCGTTGTCGACCAGCAATGTGCTGCGCGCGCAACGCGCGATCCAGATGATCGTCGGCGTGACCCTGGGCATCGGGACGGGGACCCTGGTGCAGGCGCTGTGCGGACCCGGCGCGGTGTCCATCACGATCGCGGCGCTGGCCGCGCTGTTGGCGGCGGTCTTCATCGGTCAGGGCTACATCGGCCAGGGCATGATGTTCGCCAACCAGACCGTCGTGTCGTCGATTCTGGTGATCGCCCTGTATCGCAGCGGTGTCGGCTGGGAACGCATCTACGATGCGCTGATCGGCGGGGGGCTGGCAATCGTCGTCGCCACCCTGCTGTTTCCGGCCGACCCGCTCGTCGTGCTGCGCAGCGCGCGGGTCGAAGTGTTGCGCACCCTGCATTCGGTGCTGGACCGCACCGGTGACCTGGCCCGCGGCCGTGACGTGCCCGCCCGGGACTGGCCGCTGCCGGCCGTCGACCGGGTGCACGAGCAGCTGAGCGGCCTCATCCAGGCGCGGGCCACGGCGCGTCAGGTCGTGCGGTTGGCGCCGCGGCGGTGGGGACTTCGCGACGCCGTGCAAGCCGCCGATCACCAGGCCCTGCATCTGGCCCTGCTCGCGGTCTCGGTGCTGCAGCTGGCCCGCGCCGTGGTCCCCGCGGTCGACGGCTGCTGTGCCCGGCTTCCGCAACCGGCGGAGGCGGTGCTCGACGATCTCGCGCGGGCGACGGCGCTGGCCGACTCCGATCCCGCGACCGCGACCAGCCATGTCGAAGCCGCCCGCCGGCACACGTCGATGCTGCTGGCGAACGCGCGGGAAAGAAACGAAGTGGTGCTGGCCGACGTCGTCCAAGCGTGCGTCGACGACCTGCAGCGGGTGATCGACCTGGGCCGGCGGTGAGGGTGCTCAGATTGAGCCGGTCAAATACTCCTGGACCAGCTTCTTGGGCGCGCGCGTCAGCCAGGCCTCGGTGATCAGCTCCTCGAGACCACGGACGTCGATCTTCGCCAGCTGGACCAGCACAGCGGGATAGCCGTCGAAGTGCGGGGTGGTGAAGTAGATGTCGGGCTCGTCGGCGACCAGCGCGAACTTGACGCCTTCGTCGGACACCCAGACGCCGAGGATGTCGCCCTCGGGCGCGTGGACCCCGTTGGCCACCAGCGCGGCGCGGTCCGACACGCGCAGCGGTCGCTCCCACGCCAGCAACTTCTTGCCGACCCTCCAGTCATGCGGTGACTGCTCGCAGGTGAGTGGCAGCTCACCCACGATCCGGGCGACGTCGTCCCAGGTGGCCACGCATCGATTGTGCTCCCGCTAGGGTGCGGTTGGAGCCATATTGGCTATCGGTCGCCCACCACGCATTCGGAGATATCAGGAGGTCAGTCGTGTCTTCTGCAGTGCATGAGCCGGACACCCGCCGCCATCGCGTCACCCACCGCACCCAGTACCGCTACTCGGACATCGTGACCAGCTCCTACGGCCGCGGTTTCCTGACGCCGCGCGACTCCCAGCGCCAGCGCTGCATCGCGCACCGCCTGACGATCGACCCGCCCCCTGCCGACAGCTCTACCAGCGTCGATGGGTACGGCAACATCAGTTCGTACTTCCATGTCACCGAGCCGCACACCGCCCTGACGGTCACCAGCGACTCCATCGTCGACGTCTATCCGGCGCCCCCGCAGCGCTACCGCAGCGGGCCGGCGCTGCAGCCCTGGGAAGCGGCCCGGCCGGCCGGGCGCCGGGGAGCGCTGGCCACCGAATTCGCCCTGGACCTGAATCCGCCGGAGATCACCGACGAGGTCCGCGACTATGCGGCGCCCAGTTTCGTACCCGAACGCCCGCTGATCGAGGTGCTGCGCGATCTCACGTCGCGGATTTACGCCGACTTCACCTACCGATCGGGGTCGACGACGATTTCCACCGGGGTCAATGAGGTTCTGGAGGCCCGGGAAGGGGTATGTCAAGACTTTGCACGGCTGGCGATCGCCTGCCTGCGAGCCAATGGGTTGGCGGCCAGTTATGTCTCGGGCTATCTGGCCACCGACCCGCCCCCCGGAAAGGAACGAATGATCGGCATCGACGCGACCCATGCCTGGGCCGCGGTGTGGACCCCGCAGGAACCCGGCCAGTTCGAGTGGCTTGGGCTAGATCCCACCAATGACCAGATGGTCGACCAGCGCTACATCATCGTGGGGCGGGGCCGTGACTACGCCGACGTCCCACCGCTGCGCGGCATCATCTACACCGACTCCGAGCGCAGCGTGATCGACGTGGCCGTCGACGTGGTGCCCTTCGAAGGGGACGAACTCCATGCGTGATTTCAATTGCCCCAACTGTGGACAGCGGCTGACGTTCGAGAACTCCACCTGCTTGAATTGTGGCAGTGCGCTGGGGTTCTCACTCGATCAGATGGCTCTGCTGGTGATCACCGACGGCGAGGCCAGCGAGAAGCCCGGCTTCGTCAGCGCCTCCGAGTACGAGCTGTGCGCTAATCGTCAAGTCGCCGTGTGTAATTGGCTGGTGCCCGTCAACAACCCGCGGCTGCTGTGCGCATCGTGTGTATTGACCACCGAACGGCCCAACGATGCCGACTCGGTCGGCCTGGCCGAGTTCGCGGCGGCCGAGGCCGCCAAGCGGCGTCTGGTCGTCGAGTTGCACGAGCTGAGGCTGCCGGTCATCGGCCGCGATGAGGACCCCGATTACGGGCTGGCCTTCCGGTTATTGTCCAGTGGGCAGGAAAAGGTGATGACTGGCCACGAAAATGGCGTCATCACAATCGATTTGGCCGAGGGCGACGACGTGCACCGCGAGCAGCTACGGGTCGAGATGGACGAGCCCTACCGGACGTTGCTCGGGCACTTTCGTCACGAGGTCGGGCACTACTACTTTTACCGCCTCATCACGTCGGACGATTACCTGCGGCGGTTCAACGAGTTGTTCGGCGATCCCGATGCCGACTATCAGGAAGCGCTGGATCGGCATTACAACCAGGGTGCACCGGAGGGCTGGCAGGAGAGTTTCGTGTCGTCGTACGCGACGATGCACCCGGCCGAGGATTGGGCCGAGACGTTCGCCCACTACCTGCACATCCGCGACACCCTGGACACCTGCGCGTGGTCCGGATTCGCGCCGGCCTCGGCGACCTTTGATCGACCACCGTTGGGCCCCAGCGCCTTTGGTGCCATCATCGACTTGTGGCTGCCGCTGTCGTGGTCGCTGAACATGGTGAACCGCTCGATGGGCCACGACGACCTGTACCCGTTCGTGCTGCCGGCACCGGTGCTGGAGAAGATGCAGTTCATTCACGACGTCGTCGAAGAGGTGACGTCGGACGCCACGGCAGCCGTCGCGGGCTAGGCCGGCATCACCCGTCGTTCGTCCGGGCCCCACAGCGGCTGCATGCCGCCGGGCAGGGTCAGCTGCGTCTCGGTGATGACGCCGGCCAGGTCGCGCAACTCGGTGTGGATCGTGGCGAGCAGATCGGCCAGCTCTTCGCGGTGTCCGTCGACGGCTACTTCCAGCTCGGCGGGGTCCGAGCGGCGCAGCAGCGTGCTGATCTCCTCCACGGTCCGCTCCGGACGCGACGACCCAGACGCGCTGGGCAGGTCTTTGAGGTTGGCCCGTAGCCGCTCCAGCTGATAGAGCAGCGAGCGCGGGTTTTTCGGGTCGAACAGCATCAGTTCGGTCACCGCGGCGATGCTGACCTGACCGACGGTGCGGCGCCGGTAGATGACCGACGATTCGCAGGCCACCAGCGTCGACTCGATGATGGTCTGCTCGGCATCCGCGCTGCGGACCGTCGTGAGCGTGGCGCCCAGCAATGCGGTCAGCCACAGGCCACGTTCGATCCGCTTGCCGATGTCCATCATCGTCCAGCCCGCGTCGCGCACCATCGACTCGCCGGCCACCCCTGACAGCGTCAGCATCCCGGCCAGGGTGCGTCCGTGCGCCGACGCGAGCCGGGTGTCGGCCTCGGCCAGCGACTGCGGCGGCTCGGGCCGGTGCGCGAGTCCGCGCTCCAGGTTGGCCAGCACCACCCAGGTGTCGTTGGACATCTGGTCGCGCACCGCCCTGGCGGCCAGGGCGAGGCCCTCCACGGACTGGATCAGAGATCCTGCCCGGTCCGGGTCGAAGGTCAACGCCCACAAGGTCGACGGGACGATCGCGATCATCTCGGCGTGGTCGTTGTCGGCCCCGGTGTCGCTGCCGGTGATGTGGCCCAGGGCGGCCATCAGCACCGGCACGACCTCGCTCTCCTCGGTGTCCTGGTGGTGGCGGTAGACGTGGAAGCGGTCGCGGGCGGCCATCAGCAGCCGGGCCGTGCTTTCCGCCCGCTCGCCGTAGCGGCCGATCCAGAACAGGTCGGACAGCACACGCGGCGAGCTCACGCCCCAGGTGCCCGCGGCGGTCTTGACCGGTTGCGCCTCGGTCGGCAACGTGATGGTCTCCGCTCGCACACGTTCGGTCGGGCGAACCCAAACATCTTTAGCTGCAACAGTTTTCAGCTCATAAGCGGCGGGACCCGGAGCCAGCACGTAGCCGATGCCACCGATCATCGGGGCGTAGCCGCTGCGCTGGGCGACCGTGAACAGCCGCATGCCCACGCCCGCCGACGACAGCACTCCGGCGTGGTCGGTCGGTGCGGAGGAGAATTGGGGCAGCTCCTGGCCGGCCCACTGCCACGGCATGCTCTCGATCTGTGCGGCGAGTCCGGCCAGCTGTGTCGACGAAAGCGTCGGTCCGACAAGGGTTTCCCCGCCGACTGTGGATTTGATCAACAGCGACGAGAGGTTGGCCAGCAGGTGCGAACGTTCCTTTTCGATGCCTCCCCAGTACACCGGCGCCGTGTTCAGCAGCGGGGCTTCGCCGAGCAGTCGCTCCGCCAGCTCGGGCAGAAAGCGCAGCACCCCAGGGCTTTCCAGGACCCCGCTGCCCAGCGTGTTGACGACGGTCACGGTGCCGCGGCGTTGCGCCTCCACCAAACCCACCACCCCGAGCCGGGAATCGGCGCGCAGATCCAGCGGGTCGGCGTAGAGCGCGTCCACGCGGCGAAGAACGACGTCGACCCGCTTCAGCGTCCCCAGCGAGCGCATCCAGAGTTTGCCGTCGCGGACCACCAAGTCGGCGCTTTCCACCAGCGGAAAACCCAGCAGCGTCGCGAGATACGCCTGGTCGAACGCGGTTTCGGAGTAGATGCCCGGGCTGAGCACCACGACCACCGGGTCTTGGGCGTCGTCGGGCGCGGAATCGATCAGCGCCAGCCGCAGCGCCTGCGCGAACGGTGTGTTGGGCCGCGGCGCGATCCGTTCGTAGAGATCCGGAATCGCGTGCGCCACCACGCGCCGATCCGCCAGCGCATAACCGGCGCCCGAGGGCGCCTGCGTCCAGTCGGCGTTGACCTCGAACGAGCCGCTGGGCAGCCGGCTCACATCACAGGCGTGCATGAACAATTGGTGGTGGCCCGGCACTTCGATTCCGCTGGCCGCGCGCACGTATCCGGGGTGGGCGAACACCAGCTCCGGGGGCAGCAAACCGTCGGTGAGCAGCTTGCGCGGCCCGTACAGGTCGGCCAGCACGGCATCGAGCAGCCGCGAGCGCTGCACCAGCCCCGCCTCGAGCACCTCCCAATCGGCCGCGGACACCACGATCGGCAGGGTGTCCAGGCTCCACGGCCGCGGTTCGAGAGCGTGGCCGCTGGCGGGATCGACTTCGGTGTAGGTGATCCCGTCGTTGTCGATGAGGCTGTGCACCACCGAGCGCAGCTGATTCAGCCCGGTCCGGCCACGTTCGGCGACCGTGTCGGCCAGCTCGGTCCAGGCCGGGCGCACGTGTCCGTCTTCGCCGAGGAATTCGTCGTAGCCGGCTCCCAGTGAGCCGGTGGGGCGCACCTCGAACAGTGCTTCCTGGGCGCGCGCGGTCCGGTACCCGGCCAGCAGTCGATCGGCGTCGTAATGCTCGGCCGGAACCGCCGACGGGTCGAGTGCCATCTAGATGCCAGTTTCCGAAGACGCCATCACCGCTGCACGGTACGCACGCGCCGCAGGTCGAGAATGCCCGGCGCGCCGACATCGGTGAATATCCGGGCCTGCTTCTCCCGGATGCCGGGCAGGTCCAATTTGCCCGGGGTGAAGCCGAGAGCCTCGAACCGTCTGGCTCGCCGCGATTCGGCGGCAACGGCGTTGACGGGTGGCTCCTCGTAGGCCATGCCGCCCGGATGCGAGACGTGATAGGTGCAGCCGCCACGCGAGGTGCCCGACGTCAGGTCGATCAGCTCGAACTGCAATGGCACGTCGGTGGTGATCGTCGGATGCAGCGCGCTGGGCGGCTGCCACGCCTTGTACCGCACCCCGCCCACGTGGATGTCGGGGTTGTCGGTGGCCAGCAACGGGACCGGATAACCGTTGCAGGTCACCACGTAGCGGTGCCGGTCGGCGCCGATGATGCGGACCTGCAGACGCTCCACCGAGGAGTCGACGTAGCGGGCGGTGCCCGTCGCGGTGGCTTCCTCGCCGAGGGTGTTCCACGGCTCGATCGCTCCGCGCAGCTCGATCTCGACGCCGTCGAAGACGGCGGTACCGATGCGTGGGAACCGGAATTCGGTGAACGGGTCCAGCCAGCTGGTCTCGAACGCGATACCGTGCGCGCGCAGGTCGGCAGCGACGTCGGCGATGTCGTGAATCAGGAAGTGCGGCAACAGGTATCGGCCGTGCAGGTTAGCCCCGTGCCGGATCAGCGGGGCGCGCAGCGGCTCGTCCCAGAACCAGGCCACCAGCGAGCGCACCAGCAGCGACTGCACCATCGCCATCCGCAGGTGCGGCGGCATCTCGAAACCACGCAGCTCCAGCAGGCCGAGCCGGCCACGCGGGCTGTCGGGGCTGTAGAGCTTGTCGATGCAGAACTCGGCGCGGTGGGTGTTGCCCGTGACGTCGGTCAGCAGGTGCCGCAGCGCGCGGTCGGTCACCCACGGTTTGGCGGCCCCGCCCGCCGAGAGCCGGGCGATCTCGGCGAACGCGATCTCGAGCTCATACAGCGCCTCGGCGCGGCCCTCGTCGACCCGTGGCGCCTGCGACGTGGTGCCGACGAAGCGGCCGGCGAACAGGTAGGACAGCGACGGGTGCCGCTGCCAGTAGGTCAGCAGCGAGACCAGCAGGTCCGGGCGGCGCAGCAGCGGCGAGTCCGCCGGAGTCACGCCGCCGAGCGTGATGTGGTTGCCGCCCCCGGTGCCGCCGTGGCTGCCGTCGATGTCGAACGACTCCGTGGACAGGCGGGCCAATCGTGCTTGCTCGTACAGCGTTTCGAGCTGCTGGCGCTGTTCGCCGAAACTGGCGGTGGGCGCGATGTTGACTTCGATCACGCCGGGGTCGGGCGTGATCGTCGTCGACTGCAGCCGCGGGTCCGGCGGCGGGCCGTAACCCTCGATGACGACTGGGCTGCGGGTTTTGGCGGCCGCGGACTCGATGCGGGCGATGAGGTCGACGAAGTGTTCCAGCGCCTCGGTGGGCGGGATGAACACGTAGAGCAGCCCGTCGCGGGCCTCGGCGACCATCGCGGTCGGCGGCGCGGTGTCCGGGTCTTCCACCGGCGCGGTGGTCGACTCCGCCGGCAAGGTGTGCGACACGGCGGTGGGATCGACGCCGAACGACGGCCGCGGCGGTTTCCAGCTGATCGAATTCAGGGGCAGCCGCAGCCCTGCGGGCGAATCTCCCTCGAGCAGCACGACGCGGCCGCGGCGCAACTTCCAATTCGCGCTGGCCCAGCCCAGGTCGTCGTCGCGGCGGTGCAGTGGCAGCACGAATGCGGCTGGGGCCGTGGTGGTTTCGTCGAGGTGAGCCAGTAGTGCCGCGCGCGCCTGGGCGTCGTCGTCGGCGAGGTCGTCGCCGGGCTGCACCGCGTCGCCCTGCGGGAGGCGGACTTTGACCGCCAGCCGGGCCAACGGGTCCTCGAAGGCGGGCCGCACCTGGGACAGCGGCAATCCCAGGCCTTCGGCGACCTCGGCGAGGATCTTGTAGGCCGTCTCGTTGTCCGCGGTCGTGCTCGTCGGCTGGGCCGCCCAGGGGTCGGCCAGCAGCGCGTCGTCGGTCCACAGTGGCAACCCGTCGGTGCGCCAGTACAGCCCGATCTGCCAGCGCGGCAACGGTTCTCCTGGATACCACCGACCCTGGCCGCGATGGATCAGCCCCTGCGGAGCCCACACCGCTTTGAGCCGGGCGGCCAGCGCGGACGCGCGCTCTCGTTTGTGCGGACCGTCTGCGGCGGTCGTCCACTCCTTGTCGACCTGGTTGTCCACCGACACGAAAGTCGGTTCACCGCCGACCGTCAGCCGGACATCGGCGGCGACGAGCCGCTCGTCGACACCGCGGCCGACCGCGCAGATGGTCTCCCACGCTGCCTCCGCGTAGGGCCGGGTGACGCGCGGATCCTCGTGGATGCGGGTGACGGTGTTGGAGAACTCCAGGGTGGTTTGACACGGGTCGGTGCTGCCGGTGATGGGCGCAGCGCTCGAGGGATGCGGGGTGGCCGCCAGCGGGATGTGGCCTTCCCCGGCGAACAGCCCCGACGTGGGATCGAGCCCGATCCAGCCCGCGCCGGGGATGTACACCTCGGTCCACGCGTGCAGGTCGGTGAAATCTGCCGCGGGCCCCGACGGCCCGTCGAGGGCTTCCACGTCGGAGGCCAGTTGCACCAGATAGCCGGACACGAACCGGGCGGCCAGGCCGACCTGGCGCAGGATCGACACCAGCAACCACGCCGAATCGCGGCACGATCCGACACCGGTGCGCAGCGTGAAATCCGGTGTCTGGACGCCGGGTTCCATCCGCAGGCTGTAGGCCACGTCGGCGTTGACCGCATGGTTGAGCGCGACCAGGAAGTCGATGGTGCGGGTGCCGTCGGGCACCGAGAAGTTCTCCACCCAAGCCCGCGCCAGCTCGCCGGGGCCCGACCCTTCGATGTCCTCGTCGACCGGGCGCAGATAGGGCTTGAGATCGTCGGCGAGCGCCTTGGGGTAGATCAACCCCGAAGCGGGAGGCCATGTTTCGGCCCAGTCTTCGATGAAGAAGTCGAAGGGATTGATCACCTTGAGGTCGGCGATCAGGCCGACGGTGATCGTCAACTGCCGCATCGGGTTCGGAAACACAAGCCGGGCAAGGAAATTGCCGAGCGCGTCCTGCTGCCAGTTGATGAAGTGCTCGGCGGGCTCGACGCGCAGCGAGTAGGCCTCGATGGGCGTGCGCGAGTGCGGAGCCGGGCGCAACCGCACCACGTGCGGGAACACTCCGACCAGCCGGTCAAAGGTGTAGCTGGTGCGATGCTCCAGCGCAACTTTGATGCTCATAACCGCTGATCTCATCACAAGGGCCGCAGCGCCGCAGCGCGCCACGACCGTGCGGAGCCGGGTCGGCTACGCGGACAGCGGCCCCGGTGGCGGGCCGGCGGGCGGTCCGGGCTGGTAGCCGGGCTGCTGCACCGGCACCACCTGACCACCCGAAAGCTTGCGGTAGGAGTACGTCAGGATGAGCGCCACGAGCGGGGCGGCCACCACGAGGCCGACACCGCACAACAGCGCACCGACGATAATCGTGGCCATCGTCACCAACCACACCAGCAGGGCGTTGAGGAAATTCGAGGCGACCAACGAGAAGCCCGAGGCGAACCCCTTGAAGGCGTTCTCCCCGCGATCGACCACGAACAGAATGATGAACTGGGTGAAGATCCCCACGATGATGCCGGGCAGGAAGCACGCGGCATAGCCGACCGAAGTGACGATGCTGACCAGGATCGCGGCGAGAAACGCCATGCCGAGGTTGCGTGGCTTGAAGAACGATCCGATGCTCACCGGCCGGCCGTCCGCGAGGTCGAGGCATCCGGAGAAGAACGCGGCCTGGGCATACGCGGTCACAATCAGGGAGACGACGTAGCCGAGCCCGGCGACGGCCATACCGGTGGGACTGAGATTCGCCGCGAACGCGAAGTCGTAGTCGGAGGAATCGTATGGGGTCACGTTCGAGCTCATGTTCTGGCCCACAAAGTTCAGCGCGGACGACGCGGCGAACAGCAGACCGAAAACCAGGGTGGGAACGATCAGCGCGACGGCGTTCTTGGTGAACGTGTTCCAGGCCCAGCTGAAGGCGTCACCCACGCTGAATTGCGGCTTGGCCGGGCCGCCGTAGCCCGGGGGCGGTCCGTAGCCGGGAGGAGGCGCGCCGTACCCGGGGGGTGCGCCGTAGCCGGGCGGCGGTGCGCCGTAGCCGGGAGGTGGGGCGCCGTAGCCGGGCGGGGGCGCGCTTCCGGGAGGTGGGCCGTAGCCCGGAGGAGTGGGGCTGCCGCCGAGAGGTTCGGCGGAATCGCCTGGGTGTTCGGGGGGCTGGCTCATGTTGTCGTCCTAACGTGCACGCGCGGAACTTGGATTGGACTTTGCCTGCCTAGGCGAGCTGTTGTCCGGGTGGGGGCCCGGTGGGCGGTCCCGCCGGGTAACCGGGCTGCGCCAGCTCAACGACCTGACCGCCGGAAAGCTTGCGGTAGGTGTAGACCTGGATGAGCGCGGCGACCGGGATGGCCGCGATCATGCCCACCCCGCACAGCAGCTCGCCGACCAGCACCACCGCGTACTGCACCAGCCACGACAGCAGCGCAGGGACGAGGTTGGCCCGCGTCGTCGCGATGCTGGCCTTGATGGATTCCACCGGTGACAGCGATCGGTCGACGACGAACGGGATGGCGAACAAGGTGACGAACGCAAAGACGATGCCGGGGATGATGCACAGGATTGATCCGACCACGGTGCCGAGCGCGATCAGCAACGCGACGACGAACACGGCACCGACATTGCGTGGTTTGAAGAACGTGCCGATCGTCACCGGCTTGCCGTCGGCGATGTCCAGGCAGCCGGTCGTCACTCCCGCGTGCATGTAGATCGCGGCGATGAACAGCAGCACGTAGCCGACGACCATGACCGCGATGGACGCCGGGCCGTATGCGATGTCCACGCCGCTGGTCGTCTCGCCGTAGCTGTCGGTGTAGGTGGTGCTCGTGCTCTCACCGAAAACCATCGGCAGCAGCGCGGCGATCAGGGCGAAGATGGTGATCACCGCGACGTAGATCAAGACCGGAACGACCAGTGTGGCGACGTTCTGCTGGAACTTGCCCCACGCCCACTTGAACGCCTGGGCGACGTCGAACTGCGGGGACGCCGGATTCCCGTAGCCGCCGAAACCGGGCGGCGGCGGGTAGCCCGACGGCGGTGCCCCGTAGCCGGGTGGCGGGGGAGGGGGCGCTCCGTAGCCGGGAGGTGGCGCTGCGTAGCCGGCAGGCGGCTGACCGTAGCCCGGCGGCGGCGGCGGGGCGCCATAGCCCGGCGCGGCGTGCTGGGGTGGTGGCGCGTAACCCGGGGGGTTCTGGTCGCCAGCGAAGGGTTCGGCCGGGTCGCCTGACTGTTCAGGGGGCTGGCTCATTTGCCGTCCTAATTTGCTGTTGGAATAGCTTGCTGGGCACGCGCGCGGAACTAGGCAACCCGGAACTTAGCAAATATGCGGCGGGGGAGCGAGGATTGGGCTTCGGATGTTTCGGGGCTTGTTTCGGAGCCCCTTGCCGGGGTCTGTTTCGGATCCCAGCGGCCAATACGCGTACCTGTCCCAGCTGCGTGGTATGCCTGAAGCCGTGTCCGACGGTCTGTTTGACCTGCCCGGCGAATCGCGGACGGCCAACGACGCCCTGAGCGTGTCGGCCGGCGCGCCGCTGGCGGTGCGGATGCGCCCGGCATCGCTGGACGAAGTCGTCGGGCAGGACCACTTATTGGCGCCCGGCTCGCCGCTGCGCCGCCTGGTCGAGGGCTCGGGGGTGGCCTCGGCCATCTTGTACGGGCCGCCGGGCAGCGGCAAGACGACGTTGGCGGCGCTGGTCTCGCGCGCGACCGGCCGCCGATTCGAAGCGCTGTCGGCGTTGTCGGCGGGGGTCAAGGACGTCCGGGCGGTCATCGACAGCGCACGCAAGGCCCTCCTTTCCGGTGAGCAGACGGTGCTGTTCATCGACGAGGTGCACCGATTCTCCAAAACCCAGCAGGACGCGTTGCTGTCCGCCGTGGAGAACCGGGTGGTGTTGCTGGTGGCGGCGACGACCGAGAACCCGTCGTTCTCGGTGGTGGCGCCGCTGCTGTCGCGATCGCTGATCTTGCAGCTGCGCCCGCTGACGGCCGACGACATCCGGACCGTGGTGCAGCGCGCCATCGACGATCCGCGGGGGCTGGGCGGCCAGATCGGCGTGCAGCCCGACGCCGTCGACCTGCTGGTGCAATTGGCCGCCGGAGACGCCCGCCGCGCGCTGACCGCGCTGGAAGTCGCCTCGGAAACGGTCGAGGCGGGCGGCGAGCTGACGGTGGCGGCCGTCGAGCAGTCACTGGACAAAGCCGCCGTGCGCTACGACCGTGACGGCGATCAGCACTACGACGTCATCAGCGCGTTCATCAAATCGGTGCGTGGCTCCGATGTCGACGCGGCGCTGCACTATCTGGCCCGCATGCTGGTCGCGGGAGAGGACCCGCGGTTCGTCGCGCGCCGGCTGATGATCCTGGCCAGCGAGGACATCGGGATGGCCGATCCGACGGCGCTGCAGATCGCGGTCGCCGCCGCACAGACCGTGGCGCTGATCGGCATGCCCGAGGCGCAACTGACGTTGGCGCACGCCACTATTCACCTGGCCACCGCCCCGAAGTCGAACGCGGTGACCACCGCACTGGCCGCGGCGATGAACGACATCAAGGCCGGCAAGGCGGGTCTGGTTCCGGCGCATCTGCGCGACGGTCACTACTCGGGAGCGGCCGCGCTGGGCAACGCGCAGGGCTACAAATACGCGCACGACCACCCGGATGGTGTTGTCGCGCAACAATATCCGCCGGACGAGCTGACCGGCGTCGACTATTACCGGCCCACCGGGCGCGGCGTCGAACGTGAGATCGGCGGACGGCTGGAACGGTTGCGCGCGATCATCCGCAAGAAGGGACGGCCATGAAAACCTTCACCGACGAGGAGATGGGCCAACTCCTGCCTTCCGCGAGGACCTACAGCGTCGTCATCCTCGAGCAAGGCCCGAATTTCGACGACGTTACGACCCCGGCGATCGTGTGGGAGCACGGCCGGCGCAATTTTGGGTTGCGCGACGACGGAGTGCTGGCGGTGGTGCTGCCGGTCACCGACTCTTCCGCTGTCTGCGGCATCGGGGTGTTCGATGCAACGGTCGAGGAGACCGTCGCGATGATGAACGACGACCCGGGGGTGGCGGCCGGCGTCTTCACCTATCAGGTGCATCCTAGCCGCGGATTCCCCGGCGACTCGCTGCCCTGAGCTGTTGCCAGCCGCTCGGCGAACGGCCGCCCTCAGACCAGGTCGGCCACTTTCACGTTGGCGATCGCCAGCTCGAACTCGGCCACGTCGACGATCTCGGCGCCCAGGTCGCGGGCTCGCCGGCTGCGCAGCTCGCTGGCCGCGTCGCTGTTGCGGGCCATCGCCTCGGGGCTGTCGAACGTCGTGCACAACACCGCCCGCCGGCAGGTGGGGTGGTCGACCAGCAGGCTGGCGTTGCAGAAACCCTCGAGGTCCTCCATCTCCGGAACGACGACCAATTGGTAGAAGTCGAGGGAGCGCTCGAGCTGGTCGGGCACGATCTTGACCCAGGTGGCCCGCACCGCGGCACCCTCGTGCGACGGCTGGCGACGGTTCAGGAAGGCCACGCTCCATTCCTGCACGCTCGCGCTGCCGTCGAACATCAACGCGATGTGGTCGCGGATGATGGCCACCCGCTCGGCGCTGGCGCGCATCTCCCGGATGCTCTCCCATGAGCTGGTGGCGATGCAGCGGCCGGATTGCCGATCGACCAACAGCGAAAGGCCGACACAACCCTCAAGCTCCTCCATGGCGGGCACCACGACCTCGCGACAATGCGCGATTCCGGCGTCGATCGACTCGGGTTGTCCCTCGATGGTGAAAGAACGTGCGAACACGGATGGACCCCTAACTTCCTCGGGGCAACGCCCCCTGCGTTGCGTCGCCAACGGCCCCCGGCAAATAACCTTCCTCCTCCCCGCTACCGCTGGCAATGGCTTCCCGCAGTGTTCTCGCCGTGTTCTCCGGCTGTGGCCGCGCTCACAAACGATTGGCTGGTCAGCGTGGTCGCGCCGTACGCTTGATCGGATGCAGACGGATGTGCTCGAGGTGGACACCAGCAGTCGTCGCATCGTGGACCTGACCGATGCGGTGCGCAGGTTCTGCTTCTCCTATGGCGACGGTCTGTGCAACGTGTTCGTCCCGCACGCGACGGCCGGCGTGGCGATCATCGAAACCGGCGCCGGATCCGACGACGACCTGGTCGACACCCTGGAACGGCTGTTGCCCCGCGACGACCGCTACCGGCACGCGCACGGCTCGGCCGGACACGGTGCCGACCACGTGCTGCCGGCGATCGTCGCGCCGTCGGTGACGCTGCCGGTCGCGGCCGGCGAGCCGCAGCTGGGCACCTGGCAAAGCGTCGTCTTGGTCGACCTCAACCGGGACAACCCGCGCCGCTCGGTGCGGTTGAGCTTTCTGGAGGGTTAGCTACCGGGTAGGGGACGGCGCCGGGACCGGTACTGTGAGCGGTCGAAACGCGTCGTTGGACAGCTGATAGGAAGAAGCGGAAAACAAGTGCAGACACACGAGATCAGGAAGCGATTTCTTGATCACTTCGTGAAGGCGGGCCACACCGAGGTGCCGAGCGCATCGGTGATCCTCGACGACCCCAACCTGCTGTTCGTCAACGCCGGCATGGTCCAGTTCGTGCCGTTCTTCCTGGGTGCGCGCACCCCGCCGTACGCGACGGCCACCAGCATCCAGAAGTGCATCCGCACGCCGGATATCGACGAGGTGGGCATCACCACCCGGCACAACACCTTCTTCCAGATGGCCGGCAATTTCTCGTTCGGCGACTACTTCAAGCGCGAGGCCATCGAGCTGGCCTGGTCCTTGCTGACCACGTCCGTCGCTGACGGCGGTTACGGCTTGGACCCCGAAAAGATCTGGACCACAGTCTTTTTCGACGATGACGAGGCCATGCAGCTGTGGCAGGAGATCGCCGGGCTGCCCGCGGAGCGGATCCAGCGACGCGGCATGGCGGACAACTACTGGTCGATGGGCATCCCCGGACCATGTGGCCCGTCGTCGGAGATCTACTACGACCGTGGCCCGGAATTCGGCGTCGAGGGCGGCCCGATCGCCAACGAGGACCGCTACATCGAGATCTGGAATCTCGTGTTCATGCAGAACGAGCGCGGCGAGGGAACCGGCAAGGAAGACTTCGAGATCCTTGGACCGTTGCCGCGCAAGAACATTGACACCGGCATGGGTGTGGAGCGGGTCGCGTTCATCCTGCAGGGCGTGCACAACGTGTACGAGACCGACCTGTTGCGCCCGGTCATCGACATGGTGGCAGCGCGCGCCCCGCGCGGCTACGACGCCGGTCACCACGACGACGACGTGCGCTACCGCGTGATCGCCGACCACAGCCGCACCGCCGCGATCCTGATCGGCGACGGCGTGAGCCCGGGCAACGACGGCCGCGGCTACGTACTGCGCCGGCTGCTGCGCAGGGTGATCCGCTCGGCCAAGCTGCTGGGCATCGACGGCCCGATCGTCGGCGACCTGATGACCACGGTGCGCGACGCGATGGGCCCGTCCTATCCCGAACTCGTCGCCGATTTCGACCGGATCAAGCGCATCGCCGTCGCCGAGGAAACCGCGTTCAACAGAACCCTGGCGTCGGGCTCGAAGCTGTTCGACGACGTGGCCGGCGCCACCAAAGCTGCCGGGGCCAAAGTTGTTTCCGGTTCGGACGCCTTCACCCTGCACGACACCTACGGCTTCCCGATCGAGCTCACCCTCGAGATGGCGTCGGAGGCCGGCCTGCAGGTCGACGAACTCGGCTTCCGGGAGCTGATGGCCGAGCAGCGCCGCCGCGCCAAGGCCGACGCCGCCGCCCGCAAACACGCGCACGCCGACCTGACCGCGTACCGCGAGCTGGTCGACGCCGGCCCGACGGAGTTCACCGGCTTCGACGAGTTGAGCTCGCAGGCAAGAATTTTGGGCATCTTCGTCGACGGCAAGCGGGTCCCGGTGGTCGCGCACGGCGGGCAGGGCGCCGAGCCGGCCGATCGAGTCGAGCTGATCCTGGACCGCACGCCGCTGTACGCGGAATCCGGTGGCCAGATCGCCGACGAGGGGACCATCAGCGGAACCGGAGCCGGCGAGAGCGCCCGGGCGGCGGTCACCGATGTGCAGAAAATTGCCAAAACCCTTTGGGTGCATCGGGTTAACGTCGAGTCCGGTGAGTTCGTCGAGGGCGACACTGTGATCGCGGCGGTGGACGCCGGCTGGCGCAAGGGCGCTACCCAGGGCCACTCGGGCACCCACATGGTGCACGCCGCACTACGACAAGTATTGGGCCCCAACGCCGTTCAGGCTGGATCACTGAACCGTCCGGGCTACCTGCGCTTCGACTTCAACTGGCAGGGGGCGCTGACCGACGAACAGCGCAGCCAGATCGAAGAAGTCACCAACGAGGCCGTGCAGGCCGACTTCGAGGTGCACACCTTCAACGAATCGCTGGAGAAGGCCAAGGCGATGGGCGCGATGGCGCTGTTCGGCGAGGCCTACCCCGACGAAGTGCGGGTGGTGGAGATCGGCGGCCCGTTCTCGCTGGAGCTGTGCGGTGGAACCCACGTGCACAACTCGGCGCAGATCGGCCCCGTGACGATCCTCGGCGAGTCGTCGATCGGCTCGGGGGTGCGCCGGGTGGAGGCCTACGTGGGGCTGGAGTCGTTCCGGCACCTGGCCAAGGAGCGGGCGCTGATGGCGGGGCTGGCGTCTTCGCTGAAGGTGCCCTCGGAGGAAGTGCCCGCCCGGGTGGCCACCCTTGTCGAGCGGCTCAAGGCCGCCGAGAAGGAACTCGAACGCGCCCGGCTGGCCGCTGCGTTGGCCGCGGCGGTCAATGCCGCGGCCGGCGCGGAGCGGATCGGTAACGTCCGTGTGGTGGCGCAGCGGATGGCGGGCGGGATGACGGCGGCCGATCTGCGTTCCCTCGTCGGTGACATCAAGGGCAAGCTGGGCAGCGATCCCGCGGTGGTCGCGCTGATCGCCGAAGGCGAGAACGAAACGGTGCCCTACGCCGTCGCCGCCAATCCGGCCGCCCAAGATCTTGGGCTGCGCGCCAACGACCTGGTCAAACAGCTCGCGATGGCCGTCGACGGCCGCGGCGGCGGCAAGCCCGACCTGGCGCAGGGCTCCGGGAAGAACCCGACCGGCATTGACGCGGCGCTGGAAGCCGTCCGCTCCGAGATCGCCGTGATAGCGCAGGTCGGTTGAGTGGCATTGGCAGAGCATCGGTTGCCCGACCGGCCCGGCGACCCTAACCAGGACCCCGGGCGGGGCCGGCGGCTCGGCGTCGACGTGGGCAGTGTGCGCATCGGCGTGGCCGCCAGCGATCCCGACGGCATCCTGGCCACACCGCTGGAGACCGTGCGCCGGGACCGTTCCGGCAAGCACGTCCGACGGCTGGCCGAACTCGTCCGCGAGCTGGAAGCCGTCGAGGTCGTCGTCGGGTTGCCCCGGACGCTGGCCGACCGCACCGGGCCGTCGGCGCTCGACGCGATCGAGATGGCCGAGGCGCTGGGACAGCGAGTGGCGCCCACGCCGGTCCGGCTTGCCGACGAGCGACTGACCACCGTCAGCGCGCAGCGTGCCCTGCGTGAGGCGGGAGTGCGGGCCAAGGAGCAGCGGGCGGTGATCGACCAGGCGGCGGCCGTCGCGATCCTGCAGAGCTGGCTCGATCAGCGCCGGGCGACGCTGGCCCAGTCGGGGGATGTCATCGATGGTCGATAGCGCACGCGACGAACGGGCCGAGCCGGCCGCGGTCGGCCCACCCCGGCAGCGGATGAGCCGGATGGCCCGCATCCAGGCCGAGCGCGGCCGTCGACGCCGCCGCTTCACCGGGCGCATCGTGCTGGGCGTGCTCGTCGTGATCGTGGTGGCCGCGGTGTTTGTCGGCTCCAAAATGTGGCACACGATGTTCGGCGCCGGCGACGACTACAGCGGAGACGGCAAGCGCGACATCGTGATTCAGATACAGGCCGGCGACTCGACGACGATGGTCGGCGAGACGCTGCACAACCAGGGTGTGATCAAGACGGTCCGAGCGTTCATCAACGCCGCGCACGGCAACGCCGCGATCAACTCGATCCAGCCGGGCTTCTACCGGCTGCGCACCGAAATCCCGGCCGATTCGGCCGTCGCGCGGCTGACCGACCCCGGCAACCGGGTGGGCAAGCTGGTCATTCCGGAAGGGCGTCAGCTCGACGACACCACCGACATGAAGACCAACAAGGTCAACCCGGGAATCCTGACGCTGATCTCCCGCGCCAGCTGCGTGGACCTCGACGGCAACACGCACTGCGTCTCGGTGCAGGACCTGCGCGCGGCGGCGGGCAACACCCCGCCCAACGTGTTGTCGGTGCCGGCCTGGGCGATTCAGCCGGTCACCGAGCTGGGCACCGACCACCGCCGCCTCGAGGGCCTGATCGCGCCGGGAACCTTCAACGTCGATCCGTCGGCCTCCCCGCAGAACATCCTGGCCAACCTGATCAGCGCGGGAGCCGCGACGTACATGCAGTCCGGCCTGGTGGACAGCGCACAGGCCATGAAGCTGTCGCCCTACGACATCCTCGTGGTGGCCTCGCTGGTGCAGCAGGAATCCAACTCGCAGGACTTCGCGAAGGTGGCGCAGGTCATCTACAACCGGCTGAACGCCCACCACACACTGGAATTCGACTCGACGGTGAACTATCCGCTGGACCGCCGCGAGGTGGCTACCAGCGATGCCGACCGGGCGCAGAAGACGCCCTGGAACACCTACGTCTCACCCGGTCTGCCCGCCACGGCGATCTGCTCGCCCGGCATCGACGCGCTGCGCGCCGCCGAGCACCCCGAGCCGGGTGACTGGTTGTACTTCGTCACGATCGACGCCCAGGGGACCACGCTGTTCACCAAGGACTACAAGCAGCATTTGGCCAACATCGAGCTGGCTAAGCACAACGGTGTCCTCGACAGCACGCCCCGCTAGCGCGGGCCCGAGAAAAGCGGCCGTCCTCGGGTCGCCGATCGCCCATTCCAAATCCCCGCAACTGCACCTGGCCGCCTATCGCGCGCTGGGCCTGGACGGCTGGACCTACGAGCGCATCGAGTGCGGCGCCGAGGAGCTGCCGGGCGTCGTCGGCGGGTTCGGGCCGGAATGGGTCGGCGTGTCGGTGACCGCGCCGGGCAAGTTCGCCGCGCTGGGATTCGCCGACGAGCGCACCGAACGCGCCGAGCAGGTGGGGTCGGCCAACACCCTGGTGCGCACGCCGCAGGGCTGGCGGGCCGACAACACCGACATCGACGGCGTCAGTGGCGCGATCGGCTCGGCCTCGGGATGGGCGCTGGTCTGTGGATCGGGTGGCACCGCGCCGGCGGCCGTCGTGGGCTTGGCGCAGCTCGGCGTCAGCGGCATCACGGTGGTGGCGCGTAACCCGCAGAAGGCGGCCCGGCTGGTGGAACTCGGAACGCGCATCGGCGTGCCGACCCGGTTCTGCGGGCTGGGTGAGGACGCGTTGAGCGACGAGGTGGCGACCGCGGAGGTGCTGGTCAGCACGATCCCGGCCGACGTGGCATCGCGGTATGCCGGTGCTTTCGCGCCGATTCCGGTGCTGCTGGACGCCGTCTACGACCCCTGGCCCACCCCGCTGGCCGCCGCGGTGGCCGACGCGGGCGGGCGGGTGATCAACGGCCTGCAGATGCTGCTGCACCAGGCCTTCGCGCAGGTGGAACAGTTCACCGGACTGCCCGCCCCCCGCGAAGCGATGACTTGCGCGCTGGCCGCCCTGGACTAGCGTCCCGCGGGTGCGGGCAACGGCGGCGGTGGTGGTGATGATGTGGCTGCTCCTGCTGAGCTGCTATGACCTTCGGCACCGCCGGTTGCCCAACCTGCTGACGCTGCCCGGGGCCGGTGTGATCCTGGTGGCCGCCGGTTGTGCCGGCCGTGGATTGCCCGCGCTGGCCGGGGCCGCGGCATTGACCGGGCTGTATCTGCTGGTGCACCTGATCGCGCCGGCCGGGATGGGAGCCGGCGACGTGAAGCTGGCGATCGGCGTGGGCGGGCTGGCCGGCTGCTTCGGCGTCGCGGTGTGGTTTGTGGCCGCTTTGGCCGCACCGCTGCTGACCGCCGCAGTGGGCGCGGCATTGCACGGCGCCGTGCCGCACGGTCCGTCGATGTGCCTGGCCACCGCGGCCGCGGCAGGATTGGCCCTGCTCGGCTGAGTACTTAGGTGCGGCCCGAGTGTGCGTCCACGGCGTCAGGTGTGCGTCCAGCGTGGCAAAAGCACGCAAAACCCGCCCTGGACGCACCCGCGAAGCCCAGGATGCACGCGGCACCGTGGCGAAACCGGGCCGCGCATCATGGGAGAATGGGACCCGTGTTGCGTTGGATCACCGCGGGGGAGTCCCATGGCCGCGCGTTGGTAGCCGTGGTCGAAGGCATGGTCGCGGGCGTGGAGATCACCTCCACCGAAATCGGCGACCAGTTGGCCCGTCGCCGCCTCGGTTACGGCCGCGGCGCGCGCATGCAGTTCGAACGCGACCAGGTGACCGTGCTGGCCGGGGTGCGCCACGGCGTGACCCTGGGCGGTCCGATCGCCATCGAGATCGGCAACACCGAGTGGCCGAAGTGGGAAACCGTGATGGCCACCGACCCGGTCGACCCCGCTGAGCTCGCCGACATCGCACGCAACGCGCCGCTCACCCGGCCGCGGCCCGGGCATGCCGACTACGCCGGCATGCTCAAGTACGGCTTCGACGACGCCCGCCCGGTGCTGGAGCGTGCCAGCGCGCGGGAGACCGCCGCCCGTGTCGCGGCTGGAACCGTCGCCCGGTCGTTCCTGCGCCAGGCGCTCGGCGTCGAGGTGCTCTCGCACGTCATCGCGATCGGCCCGTCGCAGCCCTACGACGGGCCGCCGCCCGGCCCCGACGACCTGGCGGCGATCGACGCCAGCCCGGTGCGCGCCTTCGACAAGGCCGCCGAGCAGGCGATGATCGCCGAGATCGAGGCCGCCAAGAAGGACGGCGACACCCTGGGCGGGGTGGTGGAAGTCGTGGCGCTGGGCCTGCCGGTCGGGCTGGGCTCGTTCACCAGCGGCGACAACCGCCTGGACAGCCAGCTGGCCGCCGCCGTGATGGGCATCCAGGCGATCAAGGGTGTGGAGATCGGCGACGGCTTCCAGACCGCGCGACGCCGCGGCAGTCAGGCCCACGACGAGATGTACCCGGGGCCCGACGGCGTGATCCGCTCGACCAACCGGGCCGGCGGCCTGGAAGGCGGCATGACCAACGGGCAGGTGCTGCGGGTGCGGGCGGCGATGAAGCCGATCTCGACCGTGCCGCGGGCGCTGGCCACCGTCGACATGGCCACCGGTGACGAGGCCGTCGCCATCCACCAGCGCTCCGACGTGTGCGCGGTGCCCGCCGCCGGCGTCGTCGTCGAGACCATGGTGGCGCTGGTGCTGGCCCGGGCCGCGCTGGACAAGTTCGGCGGCGATTCGCTGGCCGAAACCCGGCGCAACATCAAGGCGTACCAACGCGCGGTCGCCGAGCACGAAACACCGGCCGCGCGCGCCGAGGCGTCCGGGTAGGCGCGCGGTGACCCCCAGGGCGGTACTCGTCGGATTGCCGGGCTCGGGCAAGTCGACCATCGGGCGCCGGCTGTCCAAGGCGATGGGCGTCGGCTACGTCGACACCGACGTGCTGATCGAGCAGCAGACCGGCCGCACCATCGCCGACATCTTCGCCACCGACGGGGAACAGGAATTCCGCCGCATCGAGGAGGAAGTGATACGCGCGGCGCTGGCCACCCACGACGGGGTCGTGTCGCTCGGCGGCGGTGCGGTCACCACGGCCGGGGTGTGCGATGCGCTCGCCGGCCACACCGTCATCTACCTGGAGATCGGCGCCCGCGAAGGGGTGCGACGCACCGGCGGCACCTCCGCGCGGCCCCTGCTGGCCGGCGGAAACCGCGCCGAGAAATACCGCGCCCTGATGGCGCAACGCATTCCGCTGTACCGGCGCGTCGCGACCATCCGGGTCGACACCAACCGCCGCAACCCCGGCGCGGTGGTGCGCTACATCATGTCGCGGCTGCCCCTGCAAACCACCCAACAGCCGGTCACACCCGGCACCCCGAACGCCAGCAAGGCAACCACATGACAGAACCCACCCCACCGGTCACCGTGCAGGTGGCCGTCGACCCGCCGTACCCGGTGGTGATCGGCACCGGATTGCTGACCGAGCTGGGCGAACTGCTCGGCGGCCGGCACCGGGTCGCTATCCTGCACCAACCGGTCCTGGCGCAGACCGCCGAGGCGATCCGCAGCCACCTGGCCGACCAGGGCGTCGACGCGCATCGCATCGAGATCCCCGACGCCGAGGCCGGCAAAGACCTGCCGGTCGTCGGATTCATCTGGGAAGTGTTGGGCCGCATCGGAATTGACCGCAAGGACGCGCTGGTCAGTCTCGGCGGCGGCGCGGCCACCGACGTCGCGGGCTTCGCGGCCGCCACCTGGCTGCGCGGCGTCTCGATCGTGCATGTGCCGACGACCTTGCTGGGCATGGTCGACGCGGCAGTGGGCGGCAAGACCGGCATCAACACCGAGGCGGGCAAGAACCTGGTCGGCGCCTTTCATCAGCCGCTCGCCGTTCTCGTCGACCTGGCCACCCTGGAAACCTTGCCGCACAACGAGATCGTGGCCGGAATGGCCGAAGTCGTGAAGGCCGGGTTCATCGCCGATCCGGTGATCCTCGACCTGATCGAGGCCGACCCGCAAGCCTCCCTTGACCCCAAGGGTGCCGTGATGCCGGAGCTGATCCGTCGCGCGATCGCGGTCAAGGCCGAGGTGGTCGCCGCCGACGAGAAAGAATCCGAGCTGCGCGAGATCCTGAACTATGGCCACACGTTGGGGCACGCCATCGAGCGCCGGGAGCGTTACCAGTGGCGGCACGGCGCCGCGGTGTCGGTGGGCCTGGTGTTCGCCGCCGAGCTCGCCCGGCTCACCGGCCGGCTCGACGACGAGACCGCCGCGCGTCATCGCGCCATCCTGACCTCGCTGGGCCTGCCGGTCAGCTATGACCCCGACGCGCTGCCCCAGTTGCTGGAATACATGGCCGGAGACAAGAAATCCCGGGCCGGCGTGCTGCGGTTCGTGGTTCTCGACGGGCTGGCCAAGCCGGGCCGGCTGGTGGGACCGGACCCGGGCCTGCTGGTGACGGCCTACGCGGGAGTGTGTGCGCCATGACAGTCAACGTTCTCAACGGCCCCAACCTGGGCCGGCTGGGCCGCCGCGAGCCCGAGGTCTACGGCGACACCACGCACGATCAGCTGGCCGCGCTCATCGAACGCGAGGCCACCGCGCTCGGGCTCAAAGCCGTTGTGCGGCAAAGCGATAGCGAAGCCGAATTGCTGGACTGGATACACGCGGCCGCCGATGCGGGAGAGCCGGTGATCCTCAATGCCGGCGGCCTGACCCACACCTCGGTGGCGTTGCGTGATGCCTGTGCCGAACTTCGGGCGCCGCTGATCGAGGTGCACATCTCCAATGTGCATGCGCGCGAGGAGTTTCGGCGTCACTCGTATCTGAGCCCGGTGGCGACCGGAGTGATCGTCGGGCTGGGCGTCGAAGGCTACCTGCTCGCGCTGCGCTACCTGGCGAAGGCTAGCGACTAGTCCTTCTTGCCCCACTGCGAACTCGGCCATTCCGATTCCGGGCCCGCGTGCTTCGGGTCGGATTCGGTGCGAATCACCTCGGTTTTGTCGTCGTCCGCACGGGTCGGAATCACCTCGGTTTTGGCCTCATCGGCACGAGTCGGGATCGTTTCGGTGGGCGCCTCGCGTTCGGCGGTGGCCACCGCCGAGGTCTGGGCCTGGGCTCCCGGGTGCTGCACCGGAACCTCGCCCGTCGGCGCCTCGTCGGCGCTGGCGGCAGCGAACACGTCGGTGTCCGCCCGCTCCTCGTCTGCTCCGGTGCCGCGGTCGGCCGGGGGATTGCGGTCGATCCGCCAGCGGCCGACGGCCACGCCGATGATGCCGGGCAGGAAGACGCACAGCGCGGTGAACGCCGCGAACGTCGTCACCTCGTTGATCAGGCCCCCGGTGTAGAGGCCCTTGTAGAACAGCGCGATGAGCCACGAGACGGCCCCGCTCACAATCCCGGCGAACAGCCCGGCCAGCAGCCAGGTCATCGCCAGATCCGCCCGGCGATCCGGATCCGCGTGGGCTTTCGCGTCGGCCCGGCCGTCCATCACCCCCCACACGCTCACGGCGATGACGAACAGAAGAAGCAGTACGACACTTACCAGCGCGGCCTGTGTCTGCCACGCGTTGATGATCGCCCCCTGAAACAACCGGACAACAACCATCAGCCCAGCGAACGCCAATCCACGCAGCATCCAGTTACTCATGGCCAATCAGCGTAGCGAGTACCGTCGTGAGTCGTGACACATTCCCAGCGTCGAGACAATCTAAAACGCCAGATCGCGGCCAGTGGGCTGGACGCGATGCTGGTCACGGACCTGATTAACGTGCGTTATCTGTCAGGTTTCTCCGGATCCAACGGCGCGTTGCTGGTCTTCGCCGACGATCGCGAAGCAGTTTTGGCCACCGACGGCCGTTACCGCACCCAGGCCGCCGCTCAGGCGCCCGATCTCGAGGTCGCCATCGAGCGGGCCGTCGGGCGCCACCTGGCGGGGCAGGCGGCGCAGGCCGGCGTGTCCAAGCTGGGCTTCGAAAGCAATGTGGTCACGGTGGACGGTTTCGACGCCCTGACCAACGAGGTCGGCGAGCACGGCGGTGCGACCGAGCTGGTGCGGGCCGCCGGAATGGTCGAGGCGCTGCGCGAGATCAAGGATGCCGGCGAAGTGGCGCTGCTGCGACTGGCCTGCGAGGCCGCCGACGCCGCACTCAAAGACCTGGTGGCGCGGGGCGGCCTACGCCCCGGCCGCACCGAGCGTGAGGTGAGCCGCGAGCTCGAGGCCTTGATGCTCGATCACGGCGCCGACGCGATCTCGTTCGAGACCATCGTGGCCGCCGGACCGAATTCGGCGATCCCGCACCACCGGCCGACCGACGCGGTCCTCGCCGACGGCGATTTCGTCAAGATCGACTTCGGCGCGCTGGTCGCCGGTTATCACTCCGACATGACCCGCACCTTCGTGCTGAGCAAGGCCGCGGACTGGCAGCTGGAGCTCTACCAACTGGTCGCCGAGTCGCAGCGAGCCGGCCGGGAGGCGCTGCGGCCGGGCGCCGATCTGCGTGAGGTGGACGGCGCGGCGCGCCAGGTGATCGTCGATGCCGGCTACGGCGAGCAGTTCAGCCACGGCTTGGGGCACGGGGTAGGTCTGCAGATCCACGAGGCACCGGGGATCGGCGCAACGTCGTCCGGGACTTTGCTGGCCGGTTCGGTGGTGACGGTGGAGCCCGGCGTCTACTTGCCCGGCCGCGGCGGTGTGCGCATCGAAGACACCTTGGTCGTGGGCGACCAGCCGGCCGCGGCCGAACTACTGACCCGGTTCCCCAAGGAGCTGGCCATCCTGACGTAGCCGCGGCTCGGGCCCGGATGACTGGGTAGGATTCGGGAAATGGCCTACCTAGCTCTCGTCGCCGTCTACGTAGTCGCCGCATGCACCGCTCTGGCCGGGTTCTGGCTCACCGCCGTGTTGTTCGTCGGCCACGACTACGACGCCACCGGGGTCGTCATGACGGCCGTTCGCAAGGTGGCCGGGCGGGGCCCGATTCTGATCGCGGCCGGCGTAGGCCTGGGTTTGCTGGGCAACCTCGCCGCGAACCATCTGCCCCCGGCGCCCGCCTCCGACCTGGTGGCGCCGTCTCACCCGTCGGACCTGTGCGATCTCAACGACGGCCTTTTCGGCCTGTGCGGCGCCGGCCAGTTGCGCTAGCCGCGCGGTTAGTGGCGCACCGCAGCGCGGGTAAGCTGCATCCGGTGCTGTTCTGCTCGCACCGTTTGCGGCGGAACCCCGCTGCCGGGCAGCCGCCCGGCCTTGGAGAACAAGCCCTGTAAATTGGCCTTCCTGTAGGAGATAGAGCGACCGTGGCATCGACTGCCGACTTCAAGAACGGACTGGTGCTGGTGATCGACGGCCAGCTGTGGCAGATCATCGAGTTTCAGCACGTCAAGCCGGGTAAAGGTCCGGCCTTCGTGCGTACCAAGCTGAAGAACGTGCTCTCGGGCAAGGTCGTCGACAAGACCTACAACGCCGGCGTGAAGGTGGACACCGCCACCGTCGACCGCCGCGATGCCACCTATCTGTACCGCGACGGCTCGGACTTCGTGTTCATGGACAGCCAGGACTACGAGCAGCACCCGCTACCGGAATCGCTGGTCGGCGACGCCGCCCGGTTCCTGCTGGAGGGCCTGCCGGTGCAGGTGGCCTTCCACAACGGCGCACCCCTGTACCTCGAGTTGCCGGTGTCGGTCGAACTCGTCGTCACCCACACCGAGCCGGGCCTGCAGGGCGACCGGTCCAGCGCCGGCACCAAGCCCGCGACCGTGGAGACCGGTGCGGAACTGCAGGTGCCGTTGTTCATCAACACCGGCGACAAACTCAAGGTGGATTCGCGCGACGGCAGCTACCTGGGTCGGGTCAACGCCTGACCATGCCGGACGGGAAATCGCCCAGGCCCACCAAAGGGCGTCACCATGCCCGTAAGCGCGCCGTGGACTTGCTGTTCGAAGCCGAGGCTCGCGGCCTGACCCCGGTCGAGGTGGCCGACGCGCGGATCGCGCTGGCGCAGGCCAACCCCGACGTCAAGGCACTGCACCCGTATACCGTCGCGGTGGCGCACGGCGTCGGCGACCAGTTCGCCCACATCGACGACCTGATCAGCACCCACTTGCAGGGCTGGACGCTGGACCGGCTGCCCGCAGTCGACCGCGCGATCCTGCGAGTCGCGGTGTGGGAGCTGTTGTATGCCGACGACGTGCCGGAGCCGGTCGCGGTCGACGAGGCCGTGCAACTGGCCAAGGAGTTGTCGACCGACGAATCTCCGGGCTTCGTCAATGGTGTCCTGGGCCAGGTCATGCTGGTGACGCCGCAGATCCGGGCCGCGGCCAAGGCCATGCGAGGCAGCCAGGAAACGTGACCCGACTGGAACTCCGCGTCTTCGTCGCCGCCTTCCTGGCTGCGACGGTGGTGCTGGGTGCGGTGATCTGTGCCGCGTACGGGTGGACCATCGTCGCCTCGGCGCTCTCGATCTATGCGCTGGGCGTGGGCGCCTGGCTGTATCACTCGATCGAACGGCTGATCGTCGCCCGCCGCATCAGCACGGTACGAGCGGCGGCCAAGCCGCTGCAGCCGTTGTTGCCGGTGATGGCCGCGATCATGGGTCTCACCCAGGCGGTGGTGCGCTCGCTCACCGACGTCGGCGACCTGCCGGTACGACGGTGGGAGCTGCCTCGGCGGCGAGTCGTCGACAGCGACGAAACCGAGCGCTGACCGACTACCGGCGATCCTGAGCGAAAAGATCGCGCACGCAGGCCAGACCGGATAACAATGAGGACGCGCGCTGATTCGTACGAGTCGTTTAGGTCGGTGTCGGGAAATATTCACTGCGGTAGCCGAGTATCGGACACCATCACAGAACAGGTGACGACATGAATCCCTACAGTGCCTACACGCGACGGCTGCGGGTCTCCGCGCTGGCGGCAGTGGCCAATCCGTCGTATACCCGCATCGACACCTGGAACCTGCTCGACGACGCATGCCGTCACCTCGCCGAGGTGGACCTGGCCGGGCTGGACAAGACGCACGAGGTGGCGAAGGTCAGGCGGCTGATGGACCGCCTCGGCGCCTACGAGCGGTACTGGCTGTATCCCGGGGCCGACAATCTGGCGACCTACCGCTCCCACCTCGACGGCCTGTCCACGGTGCGGCTGGCCGAGGAGGTGTCGCTCGCGGTGCGTCTGCTCAGCGAATACGGCGACCGCACAGCACTTTTCGACACGTCCACCCCACTGGCCGACCAGGAGTTGGTGGCCCAGGCCAAGCAGCAGCAGTTCTACACCGTGTTGCTCGCCGACGACTCGCCGAATACCGGACCCGACTGCCTGGCCGAAGCCCTGCGGGCGTTGCGCTGCCCGTCTGACGACGTGCAATTCGAGCTGCTGGTGGTGCCCAGCGTCGAGGACGCCATCACCGCCGTCGCGTTGAACGGCGAGATTCAGGCCGCGATCATCCGCCACGACGTGGCACTGCGTTCGCGTGACCGGGTGCCGTTGATGAACACCCTGCTGGGCGCCACCGACGATGCGGTCGGACGCGACAGCGGCAGCGACTGCCTCGAATGTGGCGACTGGATCCGTGAATTGCGGCCGCATATCGACCTTTATCTGCTCACCGACGAGTCGATCGCGGCGGGCAACGACGAGGAAAACGACGTCTACGACCGGACGTTCTACCGGCTCAACGACGTCACCGATCTGTACAGCACGGTACTGGCTGGTCTGCGAAATCGTTTCGCCACACCGTTTTTCGATGCTTTGCGGGCGTACGCGGATTCGCCGGTCGGGCAATTCCACGCGCTGCCCGTCGCCCGCGGTGCCAGCATCTTCAACTCCCGGTCACTGCAGGACATGGGGGAGTTCTACGGCCGCAACATCTTCATGGCCGAGACTTCGACCACGTCGGGCGGCCTGGACTCGCTGCTGGACCCGCACGGCAACATCAAGAAGGCGATGGACAAGGCCGCACGCACCTGGCACTCCAACCAGACCTACTTCGTCACCAACGGGACGTCGACGGCCAACAAGATCGTGGTGCAGTCGCTGACCCGGCCGGGCGACATCGTGCTGATCGACCGCAACTGCCACAAGTCGCACCACTACGGCTTGGTGCTGGCCGGGGCCTACCCGCTCTATCTCGATGCTTATCCGCTGCCGCAGTTCGCGATCTACGGGGCCGTGCCGCTGGACACGATCAAGAAGGCGCTGCTGGACCTGGAGGCGGCTGGCCAGCTGGACAAGGTGCGCATGCTGTTGGTGACCAACTGCATCTTCGACGGCGTCGTGTACAACCCGCTGCGGGTGATGGAGGAGGTGTTGGCGATCAAGCCGGACATCTGCTTCCTGTGGGACGAGGCGTGGTACGCGTTCGCGACGGCCGTTCCGTGGGCCCGGCAACGCACCGCGATGGTGGCGGCGGACCGCTTGGAGCAGATGCTGGCATCGCCGGAATACGCTGCGGAATACCGTGATTGGGCCGCAAAGATGGAGGGGATCCCCCGGTCGGAGTGGGTCAACCACCGGTTGCTGCCCGACCCGGCCAAGGCGCGGGTGCGGGTGTACGCGACGCACTCCACGCACAAGTCGCTCTCGGCGTTCCGGCAGGCGTCGATGATCCATGTGCGCGACCGCGACTTCAATTCGCGCGCTCGCGACGCGTTCGGTGAGGCGTTCCTGACGCACACCTCGACCTCGCCCAATCAGCAACTGCTGGCCTCGCTGGACCTGGCGCGCCGGCAGGTCGACATCGAGGGATTTCAGTTGGTCCGCCAGACGTACGACATGGCACTGGTGTTCCGGCACCGCGTCCGCAAGGACCGGCTGATCAGCAAGTGGTTCCGCATCCTCGACGAGGCCGACCTGGTGCCCGAGGAGTTCCGGGCATCGGCGGTCAGCTCGTACCGCGAAGTCCGGCAGGGCGCGCTGGCCGAGTGGAACGAAGCCTGGCGGTCCGATCAGTTCGTGCTGGATCCGACGCGCGTCACCCTGTTCCTCGGCAACACCGGGATGAACGGCTACGACTTCCGCGAGAAGATCCTGATGGACCGGTTCGGGATCCAGATCAACAAGACGTCGATCAACAGTGTGCTGCTGATCTTCACGATCGGTGTCACCTGGTCGAGCGTGCATCACCTGCTCGACGTGTTGCGCCGGGTCGCCACCGATCTCGATCGGGAGCGGGAGTTGGCCAGTGTGGCCGACTGGACGCTGCACCAGCGCCGCGTCGAGGAGATCACCGAGGATCTGCCGCACCTGCCCGACTTCAGCGAATTCGATATCGCGTTCCGCCCGGTGGATGCCTGCGCGTTTGGTGACATGCGGGCGGCGTTCTACGCCGGCTACGAGGAGTCCGACCGCGAGTACGTGCAGATCGGCAGCGCCGGTCGGCGGATCGCCGAGGGCCGCAAGCTGGTATCCACCACGTTCGTGGTGCCCTACCCGCCCGGTTTCCCGGTGCTGGTTCCGGGGCAGGTCGTCTCCAAGGAGATCCTGTATTTCCTGGCGCAGCTCGACGTGAAGGAAATCCACGGTTACAACCCGGATCTCGGGCTGTCGGTGTTCACCGCGGAGGCACTGGACCGGCTGGAGGCCCAGCGCAGCGCGGCGTCCGCCGCGGTCGGGTCGGTGTTCCCGGGCTTCGAGCTGCCCGCGGACACGTCGGTGCTCAACGGCGCGCGCAACGGTGGTCGCGTCCAGCCGGCCGTCACCGAAGACGCCTGACGTTCCGGGCGGCTCACGGTCGCCAGGGGTTAAGCGATCAACGACCTGACGATTTGCCCGCCTCTGAGCGACTCTGCCCGTGCGCGTAGTGCGAGCACGCGTTGATGGATTCGATGCTCGGTGCCGCGCGGCATCCAGCCAGGCCCGTACCGGCCGCGGGCCAATCGCACTACTCGTACATAGCGGATTTCCCAACGCAACGCGTCGGAAATCGACTTCGACGGGCGCTCGCCGGCGTCGAAGTTGTGGTGCGCCAGCGCCTGGATCAATTCGGGGACTGTCGCAGCACCGTGCAGGGCCAGATGCCACGTGAGCACATAGCGGAGTTCAATTCCGCGGAGTCGTAACGAGTTGGTCGTCATCCTCCGAACTGTTCCACTGCACGCCGACATCCTCGGCGTTGTCGCTCGGAGGCGGGCAAAACGTCGTGTCCTGCGTCGCGCGACGGGGCGGCCGGGGCGAAAGTTCGGCTCACCGCGATCACAAAGGCGCCGCTTTTGCGTAGGTGGCGCAATAGTCGAAGGGCCCTGGGTTTTAGCTGGTCGTGCCCGAATGTGAACCGGCGCAATACTCACGGCCGCCGGTCAGGCCCGGATTCGCGCCCCCGAAAATGCCCTTGAGCTGCATTAGCGTGGCGGCGTGGCTGAGGCGATACCCATTCGCGGACCCCGGGCCGACCGTGCCCGCCGGGTCGCCGACGTGTTGCGTCAGCAGATTCATGCCGCCGCCTATCCGGACGGTCTGCCCGCCGAAAGCGAGCTGGCAGCCGAATTCACGGTGTCGCGCAACACCATCCGCGAGGCCTTGGGCATCCTCAAGCACGAGGGCCTGATCGACCGTGGACCCAAGGTCGGCACCCATGTCGCACAACGCAAGTACGACCACCGGATCGACTCACTGCTCGGGCTGAAGGAAACCTTCAAGCACGTCGGCGAAGTCCGCAACGAGGTGCGCGCCGCCATGCTGGTGGTGGCTCCGCCGGCGGTGGCCAGCCGGCTCCAACTCGGGCCTGGCCAGCAGGCGGTGTTCATCGAGCGGTTGCGCTACCTCGGCGACCTGCCGCTGAGCCTCGACCTGACCTACCTGACCCCGGATATCGGCACCCAGATCCTGGATCACCCGCTGGAACAGCAAGACCTTTTCGCGCTGATCGAGCAGGTGAGCGGTGGCCGGCTGGGCTCGGCATCGCTGGCTCTGGAGGCGATCCCGGCCGATGCCCATTCCGCGGCCACCCTGCACGTGCCCGACGGCTCGGCGCTGCTGATGCTCGAGCGCCTCACCAGCCTTGCCGACGGCAGGCCCGTCGACCTCGAGTACATCCGGATGCGCGGCGATCGAATCACCATGCGCGGCCACCTAATAAGGAGTAAGCCATGACGCTGGTCAACAACAACCGAGTCGACGTGCCGGTCACGATCGACGAGTCGCTGTGTATCGACGGCTGCACCCTCTGCGTCGACGTCTGTCCGCTCGACGCGCTCGCCATCGACCCAGAGACCAACAAGGCGTACATGCACGTCGACGAATGCTGGTACTGCGGCCCCTGCGCCGCCCGCTGCCCGACCGGAGCCGTCACGGTCAATATGCCCTATCTACTTCGCTGAAATAACCTACAGCCCAGGATCTTTCATGAAACGACACGCTTTTGCGCTGTTGTCGGTAGCGGCCGTCATCGTCATGGCCGTGTCCGGCTGCTCGCTGGAATCATTTTCGGCGTCCTCCGGTGTGGTCAACGTCGTCATCGGTTATCAGTCCAAGACCATCAACACCGTGACCGCCGGGACGTTGCTGCGCGCCCAGGGCTACCTGGAACATCGGCTCGCCGACATCACCACCCGCACCGGCACCAAATACGCGGTCCGGTGGCAGGATTACGACACCGGGGCCCCGATCACCGCTCAGATGCTGGCCGAGAAGATCGACATCGGCTCGATGGGGGATTACCCCATGCTGATCAACGGCTCCAAGACGCAGACCAACCCGCGGGCGAAAACCGAAATCGTCTCGATCACCGGCTATAACCCCAAGGGCGCACTGAACATGGTTGTGGTGGCACCCGGTTCGTCGGCCGCCACGTTGAACGACCTGGCCGGTTCCAAGGTCTCGGCCAGCGTCGGATCGGCGGGCCACGGCACGCTGGTGCGGGCCCTGGACAGGGGTGGCATCACGGGCGTCGAGGTACTCAACCAGCAGCCGCAGATCGGCGCTTCTGCACTGGAATCTGGTCAGGTACAAGGCCTTTCGCAATTCGTTGCCTGGCCGGGGCTGTTGGTGTACCAGGGCAAGGCCAAACTGCTGTACGACGGCGCCGAGCTGAACCTGCCCACCCTGCACGGCGTGGTGGTGCGCCGATCCTATGCGGCGTCGCATCCGGAGGTGCTGGGCGCGTTCCTGCAAGCGCAACTGGATGCCACCGACTTCCTCAACCAGAAGCCGCTGGAGGCGGCCCGCATCGTCGCCCAGGCCAGCGGATTGCCGCAGGAAGTGGTGTACCTCTACAACGGCCCCGGCGGCACGTCCTTCGACACCACGCTCAAACCGTCACTGGTCGAAGCGCTGAAAAACGATGTGCCATACCTGAAGTCGATCGGCGACTTCGCCGACCTCGACGTGGCGGGCTTCGTTCAGGACGCGCCGCTGCGTGCCGTGTTCGGCGCACGCGGCCGCAACTACGACGCGACTCGGGCCGCGACCGCCAACCCGTCCCTGCTCAACGGGGACCCCGCGCAGGCCAGCGAGCTGTGGCTGGACGGAACCGATACCACCCAGACACTGGCCAATCCGGGCAGCCTGCTGCGGGCCGTGCGGGACGCGACCGCGCACGGTGTCAAGGTCCGTGCCGCCTATGTCCCCGACGCCGAGCTGGGCACCCGGTGGTTCGCCGATAAGGCGGTCTGGGTGCAAGACGGCCAGAACTACCTGCCGTTCGGAACCCCGGCCGGCGCGCATCGCTATCTCACCGCCCATCCCGGCGGCGCCATCGTGAACTACCAACAGGCCCTTGGAGGTTCAGCATGACTGCTTTCCTGACCGGCGATCCGGCCGCACCGGTCACCGGCCACGTCGCCGACGTGGTGCCGGTGGCCGGCACCCCGCGGCGCGTCACGTCGCCTTGGCAGTGGCGGCTGCTGCGGCTCGCCTCGGTCGCCGCCGCGATCGGGTTGTGGCAACTGCTCACCGCCGACAAGGTGCGCCTGCTGTTGCGCTTCGACACTCTGCCCACCGTCACCGAGATCGTCCACGCGCTGGGGCGCCGGCTCGGAACCTACGAGTACTGGCTTGACCTGGCGCAGTCGCTGATCCGCATTCTGACCGGTTTCGGGCTGGCCGCGGTGATCGGTGTCGCAACGGGCGTGCTACTGGGCCGTTCCCGGTTGTTCGCCAACACCTTTGGTCCACTGGCCGAATTGGCCAGGCCCATCCCCGCGATCGCGATGGTTCCGGTGGCGATCCTGCTGTTCCCGACCGACGAGGCCGGGATCGTGTTCATCACCTTCCTCGCGGCCTACTTTCCGATCATGGTCAGCACCCGGCATGCGGTCCGGGCGCTGCCCACGCTGTGGGAGGACTCGGTGCGCACCCTCGGTGGCAACCGGTGGGACGTGCTGAAACAGGTGGTGTTGCCGGGCATTCTGCCGGGTGTGTTCGGCGGCTTGTCGGTCGGCATGGGGGTGGCGTGGATCTGCGTGATCTCCGCCGAGATGATCTCCGGCCGCCTCGGCATCGGCTATCGCACCTGGCAGGACTACACCGTGCTGGCCTACCCGCAAGTGTTCGTCGGCATCATCACGATCGGTGTGCTCGGGTTCGCCACAGCCGCCGCCGTCGAAGTCGTCGGCCGCCGGGTGACCAGCTGGCTGCCGCGTGCCCAGGAGGAACAGCGATGACCGTCGGTATGAGTCTTGAACTGGATCGAGTTCGCTTGTCCTACACCGGAGATCCGGTGATCGACGGGCTGAGCCTGTCGGTGCGCCCGGGCGAGATCCTGGTGCTGACCGGTCCCTCGGGATGCGGCAAGTCGACGGTGCTGCGCGCCCTGACGGGCCTGCTGCGCCCCGACGCCGGCCGCGTGCTGGCCGACGGTGCCGACGTGACCACGACGTCGGGCGACCGCGGCATGGTGTTCCAGGACAACGCCTTGCTGCCGTGGCGCACCGTGCGGTCCAACATCGAGTTGGCCCTGCGGCTTCGGGGTGTGCCACGATCCGGGCGCCGCGCGGAGGCAGACCGCTGGATCGCCGAACTCGGCCTCACCGGCTTCGGCGACTACTTGCCCAAGAGCCTGTCCGGGGGCATGCGACAGCGCGTCCAGCTGGCCCGCGGCCTGGCGGGGACGCCGCGTGCGGTGATGATGGACGAGCCGTTCGGCGCGTTGGACACCCAAACCCGTACGGCCATGCAGCGACTGCTGATTGACACCTGGAGCGCACATCCGACCACGATCGTCTTCGTCACCCACGACGTCGACGAGGCGCTGCTGCTGGGTGACCGCATCGCCGTGCTGGGCAAGGCCGGTCAGCCGCTGCGTGCCCTGATTGATGTGCCGGACCCGCGAGTCGACCGGCAGCGCACCGCGCTGCGTACCGAAGTGATTGCGGCCCTGGATCATTCGGCGGTCGCGGCATGATGGAGATTCCAGACATGACGCCGGTGCGTCTGGACTGTGACGTGCTGGTCATCGGCGGTGGGACCGCCGGAACGATGGCGGCACTGTCGGCCGCCGAGAACGGCGCGCAGGTCCTGCTTTTGGAGAAGGCCCACGTGCGGCACTCCGGCGCGCTGGCGATGGGCATGGACGGGGTCAACAACGCCGTCATCCCGGGCAAGGCCGAGCCGGAGGACTACGTCGCGGAGATCACCCGTGCCAACGACGGTATCGTCAACCAGCGCACCATCTATCAGACGGCCAGCCGCGGATTCGCGATGGTGCAGCGACTCGAGCGCTATGGGGTGAAGTTCGAGAAGGACGAGCACGGCGAGTACGCGGTGCGCCGAGTGCACCGTTCGGGTTCCTACGTGTTGCCGATGCCCGAGGGCAAGGATGTCAAGAAGGCGCTGTACCGGGTGCTGCGGCAACGGTCGATGCGCGAGAAGATCCAGATCGAGAACCGCCTGATGCCGGTGCGGGTGCTCGTCGCCGACGGCCGTGCCGTCGGGGCCGCGGCATTGAACACGCGCACCGGCGAATTCGTCGCGATCGGCGCCAAGGCGGTGATCCTGTCGACCGGGGCGTGCGGCCGGCTTGGACTGCCCGCGTCCGGCTACCTGTACGGCACCTACGAGAACCCGACCAACGCCGGCGACGGGTACGCGATGGCCTACCACGCGGGCGCCGAACTGTCCGGCATCGAGTGTTTCCAGGTCAACCCGTTGATCAAGGACTACAACGGCCCGGCCTGTGCGTATGTCGCGAACCCATTCGGCGGCTACCAGGTGAACGCGGACGGTGAGCGGTTCGTTGACTCCGACTACTGGTCGGGGCAGATGATGTCCGAGGTCAAGAGCGAAATCGACTCCGCACGCGGGCCGATCTATCTCAAGGTGTCCCACTTGCCGGACGAGACGCTCACCGCGCTGGAAAACATCCTGCACACCACGGAGCGGCCTACCCGTGGCACCTTCCACGCCAACCGCGGCCACGACTATCGCACCCACGACATCGAGATGCACATCTCCGAAATCGGTTTGTGCAGTGGACATTCCGCATCCGGAGTCTGGGTCGATGAACACGCCCGGACCACGGTGCCGGGGCTGTACGCCGCGGGAGACCTGGCGTGTGTCCCGCACAACTACATGATCGGGGCTTTCGTGTTCGGCGACCTCGCCGGCGCGCACGCCGCCTCGACACGCTCGGAAGTGGCTGCGCCACAGCAACTCCCGCAGGATCAACTCGCCGAAGCGCACGAGCTGATCTACCGGCCGCTGCGACACCCGGACGGGCCGCCGCAGCCGCAGGTGGAGTACAAGCTGCGACGGTTCGTCAACGACTATGTGGCCCCACCGAAGACGGCGGCCAAGCTGTCGATCGCGGTGCGCACCTTCGACCGGATGCAAGACGAGATCGCCGCGATGGGGGCCCGCAATCCGCACGAGCTGATGCGCGCGGTCGAGGTGTCGTTCATCCGGGACTGCGCCGAGATGGCCGCGCGATCCTCGTTGACCCGGACCGAATCCCGTTGGGGCCTCTACCACGAACGCGCCGACATGCCGGTCCGCGACGACAGCGAGTGGGGCTATCACCTGAATCTGCGCAAGGGTCCTGACGGACAGATGCGCTTCCTCAAGCGTCCCGTGGCCCCGTACCTGGTGTCGGTCCCTGAGTTGGACGGTTTGCCGCCGGTGGACCAGACGGTGCACGAGGTGGCGCAGCCGCCACTGGTCGGCGGCAAGGCCCCGGCCACTGCGGGCTCACGAATCGCAACGGCGGCAACCACATTCGATCCGCCCTCACCGCGGATCGCCGAGGTGCTCGCCCTCGAGGAGCCGACGATCGCCGATCTGCAGCCGTATCTGGCCGACGCCGATCCCGGAGTGCGCCGCACCGCCGTGGCGACGCTCACCGAGTACATTCCCGACGGTTATGCGCCCGCGCTGTTCGCCGCGCTCGACGACGCCGACCCCGGGGTGCGCCGCACCAGCGCCGAGGGGATTCGCGAACTGGTCGAGGTACTGCCTGACCCGGGCGGCGCCGAGCCCTATCTGCGGTCGGTCGACACGGTGGTGCGGGCGGCCGCGGTCTACCTGCTGTCCGCACGCCGCGCCGGTGCGGCCGGCCAATACCGCCGCGCGCTCGACGATTCCGACCACCGGGTGCGGATCGAGGCGGTGCGGGCGCTGGTTTCGGTCGACGACGTCGACGGGGTCCAGGCGGCCACCCGCGACGAGAGCCGCGAGGTCCGCATCGCCGCTGCCGCCGGCTTGGCCACGATGCGCGCCGGCGGCGCGGCGGTCAGCGCGTTGATCGCCGATGCCGATCCGCTGGTGCGCGCGGCCGCACTCGCGGCTCTCGGCGAATTAGGCTGCAGTCAAGACGATTTCGCGGCTGTTGAGCGCGCATTGGAGGCGCCGGCGTGGCAGATCCGCGAGGGCGCGGCGCGTGCGCTCAAGGGTGCTGCGACCGAACTCGCGGTGCCGAGACTGGCCGATGCGCTCTGCGATGCGCACCTCGACGTGCGCAAGGCGGCCGTCCTCAGCCTGACCCGCTGGGCCGACCAGGCCGCGGCCCGTGACGCGCTCGGCATCGCGCTGAAAGACAGCGACGCCGACGTGCGGGCCTATGCGCGCCGGGCGTTGGAGGCCCAGAACACGTAGCCGGCAACAGCGCACGCTCAGCGCAGGGCCATGCCGTAGAGCAGGGCGTCCCGCGGCTCGGGTCCGATGGTGGGGTAGACGGCGTGGCGTTGCAGCCGGGCCTCGAGGGCGAACCCGGCTCGCTCCAGCAATTGCGCAGACCGCAGATTGTCGACCGCGCAGGTCGCCCAGACGCGCAGCAGCTCGGGGTCGGCGCGCAGCGCGGTCAGCAGCATGTCCAGCACCTCGGACATCAGACCCTTGCCCCACCATTTCCGGCCGAGGCAATAGCCGATCTCGACCGAATCGAGCGCCGAGCGCCGGCAGCTGGTCAGCCCGATGACCTCACCGCTGTGCCGCAGCTCGACGGCCCAGGTTCGCTCTTCGTCACTGGCGTTGAGTTTCTCGGCGATCACTCGCCGCGTGGTCGCCACGTCGGGGTGTGGAGACCACAGCAGATATTTCGTGACCGCACGATCGCGGGCGACCCGTTGGTACAGCGCCCCGGCGTCCGCGAGCGTGGGCAACCGCAGGATTAGGCGCGGGCCGACGATGCGATCGGGCGGGTGGTCGGCCACGGTGCTAAAGGTCGAGCGCTTGATAGGTGCGGCGGACGAATTTCGGTTGTACCGCTTGCAGTTTCGCGAGCGTGGTGTTACCGGCCACGGCTGCCGCAACGTCTGCGGACATGTCCGGCATATTCTGGACCAGATACAGCAGAACCAGATCGGCGGCCGGGTCGGCCTGCCACCACGTCCCGTACGCACCGGGCCAGCTGAACGTGCCGAGCCCGCCCGGCCCGAACAGCGCGGCGCTCTTGGCCGGATCGGTCACCACCGACAGGTTGAGCCCGAACCCGCGGCCCACCCAGTACGGCGCGCCCAGGAAGTTGTGTCGCTTGTGTTCGTCGGTGAGCCGGTCGGTCCGCATGAGGCGCACCGATTCGGGCGATAGGACCCGCACGCCGTCGACCGTCCCGTCGCCCAGCAGCATCCGCACGAAACGCAGGTAGTCGTCGGCTGTCGACAACAATCCGCCGCCGGCGTTGGGGAAGCTGGGCGGCGTGATGTGCGGCGGCCCCATCACGTCATGGTGCAGCCGGCTCTGTCCGTCGAGCCGGTACATGGTCGCCGCGCGGCGGCGGCCTTCCGGGGACACCGCGAACCCCGTGTCGGGCATGCCGACCGGGCCCAGCACCCGTTCGTCGAGGACCTGGTCGAACGGTTTGCCCTCGATGCGCGCCGCGATGACGCCGAGCAGGTCGATGGAGTGGCTGTAGGTCATCCGTTCGCCGGGCTGATGCACCAGCGGGAGCTTGGCCAGCTCGCTGACCCACACGTCCGGACCCTGATTGAACGGCAGCCGCTGGTAGGCCCGCGAGATCGGCCCGGATACCGAGAACCCGTAGGCCAGTCCGCTGGTATGGGTCAGCAGGTCCTCGATCAGGATCGCCCGGTTGACCGGGTGCGTGCGGTCCAGCGGACCGCGCGGGTCGTCGAGCACCCGCAGGTCGGCCAGCTCGGGTACCCAGTGCGTGATCGGTTCTTTGAGCGTCAGCTTGCCCTCGTCGACCATGCTCATGATCGCGGCGACCGTGACCGGTTTGGTCATCGACGCGATGCGAAATAGTGTGTCTCGCTGCATCGGCAAGCCGGCGTCGACATCGCGGTAGCCGATCTCGTTGACCTGCAGGACTTCTCCGTGCTGCCATACCACCGTCACCGCACCGGCGAGCAGGCCGGCATCACACGCCTCGCGGATGGAGGTCTGATTGCCATCGAGATTCACCCGGTCAGGGTAGCCCGCGCCCAGTTAGCCGTGCTGCGCGCGTAGGTCGCAGGACCCCTGTTGGTGCTCCGGATGTTGGGGCTGAACAAAGGAACGAAGGTGACGGCGGGTCTGGTGATCCGGCGGCCCGGCGTCACCGTCGGTATGTTTGCCCCGGGTGTAGTCGCCCTGCCACTGGACTTGCTCACCGGCGTTGAGCCGCGCCAGCTGCTCGGTTTGCTTTGCCGTACTGCGGGAATCGAGAAACACCTGATACTTGCGGTGTAGTTCCGCATCGGACTCGATGCTCTTGAGTTCGGGGGCGAATTCTTCGAGCTCGCCGCGGCGTTGCGGGACGATCATGCAGATCGGCTCGTCGACCTCGAATCGCACCGGCATCAGTTTGCGGGTGAATTTCCAGCTCATGCTGAAACTCGCGCTTGTCCAGTCGGTTTCGACGATGCCCTCCAGCGCGCAGAGGGCGTCTTTCGGATAGTTCGCCGGCCCGCGGACCAACAGGTTGTAGCCGGGGGGAGTGCGAAACAGCATGGGCAGATGCCAGGTCAGGATCCCGTTGCCGAAGTGGCTGGTGGGCAGCAGCTGACCGGTGTTGCGCTGATGGGGTGCGATGATCACGTCCACCCCGTCTTCCTGCCCCATCCAAGTGGCGGTGAACGCGCACGGATTGCGCAGCTCCCAACCACTTTGGTTCGCGATCAGCATCGGCAGACACCGATTCGGCCAACCGGTCCGGGTCTTCGACATCTCGGGCATCCACGTCCGGCTGATCGGTGCCGGACCAATCGGGGGCGCGTTGTCACGGGTAGTGAACCCGATCAACGGACGAGGCGTGCCGTTGGGCGTGTCACTCACGTGCGCCAGACTATGAGGGCAACCTGGGAGTTCCCCAAAACCGGCGTTAAGCCTGGTCATCGCCGGACAACACCGGCTGTCGGCGCTCTACTGCGGCTTCTCGCCGGGTGGGAGTGCAAAGGGACGAAGGCGGCGACGGGTCTGATGATCCGGTGCCCCGGCTTCTCCGTCTCGGTGTTTGCCCCGGGTGTAGTCACCCTGCCAGTCCACTCGTTCGCCGGCGGCCACCCGTGCCAGTTGCTCGGCATGCTTTGCCGCGTCACGTTCGCGAAGAAACAACTCGTGTTTGCGCTGCAGCTCTGGATCGGCTGCGATGGGCCTGATTTCGGGAGCGAACTCTTCCAGCTCCCCGCGGCGCTGCGGGACGATCATGCAGATCGGCTCGTCGACCTCGAATCGCACCGGCATGGATTTGCGGGTGATTTTCCAGTTGATACTGAAACTAGCGCTGGCCCAGTCGGTTTCGACGACGCCCTCCAACGCGCACACGCCGTCTTTCGGGTAATTCGCCGGTCCGCGGACCAACAGGTTGTAGCCCGGGGGAGTGCGAAACAGCATCGGCAGACGCCAGGTGAAGATGCCGTTGCCGAAATGGCCGGCTGGCAGGAACTGATTCGCGACGTAGCGATCGGGTTCGATCATGACGTCCATACCCTCTTGGGCTATCCAGGTGGCGGTGAAGGCGCACGGATTGCGCAGTTCCCAACCGCTCTGGTTGGCGATCAGCATCGGTAAACACCGACTGGGCCAACCCTTGTCCGCCTCTGACTGCGCCGTCATCCACGCCCGGCTCGCCGGTGCCGGGGTGATCGGGGGCGCGTTGTCGCCGGTGATGAATCCGATCAGCGGGCGGACTGGCCCATCGGCGTTGTCACTCACGCGAGTCAGATTAGCTGCGAACCCATCGTCATGCCCACGGCGAGTCGGCGCCGGAAAAAGGGAGCCGGGGGCAACGTCCCGGCACGCCATCTCGAGGCCAAAGTTTCATAACGGTTTCGGTTGCGCAAAGTTGCTGCAGCTACCCCGCGATGCGCGGGCCGATATCGCCTGTTTGGGCCTTAGTGTGGCTGCTATGGCCGGACTGAACAATCACGTGAAGCGCTGTCGCACAGCGCTTCACGCAGCCGTGTCGGCAGTGCTGGTCGCCAGCCTCGGACTCGCCGTCACCCCCGCGGCTCACGCGGCTGCGGCCATGGCGACGTTGCAGGTGGAACATACCTGGCAGACCGGTTTCATCGCCCACTTCACCGTCACCAACCCGAACATGTCGCCGATGGCCGACTGGCGGATTGACTTCGACATGCCCGCGGGACAGTCCGTCTTGCACGCGTGGAACAGCACCGTCACCCAATCCGGCACGCACTATGTGGTCACGCCCGCGAATTGGGATCGCGAGATTGCACCTGGTGGTACGGCCACGGGTGGTTTCCGGGGCGCACTGAGCGGTACCTACACCCCGCCGTCGAATTGTGTGGTCAACGGGCAATATCCCTGCACCGTCGGGTAGCCGCCGAGCATCATTCGGCGGTGGGTGCACTGGCCGCGTACTCGGCGGCCGGACGCCGATCGGCCGCGACTGGGCGAGCGGGCCGCGGCGCGGCGTGGGTGCGGACCTGGCGGGGCCACCAGAACCAGCGTCCCAGCAGTGTCGCCGCGGCCGGCATCATGAATGAGCGCACGATCAGGGTGTCGAACAACAACCCGATCATGATCGTGGTGCCGATTTGGCCGACAACGCGCAGATCACTGGTCCCCATCGCGCCCATCGTGAACGCGAACACCAGGCCGGCGGTGGTGACGACGCCGCCGGTGCTGCCCATCGACCGGATCATTCCCGTCTTGAGCCCGGCGCCGATTTCTTCCCGGAACCGCGCGGCCAGCAACAGGTTGTAGTCCGATCCGACGGCCAGCATCACGATGATGGCCATCGCGAGCACCAGCCAGTGCAGCGGCATGTGCAGCATGTGCTGCCAGATCAGCACCGACAGGCCGAACGACGAGCCCAACGAGATCGTGACCGTACCCACGATCACGGCGGAGGCGACCACACTTGCGGTGATCGCCAGCATGATCATGAAGATCAGACACAGTGACGCGATCGCCGCGATCATCAGGTCATACATGGACCCGTCGCGTTCGTCTTTGTCGGTGGACGCCGTGCCGGTCAGATAGATGTTGGCGGCCGCCAGGGGAGTGCCCTTCACGGCCTCGTCGGCGGCCTGCCGGATGCCGTCGATATGTGAAATGCCCTCGGCCGTCTCGGGATCGCCCTTGTGCGTGATGAAGAACCGCGCCGAGCTGCCATCGGGGGACAGGAACATGCTCAGACCCCGCTTGAAGTCCGGATTTTCGAACGCCTCGGGCGGAAGGTAGAAGAAGTCGTCGTTTTTGGCGCCGTCGAAGGCCTGTCCCATCACGGTCGTGTTGCGGGTCAGCGCGTCCATCTGGGTGATCAACCCCGAGAAGGTGCTGGTCGCGGTCTGAGCGAGATCCTTGACGGTCTGCATCGCCGCGATCAGCGGGGGCATCTGCGCCAGCATCTGCGGCATGATCCTGTCGAGTTGATCGGTGTTGACTGCCAGGTTGCCGACGTCTTCGCTAAGCCGGTCGATGCCGTCGACCCCGTCGAACAACGACCGCAGCGACCAGCACAGCGGAATGTCGAAACAGTGTCGCTCCCAATAGAAATAGCTTCGGACCGGCCGCCAGAAGTCTTCGAAATCGGAGAGGTGATCCCGCAATTCACCGGTGGTGTCCCGCATCCGCCTGGTGTCGCCTGCCATGCCGTGCGTCACGTTCGCCAGCTGCCGTGTCAGGTCCTGGATGTGCAACGAGACATCGATCATGTGTTGCAGCTCGTTGGTCATTCGGGACATGTCGGCCACCCGATTCCGCAGGTTCTTGAGGTTCTCGATCGTGACGGCACTTTGCGCGCTGATCTGGAACGGGATCGAGGCGTGGTCGATCGGCGAGCCCAGCGGCCGGGTAATGCCTTGCACCCGTGCGATACCCGGCGTGTGGAAAATGGTGCGGGCAATACGGTCCAGGACGAGCATGTCCGTCGGGTTGCGCAGGTCGTGATCGGCCTCGATCATCAGCAGCTCGGGCTCCATGCGGGCCGGCGCGAAGTGCCGGTCCGACGCCTGGAAGCCGATATTCGACGGGGTATCGGCCGGCAGGTAATAGCGCCCGTTGTAGCCGGTCTGGTAGCTCGGCAGGGCGATCAGACCGATCAGCGACACCAGGATCGAGGCGACGAGCACCGGGCCGGGCCACCGGACGACGATGGTACCGATCCGGCGCCAACGTCGGGTGCTCACAGTACGTTTGGGATCGAACGTTCCGAATCGGCTGGCGACGACGATGACGGCGGGCGCCAGGGTGAGCGAGGCAACGATCACCACCAGGACCGAGATCGAACACGGCCATCCGAGAGTGTTGAAGACCGGCAGCCGAGTGAAGCTCAGACAATACATCGCCCCCGCGACGGTCAACCCGGACCCCAGGATCACATGCGCCGTCCCGCGGAACATGTCGTAGTACGCGGCTTCTCGGTCCATGCCCGCAGTGCGGGCCTCCTGGTAGCGTCCAATCAGGAAGATGACGTAGTCCGTTGACGCTGCTATCGCAAGTGCCACAAGCACATTCACGGCGAACGTGGATAGGGCGATGACGTCGTTGTTGGCCAGGGTGGCGATGACGCCCTCGGCGGTGAGCAACTCAACACCCACCGTCAGCAGCACGAACAGCACGGTGGTCACCGAGCGATACGCGATGAACAGCATCAACGCGATCACGACCACGGTGATCAGGGTGATCTTTTCCAGGCTGCGGTCGCCGTAGGTGTGGGTATCGCCATTGAGCGGACCCGGTCCCGTCACGTAGGCCTTGATCCCGGGCGGTGGCGGCACGCTGTCCACGATGTGTTCGACGGCGACGACGGATTCGTTGGCCGCCGAGCTGCTTTGATCGCCGGTGAGGTACAGCTGGACATAGGCGGCTTTACCGTCGGCGCTCTGCGATCCCGCCGCGGTCAGGCTGTCACCCCAGAAGTTCTCCACATGCTCGACGTGAGCCCTGTCTTCGGAGAGTTTGGCGATCAGCGTGTCGTAAAAGCGATGCGCGCTGTCGCCCAGCTTGTCTCGGCCCTCCAGCAGCACCATTGCCGTGGTGTCGGAATTGAACTGCTGAAAATTCTTGCCGATGCGCTTCATCGCGATCAGCGACGGCGCGTCGTGGGCACTGTACGAGACGGCATGTGTTCCGGCGACTTCCGACAGCACTGGTGTGGCCGTGTTGAGCACGGCGCACAGCGCCACCCAAAACAGGATGATCGGCAGCGCCAGCCACCGGATGGTCCGGCCGGCCGCAACCCCCCGCGCACCGTCGCTCATGCGGATTTCACCAGGCAGCTGGTCGCAGCGTTGTGCGAACTCACCGTAAGCTCGTCGCGCACAACGCCATTGACGGTGATTCGGCATCCGAGACGGGCGCTGTCGCCTTGCGCCACAACATTGGCCACCACAGCACTGAGCGTGGTATCGATGCGCAGCGTCCATGGCACCGCTGCGTTTTCGACCTCCTGCGGCTGCGCGTCGGCATCCAGATAATGGATGCTCGCCGTCGCGCCTGGCGGGCCGAAGATCTCGTAGACGACGTGCTTGGGATTGAACGCGACGATCGCGTCTGCATTGCTCTTGCTTGAATCATGTTGATGTGAGCCGAAAACGCCGTGCAACCGGGAAACGATGATGGTACCGACCGCCATTACGACAACCATGACGATCGGTACCCAGATGCGTCGAAGAATGCCGGTCATGTGACCTTCACGGGGGTCACCGCACGCAGGGCCCGGGCGAATCCGCTGGCGAGATCCGCCATGTCGGCCCGCACCCAAACCAGCAGCGATTCACCTTGGGCGAAGCGGGGATTGAGGTCGAGATAGAAGCGCACATCGGGGTCGTGTTCGAGTCGCTGCAATCGCGAGGGGTCATGGGGCGCGGCCGACCGCACCACCCACGGGTTCTCGCTGACCTGCACGTAGTGCCTGCGCGGACTCAGTGCTCGCACCAGCGTCTCGACGTCGACCGGTGTCGGTCGCCTGCGGCTGGGGTAAATCGTCGGCATCGTCACTGCGAGCCGGCGGTAGGCCGCCGGGGTGCTGGCCCGGGTCAAGTAGGCCAGCGGTACGTGCGGTTCGCGCAGCCGGGCGCGGATGCCCTGGCCGAGGAAGAACAGCGAGGCCGATGGCCCGCCGCGATACTTCGATCGGAAGAATCCGCCGCCTCCCAGCACTGCGTGGGTGCGGCCGGCGTGCTCGATGCGGTCGATCGCGGCAAATGCAAAACCCGCGAGTTCGTCACGCGCCCCGTAGAAAAGCGCAAGGCGAACCCGGGCGGTGCCGAAGATCAGATCGTCGATTTCCTCGGGTGTGTGGCCGTGCAGGGTCTCGCTGTAGATGTTGTAGAGCTCGTCGGCCAGCGCACGACGGCGCGCGCTCTGCAGGCATTCCGATCGCAGGTATTCGCGCCGTGCGATGCGCTCGGCCGCGGGGGGAACGTCAGGAGTAGTGGTCTGCGCACAATCGATCGGGCCGAGCGATGCCGGGGGACACGACTCATTAGCACGCGAACTCGCGCTGCGCATGGAAACTCCTATTCGGATTTAATAAATGGCAGGCAAGTGCGGGGACTGCCCGCCTGCGCTAGAAATCTTTGCATTAGGGCGGAAGGTTTGCAACTGATAACTCTTGGTGAATTCACGCCGTCGCGTCAATGAAATCGACTGCGGAATCTGCTCATATCGGCTTTTGTCACGCCGCGCTCGCACATGCTTCGAAGCCGGGTAATGCCAGCTAAGCCTGGCGAATGACAGCGTGGCGGCCGGCCGTACGGCATCCTTGGACGCAATGATTAGCCCGCTTAAACTACTTGTCGATCATTGGTAACCGGGTATTCCGCTGGTATTGCCCTGAGTGGCTCCGAATTGTCACTATTATACGTAGATTCAACAGATTCGCTATTGATGTGAATTTCGCGATATCGCGATTATTCGGTGCAGCGCGGATAACCATTTTTGTTTCGGCGAGGTAGCGCGGTCATCACAGGCCGTCCTGCAGTACCGGGCGCGTCCCCTGTCGTCGGGCGAGTCGCGAAATGCTACGCTCCCCGACAGTCGACATCCTTTAACGATCCGTCCGGAGAGGCGGAGAAGGAGGTCAAGGTTTCGCATGAGTGCCGCGGGTGATTCCGCGTCCGGCCGCGAATTGATGTCGGCGGCCGACGTCGGTCGAACGATTTCCCGTATCGCCCACCAGATCATCGAAAAGACCGCACTGGATGGTCCCGACGCGCCACGCGTGGTGCTGCTGGGAATCCCGACCCGCGGGGTGAGCCTGGCCGCGCGGCTGGCCGCCAACATCGGTGAATTCTGCGGCGTCGACGTCGGTCATGGTGCCCTCGACATCACTTTGTACCGTGACGATTTGATGACCAAGCCGCCCCGGCCGCTGGAGGTCACCTCGATCCCGGCCGGTGGCATCGACGACGCATTGGTGATTCTGGTCGACGACGTGTTGTATTCCGGTCGCTCGGTGCGCTCCGCGCTGGACGCGCTGCGCGACGTCGGCAGGCCGCGAGCCGTGCAGCTGGCGGTGCTGGTCGACCGCGGCCATCGCGAGCTGCCGATACGCGCCGACTACGTGGGTAAGAACGTGCCGACCGCGCGCAACGAGAGCGTGCACGTCCAGCTGCGCGAGCACGACGGCCGCGACGGCGTCGTCATTGGGAGGGACTCCGAATGAAGCCAGAGTCATGACCAGACATCTGCTGGCCGCCGGCGACCTCAGCCGCGACGATGCCACCGCGATCCTGGACGACGCCGACCGGTTCGCACAGGCGCTGGTCGGGCGCGAGGTCAAGAAACTCCCCACCCTGCGCGGGCGCACCGTCGTCACGATGTTCTACGAGAACTCCACCCGCACCCGGGTGTCGTTCGAGGTGGCCGGGAAGTGGATGAGCGCCGACGTGATCAACGTCAGCTCGTCCGGGTCGTCGGTGAGCAAAGGGGAGTCGTTGCGCGACACCGCATTGACGCTGCACGCGGCCGGTGCCGACGCACTGATCATCCGGCACCCGGCCTCCGGTGCCGCGCACCTGCTGGCCGACTGGACCGCGCACTCCAACAGCGAACACGGTGGCCCGTCGGTGATCAACGCCGGCGACGGCACCCACGAACATCCGACACAGGCGCTGCTGGACGCGCTGACCATCCGCCAGCGGCTCGGCCAGATCGAGGGCCGGCGCGTGGTGATCGTCGGCGACATCCTGCACAGCCGGGTTGCGCGCTCCAACGTGATGCTGCTGGCCACGCTGGGCGCCGAGGTGGTGCTGGTGGCGCCGCCGACCCTGTTGCCGGTCGGTGTCGACGGCTGGCCGGCCACCGTCTCCTATGACTTCGACGCCGAGCTGCCCGCCGCCGACGCCGTGCTGATGCTGCGGGTACAGGCCGAGCGGATGAATGGCGGGTTCTTCCCGTCGGTGCGCGAATACTCGGTGCGCTATGGCCTTTCGGACCGGCGCCAGGCCATGCTGGGAAGCCACGCGGTGGTGCTGCACCCCGGCCCGATGGTGCGCGGCATGGAGATCGCGTCCTCGGTCGCGGACTCGTCGCAATCCGCGGTACTGCAACAGGTTTCCAACGGCGTGCACGTGCGGATGGCCGTGCTGTTCCATGTGCTGGTGGGGGCGGAGGACATCGCGGCATGAGTGTGCTGATCCGTGGGGTTCGGTTGTACGGGGAAGGCGACCGCGTCGACGTGCTGGTCGATGACGGTCAGATCGCCGACATCGGGCCGAAACTGCAGATCCCCGACACGGCCGACGTCATCGACGCTACGGATCACGTGCTGCTGCCGGGATTCGTCGACCTGCACACCCACCTGCGCGAGCCCGGCCGCGAATACGCCGAGGATATCGAAACAGGTTCAGCGGCAGCCGCTTTGGGCGGATACACGGCGGTGTTCGCGATGGCGAACACCACGCCGGTGGCCGACAGCCCGGTGGTCACCGATCACGTCTGGCATCGCGGCCAGCAAGTCGGCCTGGTGGACGTGCACCCCGTCGGCGCGGTCACCGTCGGGCTGGCCGGAGCAGAGCTCACCGAGATGGGCATGATGGCCGCGGGTATCGCACAGGTGCGGATGTTCTCCGACGACGGCAACTGCGTGCACGATCCGCTGATTATGCGTCGCGCCCTGGAATACGCCACCGGGCTGGGCGTGCTGATCGCCCAGCATGCCGAGGAGCCGCGGCTGACCGTCGGGGCGGTGGCGCACGAAGGGCCCGCGGCCGCCCGGCTCGGACTCGCGGGATGGCCCAGGGCCGCCGAGGAATCGATCGTCGCGCGTGACGCGCTGCTGGCCCGCGACGCCGGCGCTCGGGTGCACATCTGTCATGCCTCCACCGCTGGCACCGTCGAACTTCTGAAATGGGCTAAGGGCCAAGGTATTTCGATCACCGCCGAGGTGACACCGCATCACCTGCTGCTCGACGACACCCGGCTGGCCGGCTACGACGGGGTGAACCGGGTAAATCCGCCGCTGCGTGAGGCGTCCGACACGATCGCGTTGCGTCAAGCGCTGGCCGACGGGGTAATCGACTGTGTGGCCACCGATCATGCCCCGCACGCCGAACACGAGAAGTGTTGTGAGTTCTCCGCTGCCCGCCCCGGCATGCTCGGGCTGCAGACGGCGCTGTCGGTGGTGGTGCAGACGATGGTGGCGCCCGGGCTGCTCAGCTGGCGCGAGGTCGCCCGGGTGATGAGTGAAAACCCGGCGCGCATAGTCGGATTGCCCGATCACGGCCGGCCGCTGGAGGTGGGGGAGCCGGCCAACCTGACCGTGGTGGACCCCGATGCGACCTGGACGGTCACCGGTAGTGATCTGGCCAGTCGCTCCGCCAACACGCCTTACGAGTCGATGACCTTGCCCGCCACCGTGACGGCCACGTTGCTGCGCGGAAAGATCACCGCTCGGGATGGGAAGAGCCCGGCATGAACTCTGCAACGCTGGTGGGGTCGCTGATCTTCGCGGCAGTGCTGGTGGTGGTCATCGCGGTGGTCATCCAGCTGATGATGGTGGGCTGGCGCCGGCGGGCGCAGCGCCAGCAGGATCTGATCGGCACCCTGCCCGACATGCCCGACGAGGTGGGCGCGGCGAGCACCACACTGCGGGGCGTCTATGTCGGGTCGACGCTGGCCCCGGAACCCAATGAGCGGGTCACGGCCGGTGATCTCGGGTACCGCAGCAAGGCAGTGCTCAGCCGCTACCCCGAGGGCATCCTGCTGGAGCGCATCCGCGCCAATCCGATTTGGATTCCGCAGAACGCGATCTCGGAGGTGCGCACCGAACGCGTAATGGCCGGCAAGCTTGCCTCCCGGAGTGGGATCTTGGCCATCCGCTGGCGGCTGCCGTCGGGCGTCGAAATCGACACCGGGTTCCGGGCGGGCAATCGCGACGAATACGACGGGTGGCTGGAGGATGCAGCGTGACGGGTAAGGCGCAACTGGTACTCGAGGACGGTCGCGTCTTCACGGGTTGGCCGTTCGGCGAGATCGGCCAGACCCTCGGAGAGGCCGTGTTTTCCACGGGCATGTCGGGCTATCAGGAGACGCTGACCGACCCTAGCTATCACCGGCAAATCGTGGTGGCCACCGCGCCGCAGATCGGCAACACCGGGTGGAACGGCGAGGACGCCGAAAGCCGGGGCGACAAAATCTGGGTTGCCGGTTACGCGGTCCGCGACCCGTCGCCGCGCGCCTCCAACTGGCGTGCCACTTCGACTCTCGAGGACGAGCTGATCCGCCAGCACATCGTCGGGATCGCCGGCATCGACACCCGGGCGGTGGTGCGCCATCTGCGCAGCCGCGGCTCGATGAAGGCCGGGGTGTTCTCCGGTGACGCGCTGGCCGAGCCGGACGAGTTGCTGGCGCGGGTGCGCGACCAACAGTCGATGCTCGGCGCCGACCTCGCTGGCGAGGTCAGCACCCCGGGCGCCTACGTCGTAGAACCCGAAGGGCCGCAGCGATTTACGGTTGCCGCCCTAGACCTCGGAATCAAAACCAACACGCCACGCAACTTCGCCCGGCGCGGAATCCGCAGCCACGTGTTGCCGGCGTCGGCCACCTTCGCCCAGATCGCCGAGATCAAGCCGGACGGGGTGTTCTTGTCCAACGGTCCCGGTGATCCAGCTACCGCCGACCATGTCGTCGCGCTCACTCGCGAGGTGCTGAACGCCGGAATCCCGTTGTTCGGCATCTGTTTCGGCAATCAGATCCTGGGCCGGGCGCTCGGCCTGTCCACCTACAAAATGGTCTTCGGACACCGGGGCATCAACATCCCGGTCATCGACCACGCCACCGGGCGGGTCGCGGTGACCGCCCAAAACCACGGCTTCGCACTCGAGGGTGAGGCCGGCCAGCGGTTCGACACGCCGTTCGGCCAGGCGATCGTCAGCCACACCTGCGCAAACGACGGAGTAGTGGAGGGTGTCAAACTGCTTGATGGACGGGCATTTTCGGTGCAATACCATCCGGAGGCTGCCGCCGGTCCGCACGACGCGGAGTATCTCTTCGACCAGTTCGCCGAACTGATGGCTTACCAAGACAACGGAAGGGGCCGCTAGTGCCACGTCGCACCGACCTCAACCACGTGCTGGTGATCGGCTCCGGACCGATCGTCATCGGTCAAGCCTGCGAATTCGACTACTCGGGCACTCAGGCATGCCGGGTGCTGCGGGCCGAAGGCCTGCAGGTCAGCCTGGTGAACTCCAACCCGGCCACGATCATGACCGACCCGGAGTACGCCGACCACACCTACGTCGAACCCATCACCGCCGCCTTCGTGGAAAAGGTGATCGTCCAGCAGGCCGCGCGCGGCAACAAGATCGACGCCCTGCTGGCGACCCTGGGCGGGCAGACCGCGCTCAACACCGCGGTCGCGCTGTACGAGAACGGGGCGCTGGAGCGCCACGGCGTCGAGCTGATCGGTGCCGACTTCGACGCCATCCAGCGTGGCGAGGACCGGCAGATGTTCAAAGACATCGTCGCCAAGGTCGGCGGTGAATCCGCACGCAGCCGAGTGTGTTTCACGATGGACGAGGTCCGGGAGACGGTCGAGGAGCTCGGTCTGCCGGTCGTCGTGCGACCCAGCTTCACGATGGGCGGCCTGGGCTCAGGCATGGCGCGCTCGGTCGAGGAGGTCGATCGAATGGCCGGCGCCGGCCTGGCCGCCAGCCCCAGCGCCAACGTGTTGATCGAGGAATCGATTTACGGCTGGAAAGAATTCGAGCTCGAGCTGATGCGCGACGGCAACGACAACGTCGTCGTGGTGTGCTCGATCGAGAACGTCGACCCGATGGGTGTGCACACCGGGGACTCGGTGACCGTCGCGCCGGCCATGACGCTGACCGACCGGGAATACCAGCGGATGCGCGACCTGGGCATCGCGATCCTGCGTGAGGTCGGCGTCGACACCGGCGGCTGCAACATCCAGTTCGCGATCAACCCCGCCGATGGCCGGCTGATCGTCATCGAGATGAACCCGCGGGTATCCCGTTCCAGCGCACTGGCTTCCAAGGCCACCGGCTTCCCGATCGCCAAGATCGCCGCCAAGCTGGCCATCGGCTACACCCTCGGCGAGATCGTCAACGACATCACCAAGGAAACGCCCGCCTGCTTCGAGCCCACCCTGGACTATGTCGTGGTCAAGGCGCCGCGGTTCGCCTTCGAGAAGTTCCCGGGAGCCGACCCCACCTTGACCACCACGATGAAATCCGTCGGCGAGGCGATGTCGTTGGGCCGCAACTTCGTCGAGGCGCTCGGCAAGGTGATGCGCTCGCTGGAGACCGATCGGGCCGGCTTCTGGACCACCCCGGACCCCGACGGCGACGTCGAAGAGGTGTTGACCCGGCTGCAGACGCCGACCGAAGGCCGGCTGTATGACATCGAGCTGGCCTTGCGCCTTGGTTCTTCGGTGGAGCGGGTTGCCGAGGCCAGCGGGGTAGACCCGTGGTTCGTCGCGCAGATCGGCGAGCTGGTGGCGCTGCGCGCGGAGCTGGCAGCCGCCCCGGTGCTCGAATCCGATCTGCTGCGCCGCGCCAAGCACAGCGGGTTGTCAGACCGCCAGATCGCAGCGCTGCGACCGGAATTGGCCGGGGAGGGTGGCGTGCGCTCGCTGCGTGGGCGCCTTGGCATCCACCCGGTGTACAAGACGGTCGACACCTGCGCCGCCGAGTTCGAGGCCAAGACTCCCTATCACTACAGCAGCTACGAACTCGACCCCGCCGCCGAGACCGAGGTCACCCCGCAGACCGAAAAGCCCAAGGTGCTGATCCTCGGCTCGGGACCGAACCGGATCGGGCAGGGCATCGAGTTCGACTACAGCTGTGTGCACGCGGCAACCACGTTGAGCCAAGCCGGTTTTGAAACCGTGATGGTCAACTGCAACCCCGAGACGGTGTCCACCGACTACGACACCGCCGACCGGCTCTACTTCGAGCCCCTTACCTTCGAGGATGTCCTCGAGGTTTTTCGCGCCGAGGCGGAGTCGGCCAGCGGCGGTCCGGGCGTGGTGGGCGTCATCGTGCAACTCGGCGGTCAGACCCCGCTCGGGCTGGCTCAGCGGCTCGCCGATGCCGGTGTTCCGATCGTGGGCACCCCGCCGGAGGCCATCGACCTGGCCGAGGACCGCGGTGCCTTCGGCGACGTGCTGACGGCGGCCGGACTGCCGGCCCCGAAGTACGGCACCGCAACGACTTTCGCGCAGGCCCGCCGGATCGCCGACGAGATCGGTTACCCGGTGCTGGTGCGGCCGTCCTACGTGCTGGGCGGGCGCGGCATGGAGATCGTCTATGACGAGGAGACGCTGAAGAGCTACATCACCCGCGCCACCCAGTTGTCTCCCGAACACCCGGTGCTCGTCGACCGCTTCCTCGAGGACGCGGTCGAAATCGACGTCGACGCACTGTGTGACGGCTCCGAGGTGTACATCGGCGGCATCATGGAGCACATCGAGGAGGCCGGTATTCACTCCGGTGACTCGGCTTGCGCGCTGCCGCCGGTCACGCTGGGCCGCAGCGACATCGAGAAGGTCCGCCGGGCGACCGAAGCCATCGCGCACGGCATCGGTGTGGTCGGATTGCTCAACGTGCAGTACGCGCTCAAGGACGATGTGCTCTACGTCCTGGAGGCCAATCCGCGGGCCAGCCGTACCGTGCCGTTCGTGTCCAAGGCCACTGCGATCCCGCTGGCCAAAGCGTGTGCACGAATCATGTTGGGCACCACCATCTCCCAGCTTCGGGAAGAGGGATTGTTGGCTCCGACCGGGGACGGGGCCAACGCCGCCCAATATGCCCCGATCGCGGTCAAGGAGGCGGTGTTGCCGTTCCATCGGTTCCGCCGTGCCGACGGCTCGGCCATCGATTCGCTGCTGGGTCCGGAGATGAAATCCACCGGCGAGGTGATGGGCATCGACCGCGACTTCGGCAGCGCCTTCGCCAAGAGCCAGACCGCCGCCTACGGCTCGTTGCCGGCCGAAGGCACTATTTTCGTGTCGGTCGCGAACCGCGACAAGCGGTCGCTGGTGTTCCCCGTCAAGCGGCTGGCCGATCTGGGCTTCCGGGTGCTGGCTACCGAAGGGACCGCGGAGATGTTGCGCCGCAACGGAATTCCCTGTGACGAGGTGCGCAAGCACTTCGAACCACCGCAGCCGGGACGGCCCGAGATGTCGGCGGTCGACGCGATCAAGGCGGGTGAGGTCGACATGGTGATCAACACGCCGTACGGGAACTCCGGTCCGCGCATCGACGGATACGAAATCCGTTCCGTCGCAGTGTCGGTCAACATTCCCTGTGTGACGACCGTGCAGGGTGCGTCGGCCGCCGTGCAGGGCATCGAGGCCGGCATCCGCGGTGACATCGGGGTGCGTTCACTACAGGAGCTGCACAGCATGATCGGACTCGGCGGTGCAACCGAAAAGGACACTCGATGACCGGGTTTGGCGTCCGGCTGGCCGAGGCCAAGGCGCGCCGCGGGCCGTTGTGTCTGGGGATCGACCCGCACCCCGAGTTGCTGCGGGCCTGGGAACTGCCCGCCACCGCCGACGGTGTGGCCAAGTTCTGCGACATCTGTGTGGAGGCCTTTTCCGGCTTCGCCGTCGTCAAGCCGCAGGTGGCCTTCTTCGAGTCGTACGGCTCGGCCGGCTACGCGGTGCTGGAACGCACGATCGCCGCGCTGCGCTCGGCCGGGGTGCTGGTGCTGGCCGACGCCAAGCGCGGGGATATCGGCACCACGATGGCGGCCTACGCCGCGGCCTGGGCCGGCGATTCACCGCTGGCCGCCGATGCCGTGACCGCCTCGCCGTATCTGGGGTTCGGCTCGTTGCGCCCGCTGCTGGAAGCCGCCGCGGCGCACGACCGCGGGGTGTTCGTGGTGGCGGCGAGTTCCAACCCGGAGGGCGCGACCGTGCAGCGTGCCACCTTCGACGGCCGCACGGTGTCCCAACTGGTCATCGACCAGGCGGCGGTGGTCAACCGGTCGTCGAACCCGAACGAGCCCGGATACGTCGGCGTGGTTCTGGGCGCCACGGTTTTCGAGGCGCCCGACGTCAGCGCGCTGGGCGGGCCGGTGCTCGTTCCGGGCGTCGGTGTGCAGGGCGGCCGTCCTGAGGCCCTGGCGGGCCTGGGTGGGGCCGCTGCGGGCCAATTGCTGCCCGCGGTGGCACGCGAGGTGCTGCGCGCCGGACCGAGCGTCTCGGACCTGCGGGCGGCGGGCCAACGGATGCTGGACTCCGTCGCTTATCTCGGTGTGCAATAGCGCGTCGGCCGGCGCCCCGGTTAACAGCGTCGGAATCTTTCCCCACTGACTTCCGCCCGACTACCAGGTGTTTGTCCGCGCCGCGACACGCGCGACACGCCATGGCAAATCGTGATGCCCGGCACGAGGCCCTGCGGCTATCCGTCGGCGCCGATTACCACCCTCGGTCACCTGGCCGCCGATACCGTATCGCACGGGCATAAACCGCAGCTAGAGGCCATGATTTGGATGCTCGCGCCGGGGACCCGACGGCCGCCGACGTGCCGAGTCCGGGAGCTCCCAGCGATGCCGAAGCATGCCGCTGAGAGCAGGTGTGGGCGCGGCACAAGCTGGGCATTTAACCTCTTAACCAGGGGGTCGGGTTAGATTTCGTCAGGAAGCGTGAGTACGGTCGTCTCCGCTGGGCCCAAGTACCCGGCAGAGACACGAGATTGATCTAGATACGGAGGAATCGTGGCCCTTCCCCAGTTGACCGACGAGCAGCGCGCGGCCGCGTTGGAGAAGGCGGCTGCCGCACGTCGAGCACGAGCTGAGCTGAAAGACCGTCTCAAGCGCGGTGGCACCAACCTGACCCAGGTGCTCAAGGACGCCGAGAGTGATGAAGTCCTGGGCAAGATGAAGGTGTCTGCGCTGCTTGAGGCATTGCCGAAGGTGGGCAAGGTCAAGGCGCAGGAAATCATGACCGAGCTGGAGATCGCGCCGACCCGCCGTCTGCGTGGTCTGGGCGACCGTCAGCGCAAGGCCCTGCTGGAAAAGTTCGGCTCCGCTTAGTTCGCCGACGATGCAGGCCGAAAGGCCTGAGGAGAAGGCGGACCAGCAAGCACGACCGACCTGCGGCGATGCAGGCCAGTTGGCCTATGGGCGTGCCGACTCAGGGGCGTCGGTGAACGTCGACGAAGGACCGGACGCCGAGCACCGCGCACGTCCTGCGCCATCCGGCACGGGGCGTGTGGTGGTGCTGTCCGGTCCCTCAGCGGTCGGCAAGTCAACAGTGGTCCGGTGCCTGCGAGAGCGGGTACCGAACCTGCATTTCAGTGTCTCGGCCACGACGCGGGCGCCGCGGCCGGGTGAAGTCGACGGCGTCGACTATCACTTCGTCAGTCCGGCCCGTTTCCAGCAACTCATCGACGCGGGCGCCCTGCTGGAGTGGGCCGAAATCCACGGTGGCCTGCAGCGATCGGGCACCCCGGCGGCGCCGATCCGGGCCGCGACGGGCGCGGGTTTTCCGGTGCTCATCGAGGTGGACCTGGCCGGCGCCAGGGCGATCAAAAAGGCGATGCCGGAGGCCATCACCGTGTTCCTGGCCCCGCCCAGCTGGGCGGATCTGGAGGCCAGGCTGCGCGGGCGTGGCACCGAAACACCGGAGGCCATGGCGCGCCGGCTGGAGACCGCACGCGAGGAACTGGCAGCTCAAGACGACTTCGACCGGGTCGTGGTCAACAGTCAATTGGAGTCTGCGTGCGCGGAATTGGTATCCTTGCTGGTGGGAAACGCGTCTGGGGCGGCTTGAGCCGACTCGCCAGACGCGATCAAGAATCAAAGTTTCCAGCTGTGTCAACCGCTCTTCAACGAGACCGAGCGCCAGGAGAAAGTCTTACGTGAGTATTTCGCAGTCCGACGCGTCGCTGACCGCCGTGGATCAATTCGATCCTTCGGCGGGCGGACAGCGCGCCTACGACACCCCGCTGGGCATCACCAACCCGCCTATCGACGAATTGCTCGACCGCGTGTCGAGCAAGTACGCGCTGGTGATCTACGCGGCCAAACGCGCCCGGCAGATCAACGATTACTACAACCAGCTCGGCGAGGGCATCCTCGAGTACGTCGGCCCGCTGGTCGAGCCGGGGCTGCAGGAAAAGCCGCTCTCGATCGCGATGCGTGAGATCCACGCCGACCTGCTCGAGCACACCGAGGGCGAGTAACAGGACAGGGCCGGGCGCTGTGGTCAGGTCTGAGAGCCGCTTCAACGAGGAAGGGCCGGCGTAGGTGGATCGCAAGCGGATCGTCGTCGGTGTCTCCGGTGGTATCGCCGCCTACAAGGCGTGCACCGTCGTCCGGCAGCTCGCCGAGGCGGGCCATGAGGTCCGCGTCATCCCGACCGAATCCGCGCTGCGCTTTGTCGGCGCCGCCACGTTCGAGGCCCTGTCCGGGCAGCCGGTGCACACCGGCGTCTTCACCGACGTCGCCGAGGTGCCGCACGTCCGGCTCGGTCAGCAGGCCGACCTGGTCGTGGTGGCACCGGCCACCGCGGACCTGTTGGCCCGCGCCGTCCATGGCCGCGCCGACGACCTGCTGACCGCGACGCTGCTGACGGCGCGATGTCCGGTGCTGTTCGCCCCGGCGATGCACACCGAGATGTGGTTACACCCGGCCACCGTCGACAACGTGGCGACATTGCGCCGTCGGGGCGCGGTGGTGCTGGAACCGGCGTTTGGGCGGCTCACCGGCGCGGACAGCGGCAAAGGACGGCTTCCCGAGGCCGAAGAGATCACCACGCTGGCCCAGCTGCTGCTCGAGCGCGGCGACGCGCTGCCCTACGACCTGGCCGGTCGCAAGCTGCTGGTGACCGCCGGCGGCACCCGCGAGCCGATCGATCCGGTTCGCTTCATCGGCAATCGCAGCTCCGGCAAGCAGGGCTACGCCGTCGCACGGGTCGCCGCTCAGCGCGGCGCCGAGGTCACGTTGATCGCCGGCCACACCGTCGGGCTCATCGACCCGGCCGGTGTCGAGGTGGTGCACATCAGCTCGGCGCAACAGCTCGCCGATGCGGTGTCCAAGCACGCGCCCGCGGCCGACGTGTTGGTGATGGCGGCCGCGGTCGCTGACTTCCGGCCCGCACGTGTTGCCGCCGCAAAGATCAAAAAGGGTCCCAACGATGCCGACGACGCCCCGACCATCGAGTTGGTGCGCAACGACGACGTGCTGGCCGGCACGGTCCGTGCGCGAGCGCACGGGGAGCTGCCCAAGATGCGGGCCATCGTCGGGTTCGCCGCCGAGACCGGCGACGCCAATGGCGACGTGCTGTTCCACGCGCGAGCGAAGTTGCGGCGCAAGGGATGTGACCTGTTGGTGGTCAACGCGGTCGGCGACGGCCGCGCGTTCGAGGTGGACAGCAACGACGGCTGGCTGCTGGCGTCCGACGGAACCGAGGCCGCGCTGCAGCACGGATCCAAGACGCTGATGGCCAGTCGCATCGTTGACGCCATCGTCACTTTTCTGCAGGGCGAGAGCGGATAGCCCGCTCGATGCGCTCAGCGGATGGTTGCTAGAAAGGTTGCAATCACGACCGGCTTCGCCGGTCGGGCTGCAGACGCTTAAAATAATTTGTCTAACTAACATTTAGGCAAGACGGAAGGATGACAGGGTGAGCGAAAAGGGTCGGCTGTTTACCAGTGAGTCGGTGACCGAGGGGCATCCCGACAAGATCTGCGACGCGATCAGCGACTCGGTCCTCGACGCGCTTCTGGCGGAGGATCCCCGCTCACGTGTCGCGGTCGAGACGCTGGTGACCACCGGGCAGGTGCATGTGGTCGGCGAGGTCACCACGACCGCCAAGGCGGCGTTCGCCGACATCACCAACACGGTGCGCGCGCGCATCCTCGAGATCGGCTACGACCACTCCGACAAGGGCTTCGACGGCCTGACCTGCGGTGTGAACATCGGCATCGGCGCGCAGTCGCCCGACATCGCCCAGGGCGTCGACACCGCCCACGAGGCCCGCGTCGAGGGCGCGGCGGACCCGCTGGACTCCCAGGGCGCCGGCGACCAGGGCCTGATGTTCGGTTACGCGATCAACGACACCCCGGAGCGGATGCCGCTGCCCATCGCGCTGGCCCACCGGCTGTCGCGCAAGCTCACCGAGGTCCGCAAGAACGGGACACTGCCCTACCTGCGTCCGGACGGCAAGACGCAGGTCACCATCGCCTACGAGGACGACGTCCCGGTCCGGCTGGACACCGTGGTCGTCTCCACCCAGCACGCCGACGGCATCGACCTGGAGAAGACGCTGGACCCCGACATCCGTCGGCACGTGCTGCAGACCGTGCTCGAGGAGCTGGGCCACGACACCCTGGACTCGTCGGGAACGCGGGTGCTGGTCAACCCGACCGGCAAGTTCGTGCTCGGCGGGCCGATGGGCGACGCGGGCCTGACCGGCCGCAAGATCATCGTCGACACCTACGGCGGCTGGGCGCGCCACGGCGGGGGCGCCTTCTCCGGCAAGGATCCGTCCAAGGTGGACCGGTCGGCGGCGTACGCGATGCGCTGGGTGGCCAAAAACATCGTCGCCGCCGGGCTGGCGGAGCGCGTCGAGGTGCAGGTGGCCTACGCGATCGGCAAGGCCGCCCCGGTCGGGCTGTTCATCGAGACGTTCGGCACCGCGACCGTCGACCCGGTCAAGATCGAGAAGATCGTGCCCGAGGTGTTCGACCTGCGGCCCGGCGCGATCGTTCGGGACCTGGACCTGCTGCGCCCGATCTACGCGCAGACCGCGGCGTACGGCCACTTCGGCCGTACCGACGTCGAGCTGCCGTGGGAGCAGCTGAACAAGGTCGACGACCTCAAGCGCGCCATCTAGCCCGGCAGGGGGTGATCGGCGTCCAGCGCGGGTAGTCCGTCGATGCTGTGCAGATTGCGTCCGATGGAGCGCTGGTAGGTTTCGGCGCTCGCCTTGGTGTGATAGGTGTCGAGCACCGGCCGTTCGTCGACGAGCTCGTAGTACGGCACCGCGTATCCGCAGGCGTCGGCGATCCGCTCGACGGCGATGACGATAGCGGCCCGCACGCCCGCATGCTGCCCGTCGAAATGTGTTAGCAGACTGGGGAATTCGGCGTCGTCCGGGCGCACCACGCGTCCGGTGCCGAACAGTCGCAGGATCCGCGAGTTTCGGGTGAACGAGCAGAACATCAGGGTGATCCGGCCGTTGTCGCGCAGGTGCGCGATTGTTTCCACGCCGCTGCCGAACAGATCGAGGTACGCCACGCGGTGATCGTCGAGTACCGCGAAGGTGTCGCGATATCCCTTGGGGGAGAGGTTGATTCGGCCGCCTTCGGACGGGGCGGTGGCGACGAAGAACATGGCCTGGCTGTCGATGAATTCGCGCAGCGACTCGTCCAGACGCGAAAACTCCTTGGCCACGCCGCAAGCTTAGCGTCGCCCGTTCAGCGGGCGCGGATCAACCGGCCGTGCGCGATCAGTGAACCGACTTGCTTGAGCCGCTTGCTGCGGACGCTGACGTCGTAGGCCTGGATATGGTCGACGGCGGCCAGGCGCTGCGCCAGGTAGTCGTACAGATGTGCCGGCCCGCGGCAGATCACGACGACCATCAGGTTGTCGGGTCCGCTGACCGTGGCGACCGAGGCGACCTCGTCGTGCCGCACGATCTGCTCGGCCACCGCTGCCAGGTGGCACGGGGCAACCGATATCCAGACGATCGCGTTGAGCATGAAGCCGAGCCGCTCCGGCAGTACGTCGAGATCGTAGGCGAGCGTGCCGCCGGCCTGCAGGGCGCGCAACCGTCGCTTGACGCGGGCCGGTGACCACCCGGTCAGCGCGGCCAGTGCGCTGTCGGCAATGCGGCCGTCGTCGGCCAGCGCATCGAGCAGGGGCTGATCCTCGGCCGTTGGCCCGGTGGGCTGATCCGGCTGCGCTCGGTCCGCTGGCCGCAGCGCGTCGACCTGCTGGGAGTCCAACAGCTGCCCGTAGCCGGTCCAGTGCGCGTACATCGGTGCGCCGAATACGTTGAGTACCAGATCGACCCGCATATCCAGGACGGCCGAGGTGCGAGGCAGCCGGTGCAGCAACCCCGCCTCGGAGCTGTCGAGGGGGGCACGGACCACGCAGACGAGTTCGGTGCCCCCGGACAACGCGTTGACGTGAGTGACCTCGGGCCGGCGGACCAATGCGTCGGCAAGCCGGACCAGGTCATCGGGTTTCGCATGTACCCGGACCACCCATTGGCATTCGCCGTGCACCCGAGGGTTGACCACGCCGACCACGCGCAGCACACCGTCGCGGCGCAGGGCACGGTAGCGGCGTGCCACGGTCTGTTCACCGGTACCCACGACCTCGGCAATGCGCCGGAACGACGCCCGCGGCGACAGCTGTAGCGCATGCAGAATTTGAGCGTCAAGAGCTTGCATTGTGACGAAAAATCTACATATTTCCTGAGCAATTCGCCTATTTCTGACGTCAAACCGGGTTGCTCTGGCCAAATTCAGCGACAGCACCGACGATGAAGTGCACGTTCTTCGAGAAAGTGAGCGCCCCAATGGAATTGACCGGTAACACGATCCTGGTGACCGGCGGCGAGGTGGCGCCGCCACGGGTGCGCACGGAGATGGACGGTACGCGGGGCGACGATGCGATCGACGCCGACGAGTTCGTCACGCAAGTGCTCGCCGGGCTGTCCGCACAGCCTCGCGCCGGCGAAGTCGTGGTCGACGCCGCCCGCGCGGTGCGCTACGCCGAACGCGAGGGCCGCTACGGTCGGACCCTGGCCGCCCTCAATGCCAATATCCACGCGCAGGACGTGCTGTGAAACTGGGAATCGGCCTGCCGAACCACGTCGCCGACGTCGCCGGGCCCGCCATCACCCAATGGGCGCGCCGCAGCGCAGAGCGCGGCTTCGAATCCGTCACGGCAATCGACCGGCTGTTCTACCCGAGCGTCGACCCGCTGATCGCGCTGGCCACCGCGGCCGGCGCGACCGACGAACTGACCCTGGTGACCAATGTCCTACTGGCCCCGATGTATCCGGTGGTTCCGCTGGCCAAGCAACTGGCCAGCCTGGCCCGGGTCTGCGGCGGTCGGCTTGTCGTCGGACTGGGCGTGGGCAACCGGCGCGACGAATACGCCAGCACCGGCGCCGACTTCCACCGGCGGGGCCGGATACTCGACGAACAGATCGAGCGGCTGCGCAGCCTGTGGGCCGGCGCACCGGTTGCCGACGACACCGCGCTATCTCCCGCACCCGGGCGGATCCCGCTGCTGTTCGGCGGCCGGTCCGCGGCCACGGTGCGGCGGGTGATCGCCGCCGGTGACGGGTGGGCGGCCGGGGCCGTGCGCCACTACGACGAACAGGCCGAATTGGCGCAGCGCATCCGCATCGGCTGGCAGGCCGCAGGCCGGCCCGGGCGCCCCTACCTGCAAGCATCGGTGAACTTCGGACTTGGGCCGGCCGTCGCAGCGGGCCGGGACCACTTGGCCCGCTACTACGGATTTATCCCGGAATACGCGCAAGTCAACGTCGCCGATATGGTCTGCTCCGCGGCCGACGCCCGCGATACGGTCAGTCGGTACCGGGACCTCGGCTTCGACCGGCTGCTGTTCCACCCGACGACCGAGGGGCTCGAGCAGGTCGATCTGCTCGCGGACGCGATTCTCTAGAGCCCCCGAGGCGCGGCAGCGCCGGTGAATCGATAGTCGTCCAGGTCGAAGCGACGGCTGCGCCAGTACGCCTCCACCGTGGTGGCCGGACGTAGCGGCACGTCACCGTTCTTGTCGAAGTAGTAGCTGTTGGCCAGTCGGCAGCTGTCCTGCCAGAAGATCTGGCGGTGCCGCTTGCGCATCATCTCGTCGAAGTAGCGGCCGTTGGCGGCTTCGGTCACCTCGACGCGTGTCGCGCCGGTGCGCCGGGCCCGCTTGAGGCATCGCACGATGTGGTGGGTCTGCGTCTCGATCAGCGCGAAATACGAAGAGCCGACGTAACCGTAGGGGCCCATGACGCTGAACATATTCGGGAATCCCGGCACGCTGACGCCCTCATAGGCCTGCAGCCGGTGAGAGTCCCAGAACTCGGTCAGCGTGATGCCGCCGCTGCCGGTGATCGAGAAGGTCGGCATGTTGTCGGCGTCCATCACCTTGAAACCGGTCGCCAGCACCAGCACGTCGATCTGGTGATTCTCACCGTCGGTGGTGGCGACCGCCCCCGGCGTGATCTTGTCGATCGGCTCGGTGATTAGCCGCACGTTCTCACGGTTGAACGTGGCCAGATATCCGTTATGGAAGCCCGGTCGTTTGCATCCGACCGCGTACCGCGGGGTGAGTTGTTCGCGCACGTGCGGGTCGTCGACCTGTTGGCGCAGATATCGGCGACCGGCGTCGCCCATCGGCTTGGCCAGCGGAACCAGCGTGAAGTACTGGGCGGCGATCGTGAAGGTCAGTTCGACGAACGCTTGACTGAGCAGCCGCTGGGCGACCTTACCGCCCGGAATCCGCATCGCGGCGCGCACCGGCGCGGGCAGCGCAACGTCGAACTTGGGGAAGCACCAGATCGGTGTGCGCTGAAATACGGTGAGCTGATCGACAATTGGCGCGATCTCCGGAATGACCTGCACGGCCGAGGCGCCGGTTCCGATGACCGCGACGCGCTTGCCGGTCAAGTCCTTGCTGTGATCCCAGCGTGCGGTGTGCATGGTGGTGCCGTCGAAGGAGTCCACGCCGTCGATGTCGGGCAGGTTCGGCACGGTCAGCACGCCGCTGGCGCTGATCAGGAACCTGGCGGTGACCACGCCGCCCGGATCGGTCTGCACGCGCCACAGCGCCCGCTCGTCGTCGAACTCGGCGGAAATCACCTTGGTGTTCAACCGGATTCGCGATCTGATGGAGTATTTGTCGACGCAGTGTTCGGCGTAGGCCTTCAGCTCGGCGCCCGGCGCATAGGTGCGCGACCAATGCCGGCTCTGCTCGAACGAGTACTGGTAGGAGAACGACGGAATATCCACGCCGATCCCGGGATAGGTGTTCCAGTGCCAGGTGCCGCCGACCCCGTCGCCGGCTTCGATCACGAGGTAATCGGAGAGTCCGGCCTTATCGAGCTTGATCGCGGCGCCGATGCCGGAGAATCCGGCTCCGACGATCACGGTGTGGTAGTCGGGCGCCATCTGCTAGGGGTACAGCGCCTTCCGTAGCGCCGTCAACCCGCGGTCGGTGGCCGCGGCGGCCGCGGGAATCACCGGGGCGAAGTTGACGAAGCCGTGCACCAGGGTCGGCTCGTTGCTCAGCTCCGCCGCCACGCCCGCGGCATTGAGCAGCTCGGCGTAGCGCGCACCGTCGTCGCGCAGCGGGTCGTGTTCGGCGGTGCCGATGAAGGCCGGCGGCAAACCCGACAGGTCCGCGTTGGCCGGCGCAAGCGTGGCCGGCAGCACCGTCGGGTCGGTGACGTCGATCTCCGGGGGCAGATACCAGGCCAGGAAGGCCTCGATCACCTCGCGGTCCAGGATGGGCGCAAAGGCGTTCTCGGTGTGCGACGGCAGCGAAAGATCGGCGGTCACCACCGGATACCACAGCAACTGGAACACCAGGTCCGGCCCGGCGTTGTCGCGGGCCAGCACCGCCAGGACCGCGGCCAGGTTGCCGCCGGCCGAATCCCCGGCCACCGCGATGCGGCTCGGGTCGCCGCCCAGTTCGCCGGCGTGCGCGCCGACCCACTGCAGCGCGGCCCAGGCGTCGTTGACCCCGGCGGGATACGGATGCTCCGGCGCGAGCCGGTAGTCCACCGACACCACGATGGCCTCGGCGCCGACCGCGTGCGCGCGGGCAACGTGGTCGTGAGTGTCCAGGTCGCCCAGACAAAAGCCGCCGCCGTGGAAGAACACGACGACGGGGGAGGTCTCGGCCGGAGTGGGCGGCCAATAGATCCGGACCGCGATGTCGCTGTGCTCGCCGTGGCCGATCGTTCGGTCTTCAATGCGCAGGTCGGGCAGCAATTCCTGCGGCACCTTGAGCATCTTGAGCCGCTCGCGCGCGAGCTCGACACCATCGTCCGCGTTGAACGTCGTCGGGAACAGATCGAGCAACGCTTTGAACGTCGGGTCGATCTCAGGCCGGGCGGTGGGCTCAGTCATTCGTCCACCGTACGCCTGTTGTTCACCTGTACAGCGCATTCCTCAGTGCCGCGAGCCCCCGCTCCGCCCCGGCCGTGGCGGCGGGAACCACGCCCGCATAGCCGAGGTAGCCGTGCACCATCGTCTCGGCGTTGTGCACCTCGGCAGGTACGCCCGCGGCGGCCAACGCCTTGCCGTAGGTGATGCCGTCGTCGCGCAACGGGTCGTAGCCGGCGACGCCGATGTAGGCCGGTGGCAGGCCGGCCAGATTCTTCGCTCGCCCCGGCGCCATACCCACCGGTGGATTGGACAGGTCGAGATCGCCTGCGTACCAACGAGAGAACTGCGCGATGGCCCTGGTGTCGAGAATCGGAGCGGTCGCGTTTTCGGCAAACGACGGCAGCGACTGGTCCCACATCACCGACGGGTACCACAACAGCTGGAACGCAATCGGCGGTCCGCCTTCGTCGCGGGTCTGCTGGGCGAGGGCCGCGGCGATGTTGCCGCCCGCCGAATCCCCGGCAACGGCCAGCCGGGCGGTGTCGGCACCCAGCTCCGCGCCGTGCTCGGCGACCCACCGCGTTGCGGCCCAAGCGTCTTGGACGGCAGCGGGATACGGGTGCTCGGGAGCCAGCCGGTAATCCACGGACACCACGATCGCGTCGGCGCCCACCGCATGCTCGCGGGCGGTGCCGTCGTGGGTGTCCAGGTCGCCGATCACGAACCCGCCGCCGTGGAAGAAGACGACGACGGGCAACAGGGCGTCACCGGAACCGGTTGGCGGCCAATAGATTCTGATGGCGATAGCACCGGCCGAGCCGTCGATGGTGCGGTCCTCGACGCGCAATTCGGGGTGCACCGGCCGGCGCGGCAGATCGCGGAACCGCTGGCGCGCAGCCTCGATGCCGTCGTCGGTGGATAGCCGGAACGGAACCGCGTCGAGTACCTTCAGCAAGATGGGGTCGATAGGAGGTTTCTCGTCGGCTTTGTCAAAGCTGGGCATGGAGGTACCGTACGCACCCCGCGTGCTGGCCGGCTGCTGGGTGGCGGCGTGCTGGGCGGGCATCGGCTACGGCGTGTTCCTGACCGTGGTCGCGGTGCAGTCGCCGCCGGGAACCGTACTCACCGGGCATTGGGTGCTGCAGCCGCCGTTCAAGGCACTGATGGCCGTGTTGCTGACCGTGGCCGCGTTCGCGCATCCCATCGTCAGCGAGCGGCGCTGGCTGATGCCGGCGATGCTGCTCAGCGCCACCGGCGACTGGTTACTGGCAATCCCGTGGTGGACGATGTCATTTGTCTTGGGGCTGGCGGCATTTCTGTGCGCGCACCTGTGCATCATGGGCGCGCTGGCTCCCTTGGTGGTTAAAGAGTCGCTAACGCGGACTCGCATCGCGGTGATGGCGGTGCTGTGCGTGACGGCAATCGCCCTGCTGGTGTGGTTCTGGCCGCATCTGGGTCCGGAGAACTTGACGATTCCGGTGACCGTGTACGTGGTCGTGCTGACCGCGATGGCGTGCACCGCGATAGCGGCCCGGCTGCCGACGATCTGGGTGCCGGTGGGGGCGGCGTGCTTCATGGCATCGGACGCGATGATCGCGATCGGTCGGTTCATCCTGGGCAATGAGGCGCTGGCAGTGCCGACCTGGTGGCTCTACGCCGCGGCCCTGATCCTGATCACGGCGGGATTCTTCTTCGGTCGCGACGTTGCCGCCTCTGACGATGACCGCGAGCCTGTCGAGGGCTGACTGTCGGTGGTCGCCGCTACGGTGTGGCCACGGACGGTAACGATGGTGGTTGACAACACTTTTGGTGACTCGAGCGCGCGATGAACACCGCGCGCGCACCCCTCGAAACCGAACCGATCGCCCGGGTCCTGCCGATGCTGTCGGTACCACACCTGGATCGCGAGTTCGATTACCTGGTGTCGGCCGAGCAGTCCGACGACGCCCAGCCGGGGGTTCGGGTGCGGGTCCGGTTTCACGGTCGCCTGGTCGACGGGTTCGTGCAGGAGCGCCGTAACGACACCGACCACGTCGGCAAGCTGGGCTGGCTCGATCGCGTCGTGTCCGCCGAACCGGTGCTCACCCCGGAGATCCGCCGGCTGGTCGATGCCGTCGCGGCGCGTTACGCCGGGACCCGCCCGGACGTGTTGCGGCTGGCCATCCCGGCCCGGCACGCCAGAGTGGAGCGCGAACCCACCGCGATCGGGCCGCCGCCGGTCGTGGCGTCCGTCGACCCGTCCTGCTGGGCGATGTACCGAAGCGGCGATCAGTTCCTGACCGCGCTGGCCGAGTCGCGGGCCGCGCGTGCGGTGTGGCAGGCGCTGCCGGGGGAGCAGTGGGCGGACCGGTTCGCCGAGGCGGCCGCGCAGACGGTGCGCAGCGGGCGCGCGGCGCTGGCGATCGTGCCCGATCAGCGGGATCTGGACGCGCTGTGGCTGGCCGCGACTACCCGAATCGACGAAGACAGCGTGATCGCGCTGTCCGCGGGCCTGGGACCGGCGGCACGCTACCGGCGCTGGCTGGCGGCTTTGCGGGGTAAGGCGCGGCTGGTGATCGGCACGCGCAGTGCGGTTTTCGCCCCGCTGAACGACATGGGGCTGGTCATGGTCTGGTCCGACGCCGACGACAGCCTCGCCGAGCCGCGGGCGCCGTACCCGCACGCCCGCGAGGTCGCGATGCTGCGTGCGCATCAGGCGCGATGCGCCGCGCTGATCGGCGGTTACGCCCGCACCGCCGAGGCTCAGGCCCTGGTGCGCAGCGGCTGGGCCCACGACATCGTCGCGACGCGGCCGGTGGTGCGGGCCCACACGCCGCGGGTGGTCGCCCTCGACGACACCGGGTACGCCGACGAACGCGACCCGGCGGCGCGCACCGCGCGGATTCCGTCCATCGCGCTGCGCGCCGCCCGGTCGTCGCTTCAGGCGGGGGCGCCGGTGCTGATCCAGGTGCCGCGCCGGGGGTATGTGCCGTCGCTGGCCTGCGGACGGTGCCGCACCATAGCCCGGTGCCGACATTGCACCGGGCCGCTGTCGTTGCAGGAGCGCGGACCCGGGGCGGTGTGCCGCTGGTGCGGCCGCGCCGAGCCGGCACTGCGGTGTGCCCGGTGCGGGTCGGAGTCGGTCCGCGCCGTGGTGGTCGGGGCCCGGCGCACCGCCGAGGAGCTGGGCCGTGCCTTTGCCGGCACGCAGGTCATCACCTCCTCGGGCGACGCGATCGTGGCCGAGGTCGCCGCCCATCCGGCGCTGGTGGTCGCCACGCCGGGCGCCGAACCCCGCGCGGACGGTGGGTACGGCGCGGCGCTGCTGCTGGACACCTGGGCATTGCTGGGCCGACAGGATCTGCGCGCCGCTGAGGACGCGCTGTGGCGCTGGATGAGTGCGGCGGCGCTGGTGCGGCCCCGCGGCGACGGCGGCGTGGTGACGGTGATCGCCGAATCCTCCATTCCCACAGTGCAATCGCTGATCCGCTGGGATCCGGTGGGCCACGCGGACGCGGAGTTGACGGCCCGCAGTGAGGTCGGCCTGCCGCCCAGTGTGCATATGGCGGCCATCGACGGCAGCGCCGACGCGGTGGCCGCCTTGCTCCAAGAAGCCGAATTGCCTGATGGCGCAGAGCAACTCGGGCCGGTCGACCTGCCGCCCGGGGTGCGCCGGCCACCGGGCACACCGCCCGGCGTCCCGGTGATCAGGATGCTGGTGCGCGTCCGCCGGGAGCAGGGTCTGGAGTTGGCGGCCAGCCTGCGGCGCGGTGTCGGCGTGCTCAGCGCCCGGCAATCACACGAACCGGCGCGGGTGCAGATCGACCCGCCGCAAATTGGTTAGCTGCGGTCGACTGGGCCGATCGCTTACCGTAGCGATAGTATTCATGAGCAATAGTTCCTTCCTACGGCATTCGTAGGCTGTCAAAGGCCTTACCGAAGGCTGACAAAAAGCCTGACAAAAGGGGAGCCACGATGTCCACGGAAAACACGATGGAAGCCGGCGAGTCGCTGGACGTGATCACCGACGCGTTGCTCACCGCGTCGCGGTTGCTGGTCAGTATGTCGGCCCGGTCAATTGCGCAGGTCGACGAGAACATCACCATCGCGCAGTTCCGCACCCTGGTGATCCTCTCCAACCGGGGTCCGGTCAACCTGGCCACGCTGGCCAACCTGCTGGGCGTGCAACCGTCGGCCACTGGACGCATGGTCGACCGGCTCGTCGCCGCCGGGCTGATCGACCGTCTGCCGCACCCCACGTCTCGCCGTGAGCTGATCGCGGCCCTGACCAAGCGCGGTCGCGAGGTGGTGCGTCGGGTCACCGCCTACCGGCGTGCCGAAATCGCCGCCATCGTCGAGAAGATGCCGGCGGCCGAGCGTCACGGGCTGGTGCGGGCCCTGACGGCCTTCACCGCGGCCGGCGGAGAGCCCGACGCCAACCTGGACATCGACTTATGAAGGGCCTTAAGCCTTTTCGGCGGTGAAGAGTAGGTATTCCCACCGCATCGTGCCGTCGGCCAGATATTCCTCGGCCAGTTCGATCAGTTGCGCGTCCAGCTCGGCGGCCAGCACCCGATTGCCGCCGATGTTGGCGTAGGCCTCGATCGTCGGACCGTAGTGATTCTTGAAGTACTCGTGAACGGCTGTGGCACAGTCGAATCGGTTGACCTCTAACATGCCCCGCACCGCTGCGACACGACGAATGCGCTCGCTGAGCAATCCGGTGACATAGCTTTCGCGTCCCCATAGGGCGGCCGGAGCAACGGCCGGCGAGAGACTCGGGCGATAGGGCCGGATCGTCGCCAGCATCCGGCCGAAGAAACCGTGTGGGGTCCAGCTGATTACGCCAATCGTTCCGCCGGGCCGACAGACTCGGGCCAGTTCGTCGGCCGCCAGCCGGTGGTTGGGTGCGAATTGCACACCGATCGCCGACATCACGACGTCGAATTCGCCGTCGCCGAACGGCAGCGCATGCGCGTTGGCCTCCCGGTAGTCCAGCGTCAGCCCTTGCGCCGCGGCCCGCTTTCGGGACCGCGCCAGCAGTTCCGGGGTGAGATCGGTGGACACGACGGTGGCACCCGTTTTGGCGGCGGGCAGCGAGATATTGCCCGAGCCCGCGGCGACGTCGAGCACCCGGGTGCCGGGGCCAATGCCGGTGGCGGCGACCAGAATCGGGCCCAGGGGCGCCATCACCTCCTCGGCCATCAACGCATAGTCGCCCAGCGCCCACATGGCGCGATGGGTGGCCGCGAGGTCTTCCGGGATGGTCACGTCGAGAGTCATCAGTCCTCCTGGGTGTTGTGAACAAAGCTGCGCACCCGACGTCGTTGTCGCCGGCGGCGCCTGCCGCCGTGATTATGTCCGCTAGAAACAGTATGCATACGCAACCATCTGTCCGCCAGTAGCCGGGCGGACCGCGGTTCTTAGACTGTCCGGGTGCGTCTTGTCTTCGCCGGCACCCCCGAACCCGCGCTGCCCGCGCTGCGGCGCCTCATCGAGTCACCCCGTCACGAGGTTGTTGCCGTACTGACCCGGCCCGACGCCGCGTCCGGGCGGCGCGCCAAGCCGGAGGCGTCACCGGTGGCCCGCGAGGCGATCGACCACGGCATTCCCGTGCTACGCCCGCAGCGCCCGAACTCGCCGGAGTTTGTCGCCGAACTGTCGGAGTTCGCCCCGCAGTGCTGCCCGGTGGTGGCCTACGGAGCGCTGCTGCGCGACGGCCTGCTCGCGGTGCCGGCGCACGGCTGGGTGAACCTGCACTTTTCGTTGCTGCCGGCCTGGCGCGGTGCGGCGCCCGTCCAGGCCGCGATCGCCGCTGGGGACGCGATCACCGGGGCGACGACGTTTCAAATAGAACCCAGCCTGGACTCCGGACCGGTGTACGGCGTTGTGACCGAGACGATTCGGCCGACGGATACGTCGGGCGATCTGCTTGAGCGACTTGCTATTTCGGGTGCAGTCCTGCTGTCGGCCACGCTGGACGGCATTGCCGACGGGACGCTCACCCCGCAACCGCAACCTTCCGACGGCATCAGCATCGCGCCGAAGATCACCGTCGAGGAAGCCCGGGTGCGCTGGGATCTGCCGGCCGCGGTGGTCGAGCGCCGGATCCGCGCCGTCACACCCAACCCGGGGGCCTGGACGATGATCGGCGACCAGCGGATCAAACTGGGACCGGTGCAGATCGAAACAGAGGCTCCAGAGTCGTTGCCCCCCGGCGTCATTCACGTGGACCGCAAGAGCGTGCGGGTCGGCACCGGCTCGGAACCCGTGCGGCTGGGCCAGCTTCAGCCGCCCGGCAAGAAACTCATGAACGCCGTCGATTGGGCGCGCGGTGCCCGTCTGGACGCCGCCGCGCGGGCCTCATGAGCCCAGCACCGAAACAGGGCCGGCCGCCCAACAGACGCAAGCCCCTGGATCCGGCCCGGGCCGCCACCTTCCAGGTGTTGCGAGCCGTCAGCGAGCGCGACGCCTACGCGAACCTGGCCCTGCCCGCGCTGCTGCGCGAGCGCGGTATCACCGGACGCGACGCGGCGTTCGCCACCGAGCTGACCTACGGCACCTGCCGCACCCGCGGCCTGCTCGACGCGGTCATCGGCGCCGCCGCCGGACGTCCGCCGGAGGCGATCGACCCGGTGCTGCTCGACCTGCTGCGGATGGGCAGTTACCAATTGCTGCGCACCCGGGTCGACGCGCACGCTGCGGTGTCGACCACCGTCGAACAGGCTGGTATCGAATTCGATTCGGCGCGAGCCGGTTTCGTCAATGGCGTGTTGCGGACGATCTCCCGGCGAGACGAGAAGTCCTGGATGGACGAGCTGGCGCCCGACCCGGCACGCGATCCGGTCGGCCACGCCGCGTTCGTGCACGCGCACCCGCGCTGGATCGCCCAGGCGTTCGCCGACGCACTGGGTGCCGACGCCGGTGAACTCGAGGCGGTCCTTGCCAGCGACGACGCACGGCCCCAGGTGCACCTGGCCGCGCGCCCTGGCGTGCTCAGCGCGGCGGAACTGGCCGAGGCGGTCGGCGGCAACGTCGGCCGCTACTCGCCGTACGCGGTGTACCTGCCAGGTGGCGACCCCGGGCAGCTGGCGCCGGTGCGCGACGCGCAAGCGCTGGTTCAGGACGAGGGCAGCCAATTGGTGGCCCGCGCGCTGACACTGGCGCCGGTCGACGACGACGCCGGGCGCTGGCTCGATCTGTGCGCCGGCCCCGGCGGCAAGACCGCGCTGCTGGCCGCCCTGGCCGTCGAGCACGGGGCCCGGGTCACGGCGGTCGAGCCGTCGTCAGCTCGCGCGGACCTCGTCGTCGAGAACACCCGCGGGCTGGACGTCGACGTGCTGCGGGTCGACGGTCGCCACAGTGGCCTCGAGCCCGGCTTCGACCGGGTGCTCGTCGACGTGCCGTGCACCGGGCTGGGCGCGCTGCGCCGCCGGCCCGAGGCCCGTTGGCGCCGGCAGCCGGCCGATGTGCCGGCGCTGGCCAAGCTGCAGCGCGAACTGCTGGCCGCCGCGATCGCGCTGACCCGCCCCGGCGGCGTGGTGCTCTATTCGACCTGTTCGCCGCATCTCGCCGAAACCGTGGGCGTGGTGGCCGACGCACTGCGCCGTCATCCGGTGCAGGCGCTGGATACCCGGCCACTGTTCGAGCCGGCGGAGCTGGGGGACGGGCCGCACGTGCAGCTGTGGCCGCACCGGCACGGCACCGACGCGATGTTCGCCGCGGCGCTGCGTCGCGTAGCGGGGTAACGCCGCGCTGCGCCACCTTCGGCACCCTCAGTAGTCTGGCGCACATGGCTGGCAGCACCGCTGGACCCCTGATAGCTCCGTCGATCCTGGCCGCCGATTTCGCCCGGCTCGCCGACGAGGCGGCGGCCGTGGTCGGTGCCGACTGGCTGCACGTCGATGTGATGGACAACCATTTCGTGCCCAACCTGACGATCGGTCTGCCGGTGGTGGAGAGCCTGCTGGCCGCCACGCGCATTCCGATGGACTGCCACTTGATGATCGACGACCCGGACCGGTGGGCGCCGCCGTACGCCGAGGCCGGCGCCTACAACGTGACCTTCCACGCCGAGGCCACCGACAACCCGATCGGCGTGGCCCGCGATATCCGGGCCGCGGGCGCGAAGGCCGGAATCAGCGTCAAGCCGGGCACGCCGCTGGAGCCGTACCTGGAAATCCTGCCGCAGTTCGACACCCTGCTGATCATGTCGGTCGAGCCGGGCTTCGGCGGCCAGAGCTTCATCCCCGAGGTGCTGAGCAAGGTCCGCATCGTGCGCAAGATGGTGGACGCGGGGGAGTTGACGATCCTGGTCGAGATCGACGGCGGCATCAACGCCGACACAATCGAACAGGCCGCCGAGGCCGGGGTCGACTGCTTCGTCGCCGGTTCCGCGGTCTACGGCGCGCAGGACCCCGAGGGCGCGATCGAGGCGCTGCGGCGCCAGGCCGGCGCCGCGTCGCCCCATCTACGGCTGTGAGTGGCCAGCCTGTCGAAAGCCTGGACGCCGCAATGCGTTTGGCGATCGAACAGTCGTATCTGGTCAAGGGCGGCAGCTATCCTAATCCTCCGGTCGGAGCGGTGATTCTGGATGCCGGCGGTCACATTGTCGGCGTCGGCGGCACCGAGCCGGCCGGTGGCGACCACGCCGAGGTGCTGGCGCTGCGCCGCGCCGGCGCCCTGGCGGTCGGTGGCACCGCGGTGGTCACGCTGGAGCCCTGCAATCACTACGGCAAGACGCCGCCCTGCGTGAACGCGCTGATCGATGCCGGCGTGCGCACCGTCGTGTACGCCGTCACCGATCCGAACGAGATCGCCGCGGGCGGCGCGGCGCGGCTGCGGGAAGCGGGTGTGCAGGTGACGTCCGGCGTGCTGGCCGACGAGGTCGCCGGCGGGCCGCTGCGCGAGTGGCTGCACAAGCAGCGGACCGGATTGCCGCATGTGACCTGGAAATACGCCAGCAGCCTGGACGGTCGCAGTGCGGCCGCCGACGGCACCAGCCGGTGGATTTCCAGCGAGGCCGCCCGCTTGGACCTGCACCGCCGCCGCGCCGCCGCCGACGCGATCGTCGTCGGGACCGGCACCGTCCTGGCCGACGATCCGGCGTTGACCGCCCGGCTGCCAGACGGCTCGCTGGCAGCCAAACAGCCGCTGCGCGTCGTGGTCGGTATGCGCGAAATACATTCCGAGGCAAAGGTTCTCAACGACGATTCGCGCACCATGGTGATTCGAACCCGCGATCCGCTGGAGGTGCTCAAGGCGCTATCGGACCGCACCGACGTGCTGCTGGAGGGCGGTCCCACCCTGGCGAGCGCCTTCCTGCGGGTAGACGCGATCGACCGGATCCTGACCTACGTCGCCCCGATGCTGCTGGGTGGACCCGTCACCGCCGTCGGCGACGTCGGGGTGCCCACCATCGCGCGGGCGTTGCGCTGGCGCTTCGACGGCGCCGACCGGATCGGCCCGGATCTGCTGCTCAGCCTGGTGCCGCAGCGCGGCGAACCACGCAGCTAGCGCTCACCCAACGCGACGGGTTCGGGCTCGGCGACTTCCGGCTCCTCGGCGTGTTCCTTGCGGCTGCCGAGCAGCAGGCCCAGCAGCGCGCCCACCACACAGATGACGACGGTGGCCGCGAAGATGTCGCCGTACATCAGTGCGAACGCCTTCAGATACAAGGTGGCTTGGGCCGCGATTCGTTGCAGCAGCGTCGCGTCGGGCGGGATCGCCGCGGAAAGTCCGGCGATGATCTGGTTGAACCGGTACAGCCCCCACGCGCTGAGCGCCGCGACGCCGATCAGCATGCCCGTCATCCGGGCCACCACCACCGCCGCCGACGCGATGCCGTGCTGGGCCGACGGCACCACCCGCAGCGCGGCCGAGGTCAGCGGGCCGATCACCAGGCCGAGTCCCAGACCAGCAACCAACAGGTCCGTGTGAATCAGCGGCAGGCTGACCCCGAAAATGTCGTGATGCTGGGTCATCACGTCCATGCGCCAGTAGTGAATCAGCCAATAGCCATAGGCCGCGATCAGCAGCCCGATGAAGGTCATCGCCCGGTCGCCGATCCGGGTCGCGATGAATCCGCCCAGCACCGCCCCGATCGGCAGCGCGATCAGGAACCACAGCAGCAGGCCGGCGGCCTGTGACTGCGACATTTGCAGCACGCCCTGGCCGAACAGCTCGACGTTGACCAGGGTCACCATCAGTGCGGCGCCCGCGGCCACCGACGCGCCCAGCGAGGCCAGGAACGGCCGGAAATGCACCCCGCTGGGCTCGATCAGCCGGGTGCGCGAGAAGCGCTCCCAGAGGATGAACACCACCCCGACCACCACGGCCCCGATCACTAGGGGCAGCCCGTAGCTGGGCAGGATCGTCTTGCCGTCGGGCGCCGGGTTGTACAGCCCGATGACCGCCAGCCCCAGCGCGACGGCGAGTAGCACACCACCGACGACGTCGACCTTTTCCGGCTCCTCGGCGCGCTGGTGTGACGGCAGGCTGAACTGGATCATCACCATCGCGATCAAGGTCAGCGGCACGTTGATCCAGAACACGTAGCGCCAGTCGTGGAACAACCAGACGATGAAGATCCCGTAGAGCGGACCGAGCACGCTGCCGAGCTCCTGCGCGGCACCGATGCCGCCCAGCACGCTGGCGCGGTTGCGTTGCGCCCACAAATCGGCGCCGAGGGCCAGCGTGACCGGCAACAGCGCACCGCTGGCGATGCCCTGGACGGTGCGGCCGGCGACCAGCAGGTGGAAATCGCCCCAGTGCCCGGCCAGCGCGGTGACCACCGAGCCGACGATGAACAGCGCCAGGCTGATCTGCAGCACCAGTTTGCGGCCGAAGCGATCCGAGGCCCGACCCAGCAGCGGCATCGCCGCGATATAGCCGAGCAGGTACATCGTGATGATCCAGGTGATGCGCTGCAGCTGGTTCACCGGGATATGAACGTCGCTCATGATGTCGCGCATGATCGTGACGACGACATAGGCGTCCAGGGCGCCCAGCAGTACGGCGAGGCTGCCGGCGCTGATCGCGATTCCGCGTCCTGCTCGCATGCTCATCAGCTGACCGGAGGCTTGGTGACGGTGACCGGTTTGCCCCAGTCCGACAGCGTGATCTGGACCGAATTGCCCTGGCTCTTCTGCAAGTTGGCCTGGACCAGCTGATGGTCACCGCTTTCCTGAATCCAGACCGTGGCCGGGAGCGGCTGGCTCGCGCTCATGCTGGGGATGACTTTGTTCACCGCATCGGGGGCGACATTTCCGCTGATCTTGATCGTGGTCTGGCCGTTGATCGTCTCGCGGTCCTCGGCCTTGGCGTTGGTGAAGTTCGCCAGCACGTTGGCCAGACCGTTGTCGGGGCTCAGCAGCACCGAGACGTCGTAGACGTCCGAGGCCTTGCCGAAGTCGCTCCACTTGTTCGGGGTGAGCGTGGCGTACAGCACCGAGTCGTAGACGACAAAGTTGGCGTCGATGTCGGAGCCCGCCATCGACAGCTGCGCATTACCCGACGCGGCGGTGCTTGGGACCGTGGTCAGGTCGCCGGTGAGCTGCTTGATCGGCAGTCCGGGAATCTTGCCCTGCGTCGACAGCACCAGGTGCACGCTCTTGACGGTCTTGGTGACTTCGGCGGACTGCTTGACCAGATTCGTGGCGTCGGGCAACGGGCCACCGCTGGGCTTCGAACCCGACGAGCAGCCCGCGATTAAGGCGGTGGCAAGGGTCAGGGAAGCGAGGACGGCCGTGAGACGGCGGCGTGTCTGCATACCGTGCATCGTAGAGGAGCGGGGTGAGCGGACTGCCGCACGCGGGGTGTCCTCGGGCCCGCGACGAGGGCGTTTCGCGTGTCGGTCGTGGCCGCTCACCAGGCAAAGCACCGGCGAATTAGCCTGATGGAATGTTCACCGGAATTGTCGAGGAACTCGGAGAGGTCACCGGCCGTGACGTACTCGCTGACGCCGCCCGCCTGACCATCCGCGGGCCCGTGGTCACGGCCGACGCGGGCCACGGGGATTCGATCGCCGTCAACGGGGTGTGCCTGACGGTCGTCGAGTTGCTCGCCGATGGCCAATTCACCGCCGACGTGATGGCCGAGACGCTGGACCGGTCCAACCTGGGCGCTCTGCAGGTCGGCAAGCGGGTCAATCTGGAGCGGGCCGCCGCGGTCAACAGCCGGCTCGGCGGGCACATCGTGCAGGGGCATGTCGACGGCACCGGCCAGGTGGTGGCCCGCACGCCGTCGGAACACTGGGAAGTGGTGCGTATCGAGATTCCCGCGGCGGTGGCCCGCTATGTCGTGGAGAAAGGGTCGATCACCGTCGACGGGATTTCTCTCACGGTTTCCGGGCTCGGCGCGCAACCGCGCGACTGGTTCGAGGTCTCGCTGATCCCGACCACGCGGGAAATGACCACCCTCGGCGCAGCCCCGGTCGGCACCGAGGTCAACCTCGAAGTCGACGTGATCGCGAAATATGTGGAGCGTTTGATGACGGCGAGAAACCAATGAGGATCGTCGCCGCGATCGGCGCCGGCGCCGTGCTGTGCATGGCGTCGGTGTGGGGCAGTGCCACCGCTGACGCCAACGCGAATCAGGAACAACAGGCGTGTGCACTGATGGACGATCCCGCCGGTCATGATTTGGGCTATCAGCCCGCCGAGTATGCCTTCATGGTGTTGCGCGGCCAGATGACGGCCGGCGACGCGCGAAACGTGATCGCGCTGGCGACCCAGGACTTCTGCCCCAATCACGTCATGGATCTGCCGGCCAGCTGGCGTTAGCGGCCAAATCCGCTGTCCCGCAAGCGAATTAGCGGGCTCGGACGGCCGGTGCAGGGCCATCGAGGGCGGGGCGACTCGCCGTTTATCGGTGATGCACCGGGTGGCAATCGCCGGAGCCCGAAGATTGCATTTTGGTAACAATAGTCACGATCCCACTACACCATGGCGACACGCCTGTTCTAAATCCCCACGCAGCCGTTTGCAGGTCCATACTCATCGCATAGGCCGGCCGCCTTTTCAACGCGAAGGAGCTGCAGAAATGTCCGTCGAAAGGTTGGCCGAGGCCGTCTACGAAGACCTCGCATTCGAAGCCGTAGCGACCCTTGCCGGCCGTAAGGCCGATGCGCAATCGCGAGCGGTGTGGAGTAAGGAAGTCAACGACACCACCCTGACGATCGTCGAGCACCGGGTGCGCGACTACACGAGTTACGAGTTGGTCGGGGACGACGGGCGCGATGTGTCGCTCGGGCGGTTTTCCAGTTACCCCGCCGCCACCGCCGCGGTGAGCAAGTGGACGCACTTCATCGAGGCCGGCGGTTCGGTCGGTCGGTGGTTGGCCCACTACGCGGTCGATTGTGGTGGCGGCGTGGTAATCCAGATGCCGGTGCGGCACACCGTTTAGCGGTTCCGGAGCAGGTCTTAGCCCGGCCGCGTGTGCACTGACGGCGTCGAGTGTGCACTCAGGGTGGCGACACGCCGAGACATCCCGCCGCCGCTGCACACCGCAAACCGTGAATGCACCCGCGTTGCCGCTCCCAGACCTTGCGGGATATCGATCGTCGTGCGCTCAACAATTCTGGTAACAATCGTCACAATGCGCGTGCTCCTCGAGGCGTGCCGGTACGCGGTCGTCGCAGGTCAGAGCGGGCGCTGACAAGCCCGAAGGCCGGCACACGCAGGCACGACGGCGCATGCTAGCCGTGGCCGCCCGCAACGCCGCGCGAACTCGCGACGTGCCATCCGTGTGGCGCCCGAAGAAGGGGCAATAACGCGGCGCCCCGCGTGGTTCATACTTGATGCAATGCGCGGACTTCGCGTGTTGCTCGGCACGACAGCAAGGCAGCACAGATGACGAGGTTGGACTCCGTCGAGAGGGCGGTTGCCGACATCGCGGCCGGTAAGGCCGTCGTCGTCATCGATGACGAGGAACGGGAGAACGAGGGCGACCTGATCTTCGCGGCCGAAAAGGCGACGCCGGAGATGGTGGCGTTCATGGTGCGCTACACCTCGGGCTACCTGTGCGTCCCGCTGGACGGCGCGATCTGCGACAAGCTGGGCCTGTTGCCGATGTATGCGCTCAACCAGGACAAGCACGGCACCGCCTACACCGTCACCGTCGATGCGAGAAACGGTGTGGGCACTGGGATTTCGGCGTCCGACCGCGCCACCACGATGCGGTTGCTGGCCGATCCCGGCAGCGTCGCCGAAGACTTCACCCGCCCCGGCCATGTGGTTCCGTTGCGGGCCAAGGACGGCGGCGTGCTGCGCCGGCCCGGCCACACCGAGGCCGCCGTCGACCTGGCCCGGATGGCGGGCCTGCAACCCGCCGGCGCGATCTGCGAAATCGTCAGCCAGAAGGACGAGGGCTCGATGGCCCAGACCGACGAGTTGCGCGTGTTCGCCGACGAACACGATCTCGCGCTGATCACCATCGCCGACATCATCGAATGGCGACGCAAGCACGAAAAGCACATCGAGCGGATCGCCGAGGCACGCATCCCGACCCGGCACGGCGAGTTCCGCGCCATCGGGTACGCCAGCATTTACGAGGAAGTCGAACACGTCGCTCTGGTCCGCGGTGACATCGCCGGGCCGAGCGGCGAGGGCGACGACGTCTTGGTGCGGGTGCACTCCGAGTGCCTGACCGGTGACGTGTTCGGCTCACGGCGATGCGATTGCGGACCCCAGCTCGACGCGGCGATGGCGATGGTCGCGCGAGAGGGCCGCGGCGTGGTGCTCTACATGCGCGGCCACGAGGGCCGCGGCATCGGCCTGATGCACAAATTGCAGGCTTACCAGCTGCAAGACGCCGGCGAAGACACCGTGGACGCCAACCTCAAACTCGGATTACCAGCCGACGCAAGGGATTACGGAATCGGCGCGCAGATCCTGTGCGACCTTGGCGTGCGGTCGATGCGGCTGCTGACCAACAATCCGGCCAAGCGGGTCGGGCTGGACGGCTACGGGCTGCACATCATCGAGCGCGTCTCGCTGCCGGTGCGGGCCAATGCCGAGAACATTCGCTACCTGATGACCAAACGCGACAAGATGGGACACGATTTGGCCGGGCTGGACGACTTCCACGAATCCGTCCATCTGCCAGGCGAATTCGGCGGTGCTTTGTGAGTGGAGGCGGCGAGCCGGAAGTCAAAGCACTCGACGCCTCCGATCTTCGCCTCGGCATCGTGGCCAGCTCGTGGCACGGACCCATCTGCGACGCGCTGCTTGCCGGCGCCCGCAAGGTAGCCGCGGACTCGGGCGTCGTCAATCCGACGGTGGTGCGGGTGCACGGGGCGGTGGAACTTCCGGTAGTGGCTCAGGAGCTGGCCCGCAACCACGATGCCGTCGTCGCCCTCGGTGTAGTGATCCGCGGCGCCACACCACATTTCGAGTATGTTTGCGATGCGGTAACCCAAGGTTTGACCCGGGTCTCGCTGGATGCCGCCACGCCGGTCGGCAACGGCGTGCTCACCACCAATACCGAGCAGCAGGCCCTGGACCGGGCCGGGCTGCCGTCGTCGGCGGAGGACAAGGGCGCTCAGGCGGCCGGAGCCGCGCTGACCGCCGCACTGACGTTGCGTGACCTGCGCGCCCGGTCGTGAGCCGGGTGTCCTCCCAGCAGGGATGGGATGTCGAACTGCGTCCGCATTGGACGCCGCTATTTGCCTATGGCGCAGCGTTTCTGGTCGCGGCGGCTCACATCGCGGGCGGCTTGCTGCTCAAAATGGGTTCCAGCGGAGTGGTCTTCCAGACCGCCGACCAGGTCGCGATGGCGGTGCTGGGACTGGTCATCGCCGCCCTCATCCTCTTGTTCACCCGACCCCGGTTGCGCGTCGGGCCCGCCGGACTCTCGGTGCGAAACCTGTTGGGAGACAGGCTAGTGGCTTGGTCAGAGCTGATCGATGTGTCGTTTCCGGCCGGCAGCCGCTGGGCTCACATCGACCTGCCCGACGACGAGTACATCCCGGTGATGGCGATCCAGTCCGTCGATAAGGACCGGGCCGTGGCCGCGATGGATTCGGTGCGGTCGCTGCTGGCCCGCTACCGGCCTGACCTGCGCGCGCACTGAACAACACGAGCGACGACATTGCCGTAGGATCGCCCGATGGCACGTCAACTGCGGGGGGCCGTCGCATCGTTGCTGATCGCGATCACGATGGGCGCGTGCACCACCTCGGTCAGCGGCCGCGCGGTTCGGGCTCCCCAGCAATCCACACCCGGTGGCCCGACGTCCGCCTCCCCGTCGCCGGCGGGGATTCCGGCACGCGACTTGCTGCTGCAGGATGGCGAAACCACGCCGTTGGGTGTGGCGAGCGCGGTCCCGGTGGGCGACACCTACTTCACTAGCGTCCAGCCGCCCGAATGCTCCGCGGCGCTGCTGTTCAAGGGTTCGCCGCTGCGCCCGCCCCGCTCCACCGACCACGCCGAATCGGAATACAAGTTCAGCGGGCCGGCGCTCTACGCCGAATCCGCCGACGTGTACGACACGAAGTTGAACTCCCACGAGGTCGTGTGGAAGGGCTTCGGCGCGGTGTCGAAGTGCCACGGCGAAGCCATCGGCCATTCGTCGCTCGGCGATTTTCGGCCGATGCGGCTAGGTTCTTTCGGCACGCCGTCGAGCGGCATCCTGGTATGGACCATGACGCGCCCGGACTGGACCTGCGACTACGGGCTGGTCGTGGTGCCGCGCATCGCGCTGCTGCTGTCGGCCTGCGACTCCAAACCCGGATTCCCGATGGCCGAGTGGGCGGCGAAACGACGAGCGCAGCTAGACAGCCGACCTGCCTGATACGGAGGTCAGTAGTTCTTGCAGCTGATCATCATCTGCCGGAAGATCGGGAACGCCTGGTCGGCTCCCGGGTTGTTCTGGATCGCCTTCAGCAGGTTCACCCGCTGGTCCGGCGTCGATGCCATGAACTGCTGCAGGAATTGCTGGTTCGGCGGCGACTGGTCCAGGTACTGAGCGGCCATCGGGTTTTCCGCGTGCACCGCCCGCATCGCCTGGTCATACGTGCAGGTCGTGTTCACCATCGGGCCGATGTCGGGGGTGGCCGATGCGATCCCCGCCCCGGCGCTCAACGACAATGCCAGGCACCCAACCCCTACGGCCAGCCCGGCCAACGGTCGTTTGCTCATTTGTAAGCTCCCTCCAGCTGTTGCCACCCACTGTAGCGTCACAAGCTAACCGGTTGCTTAGCCCGAACCGGGTGCTCCCAAACCGGCAGGCGCGTTCGCGTCGGGCGAAAAGCCGTCGATTTCCGCCACGCGATCCCGATCCGCCGCGGCCCGTTTAGCGGCTACTAGCCTGGATACGTGCCAGATCCCGCCACTTATCGTCCCGCTCCCGGATCCATTCCGGTCGAGCCGGGCGTCTACCGATTCCGGGACACGCACGGGCGGGTGATCTATGTCGGCAAGGCCAAAAGCCTGCGCAGTCGGTTGACGTCATACTTCGCCGACGTCGCCAACCTGCACCCGCGCACCCGGCAGATGGTGACCACCGCCGCCAAGGTCGAGTGGACGGTGGTCAACACCGAAGTCGAGGCGTTGCAGCTGGAGTACAACTGGATCAAGGAATTTGACCCACGTTTCAACGTCCGTTACCGCGACGACAAGTCCTACCCCGTGCTGGCCGTGACCCTCAACGAGGAATTTCCCCGGCTGATGGTCTACCGCGGCCCGCGCCGCAAGGGCGTTCGCTATTTCGGCCCGTACTCGCACGCGTGGGCGATTCGGGAGACGCTGGATCTGCTGACCCGGGTGTTCCCGGCGCGAACCTGTTCCGGCGGAGTATTCAAGCGGCACAAGCAGATCGACCGTCCCTGTCTGCTCGGGTACATCGACAAATGCTCGGCCCCCTGTATCGGCAGGGTCAGCGAGGAGCAACACCGCCGGATCGTCACCGACTTCTGCGACTTCCTGTCCGGCAAGACCGACCGGTTTGCCCGTGAGCTGGAACAGCAAATGCACGCGGCATCCGAGCAACTCGACTTCGAACGCGCGGCACGGCTTCGCGACGACATCGGCGCCCTCAAACGGGCGATGGAGAAGCAGGCCGTGGTGCTTGGTGACGGCACCGACGCCGACGTGGTGGCGTTCGCCGACGACGAGCTCGAGGCGGCGGTGCAGGTGTTCCACGTCCGCGGCGGCAGGGTCCGTGGTCAGCGTGGTTGGATCGTTGAAAAGGCCGCTGACCCAGGCGATTCCGGCGAAGAGCAGTTGGTCGAGCAGTTCCTGACGCAGTTCTACGGCGACCAGGCGGAGCTGGATGGTGCCGCCGACGAATCGGTCAATCCGGTTCCGCGTGAGGTGTTGGTGCCGTGCCTGCCGTCCAACGCAGAGGAGTTGGCCAGCTGGTTGTCCGGACTGCGTGGCTCGCGGGTCGTGCTGCGGGTACCGCGTCGCGGCGACAAGCGGGCACTGGCCGAGACCGTGCAACGCAACGCGAAAGAGGCGCTGCAGCAACACAAACTGAAGCGAGCCGGCGACTTCAACGCCAGATCCGCGGCGCTGCAGAACATTCAGGACGCGCTGGGGCTGGCCGACGCGCCGCTGCGCATCGAGTGTATCGACATCAGCCACGTCCAGGGCACCGACGTGGTGGGTTCGCTGGTGGTTTTCGAGGACGGCCTGCCGCGCAAGTCGGACTACCGGCACTTCGGAATCCGGGAAGCGGCCGGGCAGGGGCGCTCCGACGACGTCGCGTCCATCGCCGAGGTGACCCGGCGGCGCTTCCTGCGCCACCTGAGTGATCAAAGCGATCCGAATATGCTTTCCCCGGAAGGCAAATCACGCCGGTTCGCCTATCCGCCCAACCTGTATGTCGTCGACGGCGGGGCGCCGCAAGTCAACGCGGCCAGCGCCGTGCTCGAAGAGCTCGGGATCACCGACGTCGCCGTGATCGGGTTGGCCAAACGGCTGGAAGAGGTGTGGGTGCCCTCAGAGCCGGATCCGGTGATCATGCCGCGCAACAGCGAGGGACTTTATTTGCTGCAGCGGGTGCGTGACGAGGCGCACCGGTTCGCGATCACTTACCATCGCAGCAAGAGATCCAAGCGAATGACCGCCTCAGCGCTGGATTCGGTGCCAGGATTGGGAGAACATCGCCGTAAGGCGCTGGTCACTCACTTCGGATCGATAGCCCGCCTCAAGGAGGCCACCGTCGACCAGATCACCGCCGTGCCGGGTATCGGCGTGGCAACGGCCACGGCCGTCCTCGAGGCGCTACGACCGGCCGAGCAAGCCGAACCAGCCGAGCAACCGGGAGCCTCGGCATGACGAGTCACGACAGCGAGCAGCGATCGGTGCGCGCGGAGCGGGGCGACGGCCACCCGGGTGACACCGCGGGGATCGACGTCGTTCTGGTCACCGGATTGTCGGGCGCCGGGCGGGGTACCGCGGCCAAGGTGCTCGAGGACCTTGGCTGGTATGTCGCCGACAACCTGCCGCCCCAGCTGATCACCCGGATGGTGGATTTCGGGCTGGCGGCCGGCTCGCGGATCACTCAGCTCGCCGTCGTGATGGACGTGCGGTCGCGCGGATTCACCGGCGACCTCGACGAGGTCCGCAACGAATTGGCCACCCGCAACATCAATCCGCGGGTGGTGTTCATGGAAGCCTCCGACGACATGCTGGTGCGCCGCTACGAACAGAACCGCCGCAGCCACCCGTTGCAGGGGCAGCAGACGCTTGCCGAGGGCATCGCGGCCGAGCGCCGGATGCTGGCACAGGTTCGCGCCACCGCGGATCTGATCATCGACACGTCCACCCTGTCGGTACGGAGTCTGCGGGAAAGCATCGAGCGTGCCTTCGGCGGTGAAGCGAGCACCTCGACCAGCGTCACCGTCGAGTCGTTCGGGTTCAAGTACGGCCTGCCGATGGACGCCGACATGGTGATGGATGTGCGGTTTCTGCCGAACCCGCACTGGGTCGACGAATTGCGGCCACACACCGGCCAGCACCCCGCTGTGCGTGACTATGTGTTGGGCCAACCGGGGGCGGCGGAGTTTCTCGACGCTTACCATCGACTGCTATCTCTGGTTGTCGACGGCTACCGCCGGGAGGGCAAGCGCTACATGACGGTCGCGATCGGCTGCACCGGCGGCAAACATCGCAGCGTTGCGATCGCGGAGGCATTGATGCAGTTGTTGAGGGCCGACGAGCAACTGTCGGTGCGGGTGCTGCACCGGGATCTGGGCCGCGAATGAGTCCACCACAGAGCGAGGGCATCGTCGCGCTGGGCGGTGGACACGGCTTGTATGCGACGTTGTCGGCGGCGCGCCGGCTGACGCCGTACGTCACCGCCGTGGTGACCGTCGCCGACGACGGCGGCTCGTCGGGCCGGCTGCGCAGCGAATTGGACGTGGTACCGCCGGGTGATCTGCGAATGGCGTTGGCGGCGTTGGCATCTGACAGTCCGTACGGGCGACTGTGGGCGACCATCCTGCAACACCGATTCGGCGGCAGTGGTGCCCTGGCCGGCCATCCGATCGGCAACCTGCTGCTGGCCGGCCTGACGGAGGTGCTGGCCGATCCGGTCGCGGCCCTCGACGAGCTGGGGCGCATCCTCGGCGTCAAGGGCCGCGTGCTGCCGATGTGCCCGATCGCGCTGCAGATCGAGGCCGACGTGTCCGGCCTGGAGGCCGACCCGCGGATGTTCCGGGTGATCCGCGGTCAGGTCGCGATCGCGACCACCCCGGGCAAGGTGCGCCGGGTGCGGCTGCTGCCGCCGGATCCGCCGGCGACCCGGCAGGCTGTCGACGCGATCATGGCCGCCGACTTGGTGGTGCTGGGACCCGGATCCTGGTTCACCAGCGTGATCCCGCACGTGCTGGTTCCCGGGCTGGTCGCGGCGCTGCGCGCCACCTCGGCCCGCCGCGCCCTGGTGCTGAACCTGGTGGCCGAACCAGGGGAGACGGCCGGGTTCTCGGTGGAGCGCCATCTGCACGTACTGGCCCAGCACGCCCCCGGGTTCACCGTCAACGACATCATCATCGACGCCGATCGGGTGCCCAGCGAGCGTGAACGCGAGCAACTGCGCCGCACCGCGACCCTGTTGAAGGCCGAGGTCCACTTCGCCGACGTGTCCCGACCTGGTACACCTTTACATGATCCGGGCAAACTTGCGGCGGTCCTGGACGGGGTCCGAACGGGCCGCGCGGGTCCGGCAGCGCCTTCGGCGAAGGCCACCGCGGAGATTCGGGTTGACGGTGAAAGTTCGGCGACGGGCGTGAACGGACCAGCTGGCAGCGGACCAAGGGGTGACGACGCGTGGCGATGACGACCGAAGTCAAGGACGAGTTGAGCCGCTTGGTAGTGAAGTCGGTCAGCGCGCGTCGAGCCGAGGTCACCTCCTTGCTGCGCTTTGCCGGTGGGTTGCACATCGTGGGTGGCCGGGTGGTCGTCGAGGCCGAGGTCGACCTGGGCAACATCGCCCGCCGGCTGCGCAAGGACATTTTCGACCTCTATGGCTACAACGCGGTCGTGCATGTGTTGTCGGCCAGCGGGATTCGCAAGAGCACCCGGTACGTGCTGCGGGTGGCCAACGACGGCGAGGCGCTGGCCCGCCAGACCGGGCTGCTCGACATGCGGGGGCGTCCGGTGCGGGGACTGCCGGCCCAGGTGGTCGGCGGCAGCATCGGGGACGCCGAAGCCGCGTGGCGCGGCGCCTTTTTGGCGCACGGATCGCTGACCGAGCCCGGACGTTCGTCCGCGCTGGAGGTCAGCTGCCCGGGCCCGGAGGCGGCGCTGGCGTTGGTGGGAGCGGCACGGCGGCTCGGCGTCAGCGCCAAGGCCCGCGAGGTGCGCGGTGCCGATCGGGTGGTGGTGCGCGACGGCGAAGCGATCGGCGCGCTGCTGACCCGAATGGGCGCCCAGGACACCCGGCTGGTGTGGGAGGAACGCCGGATGCGCCGCGAGGTCCGGGCGACCGCCAACCGGCTGGCCAACTTCGACGATGCCAACCTGCGCCGCTCGGCACGGGCCGCCGTTGCAGCGGCGGCCCGGGTGGAGCGGGCGCTGGAGATCCTCGGCGACACCGTTCCCGACCATCTGGCCACGGCTGGCAAGCTGCGCGTGGAGCACCGGCAGGCCTCGCTGGAGGAGCTGGGCCGGCTCGCCGATCCCCCGATGACCAAAGACGCTGTGGCTGGCCGCATTCGGCGATTGCTGTCGATGGCCGACCGCAAGGCGAAGGTCGAAGGCATCCCCGACACCGAGTCGGCCGTGACACCTGACCTGTTGGAGGATGCTTAACTAGCTCCGACTGGGGGCGCCTCCCAGCCGCGCAGCGGCGAGGGCAGGCGGGGAGACTGGGGGCGCACGGTGGGATTGTTGCGGATTGCTCGACTTGATTTGCCGGCGAGGACTACGGTCATCGCATGAAGCGGCTTTCGAGCGTTGATGCGGCGTTTTGGTCTGCGGAAACTGCGGGCTGGCATATGCATGTCGGTGCCCTGGCGCTGTGCGATCCCAGCGGCGCACCGGAGTACAGCTTTGCGCGACTTCGGGAACTGCTGATCGAGCGGCTGACCGAACTGCCGCAGTTGCGCTGGCGGGTCACCGGAGCGCCGCTCGGACTGGACCGGCCGTGGTTCGTCGAAGACGAGGACCTCGACGTCGACTTCCATCTGCGCCGCATCGCGGTGCCCGCTCCCGGCGGTCGCCGCGAGCTCGAGGAACTGGTCGGTCGGCTGATGTCCTACAAGCTGGACCGGGCGCGGCCGCTGTGGGAGCTGTGGGTGATCGAGGGCGTCGAGGGCGGCCGGGTCGCGACGCTGACCAAGATGCACCATGCGATCGTCGACGGGGTCTCCGGCGCCGGGCTGGGTGAAATCCTGTTGGACGTCACGCCGGAACCCCGCCCGCCGCAACGGGAGACGGTGGGGTCGCTGGTCGGAGCCAAGATTCCGGGAATCGAGCGGCGGGCGGTGGGCGCGCTGATCAACGTCGGCGTCAAAACGCCGTTCCGGATCGCGCGACTGGTGGAGCAGACGGTGCGCCAGCAGGTCGCCGCGCTGGGTCTGACCAGCAGACCGCCGCGCTTCTTCGAGGCGCCCAAGACCCGGTTCAACGCACCCGTCTCGCCGCACCGGCGGGTCACCGGCGCCCGCGTCGAGCTGGCCCGTGCCAAGGCGGTCAAGGACGCCTACGGCGTCAAGCTCAACGACGTCGTGCTGGCGCTGGTGGCCGGCGCCGCCCGCGAATATCTACAGAAACGTGGTGAGCTGCCGGCCAAACCGCTGATCGCCCAGATCCCGGTCTCCACCCGCACCGACGCGGATAAGGACGACGTCGGCAACAAGATCAGCTCGATGACGGCATCGCTTGCCACCGATATCGATGATCCCGCTGAGCGGTTGCGGGCCATCCACGAAAGCACCCAGAGCGCCAAGGAAATGGCGGAGGCGCTGTCGGCGCATCAGATCATGGGCCTGACCGAGACGACCCCGCCCGGCCTGTTGCAGCTGGCCGCGCGCGCGTACACGGCCACCGGTCTGTCGCGAAACCTGGCTCCGCTCAACCTGGTCGTCTCGAATGTTCCCGGTCCGCCGATGCCGCTGTACATGGCCGGTGCGAAGCTGCAATCGCTGGTGCCGCTTGGCCCGCCGGTGATGGATATCGCGCTCAACATCACCTGCTTCTCCTACACGGACTACCTGGACTTCGGTTTCGTGACGACGCCGGAGGTTGCCAACGATATCGACGACATGGCCGATGCGATCGAACCGGCGCTGACCGAACTCGAGAAAGCGATCGACCTGGGCTAGTCGCGGGGTAGGTAGGTCGTCGCGTACACCCAGGACAAGAACCGCGCCACGGCTTCGGCCGACTTGTGCGCCCGCGGGGAACCGAAGATGTCGAAAGCGTGCTGAGCGTTGGGCAATTCGGCGTAGGCCACGGGTGACTTCGACACCGCCCGTAACTCCTCGACGAACTCGCGTGATTCGGCCACCGGGATGAGCGAGTCGTCGGTGCCGTGCAGCACGAAAAACGGTGGTGCGTCGGCGCGTACGTACCGGATCGGTGACGCATCGAAATAGATGTGCGAGTGGGTGCTGAGTTTGCGCTTGACCACTAGCCTTTCCAGCACCTCGACGAACTCGGCGCGCCCGGGTTCCTCGGTGGAATACCAGTCGTAACGTCCATAGAATGGCACCGCGGCCGCCACCGACGTGTCGGCATCTTCGAAGCCGGGCTGGAATTTGGGATCGTTCGGAGTCAGAGCCGCCAGCGCCGACAGATGGCCGCCGGCCGAACCGCCGCTGATGGCAACGAAATTCGGGTCGCCACCATAGGCCGCGATGTTCTCCTTGACCCACGCCAATGCGCGCTTGACGTCGACGATATGGTCGGGCCACGTGTACCGCGGAGCGACGCGGTAGTTCATCGACACGCAGATCCAGCCGCGCGAAACCAGGTGACTCATCAAGGGATACGCCTGCGGGCGGCGCCACCCGATCATCCACGCGCCGCCGGGCACCTGCAGCAGCACCGGCGCCTTGCCGTCGCGTGGTAGGTCGCGGCGGCGCCAGACGTCGGCCAGGTTGGAGCGTCCGTGCGGGCCGTAGCGCACGATATTCTCTTTCTCCACGAAGCGACGCCGTGCCCCGGTGGTGCGCAGGGGCGGGTTGCGCCGGCCCCGGCGCGTGGGCTCGGCGGGCAACGCTTTGAGTTCTTCGGTGTAGTCGGGACCGAGCTGGTCGGTCAGGGACGACTCCAGCACCGGGCCGGGCGTGGTGGCACCCCGGTAGCCGATCGCTGCCAGGATCGCCCAGGACGCGGCCGTCAACGCCAGCGCCGCTTTGCCTTTCGGTCCGGCGAAGTCTCCCCGGCGGGCGCGCCGCGCGGCATCCAGCATGGAGGCGCCGGCGTAGAGGCCAGGCACCTCCGAGGTCGGCCAGCCGAACCAGAACACCGCGATCGAGGCGTAGGGATTGCGGCTGACCGGATGGAATCCGTTGGCGGCGTTAAGCAGCTCGACGGCCGCGCGCAGCAGCGGCCTGCTTTTGAAGACGCGCATCAGCCCCCCGTACGTGATTGCAGTTCGGTCCGCAGAATTTTGCCGGTGCTGCCACGGGGCAGCTCGTCGAGAACCGAAATCTCGCGTGGCACTTTGTAGTTGGCGAGGTTGTCGCGAACGTGCTGTTTGAGCGTCTCGGGTGTGGCGGCCGAGCCGGGGCTCAGTACCACGAACGCCGCCAGTCGCTGTCCGTACTGCTCATCGTCCACGCCGATCACCGCGGCCTCGGCTACCTCCGGGTGCGCGGCAAGGGTTTTCTCCACCTCGATCGGGTAGATGTTCTCGCCGCCGGACACGATCATCTCGTCGTCACGGCCGACGACGAACAGCCGGCCGGCCTCGTCGAGATAGCCGACGTCGCCCGACGACATGAAGCCGGCGTGGAAATCCTTTGTCTTGCCCGAGGTGTACCCGTCGAACTGGGTGTCGTTGCGCACGTAGATGGTGCCGACCTCTCCGGTGGGCATCTCGTTGAATTCCGGGTCCAGGATTCGGATCTCGGTTCCGCCGGCCGGCCTGCCCGCGGTGTCGGGCGCGGCACGCAGATCCGCCGGTGTGGCCGTCGCGATCATGCCCGCCTCGGTCGCGTTGTAGTTGTTGTAGATCACGTCGCCGAACTGATCCATGAACGCGATGACCACGTCGGGCCGCATGCGCGAACCCGACGCTGCTGCGAAACGTAATGACTTGCCGCTGTAGCGGTTTCGGACATCCTCGGGCAGTTCCATGATGCGGTCGAACATCACCGGTACAACGGCCAGGCCGGTCGCCTGATGGCGGTCGACGAGTTCTAGGGTGGCCTCCGGGTCGAACTTGCGCCGGGTGACGATCGTGCAGGCCATCGACGCGGCGAAGATCAGCTGCGAGAAACCCCACGCGTGGAACATCGGCGCCACGATCACGATCGTTTCCTCCGCACGCCACGGCGTGCGGTCCAGGATCGCCTTGAGTGTGCCGATGCCAGCGCCGCCGCCAGATTGCTTGGCGCCCTTGGGACTTCCGGTGGTACCGGAGGTCAGCAGGATCATTTTGCCCTTGCGGCCGGTCCGCTGCGGATGCTGGCCGAGATGTTCGGCGATCAGCTTTTCCACGGTCAGCTCGTGTTCGCCCTCGGTCCAGGCCACGATGCGGGTGGCGTCGGGCTTGTCGGCCAGCGCGCGGTCCACCGTCGCGGTGAACTCCTCGTCATAGATGGCGATGTCGACGCCCTCACGGTTGACCACTTCGGCCATCGCGGGGCCGGCGAACGACGTGTTGAGCAGCACGACGTCGGAGCCGATCCGGTTGGCGGCCACCAACGCCTCGATGAAGCCGCGGTGATTGCGGCACATGATCCCGATCACCTGCGGCTGGCCCGACGGCAAGGCTTGCAGTGCGGCCGCCAGTGCGTTGATCCGCTCGTCGAGCTGCCGCCAGGTCAGCGTGCCGAGTTCGTCGATCACGGCGGGGCGGTCCGGGCAGCGCTGAGCGGCGCCGGCGAAACCGACCGTCATGCCCATGCCCTCGCGACGCATCGCGGCGGCCATCTTCAGGTATCGGTCGGGCCGCATCGGCGCGATCATTCGGGCGCGCCGCAACGTCGCCAAGACGCCCACGGCGTCGCGAGCTTGGTTCAGGGGAGATGGCATGGCTCAGCCCAGGATCGGGAAACGGCGCTTGGCGGCGAGGTCGTTGAGGGCTTCCTGCATCACTGAGCGCACGTGCTCGTCGACCGCGTCGATGTCGGGGTCCTCGCCGAACTGCGCGGCGATGTCGATGGGTTCCAGCACCTGCGTGACGATCTTGGTGGGTAACGGCACGTTCGGCGGAACGACGGCGCTGAGCCCGAACGGGAAGCCGAACGAGACCGGCAGGATGGCGCTGCGCAGCAACCGCTTGATCCCCAGCCGCTCGGCCAGCCAGGTGCCGCGGGTGAGGTAGAGCTGGGTCTCCTGGCCACCGATGGACACCGCGGGAACGATCGGTACGCCGGCTTCGATCGCGGTGCGGACGTATCCCTTGCGGCCGTTGAAGTCGATGACGTTCTCCGACGCGGTCGGCCGGTAGGCGTCGTAGTCACCGCCGGGAAAGACGACCACCACACCGCCGGACCGCAACGCCTGGGCGGCGTTGCGCCGGTTGGCCCGGATGTAGCCGGTGCGCCGGAACAGCCCGCCCGTCACGCCCAGGAACAGGATGTCGTGACTCAGCGTGTAGACCGGCCGGTCGTACCCGAACTTCTCGTAGAAGTCGACGCTGAAGATCGGGACATCCATCGGGAACATGCCGCCGGAGTGGTTGCCGACCACCAGCGCCCCACCGGGCGGGAAAGAGTCCAGGCCGTGCACCTCGGAGCGGAAATACCTCTTCAAGACCGGGCGCATCACGCTCATCAGGCGCTTGGTCAGGCCGGGGTCGAATTTACCGATCTCGGGGTCTGCACTGTCGCTCGCGCCCACTTCGCTCACCGATGCCCCCTTTGGCGTCGCTCGAGAGTTCCCGCGTTGAGTCCCTAGATGGTAGCTAGGGCTTTGGATTGGATGGCCAACAGGCAAACAGTCTTACCTTCGGAGTCCCGGTCGCGCACAGTGGTGGATGCGGCATAACGGGACGGAAGGTGGCCGGCATGGTCGATGTTATTGCGGACCCGATGTCGGTGATCGCCCGGGAGATGGACCGTATCCGCGAGGACTTCATCGCCGAGGTCTTCGACGAGATCAAGGCCGAGAATCGGGACCTCGACTACGACGCCGCCATGCTGGATCTGTGGCGGGCCAGCCTCACCGACAGTGTGGTCGCCGGTATCGACTTCTTGGCCAAGGGTGCGACGGACTGGTTGGAGGCCCCGGCGGCGTCGGTCGCCTACGTGCGGGCCGCCGCGCGGCGCGACGTTCCGTTGTCGGTGCTGGTGCGGGCCCACCGCATCGTGCACTCGCGTTTCCTGGAGGCGGCGACACGGTTCGTGGCACTGGTAGAGCCGGCGCGGCAGGTGCCGACGATCGTCGACCTGGTGTCTCGATCGGCGAGCTTCGTCGACGCCGTGGCCGATCAGTTGACCGTCTCCTATGAGCTGGAGCGCGACGAATGCGTCGGCGACCGGGGCGGCCGACAGCCGGTCGATGAGGCGCGCGACAACATCCCGATCGCCGCGCAGGTGGCCGACAGCGTGTTGACGTATCCGTTGGACGGTGTGCACATCGCCGCGGCGCTGTGGGTCGACGAGCTCATGGCGCCCGCGGAGGTGGTGGCGTCGTTCGATCGGGTGCGACGCGCGGTCGGCGCCGCAGTGGGCGCGGTGAACGGCACGTTGCTGGTGCCGACGCATGACCGCGAGGCGCGGTTGTGGTTTGCGCTCGACGATTCTGGCAAACCGGAGATCGACCAGTCCCGGGTGCGAACGGCTTTCGAGTCCACGGGAGTGCGAGCCGGTCTGGCATTTGGCCGGGTACAAGACGGGCAAAGCGGATTCCGGGCATCGCTGAAACAGGCGGAGCGGGTGAAGGCGGTCGCTTTTGCCGGCCGATCGGAGGCCAGGGTGGTTTTCTACCGAGAGGTTGCGCCAATTGCGTTGATGGCAGGCGACTTGGACGAGCTGCGCTGCTTTGTCACCGATGTGCTCGGCGAGCTCGGGGACGACGACGAGCGCACCGGATGGTTGCGCGAAACGTTGCGCGAATTTCTATCCAGAAACCGAAGCCACGTTGCGACTGCTGAGGTAATGCAGTTGCCCCCCAACATCATTCGGGAGGCCGTGACGCGGGCCATGCACCTATGTGGGCACAGTTTCGACGATCCCGACGCGGTGTTGCGAGTGCAGATCGCGCTGGAGGTCTGCCGGTGGATGGCGCCGGCGTTATTGCACATGGCTCACGAATGTTGTTAGGAGCCACCAGCTCTGAGCCGTCGAAGTAGTCACCGCCTCCCAGCGGCTGACCTGGCGTTTATGCCCTGCTAGCAAAAGCGACCTAGTGTTGGTCGCCGAAGGATATGGCGCTGGCCGGATTCGGGGGGTTATGGTTACCGCGCTAAATAGTGAACAGCCGGTTGAGAGAAGAAGAGATGGACTTCGCTGGTTTGTCTGACGAGCGTGATGCACGCTCGGTCGCAGCGCACAGCTCGAGTGGTGCCCGTGACCGTCGCGGGCACCATTCTCGCGGTGCCGCGGTCCGTCGCGTTCCGGGGCATGTCCGGCAATCGGGGCCGCCGGTGACTGCCGGCCGGACTGTCGCTGCATCGGATCGCGCAACGGTTGTGGCCGACACCGCGGATCAGCGCCAGGCCGACTACTTTCTGCGTCTGTTGACCCAGAACCGCCGTCTGATCGACCAGCGGATCGAGGGTTACCACAAGGCGATTGCCGTAGCCGAAGCCAGAGGCGATGCCGAAAGCGCATGTGTCTTTCGCCGCACCGCTCGCATCGAGGAGCAGGAGCGCAAGGCGCTCGACAGCCTGATCGAGAACCTGCAGCGCCGATTTGTGGTCCAGCCCACAGTTGACCTGCCGCGGGGGCCGCGGCTGGTGGTCCGCTAGACCGCAATCACCGGTCTCAACCGCGCCGCCGGCCTGAGGCGGCGCGTTCCAACTCGGCTTTTGGCCTTCGTGGGTTCGGGACTGTTACCAGTTCAGCAACCGTTGCTACTACTGATCTAGGCTGACGCCCAGTGGTTCAACACCAGACTTACCGAGGGAGAGACAAGTGACGGTCCGAGTAGGTATCAACGGCTTCGGTCGCATCGGACGTAATTTCTATCGGGCGTTGCTTGCCCAGCGGGAGCAGGGCGGCGCCGATATCGAGGTGGTGGCGGTCAACGACCTCACCGATAACGCCACGCTTGCGCATCTGCTGAAATTCGACTCGATCCTGGGCCGGTTGCCCCACGATGTGACCCTTGAAGGTGAGGACACCATTGTGGTCGGCCCGGCCAAGATCAAAGCCCTGGAGGTCCGTGAGGGTCCGGCCGCGCTGCCGTGGGGTGATTTGGGTGTCGACGTCGTCGTCGAGTCCACCGGTATCTTCACCAACGCGGCCAAGGCCCGGGGCCACCTGGAGGCCGGTGCGAAGAAGGTGATCATCTCGGCTCCGGCGACCGACGAGGACATCACCATCGTGCTGGGGGTCAACGACGACAAGTACGACGGCAGCCAGAACATCATCTCCAACGCCTCGTGCACCACGAACTGTCTGGGTCCGGTCGCCAAGGTCCTGCACGACGAGTTCGGCATCGTCAAGGGCCTGATGACCACGATCCACGCCTACACCCAGGACCAGAACCTGCAGGACGGCCCGCACAAGGACCTGCGCCGTGCGCGTGCGGCCGCGCTGAACATCGTGCCGACCTCCACCGGTGCGGCCAAGGCCATCGGCCTGGTGTTGCCCGAATTGAAGGGCAAGCTCGACGGGTACGCGCTGCGGGTGCCGATCCCCACCGGCTCGGTCACCGACCTGACCGCCGAGCTGGCCAAGGCCGCCAGCGCCGAGCAGATCAACGCCGCGATGAAGGCCGCCGCCGAGGGCCCGCTCAAGGGCATCCTGAAGTACTACGACGCGCCGATCGTGTCCAGCGACATCGTCACCGACCCGCACAGCTCGATCTTCGACTCGGGCTTGACCAAGGTGATCGACAACCAGGCCAAGATCGTGTCGTGGTACGACAACGAGTGGGGATACTCCAACCGACTCGTTGACCTGGTCACACTGGTCGGCAAGTCGCTGTAAACCGTGAGCGTCCCAAACCTCGAAGACCTGCTGTCCGAGGGTGTTTCGGGTCGCGCCGTGCTGGTGCGCTCCGACCTCAATGTCCCGCTCAACGATGCCGGCGAAATCACCGACCAGGGCCGGATCACCGCGTCGGTCCCGACGCTGAAGGCACTGCTGGACGGCGGTGCCAAGGTGGTGGTGACCGCGCACCTGGGACGCCCGAAGGACGGGCCCGACCCGAAGCTGTCGCTGGCGCCGGTCGCGGCAGCGCTCGGTGAGCAGCTGGGCCGGCACGTGCAGCTGGCGGGCGACGTCGTCGGAACCGATGCGCTGGCGCGTGCCGAGGGCCTGACTGACGGCGACATCCTGTTACTGGAGAACATCCGCTTCGACCCGCGCGAGACCAGCAAGGACGACGGCGAGCGGTTGTCGTTGGCCAAGAAACTCGCCGAATTGGTCTGGCCAGGAGGGGCTTTCGTTTCCGATGGCTTCGGTGTGGTGCACCGCAAGCAGGCCTCGGTGTATGACATCGCCACGCTGCTGCCGCACTACGCCGGCAAGCTGGTGGCCGATGAGATCGCGGTGCTCGAACAGCTGACGAGCTCGACGCGGCGGCCCTACGCGGTGGTGCTCGGCGGGTCGAAGGTGTCGGACAAACTCGGCGTCATCGAGTCGCTCGCGACCAAGGCCGACAGCATCGTGATCGGGGGCGGAATGTGCTTCACTTTCCTTGCTGCACAAGGCTATTCGGTAGGAAAGTCGCTGCTCGAAGAGGATATGGTCGAGACCTGCCGCAACCTGCTGGACACCTACGTCGACGTGCTGCGACTGCCCGGCGACATCGTGGTCACCGAGAAGTTCAGTGCCGATTCGCCTCCGCAGTTTGTTGCCGCCAATGCGATTCCGGACGATCTGATGGGCCTGGACATCGGCCCGGGGTCGGTGAAACGTTTTGGGGCGCTGCTGTCCAACGCTGAGACCGTGTTCTGGAACGGCCCGATGGGCGTCTTCGAATTCCCGGCTTATGCGGCCGGTACTCGGGGGGTGGCCGAGGCGATCGTCGCGGCGACCGGCAAGGGCGCCTTCAGCGTGGTGGGCGGTGGAGATTCCGCCGCGGCCGTGCGTGCGCTCGGGATCCCCGAGGGCGCCTTCTCGCACATCTCGACCGGTGGTGGCGCGTCGCTGGAATACCTGGAGGGCAAGGAGTTGCCCGGCATCGAGGTGTTGGGGCGCCCCCAGCCGAGCGGAGGAGACTCGTGAGCCGTAAGCCCCTGATCGCCGGCAACTGGAAGATGAACCTCAATCACTTCGAGGCCATCGCGCTGGTGCAGAAGATCGCATTTGCGTTGCCGGACAAGTACTTTGACAAGGTCGATGTCACGGTGCTGCCGCCGTTCACCAACCTGCGCAGCGTGCAGACCCTGGTCGACGGCGACAAGCTGCGGCTGACCTATGGCGCCCAGGACCTGTCGCAGCACGACTCCGGCGCCTACACCGGCGACATCAGCGGCACTTTCCTGGCCAAGCTGGGTTGCACCTTCGTGGTCGTCGGCCATTCGGAGCGGCGGACCTACCACCACGAGGACGACGCGCTGGTGGCCGCCAAAGCCGCCGCCGCGCTCAAGAACGGCCTGACCCCGATCGTGTGCGTCGGCGAGCACCTCGACATCCGGGAGGCCGGCGAGCATGTGAGCCACTGCGAGAAGCAGGTGCGTGAGTCGCTGGCCGGTCTGTCGGCCGAGCAGATCGGTCAGGTCGTGATCGCCTACGAGCCGGTCTGGGCGATCGGCACCGGCCGGGTGGCCAGCGCCGCAGACGCCCAGGAGGTCTGCGCGGCGATCCGCCGGCAGCTGGGCGAACTGGCGACACCCAAGATCGCCGACACCGTGCGGGTGCTCTACGGCGGCTCGGTCAACGCCAAGAACATCGGCGAGATCGTCGCGCAAGACGACGTCGACGGCGGGCTGGTCGGGGGAGCGTCGCTGGAGGGCGAGCAATTCGCGACCTTGGCGGCCATCGCCGCCGGTGGCCCGCTGCCCTAGTGTCGTTGTGGCCGAGCCGGACCGGTAGAACTCAGCCGGCGTGGGCTAGCGCGCGATTGCGTGCGTCGATGGCTTCCTGAGTGGCCGGAACCAGGAGGTCCCCGCCCGGACCGGCAGTGCCCTGCGCGTACCTGACGTGCGGGCGTTGATCACGCTCATATTGAGCGAACGCTGCATCCAGATCGTCGGCGTTCTCGGCCAATGCCTTTGCCAGTAGCCATGTTCCGGTGATGGCGAGGCTGGTTCCCCGCCCGGACATCGGGGATGCGCAGTGAGCCGCGTCGCCGACGAGCACGACCCGTCCCCGGTGCCACGACGGCATGTCGATCTGGCTCACGGAGTCGAAGTACAGTTCCGGGTCACGGCATGCCGCGTCGAGCAGTTCGGGCACCTGCCAGCGGCCGTGTCCGCCGAACTCGTCGGTGAGGATGCGCTTCTGCGCATCGAGGTCGTGGTAGTCGTAGTCGATCCAGGATGAGCGGAACTCCAGCACCGCCAGCGCCACGTCGCGATAGGTGACAATCCCGGCCATGTGGCCCGGGAAGTTGTAGATCGGGTTGGGGTCACCGGTCACGTGGTAGCGCGGCAAATTCGCCAGCGCGACGTAGAAGCCGAGATGACGCAGATACTGACGCTCAGGCCCGAAAATGAGCCGGCGCGTGGCAGAGTGCAGACCATCGGCACCCACTACCAGGTCATAGCGGGCCCGCTCGCCAGAGGCAAACAGTACGTCGACGCCGCGGCCGTCATCGCGCAGTTCGGTGACGGACTCGCCGAACCTCAACGCCACGGACGGCCCTAGACCAGTGCGCAGTACGTGCGCCAAGTCTTCTCGTGGGATTTCGGTGTCGTCAGCCGTGTCGTTGATCTCCGTGAGCGGTAGCTCGGCCACCCGGTCGCCGTTGCCGTTGACGAAGCAACCGCGTTGCGTCATGTCGACCTGCCGGGCCCGGATCTCATCGAGGATGCCCATCTGTTGGGCAACGGCCAATGACTCGCCACGGATGTCGATCGGTGATCCGTTGACCCGAAGATGTTGTGCGCGTTCGACAATGGTGACCTCATGCCCGGCGTTGCCCAGATTGATGCCCGCGGACAGCCCAGCCATGCCCGCGCCGGAAACCAGAATGCGCATGAGTAAACCCTTCGGATATAGGAAACATGGTGTATCCAATGAACGATAGCGATCGGCATTAGGAAACGCAATGCCTCTTATCTGTGCGCCTCGCCGCTCAAAGCCCGGTTGCGCGCGTCGATCTCGTCCTGAGTGGCGGGGGCCAGCAGGTCGCCACCGGGCGCAGCCGTCGCCTGGCAGCGGATCACGTGCGGCCGCTGATCGCGTTCGTATTGGTCCCACGCCCGGCCGAGGTCGCCGGGGTGCTCGCGCAACGCCCGTGCGAGGAACCAGGCGCCGGTCAAGGCCAGGCTGGTCCCGCGTCCGGAGAGGGTCGAGGCGCAGTGCGCGGCATCTCCCACGAGAACGACGCGACCGTTGTGCCAATCCGGCATCTTGATCTGGCTCTCGGAGTCGAAGTAGAGCTGCGGGTCTTCGACGGCGGCGTCGACCAATTCAGGAACTCGCCACTCGTCGTGGCCGGCGAACGCGTCGGCCAGGATGCGCTTGCCTGCCGCGAGGTCGTGGTAGTCGTAGTCGATCCATGATGAGCGGAACATGAAGAACGCCGACGCTTTTGCGTTATAGGACATGATCCCGACGATGTGTCCCGGGAAGTTGTACATCGGGTTTACCCGATCACTCGGGGGATGGCCGGGCAGCGTCGCCATCCCGGTGTAGAAGCCGAGGTGGTGCAGGAACTGCCGCTGCGGCCCGAACGTGAGCCGCCGCACGGCCGAGTGCATTCCGTCCGCCCCGACGACGAGGTCGTAGCGGTCGGTTGCTCCCGAGGAGAACCGTACGTCGACGCCGGATTCACCGCCGTCGAGTGCGGCGATGGATTCGCGGAGCCGCAATTGCGTCGAGGGCCCCAGCCGATCGCGCAGGAGGTCGATGAGGTCGTCGCGGGCGATCTCGACGTCATCGGGACTGTCGTTGATCTCGTTCGCCGGCAGTTCCGCTACCACCGTGCCGTCGCGGTCGACGAATTGCACCCGCTCGGTCATGTCGATGCTGCGCTGGTGGATCTGCCCGAGCAGGCCCATCTTGTCGGCTACGTCGATCGAGTCCCCACGAATGTCGATCGGCGGCGCGCTGCCCCCCAAATGGTCCGTGCGCTCGACGATGGCGACGTCATGGCCGTCGACACCGAGGTTGATCGCGGTGCTCAGGCCCGCGACACCGGCACCGGAGATGAGAATGCGCATCAGAAGGCCTTGTCCCGGCGATAGGATCCATTGCGTATCCAATAAACGGTAGCGATCAGCCTTAGGGAACGCAATGCCTCTTACCTCTCACGCCGCTCCGCAGCGTCGGCGCGGTGCCGCGCTCGAAAACGCGCTGCTGAACGCGGCCTGGGACGAACTGGATGAACGCGGCTATGACGACTTCACCATCGATGGCGTCGCCGCTCGGGCCCGCACCAGTCGCGCGGTGCTGTACCGACGCTGGCCGGGAAAGCCGGAACTGGTGTACGCCGCGTTGATTGCCGCGACCAAGAAGGATCCACTTACGGTGCCGGACACCGGCAGTCTGCGGGGCGACGTGATCAATCTGCTGCGGCAGGCCAACAGCCAACGCGGCCATCTGGCCATCACCGTGATGACCCGGCTCGGCGGTTTCTACCGCGATACCGGTACCAACCTCGCCGAACTGCGCAACCTGCTGGAGCGTGAGAGCGGCGCCACCATGAACAAACTCATCGCGCGCGCCATCGCTCGCGGGGAAATCCGGCCCGGCCAGATCCATGGCCGAGTTGCACAGCTACCCACCGACCTGCTTCGCCACGACATATTGGTCACGTTGGCACCCCTGACGGACGAAGCCATTGAGGAGATTGTGGACGCGGTGTTCTTGCCCCTCGTCCGGCTGGGCGCCGACGACGACACCTAGGTGTGGCGGGCCGCGACGTCGTCAAGACCTTCCCGTCCGGGTCATCGGTCGGCCTCGCGAGGCGGGTTCCTGCAACCCGGTAAGCTGTCCGTCATGGTTTTGGCCTTACAGATCACCCTGGTGGTCACCAGCATCCTGGTGGTGCTGCTGGTGCTACTGCACCGCGCCAAGGGTGGTGGCCTGTCCACGCTGTTCGGCGGTGGTGTGCAGTCCAGCCTGTCCGGATCCACAGTGGTGGAGAAGAACCTGGACCGGCTGACGGTGTTCGTAGTGGGAATCTGGCTGGTGTGCATCATCGGCATGGCACTGCAGATCAAGTACCGCTGACCCGACGTTACTCGGCAAGCGGGTAACGCCGTGGGCACCGATACTGGATCGCATGGTTTCTGAGCCCGTCGCCGAGGTTGTTCCCGAGGCCGCGCTGGAGCCGATCGGTGCCGTGCAGCGGACCCGCGTCGGCCGCGAGGCAACCGAGCCGATGCGCGCCGACATCAGGATGCTCGGCACCATCCTCGGCGACACCGTGCGCGAGCAGAACGGCGACGAGGTATTCGAGTTGGTGGAACGCGCCCGGGTGGAATCCTTCCGGGTGCGCCGCTCCGAGATCGACCGGGCCGAGATCTCCCACATGTTCGACGGCATCGACATCCACTTGGCGATCCCGATCATCCGGGCGTTCAGCCACTTCGCGTTGCTGGCCAACGTCGCCGAAGACATCCACCGGGAGCGCCGGCGTCATATCCACGTCGACGCCGGCGAACCGCCGCAAGACAGCAGCCTGGCCGCCACCTACGCGAAACTGGATTCCGCGGAACTGGATTCGGCCACCGTGGCCGAGGCGCTCCAGGGTGCGCTCGTTTCTCCGGTCATCACCGCCCACCCCACCGAGACTCGCCGGCGCACCGTCTTCGTTGCCCAGCACCGGATCACCGAGCTGATGCGACTGCACGCCGAGGGGCACCGGGAAACCGGCGATGGCCGCAGCATCGAGCGTGAGCTGCGCCGCCAGGTGCTCACACTCTGGCAGACCGCGCTGATCCGGCTGTCCCGGCTGCAGATCACCGACGAAATCGACGTCGGCCTGCGGTATTACCAGGCCGCACTGTTCGAGGTGATCCCGCAGGTCAATTCCGGGGTTCGCGACGCGCTGCGCGCCCGCTGGCCCGGGGCTGAGCTGCTATCGGCGCCCATCCTGCAGCCCGGCTCGTGGATCGGCGGTGACCGCGACGGGAACCCGAACGTCACTGCCGCGGTGGTGCGCCGGGCCACCGCCAGCGCCGCGTTCACCGCGCTGGCGCATTACCTGGCTGAGCTCACCGAACTCGAGCAGGAGCTCTCGATGTCGGCGCGATTGATCAGTGTCACAACGGAATTGACGACTCTGGAGCAGAGCTGCCCGGAGCAGGCCAGGGCCGACGAGCCGTATCGGCGGGCCGTGCGGGTGATTCGTGGCCGGCTCAGTGCGACGGCCACCCAGATCCTGGATGACGAACCGCAGCAACTGCTCGACCTGGGCCTGGAACCGTACGCCACGCCGGACGAACTGAGGGTCGACCTCGACACCATCGACGATTCGCTGCGCACTCACGGCTGCGCCCTGCTGGCCGAAGATCGGCTGGGCCTATTGCGAGAAGGCGTGCACGTCTTCGGGTTTCACCTGTGCGGTCTGGACATGCGGCAAAACTCGGACGTGCACGAGGAAGTGGTCGCCGAGCTGCTGGCCTGGGCCGGGGTGCACCCGGACTACCGTTCGCTGCCCGAAGACGAGCGAGTCGAGCTGTTGGCGGATGAACTGACCACCCGGCGCCCGCTGCTCAGCGACCGTGCGGAGTTGTCCGAGCTGGCCCACCAGGAATTGAGCGTGGTCGAGGCCGCCGCCTTCGCCGTCAAGCGGTACGGTCCGGCGGCGGTGCCCAACTACGTCATCTCGATGTGTCAGTCCGTCTCGGACGTGCTGGAGGCCGCGCTGCTGCTGAAGGAAACGGGACTACTCGATGTTTCCGGGCCGCAACCCTATTGCCCGGTAGGCATTTCGCCGCTGTTCGAGACGATCGATGATCTGCACAACGGTGCGGCGATACTGCAGGCGATGCTGGAGCTGCCGATCTACCGGTCGTTGGTGGCCGCCCGCGGGGACAGCCAAGAGGTGATGCTCGGCTACTCCGACTCGAACAAGGACGGCGGTTATCTGACCGCGAACTGGGCGGTGTATCGGGCCGAGCTGGCGTTGGCAGAGGTGGCCCGCAAGACCGGAATTCGGTTGCGGCTCTTTCATGGCCGCGGCGGCACCGTCGGCCGCGGCGGTGGCCCCAGTTATCAGGCCATCCTGGCCCAGCCGCCCGGGGCGGTGAACGGTTCACTACGGCTGACCGAACAGGGCGAGGTGATCGCGGCCAAGTACGCCGAACCGCTGTTGGCGCAACGGAATCTGGAGAGCCTGGTGGCGGCCACGCTGGAGTCGACGCTGCTGGATGTGGAGGGCCTGGGCGACGAGGCCGAGCCGGCCTACGCGGTGCTCGACGAGATCGCGACGCTGGCCCGCGAGGCGTACTCCGAATTAGTCCACGAGACACCGGGTTTCGTCGAGTACTTCAAGGCGTCCACGCCGGTCAGTGAGATCGGGTCGCTGAACATCGGCAGCCGTCCGACCTCGCGCAAGCCGACCGAGTCGATCGCGGACCTTCGTGCCATTCCGTGGGTGCTGGCATGGAGCCAGTCGCGGGTGATGCTGCCCGGCTGGTATGGCACCGGATCGGCATTCGCAAAGTGGATCGCCGCGGGACCCGAAGGCGAGCGAGTCGAAGTCCTGCACGATCTGTATCAGCGGTGGCCGTTCTTCCGCAGCGTGTTGTCCAACATGGCGCAGGTGCTGGCCAAGAGCGACCTGGGGCTGGCGGCGCGATACGCGGAATTGGTGGCCGATGAGTCGTTGCGGCGCAGGGTGTTCGGCAAGATCGCCGACGAACATCAGCGGACGATCGCGATGCACAAGCTGATCACCGGGCAGGACGACCTGCTGGCCGACAACGCGGCGCTGGCTCGTTCGGTGTTCAACCGCTTCCCGTATCTAGAGCCGCTGAACCACCTGCAGGTGGAGCTGCTTCGGCGGTACCGCTCGGGCGACGACGACGAATTGGTGCAGCGCGGAATCCTGCTGACGATGAACGGGTTGGCCAGCGCGTTACGGAACAGCGGCTAGCGGGCATAGGGCAGGGGAGGAGGTCCCATGTCCGCATCGATGCCATCCGATCACACGTCGGCGATGACCCCGGCCCGCTTCGCCCAGAACGAGCTCTTCGAGCGGCTGGCACGTGGCGGGTTCGTGGTGAGCGGACTGCTGCACCTGGTCGTCGGATACCTCGCCATCCGAATCGCATTCGGCGAGGCCGGTACCGCCGATCAAACGGGCGCGCTGGCCACCCTGGCAAGCAAGCCGGGCGGGCCCGTCGCGCTGTGGTTCGCGGCCGCCGCTCTGCTGGTGCTAGGTCTGTGGCGGCTCGTCGAGACCGCCCTCGGCCGATCCAGCGACCAGCGGGACGGCGCGTCGTCGAGCGCACTGGATCGGGCTAAAGCATTCTCGCTCGCGGTCGTCTATGTCGCGCTGGCGTATTCGGCGCTCGGTTTCGCGCGCGGCGCCGGCAAGTCTGCCGGTCAGCAGAATTCGACGATCAGCGCGCGGCTGATGCAGAGCACGGTCGGCACGATTGCCCTGGTGGTCTGCGGCGTGATCGTCATCGCGGTGGGTGGCTACCACGTCTACAAGGGCGCCAGCCGCAACTTCGTCGACGATCTGGAAGGCAAGTCCGGCAACGTGGTCCGGCGTCTGGGCATCGTCGGCTACGTCGCCAAAGGGGTGGTGATCGCCGGCGCGGGCGTGCTGGTCATCGTCGCCGCATTGTTATCGCAGCCGGAGAAGGCCGCTGGGCTGGACGCGGCCCTCAAGACGCTGGGTGCTCAACCGTACGGACGGATTCTGCTGGTCGCCGCCGGCCTTGGCATCATCACCTACGGTTTCTACAGCTTCGCGATGGCCCGGCGGACCAAGATGTAGCGGTCGGCTAGCGCGCCGCGAAGTATCGGTGGCCGGAACGTCCCACGGCAGACCGGTGCCAGCGGCGTAGGGCGGTGCGGGCGCCGGCTCGGCGCCGGTCACGGCCTACCGCGTCGGCCGGTTGCGCAGCCGGTCCACCACACCGCGTAGCGCATGCTCGGTCACCGCCAGCGGCGACATCACCGTCTCGCCGACGCTCACGATGTAGTCGATGCGTCGGACGATCGCCTCCACTGGCTCCACCAGCGAGATCAGGCGTTTGGCGAGCTCGTCCAGGCTTTCCATCGTTCCTTCGAGGTGGTCCAAGCCGCCGTCCAGGCGCTCGACCGTGCCGTTCAACCGGGTCAGGGAACTGCTCAGCTCATTCATGGTTCTGCCGAGACTGTCGAGGACGTCCTCGACCTGCTCGACCGTCTTGTCGGCGTTCAGAGCAGCCTGAGTGAGCGTCTTGATCCGGTTTCGCTCAGGCCCGTTGCGCACCGATCTGTCTGCCATGTCGCTAATTATGACCGGGACGGAACCGGGGAAAACCTCTGAACATCGAATTGGTTGTGCAAAAACAACATTGTGACGGTGACCGGCGTGCCGGCCTGACCCGAGGCTGCGGCTGTGAGGTGACGCGGCGGCTGGAGGAGTACGCGGCCGGCTATGCCGACGCGAAGGCGAAGCGGGCGGGGTCCTAGGACCGGGCGGGCAGCTTGGCGGCGGCGTCCTCGTCGAGCAGCCAGAGCGTCGTCTCGAGCCCGATGGCACCCGCGGCCGGAATATCCACCGGCTTGGCGCCACCGATGGCGGCGGCGGCCGCATCGCCCTTGGCTGCTCCCGAGACCATCAGCCACACCTCACGGGAACGCCGGATCGCCGGGATCGTTAAGGTGATTCGTTGCGGCGGGGGCTTGGGGGAGTCGTCGACCGACACCACCATGCGGCTGGTCTCACGCACCGCTGCGGTGTCGGGGAACAGCGAGTTGATGTGGCCCTCGGGTCCCATGCCCAGCAGATGGACGTCGAAATTCGGTACCTGCTCGCCGGGCTCGGCGTTGGCGGCCAGTAGTTGTTCATAGGCGAGCGCCGCGGCGGCGAGATCGCTGCCGAATTCCCCGTCGCTGGCGGCCATCGGGTGCACGTTGCTCGCCGGGATGTCGATGTGATCAAGCAGGGCCTCGCGGGCCTGCTTCTCGTTGCGCTCGCCGTCGGCTAAAGGGACATAGCGTTCGTCGCCCCAGAAGAGGTGCACCTTCGACCAGTCGATCTGGTCGGCCTGAGCGCGCAGATATTTCAGCAGCCCGATGCCGTTACCGCCGCCGGTCAGCACGATCAGGGCGCGTCCGCGCGCCGCGACGGCGGCATGGATGGTCTCGACGAGCCGGCGGCCCGCCGCCTCGACCAATTGGTCGCCGTCCGGGAAAACTTCAACGGTTGTGCTCACGCGTATTGCACCTTATCGATTCCTTCGAGCGCGCTGAAGTAGACCTCGTCGGGGTCCAAGCGACGCATATCTTCGGCGAGACATTCACGGGTTTCCCTGCGCGCCAACGGAACGAGCGCATCCGGTCGGCCGGTCCGGCTCAGGGTCGCCGTCGTTCCCTCCTGCGGCCTGCTCAAGGTGATGGTTTCGCTCTTGCGCACCAGCTCGACTTTGAGCTCGCCGACCTCGCGGCGTACCGGCCCGTCGATCCGGCTGGCCAGCCAGCCCGCCAGGACGTCGAGCGAGGGTTCGGTGCGCAGACCGGAAACCAGCGCGGATTCGATCTTCTCGTGCGGTTTCTGGTCGACCGCGGAGGTGAGCAACGCCCGCCAGTAGGTGATCCGCGCCCAGGCCAGATCGGTGTCGCCGGCGGTGTATCCGGGTAACCGGCTCTTGATCGCCGACAGCGGGTCGTCGGTGTTGGTCGCATCGGTGATGCGGCGAATCGCCAACTTGCCCAACGGGTCTTGGGCGGGAACCGCGGGGGCGATATCGGGCCACCACACCACGACCGGGATATCGGGAAGCAGGAAAGGGATTACGACGCTGGCCGCGTGACCGGACAACGGGCCGGACAGCCGCAGCACCACCACCTCGCCGGCGCCGGCGTCGCCGCCGACTCGAACCTGAGCATCCAGGCGCGCATCATGGCCGTCGGTGTCGCCGGCCGCCACGACCAGGACCCGGCTGGGGTGTTCGTGGCTGGCGGCGTTGGCGGCCACGATGGCCTCTTCGAGCAGAGTGTCGTTGTCCGACTTGATGATCAGCGTCCCGACCCGGCCCATCATGACCACGCCGGCCTCTTCGCGCAGCGCGTCGAGCTTCTTGTTGACCGCGGTGGTGGTGGTGTCCAGCAGATCGACGATCACGGCCGCCGCCATTCGCGGCCGGTGCGGCGCAACATCTCATCCGCCGAGACCGGCCCCCAGGTGCCCGACTCGTATGGGTCGGGTTTTCCGTTCGACGCCCAATAGTCGAGGACGGGATCGAGTATCTGCCAAGCCAATTCGACCTCCTCGTTCACCGGGAACAGCGACGGCTCACCCAGCAGCACGTCCAAAATCAGCCGCTCATAGGCCTCGGGGGAGTCTTCGGCGAACGCCGAGCCGTAGGAGAAGTCCATGTTGACGTCGCGGACTTCCATCGAGCCCGGGACCTTGGAACCGAACCGCAGCGTGATGCCCTCGTCGGGCTGCACCCGGATGACCAGCGCGTTGGCGCCGAGCTCGTCGGTCATGGTGGCGTCGAACGGCAGATGCGGGGCGCGTTTGAAGACCAGGGCGATCTCGGTCACCCTGCGGCCCAATCGTTTTCCCGTGCGCAGGTAGAACGGCACCCCGGCCCAGCGGCGGGTGTCCACCTCGAGCGTGATGGCCGCGAAGGTTTCGGTGGTGGAGTCCTTGGAGAAGCCGTCCTCGTCGAGCAGTCCCACCACCTGCTGGCCGCCCTGCCAGCCGGCCGCATATTGGCCGCGGCTGGTGGTCTCGTCGATCGGCTGCGCGAGTTGGGTGGCGGAGAGGACCTTGATCTTCTCGGCCTGCAACGCCTGCGCATTGAAGCTCACCGGCTCTTCCATCGCGGTGAGCGCCAACAGCTGCATCAGGTGGTTCTGGATGACGTCGCGGGCCGCGCCGATACCGTCGTAGTAACCGGCGCGTCCGCCCAGCCCGATGTCCTCGGCCATCGTGATCTGCACGTGGTCGACGTAGTGCGCGTTCCAGATCGGGTCCCAGAGTTGATTGGCGAAGCGCAGCGCCAAGATGTTCTGGACCGTCTCCTTGCCGAGATAGTGGTCGATGCGGAACACCGACTCCTCGGGAAACACCGAGTTCACCACGTGGTTGAGATCGCAGGCACTCTTCAGGTCGTGGCCGAACGGCTTCTCGATGACGACCCGGCTCCAGCGGTCCTCTTGTGGGCGGGCCAGCCCGGAGGAGTGCAGCTGTTCGCACACCACCGGGAAGGACTTCGGCGGAATCGCCAGGTAGAACGCGTGATTGCCGCCGATCCCGCGCTCGACGTCGAGCTTGTCGAGTGTCTCCGCGAGCCGCGCGAACGCCTCGTCGTCGTCGAAGGCGCCCGACACGAACCGCAGTCCCTCGGCCAACCGTTCCCAAATGGCCTGCCGAAAGGGGGTGCGGCAGTACTGCTTGACGTCGTCGTGGATGACCTGGGCGAAGGCGTCATGATCCCAGTCCCGGCGGCCGAAGCCGACCAGCGAGAAGCTCGGTGGCAGCAGCCCGCGGTTGGCCAGGTCGTAGACCGCGGGCACCACCTTTTTGTGGGCCAGGTCGCCGGTGACGCCGAACAGCACCATGGCGCATGGCTCGGCGATCCTGGGCAGCCGCTTATCGTCTTTGTCCCGCAATGGGTTTTGCCATTGCGCGTTGTCCGCGCTCGGCGTCATTTGGTAGTGGTGCTCAGCTGCTTCTGTGTCTCGTCGAGCAACTCGGTCCACGATTCGACGAACTTCTCCACGCCTTCGTTCTCCAAGACCACAAACACGTCGGTCACGTCGATGCCGACCTCGGAGAGCTTGTCGAACACGCCCTGAGCCGCGTCGGCGGTGCCCGTGATGGTGTTGCCGCTGACCACGCCGTGGTCGGCGACGGCGTCAATCGTCTTCTCCGGCATGGTGTTCACCGTGAAGGGCGCGACCAGCTCGGTGACGTAAAGCGTGTCGGAGTAGTCGGGATTCTTGACACCGGTCGACGCCCACAGCGGCCGCTGCACGCGGGCACCGTCGGCCTTCAACGCCGCGAAGCGTTCGCCGTCGTCGAACACCTCCTGGTAGGCCGCGTAGGCCAGCCGGGCGTTGGCGACAGCGGCCTGGCCGCGCAAACCCAGTGCGTCCGGTGTGCCGATCGCTTCCAGGCGCTTGTCGATCTCGGTGTCCACCCGGGAGACGAAGAACGAAGCCACCGAGTGGATCTTGGACAGGTCGTGTCCGGCCTCGCGGGCCTTCTCCAGGCCGGCCAGGTAGGCGTCCATCACCTGGCGGTGCCGCTCGACGGAGAAGATCAGCGTGACGTTGACCGAAATCCCTTCGGCGAGAACGGCAGTGATGGCCGGGATGCCCGCCTTGGTGGCCGGGATCTTGATCAGCAGGTTCGGCCGGTCGACGATCTTCCACAGCTCGATGGCCTGCGCGGTGGTCTTGTCGGTTTCGGCGGCCAGTCGCGGGTCCACCTCGATGGACACTCGCCCGTCCACGCCGTCGGACGCCTCCCACTGTGGCCGCAGCACATCGCACGCGGTGCGCACGTCGTCAGTGGTGATGGTGCGGATGGTGGCGTCCACGTCCGCGCCCCGCTCGGCCAGCTCGGCGATCTGGGAGTCGTAGGTGTCGCCGTCGGCAAACGCCTTCTGGAAGATGGACGGGTTGGTGGTCACGCCGACGACACTCTTGGTGTCGATCAGCTCCTGCAGGTTGCCCGACTGCAGCCGCTGACGCGACAGGTCGTCAAGCCATACGGACACGCCCGCGGCGGCCAGCGCCGCGAGGTTGGGGTTCTGGGTCATCTGAATCAGCCTTTCTCAGTTGTCGACTACTTCTTCCGCGGCGGCAGCGACGGCCTCCGCGGTGAAGCCGAACTCACGGAACAATGTCTTGGCGTCGGCGGATTCGCCGTAGTGCTCGATCGAAACGATCTTCCCGGTGTCGCCGACGAGCTTGTGCCACGGCTGCGCGATGCCTGCCTCGACGGCCACCCGCGCCGAGACCGACGGCGGCAGCACGCTGTCGCGGTACTCGGCCGGCTGGGACTCGAACCATTCGACACAGGGCATCGACACCACCCGAGCGAGGATGTCCTTGTCCGCCAACAGCTTTGCGGCGTCGACCGCAAGCTGGACCTCGGAGCCGGTGGCGATCAGAACGACGTCGGGTTCTTCGTCGCCCTCGTTGCTCAGCACATAGCCACCGCGGGCGACGCCCTCGATGTTGGTGCCCTCGAGGACCGGCACACCCTGACGGGTCAGGATCAGGCCGACCGGTCCGCTTCCGTTGCCGCGTGCCAGGATCGTGCGCCACGCGTAGGCCGTTTCGTTGGCATCGGCCGGACGCACCACCGACAGCTTCGGGATGGCCCGCAGCGCTGCCAGGTGCTCGATGGGTTGGTGGGTCGGACCGTCCTCGCCCAGACCGATGGAGTCGTGCGTCCACACGTAGATGGTGTCGATGTCCATCAGCGACGCCAGCCGCACCGCGGGGCGCATGTAGTCCGAGAACTGCAGGAAGGTACCGCCGTAGGCACGGGTCGGGCCGTGCAGCACGATGCCGGACAGGATCGACCCCATCGCGTGTTCGCGAATACCGAAGTGCAGGGTGCGGCCGTACCAGTCGGCCGTGTAGTCCTTCGTCGTGATCGACGGTGGGCCAAAGGATTTCACGCCATCCATGGTGGTGTTGTTGCTGCCCGCCAGGTCGGCCGAACCGCCCCACAGCTCGGGGAGCTTCGGTCCCAGCGCGGAGAGCACCTTGCCCGACGCCGCGCGGGTGGCCAGCGCCTTGGATCCGGGCTCCCAGTACGGGATGTCGGCGTCCCAGCCGTCGGGCAGTTCCTCCGCCGTCAACCGGTCCAGCAGCGCCTTGCGCTCGGGTTCCCGCTGCGCCCAGGCGTCGAACTCCGCTTGCCACTTCTCGTGCGCCTCTTTGCCGCGGTCCACCAGCTTGCGGGTGTGGGCGATGACGTCGTCGCGCACCTCGAAGGTCTTGTCGGGGTCGAACCCGAGAATCTTCTTGACCTCCGCGATCTCTTCGTCGCCCAGCGCCGCGCCGTGCGCCTTGCCGGTGTTCATCAGGTTCGGTGCCGGGTAGCCGATGATGGTGCGCAGCGAGATGAACGACGGCTTGTCGATGACGGCCTTGGCGTTGGCGATGGCCTCCTCGATACCGACGACGTTCTCCCCACCCTCGACTTCCTGCACGTGCCAGCCGTAGGCGCGGTAGCGCGCCGCGGTGTCCTCGCACAACGCGATGTCGGTGTCGTCCTCGATCGAGATCTGATTGCGGTCGTAGAACACGATCAGATTGCCGAGCTGCTGCACCGCCGCCAGCGAGGACGCCTCGGAGGTGACGCCCTCCTCGATGTCGCCGTCGGAGGCGATCACGTAGATGTAGTGGTCGAACGGGCTTTCGCCGGGCGCGGCGTCCGGGTCGAACAGACCGCGCTCGTAGCGCGCCGCCATCGCCATGCCGACCGAGGACGCCAGACCCTGCCCGAGCGGACCGGTGGTGATCTCAACGCCCTTGGTGTGCCGAAACTCCGGGTGGCCCGGGGTCTTCGAGCCCCAGGTGCGCAGCGACTCGATGTCGGACAGTTCGAGGCCGAACCCGCCGAGGTAGAGCTGCAGGTACAACGTCAGGCTGCTGTGCCCTGCCGACAGGATGAATCTGTCCCGCCCCAACCAATGCGGATCGCTGGGATCGTGGGTCATGGCGCGCTGGAACAGCGTGTAGGCCAGCGGGGCCAGGCTCATCGCGGTCCCGGGGTGGCCATTGCCGACCTTCTGGACCGCGTCGGCGGCCAGCACTCGCACGGTGTCGACGGCGGCCGAGTCGATCTCGGCCCAGTCGTCTGGGTGCTGCGGTCGGGTCAGCGTGGAGATCTCTTCAAGAGTGGTCACAGGCGTCAGTCCTTGGGGTGGCCGTAAACAGAGCGCGGATCAGTCTTCACCCTAGTGCGGGAGTGGCAGCGTTTGCAGTGCGGGTTTGTGGGTAATCCCCGGTGCCGTCGTGGACATGACGCGCAGGCGTCGCCGAACTTGCGATCAGTGCCGTCGGCGGGAAATTCTGTGTGAATAGACCCTCGAGGCTGGCCGCGGTGACAGCGCGGTCTACCATCGTGCGTAGTAGATCCTGCGCCCCGCTGCGACCCCAAGGAGTTATTGCGTGAGCGTTCGCGGGCGCCTAGGGCCAACCCGAGCGCCGAGCCGAATACGCGGCACGGTGCTGGCTTATCTGGCGCTGACGAAGCCGCGCGTCATCGAGCTGCTACTGGTCACCGCGATACCCGCGATGCTGCTGGCTCACCGTGGCCACGTGGACCCGGTGCTGATCCTCAACACGCTGATCGGCGGGATGCTGGCGGCCGGCGGAGCCAACACGCTCAACTGCGTGGCCGACGCCGACATCGACAAGATGATGAAGCGGACCGCGCGGCGGCCGCTGGCCCGCGCCGCGGTGCCGACGCGAAACGCCCTGGCCCTGGGGCTGGTGCTGACGGTGAGCTCGTTCTGCTGGCTCTGGTGGACGACGAACCTGCTCTCGGGGTTACTGGCGCTCGCCACCATCGCGTTCTACGTGTTCGTCTACACGCTGCTGCTCAAGCGCCGCACGTCGCAAAACGTCGTGTGGGGCGGCGCGGCCGGCTGTATGCCGGTGATGATCGGCTGGTCGGCCGTCACCGGCACCATCGGCTGGCCGGCCCTGGCGATGTTCGCGATCATCTTCTTCTGGACGCCCCCGCACACCTGGGCGCTAGCGATGCGGTACAAGGACGACTACAAAGCGGCCGGCGTTCCGATGCTGCCCGCCGTGGCCACCGAGCGTCAGGTCACCAAGCAGATCCTGATCTACACCTGGCTGACCGTGCTGGCGACGATGGTGCTGGCGCTGGCCACCGGCTGGCTGTACACGGCGGTCGCCGTGGTGGCCGGGGTGTGGTTCCTGGCGATGGCCCACCAGCTGTACGCCGGGGTCCGCGCCGGCGAGCCGGTCAAGCCGCTGCGGCTGTTCCTGCAGTCGAACAATTACCTCGCGGTGGTGTTCTGCGCGCTGGCGGTCGACTCGGTGATCGCCTTGCCGACACTGCTCTGAGCCGGCCGGCGTACATCCCGTTCGTCACGTCGGCACCGCCTTTTTTGGGATCGGTAGCCGATCTTCGCGTATCTACTGGGTGCGCGACCGATTTGCATAGCCAAAACCGATGCAGCACAAAGGCCGCAGTTCGATACTGACTCTCAGCAGCAAAGCCTGCGGAAAAGGACATGGGGCCATGGAGCGCATGCGCATCGTCAAGAAGGTGATCGCCGCGGCACTGCTGTCGGGCGGTCTGGTGCTCACCGATTTCGGCCTGACCGCAGCCATCGCCGGCGCTCAACCCGGGCCGGTGCCGTTGGATGCCTGGCCCGGGTGTCCGAACGACCACCCGTCCGGGCCATGCCACTGGTGCCCGGGGCAACCATTGCCACCCACCGGCAATCACGTCACCAACCCGGTTGTTTGGGACAACAACATTTGCCACACCTATTACTACGTCTACTTCGGGCAAGGCAATGTGGCGCAGAACATTTGGGACGGCGAGAATCCGCCGCCGCCACCTCCACCGGCGCCGCCGGGCCTGATCAACAAAGACAACTGCCAGCAGATCCTCGGAATCTTCTGCCCTAAAGCCTGAATTCGCTTACGGCAGTAGCACAATCGAGCCAGCGGTCTTACGGCCCTGCAGGTCCTGGTGGGCGCGGGTCGCTTCGGCCAGTGGATAACGGCCGCCGACTTCGATGTTGATGGATCCGCCGGCCACCGCCTCGAACAATTCCTCGGCGCGCCAGTTGAACTCCTGTCCGGTGCGCATGAAGTGCACCAGCGCCGGGCGGGTCAGGAACACCGACCCCGCGGCGTTGAGCCGCTGCGGATCCACCGGCGGCACCGGCCCGCTGGAAGCGCCGAACAACGCCAGGGTTCCGCGCACGGCCAGGCTGGCCAGGCTGGCGTCGAACGTGGTTGCACCGACGCCGTCGTACACCGCGGCGACGCCGAGACCTCCGGTCAGTTCACGAATCCGCTGGCCGAACGCAGCGGCGTCGTCGGGGTAGGACAGCACCTCGTCGGCGCCGGCCTGCTTGGACATCTCGGCCTTCTGCGGCGTGGAGACGGTGGTGATGACCCGGGCGCCGAGTAGGTGTGCCCATTGGGTCAGGATCTGCCCGACGCCGCCGGCTCCGGCGTGCACCAGCACCGCGTCACCGGCCTGCACCGGATACACCGATTTCAGCAGGTAGTGCGCTGTCAATCCCTTCAGCAGCACCGACGCCGCGATCTCGGAGCTGACGCCGTCGGGCACCTCGGCAGTCAAATGTGCTGGCGCAGTGGAGAATTCAGCGTATGCGCCGGATGCGGCCGCCGACACCACCCGGTCGCCGACCCGGAAGCTCTCGGTTCCCTCGCCGAGGGCCGCGACGGTTCCGCACACCTCAGAGCCCAGGACGAACGGCACCTCGCGCGGGTATTGCCCGGATCGGAAATAGGTGTCAATGAAGTTGACGCCGATGGCCTCGGCCTGGATCAGCAGCTCGCCGGGGCCCGGCGAGGGTTGTGATGTGTCGACGTAACGAAGGACCTCGGGGCCGCCAGTTTCACTGACTTCGATTGCGTGCATGTGGATATCATGCCCGGGCATGAAGCTTGCCCGCCCGGACGTCTTCCACCCCGGCATTGTGCTGGCCGGATGCCGGCGGCACCCCGGCGACACCGGCCTGGTATCCGCGCTCCGAACGCGAGGCCTGCATGCTCGCTGGCTGCGCTGGGACGACTCCGAGGCCGTCGGCGCCGACCTGGTGATCCTGCGCGAAACCGTGGACGCCGACCGGCGCGAGGAGTTCCTCGCCTGGACCCGCCGCGTCAAGAACCTGCTGAATCCACCCGCGGTGGTCGCGTGGAATCTCGGTGCGCGATACCTGGACGACATCGAGAAAGCCGGTGTGCCAACGCTGCCGGGCGCGACGGCACGGTCGGTGCTGATCTTCTTCGGAGGGCAGCAGTCCCACGCTTGGCCGGTCGAGCCGGAGTTCGAGTCATGGGACCTCGGTCATGCGGCGATCGCCGCGGCGGCCGGACGTGCCGGTATTCGCGTCGGCGAACTGCTCTACGCGCGCGTCGACGTTTGCGACGCGCGGGTGGCCGGACTCGATGTGGTGGCGCCGTCGCTGGGTTGGCGGCAGCTGGGCGCCGCCGCACGCGAACAGGCCCAGCGCGCATTCGCCCTGGCCGTGGAATCAGCCTGCGAGCGGCTCGGGCTCGGCCCGTTCTCGCATCGAGGCCCATAGCGCGGCGGTCGCGGCGGTGCACGCCGCGGCACCCGCGACGTGGATGGCGACCAGGGCGGCGGGGACACCGGTGAAGTACTGCGTGGTGCCGACGGCCGCCTGCAGGCACACGAGTCCGAGCAACACGCCCAGCCGCAGCAGGATCGGCCGGGCCGCGCCGACCGCCAGCAGCCCGAAGCCCAGCCCGACCAACAGCGCGAGATAGGCGACCAGCAGCGACGAATGCATGTGTACCAGCGTGGTGATCTCGACTTTCAGCCGCGGCACCGTCCGGCTGGGGCTGCGGTCTCCCGCGTGCGGGCCGGCCGCGGTCACCAGCGTGCCGGTGACCAACACCACCGCCAGGTTCACCCCGGTCAGCGCCGTGAGCAGGCGCAGCGGCGCGGCCACCCGCTCGCGCACGACACCGTCATCCGGCTCGCCGATCTTGACGTAGAGCAGCACCGACAGCCACACCATCGTCATCGACACGAGCAGATGGATGGCCACCGTCCACCACAGCAGCCCGGTGCGCACGGTGATGCCGCCGATCACGGCCTGCACCACCGTGGACACCGGCATCAGCCACGCGTAGGCCAGCACCTCGGTGCGCCGTCGGGCCCGGTACACCGCCAGCACCGCCAGCGCGGCGGTGACCACGACCGCGAGGCTGAAGAGCCGGTTGCCGAACTCGACGGATTGATGCACCCACGGCACCTCGGCAACCGCGACCGGGACGAAACTGCCCGGAAAACACTGCGGCCAGGTGGGGCAACCCAGTCCCGACGCGGTGACCCGCACGATCGAACCGGTGACCGCGATCCCGCCCTGAGACAGGATCACGGCGGCGGCGATGATCCGCTGGACTCGCAGACTGGGGTCGGGGAGCAGGTCCACCAACCGCATCAGCACTCGTCTCACCACCGCCCGATCGTAGGCCAATGAGAACTACGAGATGTAGTAGGGCCACCAGTGCCGAGGCGGTCATTTCTCCGGGCTGCCTCGGCGTATCGGCTGCGTGGTGACAGTGTCGCGGGATCCTCAGGTGAAGCGGAACCAGCGCAGCGCGCCCAGTGCGGCCACCGCGCCCCACGCCGCCAGGACGACGACGCCGAACCAGTCGACCGACAGCGTCATCGCCTGCGACAGCGCCTCGGTCAGCGCACCGGACGGAGTGAGCCGGGCCGCCCATTTGACCGCGGTCGGGATCATGTTCGTCTCGAGGGTTAACGCGCCCAGTCCGGCGAAGACGAACCACATCAAGTTGGCGACCGCGAGGACGATCTCGGCCCGCAGCGTGCCGCCGAGCAGCAGTCCGAGTGCCGTGAAGGCGGCGGTGCCCAATGCGATGACCGCCGCGCCCAGCACCAGAGCCAGCGGTGCGGGCCGCCAACCCAGGGCAAAACCGATGGCGCCCAAGATGATTGCCTGCAGAAACACGACGGTAATCACGGCCAGGGACTTGCCGGCGATGATGCCCCAGACCGGAAGTGGCGTGGCCCCCAGCCGTTTCAAGGCCCCATATCTGCGGTCGAAGGCGATCGCGATGGCCTGCCCGGTGAACGCCGTCGAGATCAGGGCCAGGGCCATGATGGCCGGCACGAACGTCGCGGCACGGTTGTGGCCGAACGAGCCGAACGGCAGCAGCGTCAGTCCGACCAGCAGCGTGATCGGGATGAACATGGTCAGCAGTAGCTGTTCACCGTTGCGCAGCAACAGCTTCAGCTCCAGCCCGAACTGGGCGGCCAGCATTTTCGGCACGGCGCTGGGACGCGGATCGGGGGTGAAGGTGCCGGGGGGAAACACCGGGGTGTTGGGGTCGGTCACGATCGCAACTTCCTGCCGGTGAGTTCCAGGAACACATCCTCGAGGCTGCGTTGCTCGACGCGCATATCGGTTGCCAGCACATCGATTTGGGCGCACCACGCCGTCACGGTCGCCAGCACCTGCGGGTCGACGGGGCCCTCGACCAGGTACTCGCCCGGGGTCAGCTCGGTGGCCTTGTAATCCTCCGGCAGTGCGGAAGTTAAGAGCGACAAGTCAAGTCGCGGCGGTGCGGTGAACCGCACCTGGTCTTTCGCGCCGGAGCGCATCAGCTCCGCCGGCGTGCCTTCCGCGACGGTCGACCCCCGGTCGATGATGACGATGCGGTCGGCGAGCTCCTCGGCCTCCTTGAGCTGGTGCGTGGTCAGCACCACCGTCACGCCGTCGCGGCGCAACGCGTCGATCAATTCCCACACCAGCAGCCGGGCATGCGCGTCCATGCCGGCGGTGGGCTCGTCGAGGAACACCAATTCCGGACGCCCCACCAGCGCACAGGCCAGCGCGAGCCGTTGCTGCTGCCCGCCCGAGAGCCGCCGGTACGTGGTGCGGGCGGCATCGGTGAGGCCCAGGGTGGCCAGCAGCCACTGCGGATCCAGCGGGTCGGCGGCGTAAGAGGCCACCAGGTCGAGCATTTCGCCGGCACGGGCCGCCGGGTATCCGCCGCCGCCCTGCAGCATCACCCCGATGCGCGCGCGCAGCCTGGCGTTGTCGGCGACCGGGTCCAAGCCCAGCACCTCGATCGTGCCGGCGTCCGGACGTACGAAGCCCTCGCACATCTCGACGGTCGTCGTCTTGCCGGCGCCGTTGGGCCCCAGCAGGGCCAGCACCTCCGCGGCGCGCACTTCCAGATCGAGATCAGCGACAGCGGTCGTCGAGCCGTAGTGCTTACTCACCCCGCGCAGCCGCACCACTGTCTGCGGGGCTTGGGGGTCTGGGCGGCCCGAACTCACGTCGAGTCAGCGTAGGCGTCGGGCGCCGACTCGGATCGAGGGGTGGCCCGCGGGGTCTGGACGGTCACGGTGGGCTCGGCGCTGGGCGGTCCGTCGCCGTTGCCGTTGGACGCGGACTGAAGCGGCCGCCAAGGCAGGCGGGTGTAGGTCAGCGCGACCAGCACGGCCATCACCGCGGCGCTGGCCAGGGTGGCGTCCAGGATCTGGAACAGCGCAAAGCGATCGCCGTTGGCGGTCGGTCCGAAGATCCCGACGACGAGCGTGACCACGATGACCGTCTCGCGGAAGCCGGTGCGGGTCGCCCAGCAGGCCAGCGGAATGATCGCCCACAGCAGGTACCAGGGCTGCACGACGGGAAACAGCAGCACGCAGATGCCCAGCGCGACGCCCAGGCCGCCGATCGGGTGCAGCCGGCCGCGGAACACCGCGAACAGCAACCAGCTGACCAGCACCATGATGATCAGCACGCCGATAAAACGCGTCAGGGCCAGCACGGCGGTGGTGTGATCACCCAGGCCCAGCAGAATCCCGACCTGCCCGGTGGCCAGGGCCAGCAGCGTGGGCGGCGACATCCAGCTGCGCACCACGTTGGCGGTGCCCAGGGTGAACATCCAGCCGAATCCGAGCCCGCTGGCCCAACCCACCAGGCCCATCACCGCCAGCGACAGCGACCCGATCCCACCGCCGGCCAGCAGCAGCGCCCGCAGGTTGCCGCCCCAGCGGTGAGCCAGCGCCATCGTGACGAATCCCAGCCCCAACAGCGAGGGCAGCTTCACCTGCGAGGACAGCGTGATCAGGATGGAGCCGGCCAGCAGCATGCCGAGCGGCTCCCAGTCGGGGCCTAACCGGCGCCACGACACGGGCCGCAGCCGGGGCGCATCGATACCGCGCAGCGCGAATTCGGCGCCGATCAGCATCAACCCGAGCATCAGCGCCTCGTTGTGGATGCCGGCGACCAGATGCATCAGCAACAGCGGATTGGCCACACCCAGCCACAGCGCGCTGACCTCGGCGACGCCGCAGCGCCGGGCCAGCCGCGGTACGGCCCACACGATCATCGCCACGCCGGCCAGCACCACCAACCGATGACAAAGCACCGCGGCGACGATGTTCTCGCCGGTCAGCGCCGAGATGCCGCGCCCGATCCACAGGAACAACGGTCCGTAGGGCGCCGGCGTCTCGCGCCACACGCTGGGCACCGACAGGGTGAACACATGGCCGAGACCCAGCCCGGACGCGGGACCGACCTTGTACGGGTCGAGGCCTTCCAGCGAGATCTGGCTCTGCGCCAGGTAGGAGTAGACGTCCTTGCTGTACATCGGCGGCGCAATCAGCAGCGGCAGCATCCACAGCACCAGGGTGCGATCCAGTTCGCCGCGCGACATCTGTCGCTTGCCCAGCGCGAATCGGCCCAGCATCAGCCAGGCCAGCGCCATCATGACCGCCCCGACCGTGGTCATCGTCAACGACACCGTCTGGATCCGGGACGGCAGGTTCAAAAGCCGCACCCCGAACGTGGGGTCCTGGACGACGGGACGCGCGCCGGCGCCCAGGGCGCCGATCCCCATCAGGACCGTTCCGGTGGCGCCGAACAGCCGGGTGCGGCGAAGTGCGGTGAGTTCGGTCTCATTGAGCGGTGAGCCCACGGGCTTCTCGTCGCCGTGCAACGCGGCGATCGACGAGCTCAGCGAGTAGTGGCGCTCTGCCATCAGTGCAGCGTAGCGGCATGCCGCGAGGCCGCCGCCCGATGCTCGCCGTGCGTTCGGCACGATCGGCCACTGAGGGCAGCCTTGCTGGACCGTTTTCCGGAATTGCGTCACACTGGTGTGGTGAAAATCCGGACCGCTGAGGAAGCCCAGGAAGCCGGCGTCGAGCCGGCAACCGGCGCTGCGGCTCCCACCGTCCTGCCGGATGGTCACACCCGCCGCGCCATCGTGCGGTTGCTGCTGGAATCCGGGTCGATCACCGTCAGCGAGATCTGTGACCGGCTGGGTCTGGCGGCCGCCGGGGTGCGGCGTCACCTGGATGCGCTGATCGACGCGGGCGACGCGGAATCGGCGGCCGCCGCGGCATGGCAGCAGGCCGGGCGCGGGCGCCCCGCGAAGCGTTTCCGGTTGACGGCGGCCGGCCGGGCCAAGCTCGACCACTCCTACGACGACCTGGCGGTCGCGGCGATGCGCCAACTGCGCGAGATCGGCGGGCAGGGCGCCCTGCAGACGTTCGCCCGGCGCCGTATCGACACGATCCTGGCCGACGTCGAACCCGCGGACAGTGCCGACGACGCCGATGTCGAAGCCGCCGCCCAACGGGTGGCCGGCGCGCTGACCAAGGCTGGCTACGTCGCCACCACGACCCGGGTGGGCCCGCCGCTGCACGGCGTGCAGATCTGCCAGCACCACTGCCCGGTATCGCATGTCGCCGAGGAATTCCCGGAACTGTGCGAGGCCGAGCGGGAAGCCATGGCCGAAGTTCTCGGCACTCACGTGCAGCGGTTGGCGACGATCGTCAACGGCGATTGCGCCTGTACCACCCATGTTCCGCTCGCACCGGTTGCGAGCACGGCAACAAGCAAGACCTAGTAACAAGCGGCGCCCAGCCCGCGCGCCGGCACCAACACCTAAGGAGCGTCCGCATGACACTCACGCCAGAGGCAACCACGCCGGTCGCCGGAGCGCCTTCAGGGCCCCTGACCCAGGAGCAGACGATCGATTCCCTGGGCAATTACGGCTACGGCTGGTCGGACTCCGACGTCGCGGGTGCCAGCGCGCAGCGCGGGCTGTCCGAAGCCGTCGTCCGTGACATCTCGGCGAAGAAGAACGAGCCGGAGTGGATGCTGCAGACCCGGCTGAAGGCGTTGCGCACGTTCGACAAGAAGCCGATGCCCAACTGGGGCTCGAACCTCGAGGGCATTCACTTCGACAACATCAAGTACTTCGTGCGTTCCACCGAAAAGCAAGCCGCCACTTGGGACGACCTGCCCGCCGACATCAAGAACACCTACGACCGGCTGGGCATCCCCGAGGCGGAGAAGCAGCGCCTGGTCGCCGGTGTCGCCGCGCAGTATGAGTCCGAGGTGGTCTACCACCAGATCCGGGAGGACCTGGAGAGTCAGGGCGTGATCTTCCTGGACACCGACAGTGGTCTGCGCGAACACCCGGAGATCTTCAAGCAGTACTTCGGCAGTGTGATCCCGGCCGGTGACAACAAGTTCTCCGCGCTGAACACCGCTGTGTGGTCGGGTGGTTCGTTCATCTACGTGCCGCCGGGCGTGCACGTCGACATCCCGTTGCAGGCCTACTTCCGGATCAACACCGAGAACATGGGCCAGTTCGAGCGGACGCTGATCATCGTCGACGAGGGTGCCTACGTGCACTACGTCGAGGGCTGTACCGCGCCGATCTACAAGAGCGACTCGCTGCACTCCGCGGTGGTCGAGATCATCGTGAAGCCCGGTGGCCGTTGCCGTTACACGACGATCCAGAACTGGTCGAACAATGTGTACAACCTGGTCACCAAGCGCGCCCGCGCCGAAGCCGGCGCCACGATGGAGTGGGTCGACGGCAACATCGGTTCGAAGGTGACGATGAAGTACCCGGCGGTCTGGATGACCGGGGAATACGCCAAGGGTGAGGTGCTCTCGGTGGCGTTCGCCGGCGAGGGGCAGCACCAGGACACCGGTGCCAAGATGCTGCACCTGGCGCCCAACACGTCGAGCAACATCGTCTCCAAGTCGGTGGCACGCGGCGGTGGCCGCGCCTCCTACCGCGGTCTGGTGCAGGTGAACAAGGGCGCCCACGGATCTCGCTCCAGTGTGAAATGCGATGCGCTGCTTGTCGATACGGTCAGCCGCAGCGACACCTACCCGTACGTCGACATCCGTGAGGACGACGTGACGATGGGTCACGAGGCCACCGTGTCCAAGGTCAGCGAGGATCAGCTCTTCTACCTGATGAGCCGCGGCATGACCGAGGACGAGGCGATGGCGATGGTGGTGCGCGGCTTCGTCGAGCCGATTGCCAAGGAACTGCCGATGGAGTACGCGCTCGAGCTCAACCGGCTGATCGAACTGCAGATGGAAGGTGCGGTCGGCTAGTGACGGGATTGACTGAAGCGGTTGAGGGTTCGGCCCTCACCGCTGCCAACAAGGGCGAGCTGTTCGCGTCGTTCGACGTGGATGCCTTCGAGGTGCCCAGCGGTCGCGACGAGATCTGGCGGTTCACCCCGCTACGCCGGTTGCGGGGCCTGCACGACGGTTCGGCCGTCGCCAACGGCAAGGCGCAGATCAGTGTCGGCGAACAGCCCGGCGTACAGACCGAGACCGTCCGACGCGGCGACGAGCGACTCGGTCAGGGTGGTGTTCCCGCTGATCGTGTTGCAGCCCAAGCGTTCTCGTCGTTCAACTCCGCGACGGTGGTGACCGTCCCGCGTGACACCGAGGTCGCCAAGCCGATCGAAATCGCGATCACCGGGCCCGGCGAGGGCGCGGTCGCCTACGGGCATCTGCAGATCCGCGTCGAAGAACTTGCGCGTGCCATCGTCGTCATCGATCTGCGCGGCAGCGGGACCTACGCCGACAACGTCGAGATCATCGTCGGCGACGCGGCAGCCGTCGGGGTGATCTGGATCGCCGACTGGGCCGACGACATGGTGCACGTCAGCGCGCATCACGCACGGCTGGGCAAGGATTCGGTGCTCGGACATGTCAACGTGACGCTCGGGGGTGATCTGGTGCGTACGTCGACAACGGTGCGGTTCACCGCATCCGGCGGCGACGCCCAGCTGCTCGGCACCTACTTCGCCGACGACGGCCAGCACTTCGAATCGCGGTTGCTCGTCGACCACGCGTACCCCAACTGCCGCTCGGATGTGTTGTATAAAGGTGCGCTGCAAGCGAATCCGGAATCCAGCCGTCCCGATGCACACACCGTCTGGGTGGGCGACGTGCTGATCCGTGCGGAGGCCACCGGTACGGACACCTTCGAGACCAACCGCAACCTGTTGCTCACCGACGGCGCCCGTGCCGATTCGGTGCCCAACCTCGAAATCGAGACGGGTGAGATAGTCGGCGCCGGACACGCAAGTGCCACCGGAAGATTCGACGATGAGCAGGTGTTCTATCTACAGGCTCGCGGTATCCCGGAGGATCAGGCCCGCCGGCTGATCGTGCGTGGCTTCTTCGGCGAGATCATTCAGAAGATCGCCGTGCCGGCCGTGCGCGAACGGCTCACCGAGGCCATCGAACACGAACTTGAGTTAACCGAAGGAATCAAGAACTGATGACCACGCTCGAAATCAAGGATCTGCACGTCAGTGTCGCGCGCACCAACGAGTCCGACGCCATTGGAATACTCAAGGGTGTCGACCTCACCGTGAAATCGGGGGAGACGCACGCGCTGATGGGCCCGAACGGCTCCGGCAAGTCCACCCTGTCCTACGCGATCGCCGGGCACCCGAAGTACGAGGTGACGTCCGGTTCGATCACGCTGGACGGCCAGGACGTGCTGGCGATGAGCGTCGACGAGCGGGCGCGGGCCGGTCTGTTCCTGGCCATGCAATACCCGATCGAGGTGCCGGGGGTGTCGATGTCGAACTTCCTGCGTACCGCCGCCGCCGCCGTGCGCGGCGAAGCGCCGAAGCTGCGGCACTGGGTCAAGGAAGTCAAGGGCGCGATGGACGATCTGGGGATCGATCCGGCGTTCTCCGAACGCAGTGTGAACGAAGGCTTTTCCGGTGGTGAGAAGAAGCGCCACGAGATCCTGCAGCTGTCGCTGCTCAAGCCGAAGATCGCGATCCTGGACGAGACCGACTCCGGCCTGGACGTCGACGCGCTACGGGTGGTCAGCGAGGGCGTCAACCGCTACGCCGAAGCCGAGCACGGGGGTGTCCTGCTGATCACCCACTACACCCGGATCCTGCGCTACATTCAGCCGCAGTTCGTGCACGTGTTCGTCGGCGGCCGCATCGTCGAGTCGGGCGGTCCCGAACTGGCCGACGAGCTCGAAGAGCACGGTTACGAGCGCTTCACCAGCCAAGCGGCATCCGCAGGGGCGTAACGATGGCGGCCTCGGTGAATCCACTGGACGTCGCGGCGATCCGTGCTGATTTTCCGATCCTCAAGCGCATCATGCGCGGGGGAAAGCAGTTGGCGTATCTGGATTCCGGCGCGACGTCGCAACGCCCGCTGCAGGTGCTCGACGCCGAGCGGGAATTTCTGCTGACCTCCAACGGCGCCGTGCACCGCGGCGCGCATCAGCTGATGGAAGAGGCCACCGACGCCTACGAGGAGGGTCGGGCCGACATCGCGGCGTTCGTCGGCGCCGACACCCAAGAGCTGGTCTTCACCAAGAACGCCACCGAATCGCTGAACCTGCTGTCATATGTGCTGGGCGACAAGCGATTCGACCGGGCCGTCGGTGCAGGCGACGTCATCGTCACCACCGAGCTCGAACATCACGCCAATCTGGTTCCGTGGCAGGAGCTGGCCCGGCGCACCGGAGCGACGCTGCGGTGGTACGGCGTGACCGACGACGGGCGGATCGACCTGGACTCGCTGGAACTCGACGAGCGCGTCAAAATTGTTGCGTTCAGCCATCACTCGAACGTGACCGGTGCGGTGACGCCGGTGGACGAGCTGGTCGCGCGGTCCCAGGCGGTGGGCGCGCTGACCGTATTGGACGCCTGCCAGTCGGTGCCGCATCAGCCCGTCGACTTCCATGCCCTCGATGTAGACTTCGGCGCGTTCTCCGGTCACAAGATGCTGGGCCCCAACGGGATCGGTGTGCTGTACGGGCGCCGTGAGTTGCTCGAGGCGGCACCGCCGTTTATCACCGGTGGTTCGATGATCGAGACGGTCACGATGGAAGGCACGACGTACGCCGCGCCCCCGCAGCGGTTCGAGGCGGGTACTCCGATGACTTCCCAGGTGGTGGGGCTGGGTGCGGCGGCACGTTACCTGAGTCAACTCGGCATGGACGCGGTGCAAGCCCATGAGAACGAGCTGGTCGCCGCGGCCCTCGACGGTCTGTCCGCTATCAGCGCGGTGCGCATCGTCGGACCCACCGCGATGGAAAACCGGGGATCGCCAATCGCATTCGTCGTCGACGGCGTGCACGCTCATGACGTCGGGCAGGTGCTCGACGACGAGGGCGTCGCGGTGCGGGTCGGACACCACTGCGCGTTGCCGCTGCACCGCCGATTCGGTGTCGCCGCCACGGCGCGGGCGTCGTTCGCGGTGTACAACACCGCCGACGAGGTCGAGCGGCTGGTGGCCGGCGTGCGCCGGGCCATAGAGTTCTTCGGCGGGGTGTGAAATCGTGCGCATGGAGCAGATGTATCAGGACGTGATCCTTGATCACTACAAGCGCCCGCAGCACCGCGGACTGCGCGAGCCGTTCGGCGCGCAGGTCTACCACGTGAACCCGATCTGTGGCGACGAGGTCACGCTGCGGGTGACGTTGTCCGACGACGGCCAGACCGTCGCCGACGTTTCCTATGACGGACAAGGCTGTTCGATCAGCCAGGCCGCCACCTCGGTGCTCACCCAGCAGGTGATCGGCCAGAGTGTGGGGGAAGCCCTGAAGACCATCACCGCGTTCACCGAGATGGTGTCGTCGCGGGGAACGGTCGAGGGCGACGAGGATGTCCTCGGCGACGGCATCGCCTTCGCCGGAGTTGCCAAGTACCCGGCCCGGGTGAAATGTGCTCTGCTGGGGTGGATGGCTTGCAAAGACGCACTGGCCCAGGCCAGCCATGCTTTCGAGGAGGACCAACGATGAGCGAAACCACCGCACCCGACCAGGAATTCATCGCCGACCTCGAGGAGGCGATGCGCGATGTCGTCGACCCTGAACTCGGGATCAATGTCGTCGATCTGGGGCTGGTCTACGGCCTCAACGTCGAGGACGGCGACGAGGGAAAGGTCGCGACCATCGACATGACGCTCACGTCGGCGGCCTGCCCGCTGACCGATGTGATCGAGGACCAGTCGCGTAGCGCGCTGGTCGGTAGCGGTCTGGTCAACGACCTGCGGATCAACTGGGTGTGGAACCCGCCGTGGGGCCCGGACAAGATCACCGAGGACGGACGCGAGCAGCTGCGCGCCCTCGGCTTCACCGTTTAGCCGCGGTGACCCGCGGGCTTTTGGCCCGGGCATTTGCCGTCGTGGGCGGGGCGCAGCTCGATGGACGTCGCTTGTAGCGTGCCGCTGCCGTCTTGATTGCCTTGCGCCGTCATGCATTTGCCTTGCGCGATCGCCTGAGTGTCGGCACCGGCCTGCTTGCTGTACCGCGTCTGGTCCGTGACCGTTACCGAGGTCTGCCCACCGGCGCCGGTGACGGTGATCGTGTTACCCGCGACGGACGCGACGGTACCCCGCACCGGCGGGTGCTTGGCCCCGGCGCCCGGCGGGGGAGTTGTCGAGCCACCGGGGGCGTTGCCCGACGGGCATTTCCCGTCGACGGCCGGGCTCACCCGCACGGACGCCGCGGTGAGCGGTTGATCGGGCTGGGATTCCCGGTGCGCGGGCCGCACGACCACGCAACTTCCGGCAGTGACGTCACTGCGCGCCGCCGCGGTGACCTCGGTGACTTTGGTCGACGTCGTGAAAGCCACTGCGGCATTGCCCTTTTCCTCGGTGACCGCAGCGGTGTTTCCCGACACCGATGCGATCAGGCCACGCACCCGGGCCTGGGCGGCGGCCGGCGGCGAGGCAGACGTCGTCGCCGGTGAGGACGCACCACTCGTGGTGCCCGGCGACGAGGACGGGCCGGCCGTGTGCGACGAACCACACGCCACGACGGATGCCGCGGTGACGCCGGCGACCGCGAGCAACGCGAACCGGGCGAGCCGTGACTGATGAGAGATGGCAGGCATCAACGTTTCTCCGATCGTGGTGTTGGTCCCAACGTTTACCGGATCCAGCTGTGCCGGACCTGTGTGAAAATCCTCAGCGGCTGGCTTGTGACGTACGTGCGGGCATCGTCCGGTGGTTGCTGGACGCGCGCAGCCGGGCGCGTTGCCGCGGCACCGGATCGAGCCCGCTCCTACGCTCGGCGGCAACGATGTCGTGCCGCAGACGACGGCGGTGTCCCGGGCGGATTCCGCTCTGTTCAGCGGTAGTCCCGGCGCCGAACAGCGCGGCCTGCGGGGGGCGGTTGACGGCCGCCGGATTGGGGTATGTCCCGCTCATCTCATGTCGAGTTGGGTTTCTGGGGGGATGAGTGATCGGCGATGGTCGGCTGGCTGGACGATTTGCAGCGACGGAACCGCGGCGTGAGTGTGACCGTCGCGGTCATCTACAAATATCTCGATGATCAAGGCGGTTATCTGGCCGCGCTGATCACCTACTACGGCTTCGTGTCGTTGTTTCCGATGCTGTTGTTGTTGACGACCGGGTTGGGTGTGGTGCTCGCCGGTCGCCCCGACCTGCAAGAGCAGGTGCTGCACAGCACCTTGAGCCAGTTCCCGGTGATCGGCAGCCAGCTGCATCAGCCCGAAGGGCTCAGCGGCGGGACGGTCGCCGTGGTGGTCGGGATCCTGGGTGCGCTCTATGGCGGACTGGGCGTCGGCCAAGCCGTGCAAAACGCCATGGACTCGGTGTGGGCCGTGCCCAAGAACAAGCGTCCCAACCCGATTCGGGCGCGCGTGCGCAGCTTCGGATTGCTGTTCGTGCTGGGTTCGGCCGTGATCGCGGCGACCGTGCTGTCCGGGATCGCCCAGACGACACAGGAATTGGGCGTCTTCGGAAAGATCGGCATCACGCTCACCGCCGTGGTGGTCAACACAATGATCTGCCTGGTGGCCTTCAAGGTGACCACGTCAAGGGAACTCACCTACCGGCAGGTGCTGCCGGGAGCCATTGCGGCAGCGTTTATTTGGCAGGTACTGCAGTGGTTCGGCGCCGGCTATATCCAGCACACGGTCAAGACGGCCAGCGCCACCAATAGTGTTTTCGCATTGGTGCTGGGGTTGCTGGCGTTTCTGTATCTGGTCTCGACGACGCTGGTGCTGTGCGCCGAGATGAACGTCGTGCTGGTCGAGGGGCTGTACCCGCGCGCGTTGCTCAGCGCATTCAGCGACGACGCCGAACTTACGCCGGCCGATCGCCAGATCTACGCCAAGCGGGCGAAAGCCGAACGCGTCAAACCTCTTGAGCGGGTGATCGTCAGGTTCAACGACGTCAACCGACCCGTGACACCATAGCGGCGGATCTCAGAACGCGTCTTCGGAAATACGCATCACGTCGTCGTCGATGGATTCGATGACGCGGCGCAGCGACGTCAGCTTCGGCAGCATGTTCTTGCCGAAGAACGCCGACGTCGCGATCTTGCCCTGGTAGAACGCCACGTCCTTCTCGGCGGGGTTGTCGCCCAGCGCCGCGTGCGCGACGCCGGCCTGCACCAGCAGTCGCCAACCGATCAGCAGGTCGCCCACCGCGAGCAGATAGCGCACCGAACCGAGGCCCACCTTGTAAATCTCGGTCGGGTGCTGCGTCGCGGACATCAGGTAACCGGTCAACGCGCCCGTCATCGCCGTGACCTCGTCGAGGGCGGCTTGCACTGCCTGCGCTTGCGCTTTCAACGCCTCGTCGCAGTTGTCGATGGTGCTGCTGATCTGCGCGGTGACAAACTGCAGCGCCGCGCCGTGGTCGCGGACGATTTTGCGGAAGAAGAAGTCCAGGGCCTGGATCGCGGTGGTGCCCTCGTAGAGCGAATCGATCTTGGAGTCGCGGATGTACTGCTCCAGCGGGTAGTCCTGCAGGAAGCCCGAGCCGCCCAGCGTCTGCAACGACTCGGTCAGGATCTCGTACGCCCGCTCTGAGCTCACGCCCTTGACGATGGGCAGCAGCAGATCGTCGACGCGGTGTGCCATTTCATGGTCGGCGCCCGAAACTTGTTGTGCCAGCGCATCATCCTGATGCGCTGCGGCATACATGTAGAGCGCCCGCAGTCCTTCGGCATAAGCCTTCTGGGTCATCAGGCTGCGACGCACATCGGGATGGTGCATGATCGTGACCCGCGGCGCGGTCTTATCGGTCATCTGCGTCAGATCGGCGCCCTGCACCCGTTCCTTGGCGTAGGCCAGCGCGTTGAGGTAGCCCGTGGAGAGCGTGCCGGCGGCCTTGACGCCGATGGTCATGCGCGCGTGCTCGATCACGGTGAACATCTGCGCGATCCCGTTGTGCACACCGCCGACCAGATAACCCACGGCGGGCACATCCGTGGCGCCAAACGTCACCTCGCAGGTCGGCGACGACTTGATGCCCATCTTGTGTTCGAGTCCCGTCACGAAAACCCCGTTGCGGGCTCCGAGTTCGAACGTGTCGGGGTCGAACAGGTAGTTGGGCACGTAGAACAGGCTCAGCCCCTTGGTGCCGGGGCCGGCACCTTCCGGGCGGGCCAGCACGAGATGAAAAACGTTGTCGGCGGTGTCACCGACGTCACCCCCGGAGATGAACCGCTTGACGCCCTCGATGTGCCAGGTGCCGTCCGGTTGCTCGATCGCCTTGCTGCGTCCCGCACCGACGTCGGAACCCGCATCGGGTTCGGTGAGCACCATCGTGGCGGCCCAGCCGCGCTCGACACCCTCTGCCGCCCAACGCTTCTGCTCCTCGTTACCCTCGGCCCAAAGTGCTTGTGCCATAAAGGGACCCAGACAAAAGAAGCTTGCCGACGGGTTGGCGCAGAAGATCATCTCGTTGACCGCCCAGGCCAGCGGCGGCGGCGCGGGCATGCCACCGATGTCTTCGGCCAGGCCGAGGCGCCACCATTCGGCGTCTTTGATCGCCTGCACGGTCTTGGCCAACTCGGGTGCCACGCTGATGGTGTGCGCGTTGGGATCGAAGACCGGCGGGTTACGGTCGGCGAACGCGAAAGTCTCGGCGACCGGCCCCTCGGCCAGGCGAGCGGCTTCGGACAAGATGGTGCGCACCGTGTCGGCGTCCAGTTCGCTGTACTGCCCGGCACCGAGAATCGCGTCTACCTCGAGCACTTCGAAGATGTTGAACTCGAGATCACGGACGTTAGCGATGTAGTGGCCCAAGACATCTCCTCAACTGGTCCATCCGGGGTCGGATCATCAGCCCTCAGTCTGTCCGAGCGGGGAAAACCTCCGCAACCGTAACCTCGCAGCGCTCACCGTCGTCGCCCGCAAACGAAAACCCAACTGTTCATTGGGAAGATCGACCCGCGTCACTGTTCCTTCGCTGCGGTAGGCACCGTCGCGCTGGCCAATCACCGCTGGCGGGAGCAGGATGGGGGAGCGCCAATGGTCGACATTCGCGCGGGAACATCCGAGCAGTACCCGGCGTTAGGCGAAATGTGACAACACAGGATCTCACTGCCGAGCAGTTCAACGCGACCATCGAAAACAACGACATCGTGCTGGTCGACTTCTGGGCTTCCTGGTGCGGGCCCTGCCGCCAGTTCGGACCCACTTTCCAGGCGTCGTCGGAGAAGCACCCCGACATCGTCCACGCCAAGGTGGACACCGAAGCCGAACAACAGCTCGCCGCCGCCGCTCAGATTCGGTCCATTCCGACGCTGATGGCCTTCAAGAAGGGCAAACTGCTGTTCAACCAGCCGGGTGCCCTGCCGCCGGCGGCACTCGAGGACTTGGTGCAGCAAATCAGGGACTTCGACGTCGAGGCGGCTCAAGCCGATCAAGCCTGAGCCAAGCGCGATCCACGCCGCCGAATAGGTCTCTAGCAACGTCCGCGATACCGTTCACGGGTGAGTTTGGTACTCGTTGAACACCCGCGGCCCGGCGTGGCCTTGATCACTCTCAACCGGCCCGAGCGGATGAATTCCATGGCGTTCGACGTCATGGTCCCGCTGAAGGCCGCCCTGGAAGAGGTCAACTACGACAACTCCGTGCGGGTGGTGGTGCTGACCGGGGCGGGCAGGGGATTCTCCTCGGGTGCCGATCACAAGTCCGCGGGCACGGTGCCGAACGTGGACGGGCTGACCCGCCCGACCTATGCGCTGCGCTCCATGGAGTTGCTCGACGACGTCATTCTGGCGCTGCGGCGGATGCACCAGCCGGTCATCGCGGCGGTCAACGGCGCGGCCATCGGCGGTGGTTTGTGTCTGTCGCTGGCCGCCGACATCCGGGTGGCCTCCACCAACGCCTATTTCCGGGCCGCGGGCATCAACAACGGTCTGACCGCGAGCGAACTGGGTTTGTCCTATCTGTTGCCCAGGGCCATCGGCGCGTCGCGGGCGTTCGAGATCATGCTCACCGGTCGCGACGTGACCGCCGAGGAGGCCGAGCGTATCGGGCTGGTGTCCTGTCAGGTGCCCGAGGGCCAGTTGCTGGACACGTGCTATGCGATCGCCGCGCGGATCGCCGCGTTCTCCCGGCCCGGAGTCGAGTTGACCAAGCGCACACTGTGGAGTGGACTGGACGCCGGTAGCCTGGAGGGGCACATGCAAGCCGAAGGCTTGGGACAGCTTTTCGTCCGCCTGCTCACCGCGAACTTCGAAGAAGCGGTTACTGCGCGCGCAGAGCGGCGGCCCCCGGTATTCACCGACGAGAAATAACGTGCCCAGAGGAGAGCGATCGTGATCACGGCTACGGACCTTGAGGTCCGCGCTGGTGCGCGCATCTTGCTCTCACCCGACGGTCCCGACCTTCGGATCCAGCCCGGCGACCGCATCGGGCTGGTCGGGCGCAACGGCGCGGGCAAGACCACGACCCTGCGCATCCTGGCCGGGGAAAGCGAACCGTACGCCGGGTCCGTCGTCCGCACCGGCGAAATCGGTTACCTGCCACAGGATCCCAAAGAGGGCGATCTCGACGTGCTGGCTCGCGACCGGGTGCTGTCGGCGCGCGGGTTGGACGTGCTGCTCACCGATCTGGAGAAGCAGCAGGCGTTGATGGCCGAGGTCGCCGACGACGAGGCGCGCGACCGTGCGATTCGCCGGTACGGCCAACTCGAGGAGCGGTTCGTCGCGTTGGGCGGCTACGGCGCCGAGAGCGAAGCGGGGCGGATCTGCGCGAGTCTTGGTCTGCCGGACCGGGTCATGACGCAGCAGTTGCGCACCCTGTCCGGCGGTCAGCGCCGCCGGGTGGAGCTGGCGCGCATCCTGTTCGCCGCCTCCGACGCCGGATCGGGTTCCTCGACCACGTTGCTGCTCGACGAGCCGACCAACCACCTCGACGCGGATTCGGTTGGCTGGCTGCGGGATTTCCTGCGGTCCCACACCGGCGGCCTGGTGGTCATCAGCCACAACGTCGAACTGCTCGCCGACGTCGTCAACCGGGTGTGGTTTCTCGATGCCGTGCGCGGTGAGGCCGACGTCTACAACATGACCTGGCAGAAGTACCTCGACGCCCGGGCCACCGACGAGCAACGTCGCCGCCGGGAGCGTGCCAACGCCGAACGCAAAGCCACCGCGCTGCGTTCGCAGGCCGCCAAGCTGGGTGCGAAGGCCACCAAAGCCGTTGCGGCGCAAAACATGTTGCGTCGTGCCGATCGGATGATGGCCGCCCTCGACGACGAACGCGTCGCCGACAAGGTCGCCCGGATCAAGTTCCCGACGCCGGCTCCCTGCGGGCGCACCCCGCTGGTGGCCAAGGGGTTGAGCAAGTCCTACGGATCGCTCGAGGTCTTCACCGGCGTCGACCTGGCCATCGACCGCGGTTCGCGCGTGGTGGTGCTCGGACTCAACGGTGCGGGCAAGACGACGCTGCTCCGCCTGCTGGCCGGCACCGAAAAGCCTGACACCGGAGGGCTGGAGCCCGGGCACGGTTTGCGGATGGGCTATTTCGCGCAGGAGCACGACACCATCGACAACGACGCGACGGTGTGGGAGAACATCCGCCACGCCGCACCCGAGTCCGGCGAACAAGACCTGCGCGGCCTGCTCGGCGCGTTCATGTTCAGCGGCCCGCAGCTCGACCAGCCGGCCGGCACCCTGTCCGGTGGTGAGAAAACGCGACTTGCGTTGGCCGGTCTGGTGGCATCCACGGCTAACGTCTTGCTGCTCGACGAACCGACCAACAACCTGGATCCGGCGTCGCGGGAACAGGTGCTCGACGCGCTGCGCAGCTATCAAGGCGCGGTGGTGCTGGTGACACACGATCCCGGAGCGGCCGAAGCGCTGGACCCGCAACGCGTTGTCCTGCTGCCCGACGGCACCGAGGACTACTGGTCTGAGGAATACCGGGATCTGATCGAGCTCGCCTGAGCCCTATAAGTCACTGCGCGCCAATTCGGCGAAATCGACACGCATACGACAACTGGTTCTTACTCTTGGTGCTTGGGTCTGAGTTTCAAGCGTGGAGGGGTCAGTGTCAAAGTCTAAAGAGATGCGCACCGAGTTATTGGACGAGCTGCGCACCGCCTACGAAAGTGGGGCGAGCATTCGGACGCTCGTCGCCAATACCGGCAGGTCATACGGGTCGATTCACAGCATGCTGCGCGAGTCGGGTACCACGATGCGCAGCCGCGGCGGGCCCAACCACACGGCTCGGCACCGCTAGACCCGCTAGGGCATCGCCCTAACCAACGGCACTGCGTGCGAGGAGCGCAGTGCCGTTTGCTTAGGCCTGCTGAGGCCCAGAATCGTTGCGGCGCACCGACTTCTCGACCAGGTCGAGAACGGCGGCCAGTCGCTGCGGATCTTCGCCGGAGGCCAGCCGGGCCACCAATCCGTCCAGGACCAGTTCCAGGTAGCACTGCAACACGTCACCGGGTACGTCGTCGCGCACCCGGTGTGCCTCCTTCTGCCGTTGCAATCGATCGTGGGTGGCGGCCGCGAGTTCCGCGGAGCGCTCCGACCATCCGCGGCTGAACGCGGGGTCGTTGCGCAGCTTGCGCGCGATCTCCAAACGGGTGGCCAGCCAATCGAACTGCTCGGGTGCCGCGAGCATGTCGCGCATCACCTGAATCAGCCCTTCGCGAGACGCGACGTCGGCCATCCGCTCGGCGTCCTCGTGCGCGAGCGCGAAGAACAGTGCGTCCTTATCCCGGAAGTGGTGGAAGATCGCGCCGCGCGACATTCCGATCGACTGCTCCAGCCGCCGGACCGTGGCTCTGTCATAGCCGTGTTCGGCGAAGCAACGACGAGCACCATCGAGGATCTGGCGGCGCCGGGCCGCCAGATGGTCCTCGCTGACTTTTGGCATTTGGCCAGGGCTTTGGTCGGCTCGGGACTAGCCGGACTTGAGCATGTTGCGCAGCACGTACTGCAAGATGCCGCCGTTGCGGTAGTAGTCGGCCTCACCCGGGGTGTCGATGCGCACCACGGCGTCGAACTCGACGTCGGCCCCGCCCTCCTTGACGGCCTTGACGTGCACCGTCTTCGGCGTCTTGCCGTCGTTGAGCGCGTCGATCCCGGTGATCTCGAAGACCTCGGTGCCGTCCAGCCCGAGCTGCTGAGCCGTCTTGCCCTCGGGGAACTGCAGGGGGATGACGCCCATGCCGATTAGATTGGAGCGGTGAATGCGCTCGAACGACTCGGCGATCACCGCCCGCACGCCCAGCAGCCGTGTTCCCTTGGCCGCCCAGTCTCGCGACGAGCCCGACCCGTACTCCTTGCCGCCCAGCACCACCAGCGGAATGTTCTGTGCCGCATAGTTTTGCGCCGCGTCGTAGATGAAGGCCTGCGGAGCACCGTCCTGCGTGAAGTCGCGGGTGTACCCGCCGGACACGTCGTCCAGCAGCAAGTTGCGCAGCCGGATGTTGGCGAACGTGCCGCGGATCATCACCTCGTGGTTGCCGCGCCGCGACCCGAAGGAGTTGTAGTCCTTGCGGTCCACGCCGTGCTCGTCGAGGTACTGCGCCGCCGGCGTGCCCGGCTTAATGCTGCTGGCGGGGGAGATGTGGTCGGTGGTCACCGAATCGCCCAGCAGGGCCAGCACCCGGGCGCCGGTGATGTCGCCGACCGGCTCGGGCTCGGCGGGCATGCCCTCGAAGTACGGGGGCTTTCGCACATAGGTCGAATCCGCATTCCACTCAAAGGTATTGCCACTCGGGGTAGGCAGGTTGCGCCACCTTTCGTCGCCCTTGAACACGTCGCCGTAGTTCTTGGTGAACATCTCGGAGTTGATCGCCGAGGCGATGGTGTCGGAGACGTCTTTCTGCGACGGCCAGATGTCCCTGAGGAAGACGTCGTTGCCTTCTTTATCTGCCCCAAGCGGCTGACTCTCGAAGTCGAAGTCCATGGTGCCGGCCAGCGCGTAGGCCACCACCAACGGCGGTGACGCCAGGTAGTTCATCTTGACGTCCGGGTTGATGCGGCCTTCGAAGTTCCGGTTGCCCGACAGCACCGCGGTCACCGAAAGATCGTTGTCGTTAATGGCTTTCGAGATCTCCTCGGGCAGCGGGCCGGAGTTGCCGATGCACGTGGTGCACCCGTAACCGACCAGATAGAAGCCGAGCTTCTCGAGGTACGGCCACAGGCCGGCCTTGTCGTAGTAGTCGTTGACGACCTGAGAACCGGGGGCCATCGTGGTCTTCACCCACGGCTTGGAAGTCAGACCCTTCTCGACCGCGTTGCGGGCCAGCAGCGCTGCGCCCAGCATCACTTCCGGGTTGGAGGTGTTCGTGCAGGACGTGACCGCGGCGATCACCACCGCGCCGTGGTCGAGCACGAATTCGCCCCGCTCGTCGGAGTGCACCGTTACCGGCTTGCTGGGGCGGCCCTGGGAATGCGATGCGGCCGAATGCACCTGGGGAACGTCGTCGGCGTGTCCGTTCGACACCGCGCCCGGATCGCTGGCCGGGAAGGTCTCCTCGACCGCCTCGTCCAGTTTCGAGTAACCCTGCTGCCCGTCTTCGTCGCCGTCGACGTAGCTGAGGATCTGCTCGCGGAAGGTTGGCTTGGCGTGCGACAACGGGATTCGGTCCTGCGGGCGCTTGGGACCGGCGATCGACGGCACCACCGTGGACAGGTCGAGCTCGAGGTACTCGGAGAACGCCGGCTCATGCGCCGGGTCGTGCCACATGCCCTGCTCTTTGGCGTAGGCCTCGACCAGAGCCAGTTGCTCATCGCTGCGGCCGGTGAACTTCAGGTAGGAGATGGTCTCCTCGTCGATCGGGAAAATCGCTGCGGTGGAACCGAATTCGGGACTCATGTTGCCGAGCGTGGCGCGGTTGGCCAACGGCACTTCCGAAACGCCCTTGCCGTAGAACTCGACGAACTTGCCGACCACTCCGTGCTTACGCAACATCTCGGTGACGGTGAGCACGACATCGGTGGCGGTGACGCCCGGCGCAATCTCGCCGGTCAGCTTGAAACCGACGACGCGCGGGATCAGCATCGACACGGGCTGGCCCAACATCGCTGCCTCGGCCTCGATGCCGCCCACGCCCCAGCCGAGCACGCCGAGGCCGTTGACCATCGTGGTGTGCGAGTCGGTACCCACGCAGGTGTCGGGGTAGGCGGTTATGTTTCCCGCGCCGTCTGCGCGGGTCATGACAACGCTGGCCAGATATTCGATGTTGACCTGGTGCACGATGCCGGTGCCGGGCGGGACGACCTTGAAGTCGTCGAAGGCGCCCTGCCCCCAGCGCAGGAACTGGTAACGCTCGCCGTTGCGTTCATACTCGATCTCGACGTTGCGCTCGAAGGCGTCGGCGGTGCCGAACAGATCCGCGATCACCGAGTGGTCGATCACCAGGTCGGCCGGCGCCAGCGGGTTGACCTTCTCCGCCTTGCCGCCCAGGTCGCCGATGGCCTCGCGCATCGTGGCCAGGTCGACGATGCACGGCACGCCGGTGAAGTCCTGCATGACCACGCGTGCGGGGGTGTATTGGATCTCAATGCTGGGCTCCGCGTTGGGATCCCAATTCGCGATCGCCTCGATGTGGTCCTTGGTGATGTTGGCGCCGTCTTCGTTGCGCAACAGATTCTCGGCAAGAACCTTCAGGCTGTAGGGGAGTTTCTCGGTATTGGGTACGGCGTCGAGACGGTAGATCTGGTAACTCTTGTCGCCGACCTTCAGGGTGTCGCTGGCTCCGAACGAGTTCACAGATTCTTTGCTGGTCACATCAACTCCCTGGGATTCAGTTCTTCCGTCGACGGGCCGTGTCGACGGTGCATTGCCAACTTTAACAGTACGCTTGTCCTGCAATACAACGGCACACCAATTTTCAGTCTTGTCGGCCGGGGGCCGGGTTGAAACCCCTTTTCCCTACTGTTCGCGTACGGTGCCTGTAGCACTAGGGCTGTTCAGCGGGAGGAGGCACACAGTGACCGCGCAAGGTTCGTTCGAGCAACTACCGCAGACCACCTTCTTTTTGCAGCCGGTGCTGCCTGCCTACATTCCGCAAGACGTCGACATGACGGCCATCAAAGCGCAGGTCGCCGCATCCGGGGTCAGCGCGCCACCGGACGTCATGCCGGCCCTGCTCGTCGTTGTCGATCAAGCGCATGCCGCCGGCATCAACCTGAAAATCGTGTTACTCGATCACAACCCGCCGAACGACACGCCGCTGCGCGATATCTCCACCGTGGTCGGCGCCGACTATCACGACGCCACGGTCTTGACGTTGAGCCCGAACTTCGTCGGCACCTACAGCACGCAGTTCCCGCGCGTCACGCTCGAGGCCGGCGAAGACATCGCCAAGACGGGCAATCCGGTGGTCTCGTCTGAGCACTTTTTGCACGAGCTCCAAACCCCCGAATTCCCATGGACCGGCCTGACGATTTTCTTGCTAATCGGCGTGCTCGCCGCGGCCGTCGGCGCCCGCTTCCTGCAATTGCGCGCTAGGCGGTCAGCAACCTCGGTCGACGCCGCGGCAACTTCGGACGAAGAGCCCGCCGAGGGCGTCTAACCACGCACATCCGACCCGGTCCATTCGGCAGGGGAGAGCTCACGACGCTGCGCGGCAAATCGCGTAGGTCACCGTTCGGTCACATTAAACGCACGTAGAGGGTTGCGATTTGTGACGACCATATCTTCGCCGACCACTGTGACGTACGGTGCAAATGATGCTCGTGTTGTCTTTGGCGCTAATAGAGAAAATCGGGCCTGGCGCCGCCGTCCGCGTTGAGCCCAAGGGGAGCTAAGTCGAATGAGACGCACACGCCGGGGCTCTGCTGCGCGACCGTTCGCCAGGCTGGTCCGTCCGGTCATTCCGTCGGTCCTGTGTGTGGCCATGCTGGTCACCACACCCGGTCTGGCGCAGGCTGATCCGAACGCCGACAGCCTCGGCGCGCTGATCGCCAACGTCGCCAAGGCCAACCAGCGGCTGGAGGACCTCAGCGCCGAAATCCAGGGCGAGCAGGAGGCCGTCAACAAGGCCCTGGTCGACGTCGAGACCGCCCGGGACAACGTGACCGCGGCCGAACACGATCTTGAGGTCAGCCAGCAGTCGGTCGAGGATGCCAATGCGGCAATCGCTGCCGCCCAACGTCGTTTCAACACGTTCGCCGCCGCCACCTATATGAATGGTCCGTCGGGCAGTTACCTGACCGCACGCAGCCCCGAGGACATCATCGCGACAGAAAGCGCCTCGCGGACCCTGGCGGCCAGTGCCCAGACGGTGCTGGACAACCTGCAGCGGGCCCGCACCGAGCAGGTGAACAAGGAGTCCGCGGCGCGCCTGGCCAAGCAGAAGGCCGAAAAGGCCGCTGCCGACGCGAAATCCAGCCAGGACGCCGCGGTGGCCGCGCTGACCAACTCGAAGCACAAGTTCGAAGAACAGCGTGAGCAGATCACCCGGCTGGCCGCTGAGCGTGACGAGGCTCAGGCCAAACTTCAGCAGGCCCAACTCGCTTCCGCGCATTGGTCGACCGGGGCCGGCGGCGCCGCGCCGACGACGGGGGACCGCTGGGATCCGGGAGCGCCGGCCGGGCAGGCCCCGTCCGGCGGACGGCACTGGGACGGCTGGGATCCCACGCTTCCGATGGTGCCGAGTGCCAACGTGCCGGGTGACCCGGTCGCGGTGATCAACCAGGTGCTGGGCATCTCGGCCACCTCGACGCAGGTCACCGCACAGATGGGGAAGGGCTTCCTGCAGTCGATCGGCATTCTCAAGCCCGACGACACCGGGATCACCAACGCCAACCCGGGTGGCGTCGGCGGACGCATCCCGCGTGTCTATGGCCGGCAGGCCTCCGAATACGTGATCCGTCGCGGCATGTCGCAGATCGGCGTGCCCTACTCCTGGGGTGGTGGCAACGCGGCCGGCCCCAGTAAAGGCATCGACTCCGGCGCCGGGATTACCGGCTTCGACTGCTCGGGCCTGGTTTTGTACTCATTCGCCGGCGTGGGCATCAAGCTGCCGCACTACTCGGGTTCGCAGTACAACCTGGGCCGAAAGATCCCGTCCTCCCAGATGCGTCGCGGCGACGTCATCTTCTACGGCCCCGGCGGTAGTCAGCACGTGACCATCTACCTCGGTCAGGGCCAGATGCTCGAGGCCCCTGACATCGGTTTGAAGGTGCGCGTCGCGCCCGTGCGCACCAGCGGCATGACCCCCTACGTGATTCGCTACATCGACTATTAAACGAGGATGACTACCAAACGAGGAGCTATGCGGCACAAGCGATTTCGCCTGTTCAACTTGGCCTGGATCACCACTTTGGTGACCGGGCTGATGTTGTCTGTCGCCGCCCCGGCCACCGCCGATCCCGGAACGTGGGATCCGACGCTGCCGGCGACGATCAGCGCCGGTGCCCCGGGCGATCCGCTCGCCGTCGCCAACGCGTCGCTGCAAGCCACCGCGCAGGCCACCCAGACCACGATGGACCTGGGCAGGCAATTCCTCGGCGGGCTGGGAATCAACATCCTGGGTGATCCCGCCCCTGCCGCCTCCGCGACGCCCACCAACCCGGGGGCCAAGATTCCGCGGGCGAACGGCCGCCAGGCCATCGAGTACGTGATCAAGCGGATGGGATCGCAGATGGGCGTGCCCTATTCGTGGGGCGGTGGCTCGCTGCAGGGTCCGAGCAAGGGCATCGACGACGGCGCGAACATCACCGGGTTCGACTGCTCTGGTCTGATGCGGTACGGATTCGCCGGCGTCGGGGTGCTGATCCCGCGGTTCTCCGGTGACCAGTACAACGCGGGCCGGCATATCCCGCCCAGCGAGGCCCGGCGCGGCGACCTGATCTTCTACGGCCCGGGCGGTGGGCAGCACGTCACCATGTACCTGGGCAACGGCCAGATGCTGGAGGCATCCGGAAGCGCGGGCAAAGTGACCGTGAGCCCCGTGCGCAAGCCCGGTATGACGCCGTACCTGACTAGGATCATCGAGTACTGACCCAGGTGTGCCGTCAGATCGCGGCTCGTCAGCGAGCCGTGGCGTCGACGGAATCCCAGGCGCCTGGAATAGTTGGACAAAGGCACGCGGCTGACCCACGACATTCGTCGTGATGGCAGATGTGTCTGATTGAGCTGTGTCGGTTGAGCTGAAGAGAGAGATGTAGATGACAGCAGCAGGTGGGCCGCCCCCGGGCGCCAGCGGTTACTCGGGTCCGGGCGGGCAGTCTGGCCCCGGAGCCCATGCGGCGCCGTCAGGTGGTGCCGATGGATTGGCTGCCGAAGTACACACCCTGGAACGGGCCATCTTCGAGGTCAAGCGCATCATCGTGGGCCAGGATCAGCTCGTCGAGCGGATGCTGGTCGGTCTGCTGTCCAAGGGTCACGTGCTGCTCGAAGGTGTGCCCGGCGTCGCCAAGACGCTGGCCGTCGAGACGTTCGCGAAGGTCGTCGGCGGCACGTTCGCGCGTATCCAGTTCACCCCCGACCTGGTGCCCACCGACATCATCGGTACCCGCATCTACCGTCAGGGCAAGGAAGAGTTCGACACCGAGCTCGGTCCGGTCGTGGTCAACTTCCTGCTCGCCGACGAGATCAACCGTGCGCCCGCCAAGGTGCAGTCGGCGCTGCTGGAGGTCATGGCCGAGCGTCAGGTGTCCATCGGTGGTAAGCGATTCCCGCTGCCCAACCCGTTCCTGGTGATGGCGACCCAGAACCCGATCGAGCACGAGGGCGTCTACCAGCTGCCCGAGGCGCAGCGCGATCGCTTCCTGTTCAAGATCAACGTCGGCTACCCCTCGCCCGAGGAAGAGCGCGAGATCATCTACCGGATGGGCGTCAAGCCACCGCAGCCCAAGCAGATCCTGGACACCAACGACCTGCTGCGGCTGCAGGACATCGCGGCCAACAACTTCGTCCACCACGCGCTGGTCGACTACGTGGTGCGCGTGGTCACCGCCACCCGCCACCCCGAGCAGCTCGGCATGAACGACGTCAAGACGTGGATCTCGTTCGGCGCATCTCCACGCGCGTCGTTGGGCATCATCGCGGCCTCGCGTTCGCTGGCGTTGGTCCGCGGTCGCGACTACGTGATCCCGCAAGACGTCGTCGAGGTCATCCCCGACGTGCTGCGCCACCGGCTGGTGCTGACCTACGACGCGCTGGCCGACGAGATCTCGCCCGAGATCGTCATCAACAGGGTCTTGCAGACTGTTTCCCTTCCGCAAGTGAACGCCGTTCCGCAGCAAGGGCATTCGGTTCCGCCGGTGATGCAGGCTGCGGGCGCGGCCAGTAATCGGTGACCGATCCGAACCCCGCCGCCAAGCCCGCGGCTCTGCACCCGCCGTCGTTTCAGCGCGGGCAGATCGACGACCCGAAATTGTCGGCGGCGCTGCGCACGCTCGAGCTGACGGTACGGCGCAAGCTCGACGGTGTCCTGCACGGCGACCATCTCGGCCTGATCCCCGGGCCGGGTTCGGAGCCGGGGGAGTCGCGCGAGTATCAGCCCGGCGACGACGTCCGCCGGATGGACTGGGCGGTGACCGCGCGCACCACCCACCCGCACGTCCGGCAGATGATCGCCGACCGCGAGCTGGAAACCTGGATGGTCGTCGACATGTCGGCCAGCCTCGACTTCGGAACCACCGTCTGCGAGAAGCGGGACCTGGCAGTGGCCGCCGCGGCCGCGATCACGTTCCTCAACAGCGGGGGCGGTAACCGGCTCGGTGCGCTCGTCACCAACGGGGCGACGACGGTCCGGGTGCCGGCCCGGTCCGGACGCCAGCACGAGCAGACGCTGTTGCGCACGATCGCGACGATGCCCAAGGCGCCGACCGGGGTGCGCGGCGACCTGGCGGTCGCCATCGACGCGTTGCGCCGGCCGGAACGTCGCCGCGGGATGGCCGTGATCATCAGTGACTTCCTGGGGCCGATCAACTGGATGCGCCCGCTGCGCGCGATCGCTGCCCGCCACGAGGTGCTGGCCATCGAGGTGCTCGACCCACGCGATATCGAACTGCCCGATGTGGGCGATGTCGTGCTGCAGGACGCCGAGACCGGTGTGACCCGCGAATTCACCGTTGATGCGCAACTGCGCGACGACTTCGCCAAGGCGGCCGCGGCGCATCGTGCCGACGTGGCCCGAACGATACGTGGTTGCGACGCACCGGTTTTGACGCTGCGCACCGACCGCGACTGGATCGCCGACATCGTCCGCTTCGTGGAGTCCCGCCGGCGCGGGGCTATGGCGGGGCGCCAGTGACGTTGCCGTTGCTGGGCGCGATGTCGCTGTCCGGGTTCGCTCACGCATGGTGGTTCCTCTTCCTGCTCGTCGTTGCCGGGTTGGGCGTGCTGTATGTGCTGATGCAGCTGGCCCGCCAGCGGCGCATGCTGCGGTTCGCCAACATGGAGCTGCTGGAAAGCGTCGCCCCCAAGCGGCCCGCCAAGTGGCGGCACGTGCCGGCGATCCTGCTGGTGGCATCGCTGGTGCTGTTGACCATCGCGATGGCAGGGCCGACGAACGACGTCCGGATTCCGCGTAACCGGGCGGTGGTGATGCTGGTGATCGACGTGTCGCAGTCGATGCGTGCCACCGACGTCGAACCCAACCGGATGGCCGCCGCGCAGGAGGCCGGTAAGCAGTTCGCCGACGAGCTCACCCCGGGCATCAACCTCGGGCTGATTGCCTACGCGGGGACGGCGACGGTGCTGGTGTCGCCGACGACCAACCGCGAGGCGACCAAGGTCGCGCTGGACAAGCTGCAGTTCGCCGACCGCACCGCGACCGGGGAGGGGATCTTCACCGCGCTGCAGGCCATCGCCACCGTCGGCGCGGTCATCGGCGGCGGCGACAAGCCGCCCCCGGCCCGCATCGTGCTGTTCTCCGACGGCAAGGAGACGATGCCGACCAACCCGGACAACCCCAAGGGGGCCTTCACCGCCGCGCGGACCGCCAAGGACCAGGGCGTGCCGATCTCAACGATCTCGTTCGGCACCCCGTACGGCTTCGTCGAGATCAACGACCAGCGCCAGCCGGTCCCGGTTGACGACGAGACTCTGAAGAAGGTCGCCCAGCTCTCCGGCGGCAATTCCTTCAATGCGTCGACGCTGCAGGAGCTCAAGCAGGTCTACGCCTCGCTGCAACAGCAGATCGGCTACGAGACGATCAAGGGCGACGCCAGTGTGGGCTGGCTGCGACTGGGTGCGCTGGTGCTGGCGCTGGCGGCGCTCGCGGCGTTGCTGATCAACCGACGGCTGCCGACCTAGCTGCTCCGCGTGCCCGCCGCGGTCGTCTTCCTTCGCGAGCGTAACGCCACGCTGGTATTGGGGCCGACTTTCCCGCGTGCGATTACGCTCGGCGAGCGCGGGCCGCACTAACGCGTCGGATGATGTCGTCGCGATGGTCTTCGGCGACAACCCGAACGACGAGCCAGCCCATCCGGTCGAGCATTTCCAGGCGGCGGATGTCTTTGACGTATTGGGCCCGACTGGACCGGTGTTGATCGCCGTCGTACTCGACAGCGACTTTGATTTCCTCCCAGCCCATATCTAAATACGCTTCGGCCCAACCCCATTCATTGCGCACTGCGATCTGTGTCTGCGGCCGTGGAAATCCCGCGCTCACCAGCAGCAAGCGCAGCCAGGTTTCTTTCGGCGACTGCGCGCCGCCGTCGACCAGTTCGAGAGCCGTTCTGGCGGCCCGCAAGCCCCGCCGGCCGCGATAGCGCTCGACGAGCAGGTCGACATCGGCCAGCTTGACATCGGTCGCTTGCGCGAGTGCGTCGACCGCCGCGACGGCAATCCCCAACGGGTACCGCCTGGCCAGGTCGAGTGCGGTCCGCGCCGGCGTGGTTACGCGCATCCCGTCAATGACGTCGATCTCATCACCGTCGATGCGCTCTTCCCAAACTCGCACTCCGGCGGCGGGACGCCGGTTGGTGTCGATGATCGCGGCGGGCAAAGCCGGATCAATCCACTTCGCTCCATGCAGAGCGGCGGCGGAAAAGCCGGCGAGCACGCCGCGGCGTTGGGAGCGCAGCCAGCAGGCCTTCGCGCGCAGCAGGGGCGTTAGCTCGGTATCCCGCGGCACGTACACGTCTTTGTGTAGCGCGACGTAGCGGCTCGTTAGCTCATAGCGAGACAGCCTGCGCGCAGTCAGGGCTTCGCTGCCGAGGAACGGGTCTGTCATGGCAGAAGTGTGCCTAGGACCGCCGACAGCAAATCGACGAGCGTAACGCCACGCTGGCATTTGCTGAGATTTCTCTGCGTGACGTTACGCTCGCGGCGCGAGCGGCAGGCGCCGTTACGTCGCACCGCAAAAAGGGGCAGATTGGAGCTCTGCCACACCGAGACGATAGGTTGGCCGAGTGACTGACATGGCCACTGCGAAAGCCACTGAGTCCGCCACCGCCGGCGGCAAACCCCCATTCGTATCCCGGTCGGTCTTGGTGACCGGCGGAAACCGGGGGATCGGTCTGGCGATCGCCCAGCGGCTGGCCGCCGACGGCCACAAGGTGGCCGTCACACACCGCGGCTCCGGGGCACCCGAGGGGTTGTTCGGCGTCGTGTGCGATGTCACCGACAACGACGCTGTCGACCGCGCCTTCAAAGAGGTCGAGGAGCACCAGGGCCCGATCGAGGTGCTGGTGTCCAACGCCGGCATCTCCAAGGATGCATTTCTCATCAGGATGACCGAGGAGCGCTTCGAGGAGGTCATCAACGCCAACCTCACCGGGGCGTTCCGGGTGGCGCAGCGCGCCTCGCGCAGCATGCAGCGCAAGCGATTCGGCCGCATCATCTTCATCGGTTCGGTGTCCGGCAGCTGGGGCATCGGAAACCAGGCCAACTACGCTGCCGCCAAGGCCGGTCTGATCGGCATGGCCCGCTCGATCTCGCGGGAGCTGTCCAAGGCCGGCGTCACCGCGAACGTGGTGGCCCCCGGCTATATCGACACCGAGATGACCCGCGCGCTCGACGAGCGGATCCAGGAGGGCGCCCTGGAATTCATCCCGGCCAAGCGGGTCGGCACCGCCGAGGAGGTCGCCGGGGCGGTCAGCTTCCTTGCGTCTGAGGATGCGAGCTACATCGCCGGTGCGGTGATCCCGGTTGACGGCGGCATGGGCATGGGCCACTGAGTACAGAAGGACGGACGAGAGAAGATATGTCAGGACTACTCGAAGGCAAGCGGATCCTCGTCACGGGGATCATCACCGACTCGTCGATCGCCTTTCACATCGCCAAGGTGGCGCAGGAGGCCGGCGCGCAGCTGGTGCTGACCGGGTTCGACCGGTTGCGGCTGATCCAGCGCATCGCCGACCGGCTGCCCGAGAAGGCGCCGCTGATCGAACTCGACGTGCAGAACGACAAGCATCTGGACACCCTGGCCGAACGAGTGACCGCCGAGATCGGCGAGGGCAACCAGCTCGACGGTGTGGTGCACTCCATCGGCTTCATGCCGCAGACGGGAATGGGCATCAACCCGTTCTTCGACGCACCCTACGAAGACGTGTCCAAGGGCATCCACATCTCGGCGTACTCGTACGCGTCGCTGGCGAAAGCGGTTCTGCCGATTATGAATTCCGGTGGCTCCATTGTCGGAATGGATTTCGACCCGACGCGCGCGATGCCGGCGTACAACTGGATGACAGTCGCCAAGAGCGCACTCGAGTCGGTGAACCGGTTCGTTGCCCGCGAGGCCGGTAAGTCCGGCGTCCGCTCGAATCTGGTTGCCGCCGGGCCGATCCGGACGCTCGCGATGAGCGCGATCGTCGGTGGCGCTCTCGGCGAGGAGGCCGGCGCCCAGATGCAGCTGCTCGAGGAGGGCTGGGACCAGCGCGCTCCGATCGGCTGGAACATGAAGGACCCGACGCCGGTCGCCAAGACGGTATGCGCCCTGCTTTCGGACTGGCTGCCCGCGACCACCGGCACCATCATTTATGCCGACGGTGGCGCCAGCACCCAATTGCTCTAGACGGCAATGGATTTCCGTGGAATTTGACGCTGTCCTGCTGCTTTCCTTCGGCGGACCAGAGGGGCCGGAGCAGGTCCGGCCGTTCCTGGAGAACGTCACCCGGGGCCGCAACGTGCCGCCGGAACGACTCGACGACGTCGCCGAGCATTATCTGCATTTCGGCGGCGTGTCACCGATCAACGCGATCAACCGCGCGTTGGTCATGCAGCTGGAATACGAACTGGGTCAGCGCGATGTGGAGCTGCCGGTGTACTTCGGCAACCGCAACTGGGAGCCATACGTCGAAGACACAGTTAAGACCATGCGCGACAACGGTGTTCGTCGCGCCGTGGTGTTCACCACGTCGGCGTGGAGCGGGTATTCCAGCTGCTCGCAATATAGCGAAGACATCGCCCGGGCCCGGGCGGCCGCGGGGCCCGATGCGCCCGAGTTGGTGAAGCTGCGGCCCTATTTCGACCACCCGCGGTTCGTGCAGATCTTCGCCGATACCATCGGTGCGGCGTCGGGTGCCCTGACTCCAGAGCAACAGGCCGGCGCGCGTCTGGTGTTCACTGCGCATTCGATTCCGGTGGCCGCCGACGAGCGCCTCGGCCCGCGACTGTACAGTCGCCAAGTCGCTTACGCCGCAAGCCTTGTCGCAGCGGCCGCCGGGTACACCGAGTACGACCTGGCTTGGCAGTCGCGCTCGGGTCCACCACAGGTGCCATGGCTGGAACCCGATGTCGGCGACCACCTTACGGCACTGGCCGCGGCGGGCACCCAGTCCGTCATCATCTGCCCGATCGGTTTTGTAGCCGACCACATCGAGGTGGTGTGGGATCTCGATTACGAGCTGGCGGCCCAGGCCGAGGCGGCCGGTGTGGCGCTGGTGCGGGCCTCGACGCCCAACGCCCACCCCCGTTTCGCGCAGCTCGCCGCCGACCTGATCGACGAATTGCGGTACGGCCGTGCCCCCGAGCGGACGACCGGCCCCGATCCGGTGGCCGGCTGCCTAGGCAGCGTCAACGGCGCGGCATGCCGCCCGCCGCATTGCGTTGCGCGAGAAGGCGGTTAGTCGGCCCAGGCCGACTGCATGATCGCGTTCACCGCGGCCATCCGGGCCGAACGCACCACCGCGTTGAGCGGTCGCAGCGCGTCGCCCGCGATCCGCGCCTCCGACGACGATTGGGTGCCCACCGGCTCCAGCCCGGACGCGACCCGGGCCGCGAACCGATCCGGTGCGGCGGCATCGGAGGCCTGGCTCAGCCCGGAGCTGACCGTGATGATCGCGTCGACGTGTGCGGCGTTCTCCAGCACCCGCAATGCACGCGACGGGGCGTGGTCGGGAATCCGGTGTTGCCGTGTGGATTCCAGTAGCTGCTCGACGAGCCCACGCGGATCGTCGATGTCGCTGGCCGATCCCAAGCCGATCGCGCCGAGTGCGTCTGCGGCCGACCGCACCGCCGACCGCAGCGAGTATTCGGCGTCGCCCAGCTCGTGGTGATCGAACACCGGCGCGCCGGGCAGCGAGTACACCGTCCAGGCCAGCGCACACAACTCCGGTGAATCCGGCTCGTCATCATCGAGATCGGCATAGGAGAACTCGGGGACCAGGCCGACCGCCGCCGTCGGATCGTCGGGGTGCGCGATGATCACCGCCTCACCGGCGGTCATGGCGTCACGCTCGAACTGCGTCCCGGGAGCCAGGCCGCGCACGTCGCCTGGAATCGGCAGCACCACGTTGATCCGCCCGTGCAGCGATCCCGGCGCACCGGGGGTCCCCGGCAGCGTCACCCGGCCAACCGCGGCGCGCAGCGTCTGCAACAACGACACGATCCCGGCGTCGTGGACGTCGGGCCACGGCAGTCCGGTGTGACCGGCCGCGACGGCATCATACGCGGTGACGGATTGCTTTGGCGCCCAGAGGGATAACGCGTCCAATACGTCATCGGGCGCAGCCTTGCCGGCGAGCCAGGCGTTAGCCCACACGGACAGTGAAACACTCGGACACCACATGATCTCGCAGTGTAGTAGTTCGGTCCGGCAAAGGCGGATCACGCGTATTCTGACGGCATGGCGATCGCGCTGAGCTGGCTGATCTTCGCGCTGGCTCTTGCCGGTGCCGAGGCGCTGACGGGCGATATGTTCCTGTTGATGCTGGGCGGCGGTGCGCTGGCCGCCTCGGTCACGGCGTGGTTCACGGATTGGCCGATCCTGGCCGACGGCGCGGTGTTCCTGGTCGTCTCAATCCTGCTGGTCGTGCTGGTCCGGCCCGCATTGCGGCAACGGATGACTCCCAAGTCGCTGCCCACCGGCATCGAGGCGCTCGAGGGCAAAAGTGCGCTGGTGCTCGATCGGGTTGCCCGCGACCAGGGGCAGGTGAAACTCGACGGCCAGGTGTGGACGGCGCGCCCGTTCAACGACGGCGACGTCTACGAGCCCGGCGAATCGGTCACCGTCGTGCACATCGACGGCGCCACGGCGGTGGTGTTCAAGCACTAGCCGGTCGGCACAGACGCTGCGAAGATGCTGCGAGAGAAAGGAACTCCGGTGGAAGGTGCGGTTGCGGGTTTGGTGTTGCTGGCCGTCCTGGTCATCTTTGCGATCATCGTGGTGGCCAAGTCCGTGGCGCTGATACCGCAGGCCGAGGCCGCGGTGATCGAGCGTCTGGGTCGGTACAGCCGCACGGTCAGCGGGCAGCTGACGCTGCTGGTGCCGTTCATCGATCGCGTCCGGGCCCGGGTTGATCTGCGCGAGCGGGTGGTGTCGTTCCCGCCGCAGCCCGTGATCACCGAGGACAACCTGACGCTCAACATCGACACCGTGGTCTATTTCCAGGTCACCGTTCCGCAGGCGGCCGTCTACGAGATCAGCAACTACATCGTCGGCGTCGAGCAGCTCACCACGACCACGCTGCGCAACGTCGTCGGCGGCATGACGCTGGAGCAGACCCTGACCTCGCGCGACCAGATCAACGGACAGCTGCGCGGTGTGCTCGACGAGGCGACCGGACGCTGGGGCCTGCGCGTCGCCCGGGTCGAGCTGCGCAGCATCGACCCGCCGCCGTCGATCCAGGCGTCGATGGAAAAGCAGATGAAGGCCGACCGGGAGAAGCGGGCGATGATCTTGACCGCCGAAGGCACCCGGGAGGCGGCGATCAAACAGGCCGAAGGTGCCAAGCAGGCGCAGATCCTAGCCGCCGAGGGTGCCAAGCAGGCCGCGATCCTGGCCGCCGAGGCGGACCGGCAATCCCGGATGCTGCGCGCTCAGGGTGAGCGGGCCGCGGCCTACCTGCAGGCGCAAGGCCAGGCCAAGGCCATCGAGAAGACGTTCGCTGCGATCAAGGCCGGCCGGCCCACCCCGGAGATGCTGGCCTATCAGTACCTGCAGACGCTGCCGAAAATGGCGCAGGGCAGCGCCAACAAGGTGTGGGTGGTGCCCAGCGACTTCAGCGCGGCGCTACAGGGTTTCACCAAACTGCTGGGCACGCCCGGCGAGGACGGGGTGTTCCGGTTCGAGCCGTCGCCGGTCGAGGACGTGCCCCAGCACGCCGCCGCGGCGGACGATGCCGATGTGGCCGATTGGTTCTCCACCGAGACCGACCCCAAGATCGCCCAGGCGGTCGCCAAAGCCGAGGCGATAGCCCGCCAGCCGATCGACGGCCAGCCACCCGAGTTGACCCAATAGGATTGCCAGATGAGTGTTGTGACTTCCCCGAAGACGTATACGGCGCTGGGCGCGTTTCACGCCGTCGACGCGGTGTTGTGCGGTGTCCAGATCGCCCCGATCAGGAAAATCCTGGATGACGTCGGACTCCCGGAGAACGTCAGGCCCGTGCTGCCGGTGGTGAAGTCCGCCGCTGCGGTCGGCTTGCTGTCGGTCACCCGTTTCCCCGCGCTGGCGAGGCTGACGACGGCGATGCTCACCCTGTACTTCGCCCTGGCGGTGGCCGCGCACGTGCGAGTGCGCGACAAGGTGGTCAACGGTCTGCCGGCCGCAGTGTTTCTGGCTCTGGTCGCCGCGATGACGGTGAAGGGCCCGGAGCAGAATTAGTCGAGTCGCAACTCGACCAGTGGCAGTGGGGTACCGGTGTCGGTGATCGGAACGCCGAGCGTCTCTTCCAGCGCAGGCCGCAACTGCTCCCACGCTCGCGGGTGCTGGCTGCGGTAGGCGGCCAGCGCCCGGTCGGCCTCCTGTTGGCCGAGGACACGCGCGGTGGCGGATACGGGCGGACGACTACCGACGTACACACGTACCCGTGGCTGAACCTCGATGTTGCGGAACCACTGAGCTTTTCGGCCGAAGCCGGACGCGATCACGTAGCTGTCCGGTGTGGGATGGTCGACTACCTCCAAGACGGCGTAGCGCCGTGCGCCGGAGATGCGGCCCACATGTTCGAGCATCAGCATGCGCGAGCCGAACAGCGCGCCCGCGCGGGCGCGATACATCCAGATCGGTGCGCGGACGAGCGGTCGCGACCGCAGCACCCATCCGGCCACACGGGCGACGAACGACGGTTCTTCGGCCATTTAGGAAGGCCCGCCGGGCATTTGCGGTAACGGCGGCATCGGCACGACGCTCGGCGCCGACGTGGGCGCGAAACCCGTCGGCGGCGCGGGATAGCCCGGCGTTGGGGAGGAAAACGGCGGTGGGTAGGGCGGCGGGGGCAGCTGGACGCGGATCGTAAACACCAGGCCGGTCACCGCGAACGCGGCGATCGCGCCGACGATCAGCCCTACCAGCCCGGCGGCGACGAGCGCGGCCGTGGAAAAGCGCCGTTCGGGTGCGCCGGCGTGGCTGTCGTCGGACGTCATGTCGCTCCCACGGTGCTCGTCGTGTCGGTCGTCAGCGCGGTCCGGATGGTGGTGCGGTCATGGCGGTCAGATGCCATCGGTCCAGCCACGGCTGCACAAGTTCGGCAACCGAGAACTTAGCCGGGGCCAGGCACCCGGCGGCGGGATTGGAAGGATTGCTGCCCCGAATGGCGATGCCGACCGCGGTGGCGGTGCCGTCGTTTCGAATGAGGTAGACGGGGCCGCCGGAATCACCGCATTGGCCGCCCGCCGCGAACGAGACCTTGCTCTCGGTGACGTCGAGGATCGCGCCGCATTCGGCCTCGCCACTGCTCATCCCGTACTTGCACAGCTGCTGTCCGATCGACAGTTCGGTGGTGACCCCCGTGATCGGCAACGCGGCGGCGACCGCCGGACTCTGCGGGACCTGGTCGCCGTCGAGCACGATCAGTCCGATGTCGTGCTGCTCGTCGTGGACGCCCTCGTTGACGGTCTGGACGAAGGTGCCCAGCTTCGCGTACGGGAGGATCCCGGCGAGATTCATCACCACCTTGCTCGGTTGCCGGGACCGATTGCAGTGACCCGCGGTGAGAACACCCGTCTGGCCATTGCTGGTGCGCACCAAAAACCCAGCGGTGCAACCCATTCCACCGGAACCGTCGGTGTATTCGACGTAGATGCCCGCCCCCGGGCCCGCGGCGGCGGACGCGGGCAAGGCGATGGGCGTCAGCTCGGGCTGCGACGGTTCCAGGGTGTGCTCGAAATTCTTGGGCGCCAGCCAGATGGCCGTAATACACACAACGGCGGCGAGCGCCGCGCCGATCGTCAGCCACGAGGCGTGCGGCCGCGCCCGCGCCACCGGCGGGTAGCGCATCACCGGTGAGGCGAGGACGCTGCCGGCCGGCACGCGATAGAGCTTGATCCGGTCGAGCACGAAGGACAACACCGCGACGGCCACCGACGCCAGCGCGCCGAGCAAGAGCACGAGCAGACCGGCCCGCGACGGCTGCAAGCCGAAACTTGCCAGCTGCTGCGCGTAGACCCGCTCCATTGAATAGATCTTTCAGGCAAGCGGCGGCGCGCTCAAGAAAACGGCGCAGTTAGCTGAAAATGGCCGGTTCGGACGCGGGTTCGCCGGGGCGCGGCGCGCGGTGGTGGCGCCGGCGGTAATGACGGATCTCGAGGAACAACCCGGTGAGCCCCAGCGCACTGGTGACCAACGACACGGCGAACAGCAGCGGGCTGGGGTGACCGGCCAGCGCGTCGCCGAGAAACACGACCGCGGCGGTGCCGGGCAGCAGGCCGGCCAGCGTGGCCAGCGTGTACGGCAGGATGCCGACGGCGGATGCGGCGGCTGCATAGTTCACGACGGAGAACGGCAGCACCGGAATCAACCGCAGCGACACGACCGACACCCAGCCCCGCTCGCGCAGACGCTCGTCGGCCCGGTGGATCGCCCGGTAACGAACCAGCCGGGACAGCCGCCATCCCGCGGCGCGCACCAACACCAGCGCCAGCACCGCGCTCGCCGTGCTGGCGACCACCGCGATCACCACGCCCAGGGCCGGCCCGAACAGCAGGCCTGCGGCCAGGGTGAACGCCGTGCGGGGCACCGGCACCACCGTGACGACGATGTGCGCGAGCAGAAACGCCAGCGGGAACCACGGGCCCAGCGATTGGGCCCAATCGCGCAACTGCACTGCGCCGGGCAGCGGAACCCAGAGCGCCACGGCCACCACAATTGTGATACCGACCACTGCCGCGATGGCGCGCGGCCGGGACAGCTGCCGCCCGCTCATCGCCAGCGCGCGCCGAAGACTGCGCAGCGTACTGGTGGTTTTGGCGGTGGCCGGGCCCGTCACGCCACTCAACGTTACGGGCCGGATATGAATAACTTGTATCCCCGGCTTGGTGTTTCGCCGGCGACCTGGACCGACGAATTCCACCGCACGGTTTTTTGACGGCGGGGCCAATCAATTAGCCTGATTAGCGAGTCGCGTGTCCTCCGCAACCTCAAGCAACATTGCCAATAGCTGCGAAAACAGGAGCAGTCGGTGTCCATTGACGTACCCGAGCTCGCCGACCTGGAACAGGTTCGCGAGCGCTGGCGCACCGCGGTCGCCGGTGTGCTTGCCAAGAGCACCCGCAAGGAACCCGCCGAGTTGGGGGAAGAACCCGAACAGCTGCTGGACACCCCGACCTACGACGGATTCGCGGTTCGTCCGCTCTACACCGCGTTCGACGAGCTGCCCGAGCCGTCGCTGCCCGGCCAGTGGCCCTACCTGCGCGGCGCGGACCCCTTCCGCGACGTCAAGTCCGGCTGGAAGGTCGTCGAGGCATTCCCGTCCGCCGGTGCCGGCGCCACGGAAACCAACGCCGCCGTGCTGGATTCGCTCGGTGACGGGGTCAGCGCGCTGCTGCTGCGAGTCGGGGCGGGCGGCGTGGCCCCCCGGGAGCTCGAAGGGGTGCTCGCGGGCGTCTACCTGAGCATGGCGCCAATCATCCTCGAGGCCGGCGCGGACTATGCGGCGGCGGCCGACGCGATGCTGGCCCTGGCGGCCGAGGTCGAATCCGACCAACGCGCCACTCTCTCGATAGACCTGGGCGCCGACCCGCTGACCGCGGTGCACAGCGGACGCCCCGCCCCGACGATCGACGACGTCGTCGCGGTCGCGTCGCGGGTGACCGACGATCACGGGGTGCGGGCGATCACCGTCGACGGGCCCGCGTTCCACAACCTCGGCGCCAACGCGACGTGGGAGCTGGCCGCCGGTGTCGCCGCAGCGGTGGCCTATCTGCGGGTGCTCACCGAGTCGGGGATGCCGGTCCGCCGGGCGCTGGGCCAGATCAGCTTCCGGTTGGCCGCCGACGACGACCAGTTCATGACGATCGCGAAAATGCGTGCCGTGCGCCAACTGTGGGCCCGGGTCGCCGAGGTCGTGGGGGAGCCCGACGCCGGCGCGGCGATCGTGCACGCCCAGACGTCGCTGCCGATGATGACCCAGCGCGATCCCTGGGTGAACATGCTGCGCTGCACGCTGGCCGCGTTCGGCGCCGGTGTCGGCGGCGTCGACACCGTGCTCGTCTTCCCGTTCGACATCGCCATCCCGGGCGGCTTTCCCGGTACGGCGCGAAGCTTCGCGCGGCGCATCGCGCGCAACACCCAGCTGCTGCTGCTGGAGGAGTCGCACGTCGGGCGGGTGCTGGACCCCGCCGGTGGCTCGTGGTTCGTCGAAGACCTCACGCAACGCATTGCCGAGGGCGCCTGGGAACACTTCCAGGCCATCGAGGGTCGCGGCGGATTCGTCGACGCTCATGACTACATCGCCGATCAGATCGCAGCCATCGCGTCCCGGCGTGCCGACGACATCGCGCATCGACGCACCGCGATCACGGGCGTCAACGAATTCCCGAACCTGTCCGAACCTGCACTGCCGCAAAGTGATTCGATCGGCCAGCCCGACGTCGGAAACTTGCAGCGCTACGCCGCGGGATTCGAGGCGTTGCGCGACCGCTCGGATGCCTTCCTGGCCCGCACCGATGCCCGGCCCAAGGCGCTGCTGCTCCCGCTGGGGCCGCTGGCCGAGCACAACATCCGCACCACGTTCGCGGCGAACCTGCTGGCCTCGGGCGGCATCGAGGCGGTCAACCCGGGCACTCTCGACGCAGATGGGGTCGCCGCGGCGGTCTCCGATGCGGGATCGCCTGCCGCAGCGGTGATCTGCGGCACCGATAAGCGCTACGCGACCGAGGCGGCCGCGATCGTCGACGCCGCGCGCAACGCCGGAGTGTCGCGGGTGTACTTGGCCGGACCGGAAAAGGCAGTCGCCGATACCGATCCTGAACACCGGCCGGACGAATACCTGACGGCCAAAATCAATGCGATCGAAGCTCTTTCGGATCTGCTTACTCGGTTGGGGGCGTGACAGGATGACGACGTCGACTCCGGTGATCGGCAGCTTCGCCGACATCCCGCTGCACGGCGACCGCGCGGGGGAGCAGCCCACCGACGCTGCCGTCGACAAGCATGTCGCCGCGGCGGCCGCGGCGCACTGGTACACGCCCGATCAATTGGTGTGGCATACACCGGAAGACATTGCGGTCAAACCGGTTTACATCGCGGCCGACCGTGCGGCCGTCGAGGCCGACGGCTACCCGCTGAACAGCTTCCCCGGTGAACCGCCGTTCGTGCGCGGCCCGTACCCGACGATGTATGTCAACCAGCCGTGGACAATTCGCCAATACGCCGGCTTCTCCACCGCCGCGGAATCCAACGCGTTCTACCGCCGCAACCTGGCCGCCGGCCAGAAGGGCCTGTCGGTGGCGTTCGACCTGGCCACCCACCGCGGATACGATTCCGATCATCCCCGCGTTCAGGGTGACGTCGGAATGGCCGGTGTGGCAATCGATTCCATCCTGGATATGCGACAGCTGTTCGACGGCATCGACCTGTCGTCGGTGTCGGTGTCGATGACCATGAACGGTGCCGTGCTGCCGATCCTGGCGCTGTACGTGGTGGCCGCAGAGGAGCAGGGGGTGCCGCCGGAGAAGCTGGCCGGCACCATCCAGAACGACATCCTCAAAGAGTTCATGGTGCGCAACACCTACATCTATCCGCCCAAGCCGTCGATGCGCATCATCTCCGACATCTTCGGATACACCAGCGCCAAGATGCCGAAGTTCAACTCCATCTCGATCTCCGGCTACCACATCCAAGAAGCCGGTGCCACAGCGGATTTGGAGCTGGCTTACACGCTGGCCGATGGTGTGGACTACATCAAGGCCGGGTTGGACGCCGACCTGGACATCGACAAGTTCGCGCCGCGGCTGTCCTTCTTCTGGGGCATCGGGATGAACTTCTTCATGGAGGTCGCCAAGCTCCGCGCGGGCCGGTTGCTGTGGAGCGAGCTGGTCAGCCAGTTCAACCCCAAGAACCCGAAATCGCTTTCGCTGCGCACCCACTCGCAGACCTCGGGCTGGTCGCTGACCGCGCAAGACGCGTTCAACAACGTCGCCCGGACCTGTATCGAGGCGATGGCCGCGACCCAGGGCCACACCCAGTCGCTGCACACCAACGCCCTTGACGAGGCGCTGGCGCTGCCCACCGACTTCTCCGCGCGGATCGCCCGTAACACCCAACTGCTGCTGCAGCAGGAATCCGGCACCACGCGGCCGATCGACCCGTGGGGCGGCTCCTATTACGTGGAGTGGCTGACCCATCAGCTCGCGCAGCGCGCGCGGGCCCACATCGCCGAGGTTGCCGAGCACGGCGGTATGGCCCAGGCCATCGACGACGGCATTCCCAAGCTGCGCATCGAGGAGGCCGCCGCGCGCACCCAGGCCCGGATCGACTCGGGCATCCAGCCCGTGGTGGGCATCAATAAGTATCAGGTCGAGGAGGACCAGGAGGTCGAGGTCCTCAAGGTCGAAAACAGCCGGGTGCGCGCCGAACAGCTGGCGAAGTTGAAAGACCTACGGGCGAACCGGGATTCGCAGGCTGTCGAGGCCGCACTGGCCGAGTTGTCCCGGGCCGCCGCCGCGCACGGCCGCGCAGGGGAGGACGGGCTGGGCAATAACTTGCTGGCGCTGGCCATCAACGCCGCGCGGGCCAAGGCCACGGTCGGGGAGATCTCGGACGCACTGGAGAAGGTCTACGGCCGCCACCAGGCGGAGATCCGTACGATCGCCGGCGTCTACCGCGACGAAGCCGGAAAGGCTCCCAACATGGCAACCGCCACCGAACTAGTCGAGAAGTTCGCCGAGGCCGACGGCCGCCGGCCGCGGATCCTGGTGGCCAAGATGGGCCAGGACGGCCATGATCGCGGACAGAAGGTGATCGCGACGGCATTCGCCGACATCGGATTCGACGTGGACGTCGGATCGCTGTTCTCGACACCGGAGGAAGTGGCCCGCCAGGCCGCCGACAACGATGTGCATGTGGTCGGCGTGTCCTCGCTGGCCGCCGGACACCTCACCCTGGTTCCCGCGCTGCGCGACGCGCTCGCCGAAGCGGGCCGGCCCGACATCATGATCGTGGTCGGTGGCGTGATCCCGCCCGGTGACTTCGACGAGCTTTACCAGGCGGGCGCGGCGGCTATCTTCCCGCCCGGCACGGTGATCGCCGACGCCGCAATCGGCTTGCTGCACAAGCTCGCCGAGCGGTTGGGTTACTCGCTGGACTAGCGTGCCGATTCCTCACCGCGAGCGTAAGCGCGCTGCGAAAAAGCCCGGCCAAATTCGCAGTGTGATGTCTCCCGCATGCGGGAGGTCCCGCCGGCTCGCCACCTCTGGGGGCGCGAAATGAGCGAAGGGTTGGCCCAGGCCATTCGCCGCGGCGATCGTGCGGCGCTGCCACGAGCCATCACGATGCTGGAGTCCACCCGGGCCGACCATCGTGAGCGGGCCCAGCAGTTGCTGCTGGAATTGCTGCCCGACTCCGGGAATGCCCATCGAGTGGGCATCACCGGGGTGCCCGGGGTCGGAAAGTCCACCACCATCGAGGCGCTGGGCATGCACCTCATCGACCGCGGCCACCGGGTGGCGGTCCTGGCGGTCGACCCCTCGTCGACGCGGACCGGCGGCTCGATCCTCGGCGACAAGACTCGGATGTCTCGACTGGCGGCACACCCGGACGCCTACATACGGCCATCGCCGACATCGGGGACTTTGGGTGGCGTAGCAAAGGCCACCCGGGAGACTGTCGTCCTGCTGGAGGCGGCGGGGTTCGACGTGATCCTGATCGAAACCGTCGGCGTGGGCCAGTCCGAGGTGGCGGTGGCCAACATGGTCGACACCTTCGTCTTGCTGACCCTGGCCCGCACCGGAGACCAGCTACAAGGCATCAAGAAGGGCGTGCTGGAACTGGCCGACATTGTCGTGGTCAACAAGGCCGACGGCGAGCACCTGACCGAGGCACGCAAGGCCGCCCGGGAGCTGTCGTCGGCGATCAGACTGATCTATCCGCGCGAAACTCTCTGGCGGCCACCGGTTCTCACGATGAGCGCGGTGGAGGGCAGTGGGCTGGCCGAGATGTGGGACACCGTCGAGCGGCACCGCCAGGTGCTCACCGAGGCGGGGGAGTTCGAAGCCCGTCGGCGTGATCAGCAAGTCGACTGGACCTGGCAGATGGTCCGCGACACGGTCCTGGACCGGGTGCTGTCCAACCCGGCGGTGCGCAAGATGCGCGTCGAGGTGGAGCGACAGGTCAAAGCCGGCGAGCTGACCCCCGCGCTGGCCGCCCAGCAAATACTAGACGCGGCGTCGCGCTAACGGAAAGGTAAATTAATCCGTGTTTGTGCCTCAGCCGGGCTGATCCGAAGTAAATTCAAAATCGTGACGGTAGACAACGGGGTCGATCGCCGCACGAACTCCTCCCGCGATGTCCCTGACGCAGGTCATCGTGTGTTCGGTGCGGTGGACCCAAACTTCTCTTGCGTAGTACGCGGCTTTTCGAGCCTGTTCCCCGGTCGCCGCTTCGGCGGTGGCGCGCTGGCGGTATACCTCGATGGCCAACCAGTTGTTGACGTGTGGACGGGCTGGTCGGACCGGGCGGGCAAGGTGCCCTGGACCGCCGACCGGGCTCCGATGGTTTTCTCCGCGACCAAGGGGATGGCCGCGACGGTGATCCACCGGCTCGCCGATCGGGGGCTGATCGACTACGAAGCGCCCGTCGCCGAGTACTGGCGTGAGTTCGCGGCCAACGGGAAGTCCGCGCTCACCGTCCGCGAGGTGATGAGACACCGCGGCGGTCTGTCGGGTTTGCGTGGCGCCACTCAGGACGACCTGCTGGATCACCTGGTCATGGAGGAGCGGCTGGCCGCGGCGCCGCCCGGACGGTTGCTGGGCAAACCGGCCTACCACGCCCTGACCTTTGGCTGGCTGATGTCCGGCCTGGCCCGCGCCGTCACCGGCAAGGGCATGCGCACGCTGATCCGCGAGGAACTGGCCGAGCCACTGGGCACCGATGGCATGCACCTGGGGCGGCCACCCGCCGGCGCACCGACCAAGGTTGCGGAGATCATCATGCCGCAGAACGTCATTGGCAACCCCGTCATCGGTTACGTGGCACGCAAGGTTGCCACGGAGCTGTCGGGCGGATTCCGCTCGCTGTACTTCCGTGGCGTCATGGCCGCCGTGCAGGGGGATATCCCGTTGCTGGACGCCGAGATGCCGGCGGCCAACGGGGTGGCGACGGCTCGCGGGCTGGCGCGGATGTACGGCGCCATCGCCAACAACGGTGAGATCGACGGCACCCGCTTCCTGTCCCCGGAGATCGTCGCCGGGCTGACTGGGCGGCGCAGCCTGAAGCGGGACCGAAACATAATGGTGCCCTTGTCCTTCCACCTCGGCTATCACACCGTGCCGTTCGGTGATGTGGTGCCGGGTTTCGGACATGTCGGAATGGGTGGATCGTTCGGATGGGCCGATCCCGCGTCGGGGCTGGCATTCGCGTTCGTGCACAACCGGCTGTTGTCGCCCTTCCTGGTGCTGGATCACTCTGGCGTGGCCACGCTGGGCAACTTGCTTCGGGTAGGTGTCGGCAAGGCCCGCAAGCGCGGTTTCCGGCCGATCACCGAGTTCGGGGCGCCGTTCAGCGAGCAGGGAGCAGTTGCTGGCTGAGTCTCGTTTCCGCGCGTAACTTCGGGCGCGGCGGTAAAATCGGTCAACCCTCGATGGTGAACACACGGTTACCAGCCAACGAACCGCGAGGTAGGGGGCCGAACGAAAGGGCTTTCCCGTGCGAACCGACTATGACGCGACCGCCGCAAAAGTGGCGATTTCCCTGCAGTCGCGTAAATTAGTTTCGGTAATGATCGAAAGTCGATGTTACGACTCGATACTCGGGGTGGGGGCGCCGCGCCGTCATCCCGCGGTCCAGATCGACCAGGGTGGGACGGCTTGCGCGGCGGGCTTGGAGTCGTGTTCGTGACGGCGACGGGCGGCCGGGCCGAGGGCGCGTGGCAGGTCACGAGCGCGCATCGCAGGGTCGCCCTTTTCGTACTGGGGCCGCAGCGGTCCGGAACGTCGGCACTTACCCGTGTTATTTCCCTCTCCGGTGGTGTGTTACCCGCCGGAATGCTGGGTGCCGACGCCGGCAACCCGCGCGGCTATTGGGAACCCCGCAAGGCCATCGCCATCAACGAAACCATTCTGCATCGCCACCACACCGCCTGGTTCGATCCGTCACTGTGCTCGATGGACGTCGACGCGTTCGACGCCGAGGAGAGAGCCGCTTGTGTCGGCCAGATCGAGGGCTATCTGACCAAGCTGCCCGCCGCGCCAGTGCTGGTGATCAAGGAACCCCGGATAACCACGTTGTCTCCGTTGTGGTTTGACGCCGCACGACGGGCCGGGTTCGAGGTGGGGGTTGTGGTCGCGGTCCGCCACCCGATGGAGGTCATCTCGTCTGTCGCGGCGACCTGGCAAGTCTCGCGGGAGCTCTCGGCTGCCCTGTGGTTGAAATACAGCCTTCTGGCGGAGCGCTACACGCGCGGCCTGCCGCGCGTGTTCGTCGACTACGCCGACTTCCTGGACAACTGGCGCCGGGAAGTGAAGCGGATAGCCACCACCCTCGACATCGACCTGAATACGCAGCAAGAGGACGCAATCGAGGAGTTCCTCACCGATGATCTGCGGCGCCAGCGGCACTCCGGACGCGTGGAGGGGTTCGGCGCGGACTGGATGTCCACCGTCCACCACAAGCTCACCGAGGCCGCACACGACGAGCCGCTGGACACAGCCGCACTTGATCGCATTTTCGAGTCGTATCGCGCGATCAACGAGTTGTGCACTGCTTTCCAGGATTTCCGCGATCTTTCCAGGAAACCCCTCTACCGCCTCCTGCGCCCGTCGATCGCGATACCGATGATGGAGCTGGTTGCGATGGCACATGGGCGCCGGGGGACCTGGGCCTAGCGGTTTGCCAGGCCGCCGAAAACGCTTGTCTTGCCGGCATTACGAAGCTGTTGACAATCCGGGACGAGCAGTCCAATCCCGTGAACCGGCAGGACGTCCGCTGTCGGTCGCGTGGTAGCTGCGGACCTAAATCGCGAATGCCACGAGCGGCAGGGTGCTCATCGATATGATCGACCAGACCCATCGAAGAACGGGAGACCTCGGCTCTTGTCACAATCCGTGCTGATCACCGGTGGAGCTGGATTTATCGGGTCTGCGTTGTCGCGCCGTCTCGTCGAGGCCGGTTACGAGGTCGCGGTGATGGACGTTCTGCACCCACAGGTGCATGCCCCGGGTCAGGCGATCGACTTGCCGGCATCGGTGCGGTTGTTCACCGGTGACGTCACCCACGCGCCCGACTGGGATGCCGTGCTTCGGTTGTTCTGTCCTTCGCAGATCGTTCATTTGGCCGCCGAGACGGGAACAGCGCAGTCGCTCTCCGAGGCGACGCGGCATGGCTCGGTCAACGTCGTGGGCACCACCCAACTTCTCGACGGCTTGAGCCGGGCGGGATTCGTGCCCGATCAGCTTGTGCTCGCGTCATCAAGGGCCGTCTACGGCGAGGGCGCTTGGCAAAGCGGCGGGGAGATCTTTTATCCGCGGCCGCGCAGTCACGCGCAATTGGTGGCGGGCAACTGGGATCCGCAGAGCCCGACGGGTGAGCCCGCGGTGCCGCTGCCCAGCTGCGCGGGCCGTACCGAGCCTCGACCCACCAATGTTTATGCGGCAACCAAACTCGCCCAGGAGCACACGTTGGCGGCCTGGGCCGCCGCGCACGACACGAATGTCAGTGTGCTGCGTTTGCAGAACGTTTACGGGCCTGGCCAGTCGTTGACCAATTCGTACACCGGAATAGTCGCGCTCTTCGCGCGATTAGCTCGCGAGCATCATTCGCTGGAGGTCTACGAAGACGGTCGGATTGTCCGCGATTTCGTCTACATCGACGACGTTATCGACGCGCTGTCCGCGGCGGTGGGGCAACCCGCGCCCGGGCAACGCTGCCTGGACATCGGATCAGGTACCCCGACAACGATTCATGAGCTGGCACAAACGATTAGCGCCGTTTGCGGTGCCCCCGAACCGGTCGTGGTATCGAAATTCCGCGATGGCGATGTGCGTGCCGCGAGCTGCGACGTCCAGCCCGCGAAAGAAGCGCTGGATTGGCGCCCGAAATGGACGCTCGACGACGGTTTACAGAGACTGCTGGAGTGGATCGGCCAGCAGCGCGAATCTAGTTCTGCGACAACCGATCACACACCCGATTCGAACCGCTCGGTAGCCGAACGTGCCGGGCGGAATTAGCGGCACCCGTACGTCAGGCAGCGCGGCTGGTAACGGCAGGTGCCTGCACCGCATTGCGTCGTTGCCGGCCTGGGTCAAAGGTCAGGCGAGCCGGTTGGCTTGGATGTGGCGGCCTCGGGTTAGCTACGCGGCTCGTGGTGACTTACAGGCAATCGTATGGTTCATTCAATAACTTGGAGTGATTCGCCTTAGTCTAGCCAGAACAGGGAGGTGAACCGGTGGGCGTTGGGGTTGACAGGCGAGACGTGGAGCGGACGGCTGTTCATCGTTTGTGGAAAGCGGTACTCATTGGCACTGCGCTCGTCGTAGCTACGGCATGCTATTTCTTGCCGGCTCTCCTCATCCCCATCGGTGTACTTCTGGCGTTGCTGGTGGGCGCGCGCATTGTTCGTCCGGGTCGGGATCGTTACATTCCGAATTTATACGCCCGGGACACCAGGATTTATGACGGCGCCTACGGTGATTTCGTTCGCCAGACGATGTCAGATTTGCGACGGCGCCGAATTCGGGGTCACACATTGCTGTCGGAAGCGTCGAGCTTGGCCGGGCCGGCCCTGGGCGATTCCGACGAACTGATCCTCGACCTCGGCGTCTGGATCGGTTGGTCGACGAGATTGATATCCGATGCCAGCGACCGGATGGTTTACGGTTTCGACAGCTTCGAGGGTTTGGTTGAGGACTGGAAACTCGAGGACCATGTCGTCAAACGCGGAACGTTTTCTTTGACGGATCCGTTCGCACAACGGTTCATGCAAGATACCGGCGTCACCTTCCACGACGGCGTGCCGGATGCCCTCGGTCGTAAAGTCCAGTTCATCAAGGGCAGCACCTACGACACGCTCGCGCCGTTTCTGGCCGACCGGCCAAATGCGCCGATCAGGCTCTTTCACATGGATCTGGACACCTACGAGAGCTGCCTGCACGCGTTGGAGACGTGCAAGGAACACTTCGTTCCGGGGTCGATCCTCGTCTTCGACGAGTACCTCGTCACCAACGGCGAAATGCGGGCGTTCTTCGAGTTTCAGTCTCGCTACGAGCTGGAATGGCAGTACCGGGCCTGGGGTCTTGAGATGATGGAGATGAATCTCGAGATGGTCACTGCCCGTTGGAAACGCATCTTTTACCGCATGGTCGCCATACCGGTGTACTGGCTGATCGGCGAGGGCAGCTTCGCCGTGAAGTTCTTACGAAAGCCGTTTTGGCGATTTTGGTTGAGTGCTCCGATAAGCGACGTGATTTTCCTGCTGGGCGCGGCCGGGTCGCGAAAGTCGGTCAGTCTCGAGATCACCGGTCTGGGCAAGCTCGAGCGGACGCGCTAGTTTGACCGGCGGTTGACGGTAGACTCCACACGCTGCGGGGCCCGTTAGCTGGGGGCGTGGACGCCGAAGTCGCGACTACCTCGGTGATGGCTGGTTTCGCCTCGGCGGCTTGAGGGAAAACCGCGAAACGCGTTGGCGCCGTTCGGTGGGCGTCTAGGCTGAACAACCGGTTGAGACATGGGAGTTAAGGTATGGGAAATTGGGGGCAGATTTGACCGCGACTGAATGCGATTCGCGATCGGCGTATCTCGACCTGCTCCGTCGTGACCTCACCCGATACGGCCAGGATCAGCTGGTGCCGGTCGGGTGGTACCGCCTGGGTCGGCCGATCTTCAATAGCCGCAATTTCATGCTGGTGCGCAGATACCCGTTCAACCAGCATGCGCGGGACCTCGGCCTGGATTGGCCGACGGATGCCTTGACGATGATCGGCATGCAGCGGCTGACCAGCCTGCAGCATTGCGTCGAGACGGTGCTGGCGGACGGGGTTCCCGGTGACCTGGTCGAGTGCGGCGTGTGGCGCGGTGGCGCTTCGATCTTGATGCGTGCGGTTCTTTCGGCGTACGGCGATCGGAGCCGCACGGTGTGGCTGTGTGATTCGTTCGCCGGTGTACCGCCCCCGGACACCGCGAACTACAAGGCCGACAAAGGGATCAAGCTGCACCGCCACGCGAAAATCCTGGGCGTTCCGGAGGCGGAAGTCAGGGCGAATTTCGAGCGCTATGGTTTGCTCGATGATCAGGTCCGGTTTATCCCCGGCTGGTTCAAGGACACGTTGGCCGATGCTCCGATCGAGCAGATTTCGGTGTTGCGGCTCGACGGCGATCTGTACGAGTCGACCATTCAGGCCCTCGACGCCCTTTACCCGCGCTTGTCGTCCGGCGGCTATTGCATCATCGACGACTACTACGCCCTCAAGGCGTGCGAGCAGGCGGTGGCCGACTACCGCGAGAAGCATGGGATATCCGCCAAGATCGAAGAAATCGACGGCACCGGCGTGCTGTGGCGCAAGCCATAACGCCACACAAACCAAAGGCCCTGATTTCGCAATGAAATTCGTCCTGGCGAATTACGGAACTCGAGGCGATGTCGAGCCCTCCCTCGTTGTCGCTCGCGAACTGCAGCGCAGAGGCCACGATGTGCAAATGGCCGTCGCGCCTGACCTGATGGAATTCGTCGAGACGGCCGGTCTTCCCGCGGTCTCCTACGGGCTGGACACGCGGACTTGGCTGGACGTGTACCGCAATCTGTGGACGTCCTTCTTCAGCAGGTTCTGGCGGGTCCGGCAGCTGAGACGACTGTGGCACGAGATGTGGGAGCTCAGTGACGAGTGCTGGACCCAGATGAACACGACGCTGGTGTCGTTGGCCGAGGGCGCCGACCTGCTGTTCGCCGGGTTGAGTTACCAGGAGACCGCCGCCAATGTCGCGGAGTATTACGACCTTCCGTTGGTCACGTTGCATCACGTCCCGATGCGGCCCAACGGCCAGGTCGTATCGTTCCTGCCGCCGCCGCTGGCTCGCTACTCGATGACGGCGTTCGACTGGTTCTGCTGGCGGCTGAACAAGAAGGTTGAGGACACGCAGCGCCGTGAACTCGGACTGCCCAAGGCAACCGGACCTTCACCGGGTCGCATCGCCCGGCGCCAATCCCTGGAAATCCAGGCCTACGACGAGGCGTGCTTTCCCGGGCTGGCGGACGAATGGGCCAAGTGGAACGGCCATCGCCCGTTCGTCGGCACGCTGACGATGGAGCTGACGACTGAGGTCGACGACGAGGTCGTGTCCTGGATCGCCGCGGGCACACCGCCCATCTGCTTTGGTTTCGGCAGCATGGCGGTGGAATCTCCGGCCGAAACGATCGAGATGATCAGTTCGGCCTGCGCGGAGTTGGGTGAGCGGGCACTGGTGTGCGCCGGCTGGAGTGACTTCAGCGGCGTTGCGCTTCCCGACCACGTCAAGGTGGTGGGCGCGGTGAACTACGCGAAGGTCTTTCCCGCCTGCCGCGCCGTCGTGCACCACGGCGGCTCCGGCACCACGGCGGCAAGCATGCGGGCGGGCGTTCCCACGTTGATTCTCTCGATGGACCCTAACCAAACAATCTGGGGGTCCCAGCTCAAAAAACTGAAAGTGGGGACCACCCGGCGTTTCTCGAGCACCAACCGCGAATCGTTGGTCGCGGATCTGCGCCGCATCCTTGACCCGGAATACGCGACGAGAGCCCGCGAGCTTGCCACCCGGATGACCAAACCCGCCGACAGCGTCAGCGCCGCCGCAGATCTGGTGGAAAACTTTGCCCGCGCGAAGCACCTTGCGTAATCCGGAATGGGTTCGCGAATTGCGGGGGATTAATCGCGTGCGTCCGGCCCCATTCGCCAGAAATTTTTCTCTGCGCTTACATCCGCCGCCGCGTAACGTCTTTGAATATCAAGTTTGCCGACAACGATTAGCCTTCCGATCACAGTGTCTGATGGTCGACCAGAACTCATTACCGGCGAACGTTGACGCGTTCGCGGTGACGGCGAATTTGCGGCTGATCGGGACAGCCAAAAGCCGACGTGAACCAGGAGTAAACGCGCTCGCCTGGGCTTGCCTAGGTCGACGGGAAGTGATAGGTCTAGCCTCGCGATGAAATTTGCTCTGGCATGTTACGGAACTCGGGGGGATGTCGAGCCCTCGCTGGCGGCTGGGCGCGAACTGTTGCGCAGAGGCCACGAAGTTCGCATGGCCATCCCGCCCAATCTCCTTGGCCTGGCCGAGACGGCCGGACTCGATGCGGTCGCCTATGGACCGGATATGCAGGCGTTCTGGGACGACGAGTTCCTGCGCAACTTCTGGTCGAGGTTCCGCCGCACGTTCTGGACCATCAAGGGTCCGATCGACTTGGTGCGCGAAGCCTGGGAGCCGGTGCTGCGGTCCTGGACGGATATGAGCGAGACCCTGACGGCGCTGACGGCCGGGGCCGACGTGCTCTTCACCGGCCAGCTGTACCAGGACCTCGCGACCAACGTCGCTGAGTACTACGACATCCCGTTGGCGGTGCTGCATTACATCCCGATGCGGCCCAACGGGCAGCTCATCCCGAACCTGCCGGCGCCGCTGGTACGCACCGGTATGGCCGCGTACGACTGGATGGTCTGGCGGATGAACAAGAAGGCGGAGGACACCCAGCGCCGTAAGCTCGGCCTGCCGAAAACCACCTGCGCCTCGCCGAAGCGGATCGCCCAACGCGGCTCGTTGGAACTGCAGGCCTACGACCAGGTGTGCTTCCCCGGGCTAGCCGCCGAATGGGCGAAATGGGGCGAGCGCCGCCCGTTTGTCGGTGCCTTGACGATGGGGCTCACCACGGACATCGACGACGATGTCGTGGCCTGGGCGAACGCCGGAACACCGCCGATCTGCTTTGGCTTCGGCAGCATGCCGGTCAGCGAAACGCCGGCCGACACCGTCGAGATGATCGCCGCGGCCTGCGAACAGTTGGGCGAGCGGGCGCTGATCTGCGCCGGCTGGGCAGACTTCAGCGAGGTGCCGCATTTCGATCACGTCAAGGTGGTCGGCGCGGTGAATTACGCGAAAGTTTTCCCCAGCTGCCGTGCGGTGGTGCACCACGGCGGCTCGGGCACCACGGCCGCGGGCCTGCGCGCCGGGATCCCCACGCTGATCCTGTGGACGGCGGGGGATCAGCCGTTCTGGGGCGGCCACCTCCGGCGCCTGAAAGTGGGTGCCGCCCGGAAGTTTTCGCTCACCACCAAGGACACGCTGATCGAGGACCTGCGGCAGATCCTCACGCCGGAATGCGCTGCCAAAGCGCGGGCGCTCGCAACCCACATGACGTCGGCCGAGGACAGTGTCACCCGAGCCGCGGATCTGCTGGAAAGTTTCGCCCATTCGGGCCGTTTTGCCTGATCGGCGGGTGCCCCGGCACCGCTAGCGCGATGCCGGGTGCGTGTCGGTATTCGGCCGAAGTCGCACTTCAGCACTCGATTCGGCGGTCCGGTGTCCGGTACTCAGTTAACATGCTGTGGGGGGTTGGTACGGTCTGGAGCCCTTGCCGGGGATCGGGACTGATCGAGCGGGGGAGTTGACGGAAGACTGTGGAACACGTTGGTGACGTCGAGGGGCGTCTAGGCTCCATGACTGGGAGTAATGGTATGCGAGGAGAGGGCCGTTTGACCGTGACTGATACCGACGCACGGTCTGCGTACCTTGACCTGCTCCGTCGTGACCTCACTCGATATGGTCAGGATGAATTGGTGCCGGTCGGTTGGTACCGGCTGGGGAGACCACTTTTCAATGCCCGCAACTTCATGCTCGTGCGTAAGCGCCCATTCAATGCGTACGCGCGGGATCGGGGCCTGGATTGGCCGGCGGACGCGTTGACGATGATCGGGATGCAGCGGCTGACCAGCTTGCAGAAGTGCGTCGAGACGGTGCTGACCGATGGCGTTGCCGGTGATCTGGTCGAGTGCGGCGTGTGGCGTGGCGGTGCATCGATCCTGATGCGCGCCGTATTGTCTGCCTACGGGGACGAGACGCGGCAGGTATGGCTGTGCGATTCGTTTGCTGGTGTGCCACCCCCGGATACTGCGAATTACAAGGCGGACAAGGGGATTCGGCTGCATCGGCATGCGAACGTCCTGGGGATTCCGGAGGCGGAAGTCAGGGCGAATTTCGAGCGTTATGGGCTGCTCGATGAGCAGGTCCGCTTTCTGCCAGGGTGGTTCAAGGACACGTTGGCCGACGCTCCGATCGAGCAGATCGCGGTGCTAAGGCTCGACGGTGATCTGTACGAATCGACGATTCAGGCCCTCGACGCGCTCTACCCACGCCTGTCGTCGGGCGGCTACTGCATCATCGACGACTACTATGCCCTGAAAGCGTGCGAGCAAGCGGTCACCGACTACCGCGAGAAGCACGGAATCACCGCCGAAATCGAGGAAATCGACGGCACCGGTGTGCTGTGGCGCAAGCCATGACCACCACACAGCCTTAAGTCTGAATCCGGTTTCCGAATCAGCGAACGGCAATCGCCGTTCGCCGTAAAACCATGGCCAAGAACGTGTTTGCGCTGTCCGGTGCAAAGCAATTGGTCAACTAAGTTGGCGGTGAACCCATCCCATACGCCGCAGATGAGGTGGACGCCAATGTTATGGTTGCCGCCGTGGCAAACGGTCTAGACGTCAAGACTCGCCTGCTGATGTGGTGGGTGCGCGGTGAGTATTGGCTGGCGCGCAAGGTACTGCCCGATGTCTACGCGAGCGACGGCCTGCTCAGCTTCCACAACGACGCTTTCTTGGACGACCCCGCGTTCCAGCGCGCCTACAAACGTGGCGCGCGTGCCCTGCCCGACCAGGACTGGTATCAGTGGCAGTGGCGGGTGCACGTCGGGCTCTGGGCGGCCAAGAGCGCCAGCCTACTGGACGGCGATTTCGTCGAGTGTGGCGTCAGCTATGGGTTTTTGAGCAGTGCCATCATGGAGTATCTCGACTGGGACAGTCTGGGCAAGACGTTCTATCTGCTCGACACCTTCGCCGGAATCGATTCGCGGTTCGTCACAGAGGCCGAACGCGAATCCGGCGAGTATGAGCGAAGCCAGTTGAAGCTGCGCAATGGGATGTACGTCAGCGGAGTCGAGGGTGTCCGCGCCAATTTCGCCCAGTGGAAAAACCAGCGCATCATCGTCGGTGCGGTTCCGGAAACCCTCGACCAAGTCGAAGCGCAGACGGTTGCCTACCTACATATCGACATGAACTGTGCGCCACCCGAAGTCGCGGCGCTGCGCCATTTCTGGCCGCGCCTCACGCCGGGTGCCTTCGTGCTCCTCGACGACTACGCGAATCGGGGGCGCGACGAGCAGCGTGCCGCGATGGATACCTTGGCCGCAGAATTCGGTGTGGTGATCTGTGCGCTGCCCACCGGGCAGGGCGTGCTGATCAAGCCGGCACGGTGACGCGCTCAGGCAGATGTATTTCTGCGCGCGGCATCTTCTAGAAGATCGGCAGCGCGGCCGACGCTTTCGGCGGGTTTGGACATTCGGGTGGCGAGTTCGCGGGCGCGGGTGGCGTATTGCGGCGCCAGAATCTCGCGGAGATCCGCGATCAGCGTCTCCTGCGTGGCCGACGAAAATCGCCGTGCAGCACCGATCTTCAGCCGTTTCACCTGGGCTCCCCAGTACGGCTGATCGGCCGAACTCCACAGGATCAGCGTCGGAATCCCCGCGCGCATGCTCGCGGCCGTGGTGCCCGAGCCACCGTGGTGCACCACCGCGCGGCAGGCCGGGAAAATCGTGGCGTAGTTGACCGGGCCCACCAGCTTGACGTGATCGGGATGCGGGACGTCGGTGAAGTCGGTGCCACCGAAGCACACCAATGCTCGCTCACCCAGCTCCGCGCACGTCGCGCCGATCATTGCCACCAGTTCGGTCGGAGATTCGACCGGGATGCTGCCCGAGCTGAAGCAGATCGGGGGCGTTCCCGCGGCGATCCACGACGTCACCCCTTCGTCGGCATCGGTCACCAGTTCCATCGTCAGCGCACCGACAAAGGGCCTGCGGCCATCCCATTTCGCCCACTCGGCGGCGAGCCCTGGATAGCACGCCTCGTCGTAACCCTGGATTTCCAGGGATCCCCGGTCGGCGATGCGTCGCTGCGAGCGAGCCGTCGCGTTCGGCAGGCCCAGTGCCCGGCGCTGCTCGTCGTCGGCCTTCTTCGTCGCGCGCCAAAAGAGCCATTCGATCGCCGTCATCGAGGAGCGGACCAGCGGCGCCGGCATGGTCGGGACCAGTTGGCCGTTGGCCCGCATCGGGAAGTGATGCAGCGTCGCCAACGGAATGTCGTAGTGCTCGGCCACATTGGCGGCGGCCTGCTCGAAATTGATGCCGGTGGACAACAAGTCGGCCCCGTCGGCCAGCGACAACAGCGTGGTACTCACCTGTGCCCAGTGCACAATGATGGGCTCCCAGACCTTGCGCACCACGTTGATCGGCCCGCTAATCGTCCACGCGCTGCGGAAGAAGTCCGTCCACATGTTGCGCAGGAAATCCTCGTCCAGGAATTTCTCTATCGGTGGCCCGTACGACACGGCCTGCAGCCCCGCTGCCCCGGTGAAGTCCAGCAGTCCCGGCGGTACCGCAAGAAAGACATCGTGCCCTCGGCGCTGCAGTTCGCGGCCGACGGCAGCGGACGGCTCGATATCGCCGCGGGTTCCGTAACTTGCCAGGACGAATTTCACTCGCTACTTCTTTGCGGCCGGTACGCGGGCGAAATCTTCGAGGAGGTCGGCTGTCTTGGCGGCGCTTTCGGCAGGTTTGGTCATCCTGCTGGCGATGTCGCGGGCTCGGCGGACGTAGGCGGGGGAGAGGATCTCGCGCAGGTCGCTGACCAGTGTTTCTTGCGTAGTGGCCGAGAACGGCCGTGCGGTGCCCACCCCCAGTCTTTTGACCTGGCCGGCCCAGATCCTTTGATCGCCCAGGCTCCACAGGCTGAGCGTGGGCACCCCCGCGCGCAACCCGGCGGCGGTGGTGCCGGCGCCGCTGTGGTGCACAACGGCGCGGCAGGCCGGAAAGACCGTCCCATAGTTCACCGGACCAACCACCTTGACGTGGTCAGACTCTGGCACGTCGCTGAAGTCGCTCCAGCCGGAGCACACCAGTGCGCGTTCGCCCAGCTGCGCGCAGGCCGCGCCGATCATCTCAACTGTCTCGGCGGGGGATTTGACGGTGGTGCTTCCGAAGCCGAAGAAAATAGGCGGAGTGCCGGCAGCGATCCAAGATGCGACATCCTCATCGGCGTCCGTTGCCATTTCGATCGTCAATGTACCGACGAACGGACGTTGGTTGCCCCATTTGGCCCACTCGACCGCGAGCTCGGGGAAGCACGCCTTGTCGTAGGCCTGGATTTCCAGCGATCCACGTGCGGTGATCCGTCGCGGCGCGGGACCGGTGGCTTTCGGCAGGCCCAGGTCGCGACGTTGCGCGTCCTCGGCACCTTTCGTCACGAAACGCTGCGGCCAGTCCAGGATTTTCATGGCGGCACGTACCAGCGGCGCCGGCAGGCGTGGAGCCACCTGGCCGTTGGGCAGCATGGGGAAATAATGCATGGTGGCCAATGGAATGTCGTAGTACTCCGCGACATTGGCGACGACCTGGGGGAATCCGGGGCCGGTGAACAGCAGGTCGGCCCCCTGTGCCAGCTCCACCAGCGTCGCGCTCATCTCGGCCAGTGAAACTTTCAGCAGCTCTTGCGTTTTGCGCCAGGAGTCGATCACCTCTCGGACCTTCCAAAACTTGCCGAGGAAATCCACGTCCCAGAAGCCCTGTTGTTGATCCGGCCCGTAAGCAACCACTTCCAGCCCGGCCGACTCGACGAGACCTACCAGGTTCGGCGGGACAGCCAACCGGACCTCATGCCCTCGACGCTGCAGTTCGCGACCCACGGCGGTGCTGGGTTCGATATCGCCGCGGGTGCCGTAGCTCGCCAGAGCAAACTTCACAACCTGTCCTGCCTCTCTGGCGTCGCGCAGTCAGCGACGCCAGAGGCCATTATCTCTGGTCGTTCGACGCGCGGCCCCCCGGGCGGAACCGATCCGGCCCGCCGCCCTAGGCCGGCTGAGTGTGATCCCTCACGTGTGGCTCAACGCTTCCGCAGGATTACTGCGTCCTGGTGACCACCAATTCCACGCTCAACGTAATCAATTACGTCGAAATGCGTCGACCACTCGGTGCGAACATAGGTTTCAGTGTGAAATGCCGTCTGATAGAAATCGGGAAATCCGTCGGCTTTTAGTCGTCCTCTCGACAAACTGAGGAATGCAAATCCTCGATCTCGAATCTCGTCTTGATAGGAATCGTCTAATAGACGAAGACCGTTCATGACTTGTTTGCCATGGACGGTCAGGATAAGGGTTGCTCCAGGCCGCGCGACGCGCTGAAGTTCGCGCAGCCACGCGTGCTGTAGATCCTCGTCCAGATGGGTAAACACTGAGATGCCATAGATCAGATCAAACGCATCGTCGTCGAACGGCAATGGCGGCAGGTGGTCGTTTATGCTCCAGTGGATGCCGCTTAAGTTGTTTTTGCCCCAATCCACAAGGTCGGGGTCAATATCGGTTGCGTACAAATTGTGGGATTCGGATGGGTCTCGGAAGTTCTGTATGACGCGGCCGCAGCCACTGCCAAAGTCCAAAATATCATTGAATGAAGAGAAATCGCGACCAGCTCCGCTGCACAGGTCCCGAATGTTTTGCGCGAGCGCTTTGCCGGTCTGAATATAATCGTTCCTATCCAGGCCCCCGTGGACTCGCCATCGCAGTCGTGCGGGTGGGGTCGGCCCATGCGTCGGATCCGGAGCACTACCCCGGTCGCGGCGCTCTGCCAACGTGATTTGGGCCTGCAGCAAAAGATAGGTACAGGCAGAGTATGCGATAATTATTGGTTTGAACTGCGATAGCCGTCTGCGAAAACTCATTTTGCCTCTCAAATTTCGTCCAGCCCGAGTGGACTTATCAGTGGTGATCTTGAGAAGGATAGCCATGTCCGGCCGCAGCGGGCGCAAATAAATGATATTACTCAGTGTTCATGACGCCTCGCGTTTGGTCCGGGTGCGATCGGGGAGGTCAAACGCACCGGTGAAGACCTCACCAACGGTCGCGCGGATCGGCAATGTTGTAATCGCTCTCACCGCGGTGGTGTGGTTATTGAAACGCCCTGGAAATCCCGGAGGCTCCTGACCTTGGAAACGAGGATGCAGGTATGCCGAAGGAACAGTTGCCGGGGAAGCCCACGGCGCGTCG
>NZ_JBCHKV010000007.1:0-278764 GCF_039023525.1 Mycobacterium sp. 050272 | reverse complement strand
TGAGTTCGAAGCAGCGTTCTACGATGCACAACGGACCGACCAACCCCTGGTCGAAATCCAATAGCCCGAGCCTCCGGCAGAACCAGGGCGTTTCAGTCGTGTTGAATTGCGTTGTCTTGTTCGCTAGTTCCAAAACACGCGGCAACAGCGGCGAGTCGATCTCGGTGATGCGATCGAGTTGGCTGCGAACTTGCAGATTTTTCAAGAAAGACTCGCGATCCATCGACGCCATCTCCGCATTGCTTGCAAGGATGCCCCGATAGGAGGACTCGCGTTTCATCGATTCATCGGTCATAACGCTGCGCTGCGTTTCGGCTGCCCACAACAGAATTCGCCGCGTCACAAACGGGTTGCTACCAATTGCGCGGATGCCCGGCACGCCAGTCAACACTTCGCTGCGCTCGACCGGATTGTCGTCGACAAACAGCGCGCTCTTGGCGGTGAGCTGCAACTCCGACAGGATGGCCCGCACGTTGTCCGGTTTGGGGGCCCAATTGATCTTTGGCGCTATGAAGTCGTCCAACGAGATCCACGGCAGGCCGACTGCGCGCGACCACCTGTCCTGCACCACGCTCTCGTCGTTCTTCGAACACAGCGATACCATGATGCCGCGCCGCCGCAGGTAATGCACCGTCTCCCACATGCCGACCGGCCAGTTGTGTAAGTCCGGCCACTGGCGCCCCGTCTCGTAATGCTCAGCGATCTGCCCGCGCCACAAGGTGTTATCGAGGTCAAAGATGACAATTTTGACCTGGTCGACTTGCTGCGCTACGCGATGTAGATAGCGGATCTGGTCGAGTACCAATTTCAGGAATGGCTTCGTTTGCAGCTGATAAAACTCGGCCAGGTCGGGCACCGGCTCGACACGCGCGCAGTTCGGTGCCGACCACACCGGCCAGTTATCGTGCTGCGCCCATTCCTCGTTTAGCACCGCATGACTGCCGAGTACGGAGCCGTGGCTGTAGAAATAGACGATGTCGTCGAGGAAGTTGCGTTTGCCGTACGAGTTCGCCAGGCTGTTTACGTCCGCCAAGTAGGTGTTTTTGTAGTTGCGAACCAGCTGTGCGAGTGTCTTGTTCAATTCCGTGATCAACGCAGTTAGGTCGGCCTCGCCTCCGATGCCGGCTAGGCTGGGCGCCGCGTGACCTTGGGGCACAAAGAAATTGGCGACCAGTGTCAGTATTCCGTGCTGTACGTTATAAGCCATCGCAGCGTCGAGCATCGCGGCCAATATGGCGCGCGAGTCCTCTAGGATCGCGCGGAAACCTTGTGCTCGATCGATATCGAAAATGCGCACGATTCGGTCAGTCAGCACCTCCCGCAGCGAGATTTGGATGTACTGCAGCTGATAGTTATCGACCTGGGCCGCATCCAGTGCCGGCAACTGCTGAAGATTGTTCATTGGGATGTAATCGACTTTGAGCTCGGGGTCGAGTTCGCGGAAACGGTTCCGGTACTCCTCGCTGAGGCACGCGCCGATCAGCAGCATTCTTCTCAGCGGGACATCGGTCACTTGTAAGTCGTTGGGGAATAAGTAGGTAGAAATATCGATCGGCTCGACTGACTCTCCTGCCGCCGCCATGTCTGCGGCCTGAACAAGGCCAGCCTGACGGGCTAGGAACTCGTGGATCCGATGCCCGCGGGGCGTGTCCGGAAGGCGGTGTCTTTGGTTGAAGGCATGCATGATCCAACGTCTGCGGATTGCACCCAGTACAGGTGGCGTTCGATCTCCGGGGGACTGGGAGAAACGACTACCCGCGCGACGCGGATGGGCGGCTTCGTGGTCTTGCATGCTATCTCCGGTGTCGTTTTGGCTCGCAGCATAGCCTCACTCATGGGGTGCATTCGGCACATTCGCAAAGAGGAGGACTCCTGAGCTGATCGGTGCCGAAGACCTCGAGAGGTATTAAACCGATATCGAGGTCTCGCTGCACCGCGAATACAAACATCCCAGCCACGAAGGCTGACGCAGGGGCCAAGCGGCGCCTTGAGGGGTCGCGCCTCCGCAAACGGTTGGGGCCGCCGCGAGTCGGACGGGTAACTTGGGTCCGTTGTGCGAACCAGGCAAACCGCTGTACATCGCATTCCAACGCCTCACCAAGATGCGGGTCGAAGTGGCCTCACCGTCGGGATTCTGGGTACAAACTTCACCCCGGGGGCCAGATAGGTGTGCCCGCTCGGTTTCCGCGCATAGCCGAACTCCGTTAGCGGGCCTTGCGGCTCTGGGCGCGCGTTCTTACCCTCCTAATTAGCACTTTCACCGCGAGCAATCTGAAAAAGAACCCCAGCATTCCTTTTGTGTGGTAGGCAAAACGGAGCTTTGCCTCGAGCTCGTCATAGTCCGAGTTCGCCAGGACATTCGCGGGGTGCGCAAGGGGGGTATCTATCTCTCCCGCCTCGAGCGTGGAATAGATTCGATCATATTTTGTGTTTGTGTGAGTTGCTTCGGCGTCTATGCCAATATTTAATACCAAGTTTCGGACGGGAGTTACGCAGAGACCCGAGTTCTCCCACATGCTGTAGAACCACTGATAGTCCCAAGTATCAATTCGACCGCCTTCATACATCATCTCGAAGATTGATTCCCAATAGTAGCGTTCTCTCCTTTTATTAAAATATTGATCGAATAGTTTTCGGTCTCTAATGTCCGGCCAGCGTGTCATGTTGAGATCATATTTTTTCCAGGCCCGTCTCCAAGTTGCCCAGCCCCACATCACGTGCGCGTATCTGGAGAAATAGTAACTATTTGCCGTTTCGGCCTGTCCGAACAGATGATTCTGACCGGAGATCATCATGACTCGCTCATCATTTTCGTAGTGCTCAAGAAGTTCGCCGCAGTAGCGAAAGAATGACAGTGACGGTAGGCAGTCGTGTTCGAGCACGACGGCTTTGTCGACAAGGTCGAAGGCCCAAGCCAACCCGGAGGATATGCGGAGACGGATGGTCATGTTGGTCTCCGAGAAGTTCCTGTAAACTTCACATTCCCAATCAACTTCGTCGACGATAGCGCGTGCGGCGGCGCACTTCTCAGCCTCGCCAGGCACGTCTTCACGAGGTCCGTCGGCGATTACCAGCAGTTTGCTCGGCTGCGCAGCCCGAATCACCTCAAAGACCTGCCGGGTGGTGTCCGTCCGATTAAAGATGATGAAGATGACCGGTGGGGTTGGTGTCACGGTTTTGTCCTTGCGAGGGGGCGGGACAGCAAAATATAGACAATTTCATTAGGTTTGACATCATCTATGTCGTCATTGAATCGACAAGTCTTGGTCATTAGGTGTGACGACCGGACGGCTTCCCAAATGGTGGCGTATCCAAGCATATGTGAGCACGTCCCTCAGCCTGGGAGCTGCGAAGTGTCGACGCCAGAAAGCCGGAACCGCTAAGACAATTGTTATGGGTGTCCATGGATTCGAAATCTTGATGACGATTTGTGATTTTCCGCCAAGGGGAGGCGGATTTTGAATGATGAGAAGGCTTGTCCCGGCGACGTCTTGGATCCCATAATTGACGGCTTCTCCTTGAGAAGCAAGCCAGCGCGTCAGATACTCTCTTGTCGATCGTGCCGTGTCTGGGTTCCATGCGCCATAAAATTTCTGTTCAGAAATACATATGGGTATCAGTCCGTGATTGGATACGGCCTCCCACACGGCCGCGGCCACACCCGGTGTGTGTATGGCCCTGAAGTCGTCCATTACTACCACACCATTGTCCGTCATGAGGCCGCGAGTGTCGGCAATATCTCTACACACGACGTTGTACAGATGACTGCCGTCTATGTGCACAAAGCGAAGCGTTTTAGCCTCAACCCTGTCAATCAGATGCTCAGATAGTTCCGCGAGCACGACCGGCGGACGGGCCACCCATTGCGAATAATTCTCTTCGAACTTTTTGCGAGAGAGGCCGCCGTAAGTTTGTGCATTCTCCGCAATATTTTCGATATCACCTTCTGTGTCGTTAAAGATGTCGCAAATAATGACCTTTTCTTCCAAGCGTGCGTGGCAGCCTAATACGATCGCACTCTTGCCATATAAGGCCCCAATTTCAAGCAAATCACCCCGAATATCGTGATGAAGTTGCATACTGAAGATCTGATCGAACAAAAGAAAGTCGATATCCCAAAACGCTCCGGGAACTGAATTACGTTTTTCCCAATACTTCCGAACGCATTGAGATATACCTTTAGCCGTCATTGCCCACGCTCTTAGTTCGTGGCGCCCACGCGGTGGTGGGGGCCCGCTTGAAAAGGTTGTGGTGGCGGCCATCGCATAGCCGCTGCCCTAGTGAGCCCAAGCTTCGTGGGTCCCACATCAGCTCGGGGTGCGGTAATCGCATGCCGCGGTCGGTCAAAACCGCTCCCATCCGTTCGTCGGTTGCTCGTGGTCGGCATCCAAGACTTCGATTTGGGTGCGCCGTAGTGTCGTTCAAGGTACTCGACCCTACTCAATTTAGGGCCCGGTTTGAGTCAGCAGATGACAATCCAAGCAAAGCGAGCGTTGCGGAAGCAGCTAAGGCATCGAAGCTTTCTGGGCGATTGGGATGATCGTTTCCTAATCAATCAACCGACGGGGCGTCTCGTTGTGGAGGGAGGGGACCTGCGCCGAGTCTCTGGAGACTGACCACAGTCGATCCACTCAACTGGCGGTTGCTGCTCCGTCTACCATTAACCGAGACAACGCCCTGCTGCTGCGCACGACGAAGGAGTGAGACAGCTGCGATGATGCGGAGCCTTAGGTGTCTTTGCGAGCATTCATTTGCAGAGGTGTGGCTTTGGTGAAGCGAGCGCTGATTACCGGCATCACCGGTCAGGATGGCTCATATCTTGCGGAGCTGCTGCTGCGCAAGGGATACGAGGTCCACGGGTTGATCCGCCGAGCCTCGACGTTCAACACCTTTCGAATCGATCACCTTTACATCGATCCACATCAACCGGCTGCACGATTGTTCTTGCACTACGGAGACCTCAGCGACGGCACCCGTCTGGTCACCTTGCTCAGCACCATCGATCCTGACGAGGTATACAACCTCGCGGCGCAGTCTCACGTGCGCGTGAGCTTCGATGAACCCGTTCACACCGGCGACACCACCGGTATGGGGTCGATCCGACTACTTGAGGCCGTTCGCCTTTCACGGGTGGACTGCCGCTACTACCAGGCGTCCTCGTCGGAGATGTTCGGCGCCTCACCGCCGCCACAGGATGAGCAGACGCCGTTTTATCCGCGGTCACCTTACGGCGCGGCGAAAGTGTATTCCTACTGGGCGACGCGCAACTACCGCGAAGCCTACGGCTTGTTCGCGGTGAACGGCATTTTGTTTAATCACGAATCACCAAGGCGTGGTGAGACTTTCGTGACACGGAAGATCACTCGAGCGGTGGCTCGTATTAAGGCCGGGGTCCAGACAGATCTTTACATGGGCAATCTCGATGCGGTCCGGGACTGGGGATACGCGCCCGAGTACGTTGAGGGCATGTGGCGGATGCTGCAGGCCCCCGAACCGGACGACTTCGTTTTGGCCACGGGTCGCGGATACGCGGTGCGGGAGTTCGCCCAGGCCGCATTTGAACACGCCGGACTCGACTGGCAGAAGCATGTGAAATTCGATGACCGCTACCTGCGCCCCACCGAAGTGGATTCGCTGATAGGCGACGCAACGAAGGCGGCCGAATCGCTCGGCTGGAAGGCGACGGTCCACACTGGCGAACTCGCACGGATCATGGTGGACGCGGACATTGCGGCACTGGAATGCGATGGTCAGCCGTGGATCGACCGACCGACCGTTTTGGGTTGGACATGAGTGATAACGCGCAAGCGTCGGTTGGCGCGCTCGACCGGGCACTGCCGGTGTACGTCGCCGGGCATCGCGGCCTGGTCGGTTCCGCGTTGCTACGGAAGTTTGAATCTGAGGGGTTTACCAACCTCGTTGTACGCTCACACAGCGAACTCGATCTGAAGGATAGGGCCTCGACGTTCGACTTCCTGCTGGAGACTAAGCCGCACGTCGTCATTGACGCGGCTGCCCGGGTTGGAGGCATCATGGCCAACGACACGTATCCGGCCGACTTCTTGTCTGACAACCTGCAGATCCAGGTCAATTTGCTCGATGCGGCCTTGGCCGCACGCGTACCTCGGTTGCTGTTCCTCGGATCCTCATGCATATACCCAAAATTCGCGCCGCAGCCCATCCAGGAGAGCTCGCTGCTGACAGGCCCGCTTGAGCCGACAAACGATGCCTACGCAATCGCGAAGATCGCCGGCATTCTTCAGGTACAGGCGGTCAGGCGTCAATACGGCCTGGCGTGGATCTCGGCGATGCCGACCAATCTGTACGGGCCGGCAGACAACTTCTCCCCTTCGAATTCGCATTTGCTGCCGGCGCTCATCCGCAGGTACGAGGAGGCCAGATCTGGTGGTCTCCCGTACGTGACGAATTGGGGCACCGGAACACCGCGGCGTGAGCTGCTGCATGTCGACGATCTGGCGAGCGCATGCCTGCATTTGTTGGAGCATTTCGATGGTCCGATCCACGTCAACGTCGGAACCGGGGTCGACCACACCATCAGCGAGATCGCCGATATGGTCGCCGCAGCGGTCGGCTACACCGGCGAAACACATTGGGATACAACGAAACCAGACGGGACACCCCGCAAACTGCTGGATGTATCGAGCTTGCGCCAGGCAGGATGGCTGCCCCGAATCGAGCTGCGGGATGGTATCGAGGCAACGGTGGCGTGGTATCGGGCGAACGCTGCGGCGGTGCGCCAGTGAACGGCCGCGACAGCGACAGGCAAAGACTGTCGCGTGTTAGCGTGACGCGATGAGTTTGTTCCGCCCTGGTGGATCGATCGCGCGCAACACCACATTCGAAGTGTCGTTTCCCTATTCCGAAAGCGGGTGGAAGCGGCAGTTCGTCAAGCAACTCGAATCGCGCCGCATTTATACGGTTTTCGATGTTGGTGCAAACTCCGGACAGTATGCGGCGGACCTCCGGAAGGCTGCGTACAAGGGACGTATTGTATCCTTCGAGCCACTATCTGGACCTTTTTCGCTGCTGGAATGCAACGCATCGCGGGATCCGGCGTGGGATTGCCGACAGTGTGCGTTGGGGGACTCCGACGGAACAATCTCGATAAATGTCGCAGGCAACGCCGGTGCTAGCAGTTCCATCCTGCCGATGCTGAAACGACATCAAGACGCGTTTCCACCTGCGAATTATGTTGACGTCGAAGAGGTGTCGATCCGACGACTTGACTCCGTTGCGCTGGAATTTCTAGGGCCCGATGAATCGATTTTCCTCAAAATCGACGTTCAGGGTTTCGAGCGGCAGGTGCTTGCCGGTGCCACAACGTTGGTGAGTGAACGCGTGGCCGGTATCCAGCTCGAATTATCTTTCGTCCCTTTGTATGACGGCGGCATGCTCATCCGCGAAGCGCTCGATCTGACCCATTCTCTGGGTTTCACGCTGACCGAATTGCAGCCGGGTTTCCGGGATCCGCGTGACGGCCGACTCTTACAGGCCGACGGGATTTTCTTCCGGGAAGACGAGTGACCAAGGATCGCCTATACGGCGCCGCATCGAAGTCTGACGCTGTTAACGTGGCTGACGCCATGACTACGCCGACGTTTTCGATCATCATTCCAACGTTCAACGTGGCTGTGACGCTGGGTGCCTGCCTGGAGAGCGTTGTTAGCCAGTCGTACAGAAACTTCGAGGTGGTGCTCGTCGATGGAGGCTCGACCGACGCAACCGTCGATATCGCGAAAAGCTTCATCCCGATGCTGGACACTCGTCTGATCATCCATTCTCGCTCCGACCAGGGCGTATACGATGCCATGAACCGTGGAGTCGATATGGCGACGGGGGACTGGTTGCTCTTTCTGGGAGCTGACGACGCCCTGTACGACGCGGATACCCTGGCTCGCGTGAACGCCTTCCTCGGCGAACATGAGCACAGTGATCTGGTGTACGGCGACGTGATCATGCGCTCTAACTCTTCGCGGCAAGCGGGGGCGTTCGACCTCGACCGTTTGGTATTCGAAGAGAACATCTGTCAGCAGGCAATTTTCTATCGGCGCGAGCTGTTCGCCGGCATCGGCCCATTCAATCTGCGCTATCCTATCTGGGCCGACTGGGACTTCAATATTCGCTGCTTCTCGAACCCGGCACTCGTCACCCGTTACATGGATATCGTGATCGCGCGGTACAACGACATGTCGGGCGTCAGTGCCAAGGAAGACAAAGAGTTCAAGAAGCGGCTGCCAAATTCTTCGCTATACGTTTTCAGGGCACGCCTGATCCCTGGGCGGACATTGGAATTGCGGTGGGGCCGTACGGCCTCACGCGAGTCCTAGACGCGGGCAAGCCCGTCGCGGAACCGGCGCGCTCGGGCGAACTCGTCGATGGGAGCACGCATCAGAGTCTTCAACCGCGACTGCCGATTTGGCCCGAACGCTGTGACGCTCACGAGGAGCGTCAACCATCTTGCCAACCACCATGGTATTGCAATGACCCGAATTGCCTTGGTAGCAGCCGGGTCCACGATCATCCACGTTAGGATTCGGAGCTGGTCGAGCCAGTGGCGATGAGCGCCCTTGATATTCGCCGTCTCCGTGCTCGCCGTGTGGTATCGGACCGAAAGTTCTTGTGGCACAAAGCGCACCGTTGATCGAAGCATCAGCCGCAGCCAGAAATCCAAGTCGACTGTCTGATGAATGTCGTTGCGGAAACCACCCGCCTCGATCGCCGTTTGGCGGCGAAACATCACGCAAGTCGGTTCACCGATCAAGTTGGCACTCGCGCCATAGATGCCCACTATCTGCATAACCAACGAGGACCCGGTGTTGCGCTCCCGCAGCTTCGCAAAATGATTGTGCAGCGTGCTCGGCACGCCCTGCCGTGATCCCGACGGAATGTTGGCGGTAACGACCCGCCGCGGCGCGAACGCGAGTCCGACGGAGGGATCGTCGAAGCACCGGGTGAGTGTCTGCAGGCCTCCCGGAAGCAGCCAGTCGTCTCCGTGGACGAACTGGATGAAGTCGCCGCGCGCGAGTTTCAGACAGCTGTTGTGGTTTTCGTTGAGGCCGAGACGCGTCTCGTTGCGTACCAGCCGGTCTCCCGGCCGCAGCAGCGATGCGACAAGTTCCGCACCGCCATCGGTCGACTGGTCGTCAACCACCACGATCTCGAACTCGACGCCATCCTGTTCCAGGATGCTGCGCAGACAGCGCTCGATGGTCGCGCCGTTGTTGTACATAGGCACACACACCGAGACGAGTGTCACGCGCTGGACTCTGCCGCGCGCCGATAACCGCGTATGGCGAGCGGAGCGAAGACCGCCACCAGCACAATTGCCCAGAGGAAGGTCATGGCCAGCGGCAATACAATCGGGCCGCCGTAAGCTAGCGATCGCATCGTCTCAATGGGCGGCGATAGCGGTTGAATGTGGATCCACGGCTGAAGCGCCTTCGGGAAAGACTGTACTGGAGTAGTTGCAGGGTTAACGAAGGCCAGCGTGACGGTGCCGCCCACCAGCCAGGTCATGATGGTGCGGCCATTTGTCCGAATGACCAGCGCCATCAGCAGCGTTGTATATCCGACGACCATGATCGATGGGATCAGAACGTATAGCAGCACCGTGGCCCAGCCGTGAGTGAAGCGCAGGCCCAGGAACACCCCGAGCAATGTGATCAGCAGTGTACCCACGAGCGCGCGCGTAGCTTCCGCAACGAGTCGACCGGTGAGCGCGCTTGCCCGGTGCACCGGGAGCACCCACATCCGAGTGAGCAGCCCCGCCTGGCGGTCCATCGTGATGCCGACCGCGTTCCCGAGGGAACCGAACAGCGCGGATAGCACCGCGCAGAACGGGACCAGGCCGTAAATACTGTCTACCCCGGTCGCTCGGTGCAGCTGCTCGCCCAACACGATTTGGTAGAGGAGCAACAGGAAAATGGGAAACAGAAGTGAACCCATCAGCACCGCTCGGTCACGGCGCCAACGGATCAGGTGCCGCCCAGCCTCCAACCAACTCTCGACGAGCAACGAGCCGTGGTGCGTGGATTGCGAGGTCATAAACCGCGCCTCTGCATGCGGAGCGTTATCGCGCCGAAAACCAGCACCATTCCCATACACCAGGCCAAGCTGGTCAGCAGGTTGCTCATCACCAAGTACCCACTGCCGAGCCCGCGGAGCGTTTCGGCGACCTGCGACACGGGTTGGTTGCGCACTAAGGGACGTAACCAACCCGGAAACGTTTTTTCGGGGGCGATCCCAGTGGACAACATGAACAACAGCAGCTGCGGTACGAACAGGGCGTAGCTGGCTCCCTGCAGACTTTTCGAACTGGATCCCAACGCGTCGGCGCCGAGACCGACTGCCAAGCACAACAGCAATGAGATGAGGACGAACGCTATCGCGTAGAGCAATCCGCCGGTCATTCGGAACCCGAACGCGAAGCCGGCGCCCATCGAAACCGAAAGTGCCAGCGAGGCCCGGACCATCGTGGCAGCCATGCGGGCGGTCACCGGGGCTGCGGCGGTGATCGGCAGCGTCCGCAACCGCTCGCCGAGCCCGGTCAAACGGTCGCGCACCGCGCGGTCCGCGGTGAGCAGTCCAACGAAAATCATCGACTGGGCAACAACGGCCGGAACCAGATACTGCGAATAACTCACGCGGCCGGTGTCGATGAGGCCGTGCAGCGCCACGCTGAAGCCCGCCAAATAGCCTACCGGTGAAACGATCTCGAAGATCATCTCGCCGTCGCGCGCCGACGACATCAGCGAACGTTCGGTGAGGGCGGCCAGCGCGCTCATGATGGGGCGACGGCGCGCTCGGTGATATGCAGGAACGCCTCATCCAGTGAGGGTTTGCGAAGCGAAATGTCGGCAAGTTCGATGCCCAGAGCATCGACGCGGCGAAACACATCGGCCAGCGTGGCAACCCCACCGGGGGCGACTACGGACACCGAGTTTGTGTCGCCGTCGACATCGACCCCATCGAGCCCCATCAGCGCCGCGGCGACTTGCGGCAAGTCGGCCGGATTGGCCGGGCTCACTTGGCAATAGCTCGCCCCGACTCGGCGCTTGAGGTCTTCCGCCGTGCCGCTGGCGATCACCAGCCCGTGGTCGATGACGACGATCGAGTCGCTCAGCAGATCCGCCTCCTCCAGGTACTGCGTGGTCAGCAGGATCGTGATGCCTTGCGCGGCTAAAGAACTCACGAGTCCCCAGACGTCGCGGCGGCTACGCGGGTCAAGCCCGGCGGTCGGCTCGTCGAGAAAAAGCACTTCTGGCAGAACCATCAGCGCAGACGCCAGATCAACGCGCCGCTGCATGCCTCCGGAATAGGTGGCCACACCCCGGTCCGCGGCTGCGACCATGTTGAACCGTTCGATCAGCTCTTCCGCGCGAGCCTTGGCTTGGCGGCGACTCAAGCCTCTTAACCTCCCGAATAGCACGAGGTTCTCCCGGCCAGTGAGGAGCGGGTCGAGACTGATGAATTGCCCAGTCGTCGCGATGCTGGCACGCACTTCGGCAGGGTGACGAGCGATGTCGTATCCGGCGACAACGGCGCGGCCCGAAGTCGGCGGAATCAGCGTGGACAAAATGTTGATCGTTGTTGTCTTGCCCGCGCCGTTGTGTCCGAGCAAACCGCATACTGTGCCGGCCGGAACCGAGAAGCTGACGCCGCTCAGAGCGGACGTCTTCCGCCCGAATGTCTTAGTGAGACCGTCAACTTCGATCGCCAGTGAACTCACCTTAGGGAGTATTCCATGGTGGGTGCCGGCGTGTTGGCCGTATCGACGGCAGCCGACGAGGATCTGATTACTTTTCTGTCAACACTATTGGCAAGCACGCGCACGTCCGTCGGCGCACTTAACGGAAAGAGCGCTCTCGCGCCGGTATTCGTCGTTTCGCTGATCGCCGCCGGGCGCATCTAGACCGATTGCCTGGGGATCTCGGCGGTAGGTGCGTCGTCGGGGAATTGGCGGCCCAGCAAAGCGCGCACCAGCGGACGCGAACCTTCGGGCCGCAACATCTGACTGGACGGGCGCGGTCGGACTATTTGCGGCCACCAGAACCAGCGCCCAAGGAGTGTGGCAATAGTCGGTGTCATGAACGAGCGCACAATCAGGGTGTCGAACATCAGGCCCAGACCGATGGTCGTACCGACCTGACCGATGATCCGCAAATCGCTGGACGCCATCGACGCCATCGTGAAAGCGAACACCAGACCGGCGTTGGTGACGACCTTGCCGGTACCACCCATTGCCCGAATGATGCCCGTGTTGATACCGGCGCCAATTTCTTCTTTCATGCGGGATACCAGCAGCAAGTTGTAGTCGGATCCCACCGCCAGCAGCACGATCACCGACATTGGCAGAACCATCCAGTACAGCTTGATGCCCAAAATGTACTGCCAGATCAGCACCGAAAGCCCGAACGACGATCCCAGCGATAGAGCTACCGTACCCACGATGACCAACGCGGCCACAAAACTGCGGGTGATGATCAGCATGATCGTGAAAATCAGGCAGAGCGCGCCAATTCCCGCGATCAAAAGATCGAATTTCGAGCCGTCTTTGAAGTCCTTAAAGGTCGACGCGGTGCCGGCGAGATAGATCTTGGCGTCTTCCAGCGGCGTCGTCTTGAGGGCTTCTTCGGCCGCCGTCTTGATCTTGTCGACCCGGTCCACGCTTTCCGGCGTCGCTGGATCACCTTTGTGGGAAATGATGAACCGGGCTGCCTTCCCGTCAGGTGACAAGAATTGATTCATCGCCTTCTGGAAATCCGCGTTCTTGAAAATCTCGGGCGGCAGATAGAAGGAATCATCGTTCCTGGAGTTGTCGAACGCCTGGCCCATGGTGGTGGCGTCCTTATTGTCGACGTCAACCTGGCCGATGATCCCGCTCATGGTGCTGTGCATTGTCAGCGTGGTCGTCTTGAAGAACTGCAAGGATGCAATCAATTGCGGGTACTGCTCGAGCAGCTGCGGCAGCAGCACATCCATTTTGTGTAGGTCAATCAGCAGATCGCCGAGTTTGTCGCTCAGCTCGTCGATTCCGTCAAGCGTATCGAAGATAGACCGCAACGAAAAACAAATAGGGATATCGTAGCAATGCTTTTCCCAGTAGAAATAGCTTTTGATCGGTCTGAGGAAATCTTCAAAGTCGGCGAAGCGATCTCTCAAATCGTGCAAGAGATCGGTCATCTCGTAAGTCTTCGTGATTGACTCGTGAGTAAGCCTAGTAAGTTCCTTCTGGAATTCGTAAATCCGCTTTATCGAGGCCATCTGGATGTCCATCATGTGGACCTGCTCGAGCAAGTCATCCATGCGAGCCTTCATGTACTTGATGTTTTGCGTCTGGGCCGAGTTTTGCATGGCCAGCATGAAGGGGATCGAGGTGTGCTCGATCGGCGTGCCCTCGGGCCTGGTTATGCCCTGAACCCGGGCAATTCCGGGGACTTTGAAGATCGCCCGGGCAAGCCGGTGCAGAACGATGAAGTCGGCCGGGTTGCGCATATCGTGGTCGGATTCAATCATCAGAATTTCGGGCAGCATCCGCGCTTGGGAAAAGTGACGGTCGGCGGCCGCATAGCCGATGTTTGCCGGAATATCGTCGGGCATATAGAGCCGGTTGTTGTAGCTGGTCTGATAGCCGGGCAGCGTGACCAAACCGACCAACGCGACCGCGATGGTCGCGACCAGGATGGGCACCGGCCAGCGGACAATTGCCGTGCCGATCCGCCGCCACCGACCGAAGCGGATGGCCCGGGTGGGATCGAGCAACCCGAAGCGGCCGCCGATGGTCAGCACTGCCGGAACCAACGTCAGCGCGATCACGACGGAAATGACCAGGCCGATGGCGCATGGCACGCCCATGGTCTGGAAGATGGGCATGCGGGTGAAGCTCAGGCACAACATGGCGCCGGCGATCGTCAGGCCGGAACCCAAAACAACGGGGACGACCCCGCGAAACGTGTTGTAGTAAGCGGTTTCTCGATCCTCGCCGGCCTGGCGCGACTCTTGATAGCGGCCGAAGAAGAAGATCCCGTAGTCGGTTCCGGCCGCCATCGCGAGGGCGACCAACAGGTTGACCGCGAATGTCGACAGCTGGACGAGGCTGTGATCGCCTAGAAACGCGACGATTCCGCGAGCTGCTAGTACCTCGACCCCAACCGTGATCAACAACAGGATCACCGTGATGATCGACCGGTAGACGAACAGCAGCACCACGAAAATGATCGCCGCGCCGACCGCGGTCATCTTCAGAATCGATCGGTCACCGGCCTCCTGCATGTCCGAGAACAGCGCTGACGGACCAGTGACATACGCCTTGATGCCGGGAGGGGGCGGATTTTTCGCGATGATGTCCCGGACGGCGGCGATGGAGTCCTGGCCTTGCGTCGTGCCCTGGTTGCCGGCCAGATTCATCTGGACGTAAACGGCCTTACCGTCGGCGCTTTGCGCACCCGCCGCGGTGAGCCGGTCGCCCCACAGATCCTGTACGTGCTCAACATGTTTCGTGTCGGCCTTCAACAACCGCATCAACTTGTCGTAGTACTTGTGCGCGTTGTCGCCGAGCTCGTTCTGCCCTTCGATCACGAGCATCACGAAGCTATCGGAGTCGGACTCCTTGAAGACCTTGCCCATCCGCATCATGGCCTGCACGGCCGGCGCGTCTTGCGGCGCCAAGGGCACCGAGTGCTCCCGGCCCACCCGCTCCAGCGACGGAACCGCGAACGTGACGAGCAGCGTCAGCGCCACCCATCCAAGGATGAACAGCACCGAAAGATTGCGGAGCGTCCGCGCGAAGAACGGCTTCTGGACGGGAGTATCGGCGTCTTGGGTGGCGATCGGTTCCGTGGTCATGCCGGCCTCACCGCGTCTCTTTCAGCAACAACGAACGCACCAACGGGCGAGGCCCCAAGGGGCGCAGCATTTGGCTTGCGGGCCGGGTGCGCACCTGTTGCGGCCACCAGAACCAGCGGCCCAGCATCGCCGCGACCGCCGGTGTCATGAAGGCACGAACCACCAGGGTGTCGAAGAGCAGACCCATCCCGATCGTGGTTCCCAACTGGGCGATGCTGCGCAGGTCGCTGACCGCCATGGACGCCATCGTGAACGCGAAAACCAGGCCCGCATTAGTGACGACCTTCCCGGTGCCCGCCATGGCGCGGATGATGCCGGTGTGGATGCCGGCGGCCAATTCTTCTTTCATCCGGGATACCAGCAGCAGGTTGTAGTCAGAGCCCACCGCCAACAGCACGATCACTGACATGGACAGAACAGTCCAGTGAATCTGCAGTCCCAGCAAGTACTGCCAGACCAGGATGGACATTCCGAAAGACGCGCCCAGCGATATCAAAACCGTGCCGACGATGACCAGCGCGGCGAGAAAACTCCGCGTCATGATCAGCATGATGATGAAAATGAGGCAGAGCGCGGCGACGCCGGCGATCAAGAGATCGTATTGGGCACCCTCGACCAAGTCCTTGACCACTGCTGCGGTTCCGGTCAGATAAACCTTCGCGTCTTCCAGCGGGGTTCCCTTCAGCGCCTCCTCGGCGGCCGTTCTGATTGGTTCGACCCGGGAGAGGCCCTCGGGCGTTGCCGGGTCGCCCTTTTGCGCAATCAGCATGCGGGCGCTCTTGCCGTCCGGAGACAGGAAGATCTTCATGACCCGCTTGAAAGTATCGGATCCGTCGATAATGCTCGGCGGAATGTAGAAACTGTCGTCATTCTTGGAGGTGTCGAATGCCTGCCCCATGGCATTCGGGTTTTGGCCGCCGTTCACCTCCATCTGACCGAGAGTTCCTTCCATGGTGCTGTGCATGGTCAGCATCATGGTTCGCATGCTCTGCATGGTTTCGATCATTTGCGGGATCTGTATCAGAATCTGCGGCAAAAGCACATCTAGCTTATCGAGGTCTGCCACCAATTCGGTGAATTTGTCATTGACCTCGTCGACGCCATCGACCGCGTCGAACACGGATCTAATCGCATAACAGACGGGAATGTCATAGCAATGCTTTTCCCAGTAGAAATAACTACGGAGCGGTCTGAAGAAATCCTCGAAATTCGAGACCCGGTCGCGCAACTCCGCGGTCGTTATCTGAATATCATGCGTCCGGGCAACCATGTCGTGGGTCGTGGCGGTGAGCTCTTTCATCAGGCCCAGCATGTGCTCCATTAGCTTGATCATTTCGCCCATTACTTCGGCCTGCTTCATCATGTCGTTCATGCGGTCTTTTTGGAACGCCATGTTCGTCATCTGGTTCGACTGCGACATGCTCATGATGTACGGAATACTGGTGTGCGCGAGCGGAGTTCCCTCGGGCCGCGTCACGCTCTGCACCGTGGAAACGCCCGGGACAGCGAGAATTCCCTTGGCCAATTGGTTCAACACCAGCATGTCCGTAGGATTGCGCAGGTCGTGGTCGGCTTCGACCAGCAGGATTTCCGGCATCATCATGCGCGATTCGGGGAAATGTCGGCCTGCGGCCGCGTTTCCGACGCTGGCGGGGATATCCTCGGGGATGAATTTCTGGTCGTCGTAGCTCGGGTTATATCCCGGAAGAGTGAGCAGCCCGACCAGGGCGACGGCCAATGTGGCGATGAAAATCGGCACGGGCCACCGAACAATTGCCGTACCAATTCTCCGCCACCCGCGTACCTGTAGCTTCCGTTTTGGCTCGAACAGTCCGAAACGGGCTCCTGCAGCGATAAGCGCCGGCCCGAGCGTTAGCGCAACCAGGACGGCGATGGCGATACCGGTCGCGTTGGGCAGGCCCAGTGGCTGGAAATAGGGGAGCCGGGTAAAACTCAGACAAAGAACGGCACCCGCGATTGTGAGCCCTGAAGCCAACACGACCTTGGCGACGCTGCTGAAAGTGGTGTAGAAAGCGGTTTCCTTGTCTTCGCCGGCCTGCCGTGCCTCCTGATATCGGCCGACAAAGAAGATCCCGTAGTCAGTTCCCGTGGCAATGACCGCGGCCACCAGCAGGTTGACGGCGAAAGTGGTGAGACCGATAAACCCGTGATAGGCGAGAAATGCCACCATTCCACGAGCCACTGTCAATTGCAGCCCGACCATCAGCAACAAGAGAATGACAGTAAAGATCGAACGATAGACGAGCAGCAACATAATGAAAATGACGGAAAGGCTGGCCAGGGTGACGGTCGTGACCGTCTCCTGACCCGCCTTATTCATATCAGCGACGGTCGCGGCCGGACCGGTGACGTAGACCTTCAGCCCTGGCGGTGCCTTCAATCCCGCGACGATGCCACGGATGGCGGCTACGGATTCGTCTCCCGCGGATGCGCCCTGCAGGCCACCGAGGTTCAGCTGCACATACGCGGCCTTACCGTCGATACTTTGCGCGGCGGCCGCCGTGACCGGATCTCCCCAGAAATTCTGGACATGCTGGACATGCTTTTTGTCGGCCTCGAGCCGGCGGACCAATTCGTCGTAATACTGGTGCGCATCGTGGCCCAGCGGTTGGTCTCCCTCGAGAACGATCATCGCCAGGGCGCCGGAATTGGATTCCTTGAAATCCTGTCCAAGCCTCGCCATCGCCTTGAACGACGGCGCGTCGACCGGGTTCAGCGATACCGAATGTCCTTGCTCGACAACCTCTAGCGGGGGGACGCCGACGGTGAAGAAGACGGCCAGACCCAGCCACCCCAGGATGATGAGGAATGAAAACCGGTGGATTGACCGCGCGATGAAGCCTCGCGTGGGCTGCTCCGTGCCAATGTTCTCGTCGCTCATGCCGCCGTCAGCACGCAGTACGTGAAGGCGTTCACCTCATGTGAGACCTTCTCGGACTTGACGGTGCCATCAACGATGATGCGGCAACCGATGGTGTCGGTATCTCCTTGTGCCACCACGTTTCCCACGATGGACGGCAGTGTGGTCGACAGATCCATCGACCACGGCAGGGTGACGCCGTTGATGTGTTGCGGGTCGGCGTTGACGTCGAAATAGCTGATGTCGGCGACGGTCCCCGGCGCGCCGAACACTTCGTACTTCAGATGCTTGGGGTTGAACGGCTTGCTGTCTTTGACTCGGGAGTCGGCGTAGGACTGGCGCTTCTCGGAACCGAATATCCCGTGCAACCGCGACACGGTGAACCCACCGGCAGTGAGCACCGCAACGATCAGCAGCGGAATCCACAGCCGCCCAAGAAGCTTGAGCGCCCCAGCCCCCGCGCCCCGCTTTTCCTTGCGGGCACCATTGGTCGGTTGGGATCCGGACTGACGACCGAACCTCCCGAAGCGGCCGGGGGGCTGGCTCACGCCCTGGCTACCTTCGGTGGCGACGTCGGACCGGGCTCGAACGTCATGCTCGACCACCGCACCCCCTTCAACCCGTTCACGGACTCGCGTACCTCACCGCTCGGACACTACCCAAACCTCGATCGCACCACGCCAGACCTGCGGCGGTCAGCTCAAACGAGCGGCGTTCGGCGAGTGCGACCAGATCTTGATGAGTAAACCATGCCGTTGCCCTCGACATCAGATCTTTCGTAACCCGGTACGGGATCGTTACTCGCACGGATGGGCAGGTGCACGGTAGCAATGCGCGGAATACCCCGGCGGAGCGGGTGTTGTATGCGTCATTGTCCCGAGCAATGGTGATACATATTACATTCTGGTGCGATCTCGCGCAGAAGTGTCGATCCGCCAAACGTCGGCGCGTAGCCGGCTAACGAAGTCCAAGCGGCGTGCATAGGGGCCTGAGCGTGCGATTTGTCGTCGTCCGGATCAGCAGCGGGTGATCCGGACGAGCGGCAAAGCGAAACGGTGTAGTCGCGCCATGTCAACGGTCGGGGGCGCTGGCAGCTACCACGCCGTGTCAGTATTTGCTGTGGCCGGCCCGCCGCCGATTCCGCTCTGATCTGCGGGTCCACCGCCGCGGCCGCGCGACGGTATTTCGGTGCGGCAACTAACGAGCAACGAGAGCGTAACTTGGTCGTTTTCTACCCGTAGGTAACGTACTCTTGGCGGTCGGCAGACAGCCCGTACCGTCGCTGCAGGTCACTGCACTTCAAGGCGCCAACGTCGGAGCGTTGCGCCTGGCACCGAATTGCCGACAGGTGCCGCGAGTGCTTAACAGATCACACCAGGAACTTTGTCGAAACCTCCGACCGAGCCTGTAGGCCTCCAGTATGGTTTGGAACGATCCCACCTATATCGAGAGAACGCCTGGAGAACTGTGAGCACCAATCCGTTCGACGACGATAATGGCAGTTTTTTCGTGTTGGTCAATGACGAGGAGCAACACAGCCTGTGGCCGACCTTCGCCGATGTTCCCGCTGGATGGCGGGTGGTATACGGCGAGGCGGACCGTGCGGCGTGTCTCGAGTACATCGAGCAGAACTGGCCGGATATCCGGCCGAAGAGTCTGCGCGAGCGGCTGGCAGCGGGTCGGAGTTTTGATAAGTAAACCGCCTGGGTATGGGGACTCGGGTGGAGCCTTGGGGGACTCACATGGAACGTGGTGAGCGGGCGCACCCGTTGACGCGTGGGCAGCTCGATATTTGGCTCTCGCAGGAAACGGGTTTCGCGGGTACCGAGTGGCAGCTCGGCCTTTTGGTGTTGATCGAAGGCGCCGTCCATCACGATTTGCTGCAGCAGGCCATCCGGCAAGTGGTTGCCGAGTCCGAGTCGGGCCGCGTGGCGTTCTTCGAGGCCGACGGCCACGTTGTTTTGCAGAAGGCTGTCGATTATCCCGATACCGAGCTGGGCTTCTATGATTTCCGCGGCGCGGATGATCCCGTGCGAAAAGTCCGGGAAATGGCGTCGTCAATTCAGCGCACGCCCATGCCATTCTCGGGTCCGCTTTTCATCTTTACCTTATTCCAGACCCAAGATGACGAATTCTATTTGTTCGCCTGCTGTCACCACATCGCCGTAGACGGCATGGGCATGGCGCTGGTCAGCCGCCGCGTCGCCACCGTCTACACCGCACTTGTCGCCGGCGATCCGGTGCCTGACGCGTACTTCGGTTCCCTGCAGGACCTCATCGATTGCGAGTCCGGTTACGAGGCCTCCGCCGACTATCAGGACGACGAGGCCTATTGGCAGCAACACCTGCCGACCGAAAGCGGATTCCATTACCGGCTACCGCAGGTCACCGAGGAGCGCGACCCCTATCTGACCTCCGCATCGGTCCAGTTGGACCCGGCGGTAGTGGGTCGAATGCAGCAGTTGACCAAACAGTTGCGGGTCCGCCGGTATTCGGCCATTACCGCCGCGTGCGCGCTGTTGGTGCGCGGATGGTCCGGTAACGCCAACGAGGTGACGCTGGACTTCCCGGTCAGCCGCCGGGTGACCGAAGAGTCGAAGAAATTGCCCGCGATGCTTGCCGGCGTCGTCCCATTGGTATTGACGACATCACCGGAAACGACCGTCGGCGACTTTGTCGCTCACGTCGACACGCGTATCCGGGAGCTGTTGGCGCATCAGCGCTACCCGGTACACGCCCTCGAGGGCGAAGGCGGCGCCCGGCAGGGCGCAAACCGGGTGGGCGTGAACTTCATCCCGTCCCGCCTCACGCTGAATCTTGCCGGCGCACCGGCGCACGCGGGGTACACGAACCACGGCCCCGTCGGCCACTTCGGGTTCTTCTTCCTCGGCGCCGGCGATCAGCTTTTCCTGAGCACGGCCGGTCCCGGCCAACCGTTCGCGAATTTCGACGTCGCCGATCTCGCGGCGAAGTTGCAGCAGGTGCTGCTGGCGATGGTCGAGGACCCCACCGCGACGCTGTCGTCGATCCAGGCGCTCGATGCCGATGACACGGCCCGCCTCGACGAATTCGGCAACCGGGCCGTCCTGACCGAGCTCGCGCCGGCCAAGGTGTCGATTCCGGCGACGTTCGCCAAGCATGTGGAGAGCACCCCCGAGGCGGTGGCGGTCACCTTCGAAGGACGCTCCACCACCTATCGGGAACTCGATGAGGCCGCCAACCGGTTGGCGCACCTACTGGTCAGCGAGGGCGTCGGCCCGGGCCACGTCGTGGCACTTCAGTTCTCTCGTTCCGCCGACGCGATCATCGCGATCCTGGCCGTATTGAAGACCGGCGCGGCATACCTGCCGATCGATCCGGCCCTCCCGGCAGCACGCACGGAGTTCATGCTTTCCGACGCCGCGCCGACGGTCGCGGTGACCACCGCGGACCTGCGATCGCGGCTGGACGGACAGGATCTGGTGGTCATCGACGTCGCCGATCCCCGCATCGCGGCCCAGCCCAGCACCGCACTGCCGATGCCGGACCCGGACAACCTTGCCCACGTGATCTACACGTCCGGCACCACGGGGACTCCCAAAGGCGTTGCCGTTACTCATCACAACGTCACGCAACTATTCGCCTGCTTCGATGCGGGTCTGCCGCGGACCGGTGTTTGGTCGCAATGCCACTCGCTGGCCTTTGACTTCTCCGTCTGGGAGATTTGGGCGGCCCTGCTGGGGGGCCGGCGCCTGGTGGTCGTGCCGGAGTCGGTGACTCGCTCGCCAGATGACTTCCACGCCTTACTCGTTGGCGAACACGTCAGCGTGCTCACCCAGACTCCGTCGGCAGTCGGGATGCTCTCGCCCGAGGGTTTGGAGACCGCCGCGTTGGTGGTCGCCGGCGAGGCCTGCCCGCCCGAGGTGATGGATCAGTGGGCGCCCGGCCGGGTCATGATCAACGGCTATGGCCCCACCGAGACCACGGTGTGTGTGGCGATCAGCGCGCCGCTGGTGCCCGGATCCGGTGTGGTGCCGATCGGTTCGCCGGTCCCGGGTGCGGCGTTGTTCGTGCTGGACCGGTGGCTGAAGCCGGTGCCGCCCGGCGTGGTCGGTGAGTTGTACGTGGCCGGCGCCGGTGTGGCGTGCGGCTATATCCGCCGGGCCGGTCTGACCTCGTCGCGATTCGTCGCGTGCCCGTTCGGGCAGCCGGGGGATCGGATGTACCGCACCGGAGACCTGGTCTCGTGGGGTGACGACGGACAACTTCTTTATTTAGGCCGCGCCGACGAGCAGGTCAAGATCCGCGGGTATCGCATCGAATTGGGTGAGGTCCAGGCCGCGCTGGCCGCGCTGGACGAGGTCAAGCAGGCCGCGGTCATCGCCCGCGAGGACCGCCCCGGGGACAAGCGCCTGGTCGGTTATGTCACCGGCACGGTCGACCCCGCCGCGGCCCGGGCCAGGCTGGCCGAGCGGTTGCCGGCATACATGGTGCCCGCCGCGGTGGTGGTGCTACAGACGCTGCCGCTGACGCCCAACGGCAAGCTGGACACCCGCGCCCTGCCGGCGCCCGAATACCACAACGTCGGCGGCGCTTACCGCGCCCCGACCACTGCCGTCGAAGAGGTCCTGGCCGGGATCTACGCCGAAATCCTGGGACTGGAGCGGGTCGGCATCGACGACTCGTTCTTCGACCTGGGCGGCGACAGCATCCTGTCGATGCAGGTCGTGTCGCGGGCCCGGGCGGCCGGTGTGCTGCTGCGTCCGCGCGACGTTTTCGTCGAGCAGTCCGTGGCCCGGCTGGCCCAGGTGGCCAGCGTGGCCACCGGCGAGATCGGAGTGGCCGACGAGGGTCTGGGCGAGGTGGTGTCCACCCCGATCATCCGCTGGCTGCAAGACGTCGACGGCCCGGTCGAGCAGTTCAACCAGGCGATGGTGGTGCAAGCCCCGGCCGGAGTGACCGAGGCCGACGTGGCGGTGGTACTGCAGGCCCTGGTTGATCGGCATGCCACCCTGCGGATGCGGGCCGACGACGACGGCACCGGCGGCTGGTCGCTGTGGGTGCCCGAAGTGGAATCGCTGGAAGGCGCCGGTCTGCTGCGTTCGGTCGACGTGTTGACCGATGAGGCGCTCGTCGAGGCCCGGTCGCGGCTGAACCCGGCCACCGGGGCGATGCTCAGCGCGCTGTGGGTGACCTCGACGTCGCAATTGGCGTTGATCATTCACCACTTGGCCGTCGACGGTGTCTCGTGGCGAATCCTGTTGGAAGACTTGAACATCGCTTGGGCTCAGCACCACAGCGGGCAAGAGGTAGAGCTGCCCGCGCCGGGGACTTCGTTTGCCCGGTGGTCCGCGCTGCTCGAAGAGCACGCCCGCGACGCGGCCGTCGTAGCGCAGGCGGAGGCTTGGCGCCAGGTGGCGGCGACCCCGGCCGTACTGCCGGCCGTACAGCCGGCGGTGGACACGCACGCCAACGCCGGACGGTTGTCGGTAGACCTGGACGTCGACACGACCCGGCAGATCCTGGGTGAGGTCCCGGCCGCGTTTCACGCTGGGGTGCAAGACATTCTGTTGATCGCGTTCGGCTTGGCCTGGGCGGAATTCCTGGGTTCTGCGGGCCAGCCGCTCGCCATCGACGTTGAGGGTCACGGTCGCCAGGAAGAGCTGAATCCCTACGTGGACCTGTCGCGCACGGTCGGGTGGTTCACCACTAAGTACCCCGTGGCGCTGAGCGTGGATGGCCTGGACTGGGCGCGGGTGGTTGACGGCGACCCCGCCCTTGGCGCGGTCATCAAAGAGGTCAAGGAACAGCTGCGCGCCCTGCCCGATGGGCTGACCTATGGCCTGCTGCGGTACCTGAACCCCGACGTCGACCTGGCCGGAGCCGACCCGGCGATCGGCTTCAACTACCTCGGCCGGATGGGCGCCTCGGCGGCCGAGCTCTCCGAGGACCTGTGGCGGGTCAGCCAGGAAAGCCTCGCCCTGGCCGGCGCGGCGGCGTCGATCCCGATGCCGTTGGCGCACACCGTCGAACTCAACGCCGGAACCGTCGACAGCGACGCCGGTCCGCACCTGCACGCCAACTGGACCTGGGCGCCGTCGGCGCTCGACGACACCCAGATCAACCGGCTCAGCCAGCTGTGGTTCGAGGCCCTGGCCGGTATTTGCGCGCTCGTCCGCCGCGGCGGGGGCGGACTGACGCCGTCCGACGTGGCCCCCGCGCGGCTGACCCAGCAACAAATCGACGACCTGTCCCGCCAGCTCCGGATTGCCGACGTGCTGCCGCTGACCCCGGTGCAACAGGGGCTGTTGTTCCACTCGGCGCTCGCGGAGGGCTCCGGCGACGACTTGTATGCGGTGCAGCTGGGCATCACCGTGACCGGCCCGCTCGACCACAAGCGGCTGCACGAGGCGGTCCAGACGGTGGTCAATCGCCACCCCAACCTGGCGGCGCAGTTCAGCCAACAGTTCGACGAGCCGATCCAGATCATTCCGGCCGAGCCCGTCATGGCGTGGCAGTACGTCGAAATGGCCGGCGGCGAGGCCGAGGTCGATCAGCGGGTCCAGCAGCTGTGCGCCGACGAGCGCGCCGCGGTGTGCGACATCGCCGACCAGCCGGCCTTCCGGGTGGCCTTGATCCGTACCGCGGACAACCGGCACCGGTTCGTGCTGACCATCCATCACATCGTGATCGACGGCTGGTCGCTGCCGATCCTGCTGCAGGAGATCTTCACCCTGTACTACGGGCAACGGCTGCCCGCGCCGCCGTCGTACCGCAGCTTTGTCACCTGGCTGGCCGAGCAGGATCGCGACGCGGCGCAGGCGGCGTGGGGCCAAGTCCTGGCCGGCTTTGACACTCCGACGCTGGTGAGCCCGCCGGGGCAGGCCGCCGAGCGTGGCGTGGAGTCGTATCGGGTGCCCGCCGACGTCACTCAGGCCCTGACCGAGCTGGCGCGCTCGAACCACACCACCGTCAGCAACGTGCTGCAGGCGGCGTGGGCGCAGGTACTGATGTGGCTGACCGGGCAGCACGATGTCGCATTCGGCACCGCGGTCTCCGGCCGGCCCACCGAGTTGCCCGGTGCCGACGCGCTGGTGGGTCTGTTGATCAACACCGTGCCGGTGCGGGCCAGCGCCACCGCGACGACCACGATCGCCGACCTGATGGCCCAACTGCAGCGGTTCCACAACGACACTCTGGAGTACGACCACCTGGCGCTGCGGGACATTCACCGCGTGACCGGTCACGACCAGCTCTTCGACACGCTTTTCCTCTACGAGAACTACCCGATCGACGCGGGCGCGCTGTTCGGCGTCCAAGAGCTGGCCATCACCGATTTCAGCAGCCGCGAATTCAACCACTACCCGCTGTCTGTGGTGGTGACGCCGGGCCACGAACTGAGCCTGCGCGTCGAGTTCGACAGCCACGTCTTCGACGTCCCCACCATTGATTCGCTGATCGAGCGGTTGCGGCGGGTGCTGGTCACGATGACCACCGACCCCACCCGGCGGCTGTCGTCGATCGATCTGCTCGACGCCGACGAGCACTCGCGGCTCGAGGAATGGGGCAACCGCGAGGTGCTGACGCTGCCCGCGAGCGCGCCGGTGTCGATTCCGGAACTGTTCGCCGCGCAGGTCGCGCGCGCTCCGGAGGCCGTCGCCGTCAACAGCGGGGACGGGTCGTGGACCTACCGGGAGCTCGACGAGGCCTCAAACCGGTTGGCGCACTGGCTATCCGACCGCGGAGCCGGCCCGGGCGAGCGAGTTGCGGTGCTGCTCAACCGATCCGCCGAGGCGATCGTGTCGCTGTTGGCGGTGCTGAAGACGGGCGCGGCTTATCTGCCGATGGATCCCGCGCACCCGACGGCGCGGATGGAGTTCATGCTGTCGGACTCCGCGCCGATCGCCGCTCTGACCACCGCGGACCTGCGCCCTCGGCTGGAAGGCGCCGACCTGCTGGTCATCGATGTCGACGACCCGGCCATCAGCGCGGCGCCCAACACCGCATTGCCGACACCCGCGGCCGACCACGTCGCATACATCATCTACACCTCGGGCACCACCGGTAAGCCCAAGGGCGTGGCTGTCACCCACCGCAACGTGACCCAGCTGCTGGAGTCTCTGGACGCCGAGATGGAGCTGGGACAGGTTTGGACGCAATGCCATTCGCTGGCCTTCGACTATTCGGTCTGGGAGATCTGGGGCGCGCTACTGCACGGCGGCCGGGTGGTCGTGGTGCCCGACGCCGTGGTCCGCTCACCGGAAGACCTGCACGCCCTGCTGGTCAGCGAACAAGTCAGTGTGTTGAGCCAAACGCCGTCGGCGTTCTACGCGCTGCAGGCGGCCGACGCGCTGCAACCCGAGCTGGGACAGCAGCTGAAACTTCAGACCGTGGTCTTCGGTGGTGAAGCGCTTGAGCCGCAACGTCTTCAGACGTGGTTGCACAACCACCCGGGGCTGCCGCGCATGATCAACATGTACGGCATCACCGAGACGACCGTGCACGCCTCGTTCCGGGAGATCGTCGATGCCGACATCGACAGCAACAACAGCCCCATCGGGGTGCCGTTGGCGCATCTCGCCTTCTTCGTGCTGGACGGCTGGCTGCGGCCGGTCGCCCCCGGCGTGGTCGGCGAGCTGTACGTGGCCGGCGCCGGCGTGGCGAGCGGGTACGTCGGACGCCCGGACCTGACCACGACGCGGTTCGTCGCCTGCCCGTTCGGCGGACCCGGATCGCGGATGTATCGCACCGGCGACCTGGTGTCCTGGGGTACCGACGGACAGCTGCGGTACATGGGCCGTGCCGACAAGCAGGTCAAGATCCGCGGCTACCGCATCGAACTCGGCGAGATCCAGGCCGCACTGGCCGGTCTGGACGGGGTCTCACAGGCCGCGGTGATCGCCCGCGAGGACCGTCCCGGTGACAAGCGCCTGGTCGGTTACGTGACCGGAACGGCTGACCCGACCGAGATCCGCAGCCAGCTGGCCGAGCGGCTCCCGTCGTACATGGTGCCGGTCGCGGTAGTGGTGCTGGACGCGCTGCCGCTGACGGTCAACGGAAAACTCGACACCCGCGCGTTGCCCGCGCCGGAGTACTCCGACGTCGACAGCTATCGCGCGCCGACCGACGTGATCGAGGAGATCCTGGCCGGGGTCTACGCCCAGGTGCTGGGCGTGGATCGGGTCGGTGTCGACGACTCCTTCTTCGACCTGGGCGGCGACAGCATTCTGTCGATGCAGGTGGTGGCCCGAGCCCGGGCGGCCGGTGTGATGTGCCGTCCCCGTGACGTTTTCGTCGAGCAGACCGTGGCGCGGCTGGCCCGGGTGGCCAAGATGGGCGCCGAGGGCGATGGCGCGGTCGACGAGGGTCTGGGCGAGGTCATCGCCACCCCGATCATCCGCTGGTTGCAGGGCATCGACGGCCCGGTCGAGCAGTTCAACCAGACGATGGTGGTCCAGGCGCCCGACGGCGTGACCGAATCCGACGCGCTGGTGGTGCTGCAGGCGCTGGTGGATCGCCACGCGATGCTGCGACTGCGCGTCGACGACGACGGTGCCGGTGGTTGGTCATTGTGGGTGCCCGAGGTGGGTTCGGTGGATGCCGGCGCGCTGCTCCGGTCGGTCGACGTGTTGTCCGACGAGGCGCTCGTCGAGGCGCGGTCGCGGCTGAGCCCGGCCGCCGGTGTGATGCTAAGTGCGCTGTGGGTCAACTCCACGTCGCAATTGGTGCTGATCGTTCACCACCTCGCGGTCGATGGCGTGTCGTGGCGAATCCTGTTGGAAGACTTGAACATCGGCTGGGCGCAGCATCACAGCGGGCAAGAGGTGGCGCTCCCGGTGCCGGGCACGTCGTTCGCCCGCTGGTCGTCGCTGCTGGACCAGCACGCCCGCGCGCCCGAGGTCCTCGCCCAGGCCGAGGCGTGGCGGCAGGTCGCCGCCGTGCCCGCCGCGCTGCCGGCGGCGCAGCCCACCGACACGTTTGCCACCGCCGGACAACTGTCGGTCGGGTTGGACGTCGAGACCACCCGCATGCTGCTGGGCGAAGTGCCGGCGGCGTTTCACGCTGGGGTGCAAGACATTCTGTTGATCGCGTTCGGGTTGGCCTGGGCCGAGTTCCTGGGCAGCGCCTCGCCGATCGGTGTCGACGTCGAGGGGCATGGGCGCCATGAGGAATTGGCCGCCGACGTTGACCTGTCCCGCACGGTCGGCTGGTTCACCACCAAGTACCCGGTGTCGTTGGCGGTGGGTGAGCTGGGCTGGACGAAAGTGGTCGCCGGTGACACCGCGTTGGGCCCGGTGATCAAGGACGTCAAGGAGCAGCTGCGCGGTCTGCCCGACCCGCTGACCTACGGTCTGCTGCGGTACCTGAACCCGGACGTCGAGCTGGACAAATCCGACCCGGTGATCGGCTTCAACTACCTCGGCCGGTTAGGCGCGGGCGCGACGGATCTTTCCGGTGACCTGTGGCAACTCTCCCAGGACGACCTGCCGGCCGCGGCGGCGGCGACGGCCGTCGCTATGCCGCTGGCCCACACCGTCGAGCTCAACGCGGGCACCATGGACACCGAGGGTGGCCCACAACTGCAGGCCAACTGGACGTGGGCGACCTCAGCGCTCGACGAGGCTCAGATCAACCGATTGAGCCAGTTGTGGTTTGACGCACTGTCGGGCATCTGCGAGCACGTCCGCGGCGGCGGCGGTGGCTTGACGCCGTCCGACCTCGCGCCGGCGCGGATGAGCCAGCAGCAGATCGACGAACTGCAACAGACCGAGCAGATCGCCGACGTGTTGCCGCTGACCCCACTGCAGCAGGGCCTGTTCTTCCACGCCAGCACCGCCGAGGACCTCGGCGTCAGCGGCGACGACCTGTACGCGGTGCAGCTCGACATCAGCATCACCGGTGCCGTCGACCCGGACCGGCTGCGCGATGCGGTGCACACGGTCGTCACCCGGCACCCGCACCTGGTCGCCCGCTTCAGCGGTGACTTCGACGAGCCACTGCAAATTCTGCCGGCTCAGCCCGAATTGACTTGGCAGTACCTCGAATTGGACGACGCCGATGTCGACGGGCAGATTGAGCAGGTATCCGCGGCCGAACGCGCCGCCGTCTGCGACCTCGTCGGTAAGCCTGCCTTCCGGGCGGCGCTGCTGCGCACCGCGCAAAACCAGTACCGGTTCGTCCTGACCAACCACCACATCGTGCTGGATGGTTGGTCGAAACCGCTTCTGCTGCAAGAGATTTTCGCCGGCTACTACGGTGCCCGGCTTCCTGCGGCGGTGTCGTACCGCAAGTTCGTCACCTGGCTGGCCAATCAGGATCGCAGCACCGCCCGAGCGGCGTGGCGCGAGGTGTTCGACGGCTTCGACACCCCGACCCTGGTCGGCCCGCCGCAACGGATGGGGCTTGGACAGCGAGGTGTCGAAGAGTTCCAGGTGTCCGCCGAGACCACCGCTGCGTTGAGCGAGCTGGCCCGTTCCTGCCGTACCACCGTCAGCACCGTGCTGCAGGCGGCGTGGGCCCAGCTGCTGATGCGGATGACCGGCCAGCCGGATGTCGCGTTCGGGACCGCGGTCTCGGGACGGCCGACCGACCTGCCCGGCGCGGAATCCATCGTCGGCCTGATGATCAACACGGTGCCGGTCCGCGCCAACATCAACTCGGCCGAAACCATCGGCGACCTGCTCGACCAACTGCAAAGCTCTTACACCGACACACTTGAGCACCAGTATCTGGGGTTGAACGAAATTCACCGAATCACCGGGCACGACCAGCTGTTCGACACTATGTTGGTCTACGAGAACTACCCGATCGACACCGCGGCGTTGTCGGGGGTTCAGGATCTGACGATCACCAAGTTCACGAACCGCGAGTACAACCACTACCCGCTGTCAGTGCAAGCCGTGCCGGGCCACGAACTGGGCCTTCGAGTCGAATATGACACCGATGTCTTCGACAAGGCCAGTATCGAAACGTTGGTCGAGCGGTTACGGCGGGTGCTGGTGGCCATGACCGACGATGCAGGGGATGAGTAATGGCCGATGGAAAACGGCGGCTGTTATCGATTGACCTTGCGGACGAGAGTGAAACCGCGCGGTTAGACGAGTGGGGCAACCGTGCGGTGTTGACCCGCCCGGTGCAGGCCGTGACGATGGCGGAGCTGTTCGCCGCGCAGGTCGCCAACGCCCCGGAGGCCGTCGCGCTGGTATGCGGGGAGCGGTCGTGGACCTATCGCGAGGTCGACGAGACCGCGGAGCGGTTGGCGCGGGTGCTGGCCGCTCACGGAGCGGGCCCGGGTCAGGCTGTGGCACTGCTGTTTTCGCGCTCAGCCGAGGCGATCGTGTCGATGCTGGCGGTGCACAAAGCCGGAGCGGCCTACCTGCCGATCGACCCCGCGCTGCCCGATGCGCGGGTGGAGTTCATGCTCGGCGATGCCACGCCGGTCGCGGCGATCACCACCGCGGCCCACCGGTCGCGGTTAGCCGGGACCGAACTGTTCGTCGTCGACTTCGACGAGCCGGGAGAGGATTCCGGCACCGAGTTGTCTGCGCCGGCGCCGGATGACCTGGCCTACATGATCTACACCTCGGGCACGACCGGGGTGCCCAAGGGCGTGGCGATCACCCACCAGAACGCGACATCGTTACTGGAGAAGCTGCACTCGGCGGTGCCGGCCGGCCCGGGACAGATTTGGTCGCAATGGCATTCGTACAGCTTCGACGTCTCGGTGTGGGAGATTTTCGGCGCCCTGCTGCACGGCGGGCGACTGGTGATCGTCCCCGAAACGGTGGCCAGTTCGCCGGACGATCTGCATGCGCTGCTGCTCGCCGAAAAGGTCAACGTCCTCTGCCAAACCCCTTCTGCCGCAGCGATGTTGTCGTCGGAGGGTTTGGAGTCCGCGACGGTATTTGTGGCCGGCGAGGCGCTGCCGTCCGAGGTGGTGGATCGGTGGGCGCCGGGCCGGGTGCTGATCAACGCCTACGGCCCGACCGAGGGCACGATCTATGCGGCGATGAGTTCGCCGTTGACGCCGGGTGCGCCGGCGCCGATCGGTGTGCCGGTGCCGGGTGCGGCGCTCTTCGTGTTGGACAAGTTCCTGCGCCCCGCGCTGGAGGGCGTGACCGGCGAGTTGTACATCGCCGGCCGCGGGGTGGCCTGCGGCTATCTGCGTCGGGCCCCGTTGACGGCCTCCCGCTTTGTGGCATGCCCGTTCGGTGAGCCGGGCGACCGGATGTACCGCACCGGGGACCTGGTGCGCTGGGGCCCCGACGGACAGTTGCAATACCTGGGGCGGGCCGACGAGCAGGTCAAGATCCGCGGCTACCGCATCGAATTGGGTGAGGTGCAGGCGGCTTTGGCCGGCCTGGACGGGGTGCAGGCCGCGGCGGTGATCGCCCGCGAGGATCGCCCCGGCGACAAGCGACTGGTCGGCTACGTCACCGTCACCGCGGACGTGGACCCCGCGCAGATGCGCTCCGCGCTGGCCGAACGGTTGCCGGCGTACATGGTCCCGTCGGCGATCGTCGTGCTCGACACGCTGCCGCTGAATGTCAGCGGCAAGCTCGACAAGCGCGCCCTGCCGGCGCCCGAATACGCCGGCGGCGGCGAGTATCGCGCGCCGTCCGACGCGGTCGAGGAGATCCTGGCCGGCATCTACGCCCAGGTGCTGGGCGTCGACAAGGTCGGCGTCGACGACTCCTTCTTCGACCTCGGCGGCGACAGCATCCTGTCGATGCAGGTGTCGGCGCGCGCTCGCGCGGCCGGCGTAATGTGCCGTCCGCGTGACATTTTCGTCGAGCAGACCGTGGCACGCCTCGCCCGAGTCGCCACGATGACCGATGGAGCCGACGGTGTCGTCGACGAGGGGATCGGCGACGTGGTCGCCACCCCGATCATCCGTTGGCTGCAAGGCGTGGTGGGACCCGTCGAGCAGTTCAACCAGACCATGGTCGTACAGGCTCCGGCCGGAGTGGCCGAGGCCGACGTGGCACCCGTGCTGCAGGCGTTGATCGATCGGCATGCCACCTTGCGGCTGCGGGTCGAGGACGACGACGCGGGGGAGTGGTCGCTACAGGTACCCGAAGCGGGGACCGTGGATGCCGCCGGTCTGCTGCAGTCGGTAGAGGTGCTGTCCGACGAAGCGCTCGTTGCGGCGCGGTCGCGACTGAACCCCGCCGCCGGTGTGATGCTCAGCGCGCTGTGGGTGAGCTCCGCATCGCAGTTGGTGCTGATCATTCATCACCTGGCCGTCGACGGCGTGTCGTGGCGAATCTTGTTGGAAGACTTGAACATTGCCTGGGCTCAGCACCACAGCGGACAACCGATCGAGTTGCCCCCGGGCGGGACGTCCTTCGCCCGCTGGTCTTCGCTGCTCGAGGAGTACGCGCAGCGCCCCGCGGTAACCGAGCAGGCCGAGGCGTGGCGGCGAGTGGCATCGGTGCCCGCCGCATTGCCGGCCGTGCGACCCGAGGTGGACACCTACGTCAGCGCCGAGCACATGTCGGCCGAGCTCGACGTCGAGACGACCCGGCAGCTGTTGGGGGAGGTCCCGGCGGCGTTTCACGCTGGGGTGCAAGACATTCTGTTGATCGCGTTCGGGCTGGCCTGGGCGGAGTTCCTGGGCACCGGCTCGCCGGTCGGCATCGGTGTCGAGGGTCACGGTCGCCACGAGGAATTGGCTCCCAATGTCGACTTGTCGCGCACGGTCGGCTGGTTCACCACCAAGTACCCGGTGTCGCTGGCCGTCGCCGGACTGGACTGGTCGCAGGTGGTCGCGGGTGACGCGGCGTTGGGGCCGGTGATCAAGGACGCCAAAGAGCAGCTGCGCGGCCTGCCCGATCCGCTGACCTACGGACTGCTGCGCTACACGAACAACGACGTGGATCTGCACGGCAGCGACCCGGCAATCGGGTTCAACTACCTCGGCCGGCTGGGCGCCGGCACGGCCGCGGAGCTTGCCGGTGATCTGTGGCGGATCTCCGAAGAAGGCTTGTCGGTCGCCGGCGCGGCCACCGCGGTGCCGCTGCCGCTGATGCACACCGTCGACCTCAACGCCGGCACGATGGACACCGAAGCGGGCCCGCACCTGCACGCCAACTGGACCTGGGCGCCCTCCGCGCTGGACGGCGAGCAGATCAGCCGGCTGAGCACGCTGTGGTTCGAGGCCCTGACCGGCATTTGTGCCCACGTGCGCAACGGCGGTGGCGGGTTGACGCCGTCCGACCTCGCGCCGACACGGCTGACCCAGCAGCAGCTCGACCAACTCGAGCAGCAGTATCACCTCGCCGACGTCTTGCCGCTGACCCCGGTGCAGCAGGGTCTGCTGTTCCACGCCAGCGTTGCCCAGGGCGGCGACAACGGCGACGACGTCTACGCGGTGCAGCTCGGTATCACGATCGCCGGTGCCATTGACCCGCAGCGGCTGCGCGAAGCGGTGCAGACGGTGGTCAACCGGCACCCCAACCTGGCGGCCCGGTTCTGCGCCCAATTCGACGAGCCGGTGCAGGTCATCCCCGCCGAGCCCGTCATGGCCTGGCGCTACATCCAGCTCGACAGCGACGAAGCCGGCCACAACGAGCAAATCGAGCAGCTTTGCGCCGACGAGCGCGATGCGGTCAGCGACCTGCTCGGCCGGCCCGCCTTCCGCGCGGCGCTGATCCGGACCACCGAGAACAAGCATCGGTTCGTGCTCACCAACCACCACATCGTGATGGACGGGTGGTCGCTGCCGATCCTGCTGCGCGAAATCTTCGCCAGCTACTACGGCGAGCGCCTGCCCGCGCCCGCGTCGTACCGCAGCATTCTCACCTGGCTCGCCGAACAGGACCGCCCGGCGGCACAGGCGGCATGGCGCCAGATGTTCGAAGGCTTCGACAACCCGACCCTCGTCGGTCCCGCAACGCGGATAGGGCTCGGGCGGCGCCGCGTCGACTCGTACCGGGTGTCCGCCGAGACCACCCGCGAGCTGAGCACGCTGGCCCGGTCCTGCCACACCACCGTCAACACGGTGCTGCAGGCCGGCTGGGCCCAGTTGCTGATGTGGCTGACCGGCCAGCGCGATGTCGCGTTCGGCACCGCGGTCTCGGGCCGGCCACCCGAGGTGCTGGGTTCGGAATCGATTGTCGGCCTGCTGATCAACACCGTTGCGGTGCGGGCGAATACCACCGTGGCCACCACGGTCGCCGAGCTGCTCGACCAGCTGCAGACCGCGCACAACAACCGGCTCGAGCACGAGCATCTGGGGCTGTCCGACATTCACCGCGCCACCGGCCACGACCAGTTGTTCGACACGCTGTTCCTGTACGAGAACTACCCGATCGATACGAACGTGCCGGTGGGTGTGCACGAGCTGGCCATCACCGACGTCACGAACCGCGAATACAACCACTACCCGCTTTCCGTGATGGCCCTGCCGGGCCACGAACTGGGCATCCGCGTCGAGTACGACACGGACGTGTTCGACCCGGCGAGCATCGAAACGCTGGTGGAGCGATTCCAGCGGGTGCTGGTGGCGATGACCGCCGACCCGAGCCAGCGGTTGTCGTCGATGGATGTGCTGGATGCCGGTGAGCATGCCCGCCTGGACGAGTGGGGCAACCGCGCCGTGCTGACCCAGCCGGCGGAGGGCACGACGATCCCGGCGATGTTCGCCGCGCAGGTGGCCCAGACCCCGGATGGGGTGGCGCTGGTGGACGGCCAGCGGTCGTGGACCTACCGCGAGCTCGACGAGGCGGCCGAGCGGTTCGCGCGTGTGCTGGTCAGCAAGGGTGCGCGCCCGGGCGAATGTGTGGCGTTGCTGTTCAACCGGTCGGCCGAGGCGATCATCGCGATGGTGGCGGTTCTCAAGTCCGGCGCGGCCTACCTGCCGATCGACCCGGCGATGCCCGACGCGCGGCTGGAATTCATGCTCGGCGATGCCACGCCGGTCGCCGCGATGACCGACGAGACCATGCGGTCCCGGTTCGACGGGGCCGATCTGCCGGTCATCGACGTCCACGACCCAGACCTGTCGATCCCCTCGGACATCACCTTCCCGGTGGCGACGCCGGAGGACCTGGCGTACACGATCTACACCTCGGGGACGACCGGGGTGCCCAAGGGCGTGGCGATTACCCACCACAACGCGACGTCGTTGCTGGAAGCGCCCGACCCCGGCGCACCGACCGGCCCTGGCCAGGTGTGGTCGCAGTGGCACTCCTACAGCTTCGATGTCTCGGTGTGGGAGATCTTCAACGCCTTACTCCATGGTTCGCGTTTGGTCGTGGTGCCCGATTCGGCAGCGGCGTCGGCGCACGAGCTGCGCGACCTGCTGGTCGCCGAGCAGGTGACCGTGGTGGGCCAAACTCCTTCGGCGCTGGCGATGATGCCGGGCGAGGGGCTGGAGTCCGCGACATTGGTGATGGCGGGGGAGGCATCCCCGAACGAAATAGTCGACAAGTGGGCGCCGGGGCGGGTAATGATCAACGCCTACGGTCCGACCGAAGCGACCATCTATGCCGCGATCAGTGCGCCGATGAAGGCCGGCGAGGGTGCGCCGATCGGCGTGCCGGTGCCGGGTGCGGCGTTGTTCGTGCTGGACAAGTGGCTGCGCCCCGCCCCCGAGGGCGTGGTCGGCGAGTTGTACATCGCCGGCCGGGGTGTGGCCGTCGGCTATCTGCGCAGGGCCGGCCTGACCGCGTCACGGTTCGTGGCGTGCCCGTTCGGTGGGCCCGGACAACGTATGTATCGCACCGGCGATTTGGTGCGCTGGGGGGCCGACGGACAGTTGCAGTACCTGGGCCGTGCCGACGAGCAGGTCAAGATCCGCGGTTACCGCATCGAGCTCGGTGAGGTGCAGGCGGCGCTGGCCGCCCTGGACGGGGTGCAGGCCGCGGCGGTGATCGCTCGCGAGGACCGTCCGGGTGACAAGCGGCTGGTCGGGTACGTCACCGTCACCGGCGATGTCGATACCGCGCAGATGCGCGCCCTGCTGGGCGAGCGGCTGCCGGCCTACATGGTTCCGACGGCGATCGTCGTGCTCGACACCTTGCCCCGCACCGTCAACGGCAAGCTCGACAAACGCTCCCTGCCCGCACCCGAATACCAGAGTGCGGTGCGCTACACCCCGCCCGCGACACCCACCGAGGAGATCGTGGCCGGGATCTACGGCCAGGTGCTCGGCATCGAGCGGGTCGGCGTCGAGAACTCCTTCTTCGACCTGGGTGGCGATTCGCTGTCGGCGATGCGGGTGGTCGCCGCGATCAACACGGCGTTCGATTCCAACCTGTCGGTGCGCACGCTGTTCGAGGCGCCGTCGGTTCGCGCCATGAGCGTGCGTCTGGACAGCGACCCCGACGCCGACGAGACCGACTCCAACGGCCCGAGTTACGTTGCCGTGCACGGCCGCGACCCCGAGGGGCTGCGTGCCAGCGACCTCACCTTGGACAAGTTCATCGACGAGACGACGCTGCTCGGCGCTCCGACGCTGCCCGGTCCGAGCGCCGAAGCGCGCACGGTGCTGTTGACCGGGGCGACCGGCTTCCTGGGGCGCTACCTGGCCCTGGAGTGGCTCAAGCAACTGAAACGTGTTGACGGCAAGCTGATCTGCCTGGTGCGCGCCGGCTCCGACCAGGAGGCATGGCGTCGTCTGGAGAAGGCATTCGACAGCGGCGACCCGCGGTTGGTGGACCACTTCCACCAGCTGGCCGCCGACCACCTCGAGGTCGTCGCCGGCGACAAGGGCGAAGCCAACCTGGGTCTCGACGAGCAGACCTATCAGCGACTGGCCGACACCGTCGATCTGATCGTCGACTCGGCCGCCGTGGTCAACCAAGTGCTGCCCTACCGAGAGCTGTTCGGGCCCAACGTCGTTGGCACCGGCGAACTGATCAAGTTCGCGCTGACCTCGCGGATGAAGCCGTACACCTACGTGTCGACCTCCGACCTCGGCCGCCAGGTCGAGCCGGCGTTGTTCACCGAGGATGCCGACATCCGGGTGATCAGTCCGACCCGCGTCCTCGACGGCAGCTTCGCCAACGGCTACGGCAACAGCAAGTGGGCCGGCGAGGTGCTGCTACGGGAGGCCAATGAGCAGTTCGGGCTTCCGGTTTCGGTGTTCCGCAGCGGCATGATCCTGTCCGACGTCAGCTACGCGGGCCAGTTCAACATGACCGACGTCGTCACCCGGATGATCCTGAGCCTGGTGGCCACCGGCGTCGCGCCCGGTTCGTTCTACAAGCGCGACGAGAACGGCAACCGGCAGCGGGCGCACTACGACGCGCTGCCGGTCGAGTTCGTCGCCGAGTCGATTGCCACCCTCGGGGCCCAAGTGGTCGACGGGTTCGAGACCTATCACGTGATGAACCCGCACGACGACGGCATCGGAGTCGACACCTGTGTCGACTGGCTGATCGAGGCCGGCTATCCGATCCAGCGCATCGACGACTTCGCGGAGTGGGTGCGGCAATTCGAGATCGGCCTGCGGGCTCTGCCGGACCGGCAGCGCCAGCATTCCGTGCTGCAGATGCTGCAGTTGATGCTGCACAACCCCGAGCAGATCCAGCCGCTCGAGCCTACCCGCGGTTCGTTCGCGCCGACAGACCGATTCCGCGCCGCCGTGCAGGAAGCGAAAATCGGTGCGGACAACGACATCCCGCATATCACACCAGGGGTCATCATCAAGTACGTGACGGACCTGCAACTGGTGGGACTGCTTTAGGCGGCCGGGGCCGGTCCGCGCCGAACGCTTACCCGCGTGCGCATCGTGGCGGACAGGCCCACTTTCCGGATGCGGTCCCGCAGCCTTACCAACGTGAATTGTTGTCGCTCGGCGTCATAGAAGAACCGCATCGTGCGGAACGGGTAATACAGCGCCAGCAAAGTGGCGATCGTCGTGTGTGCCGTGGGGCTCTTGATGCCGTGCAGTTTGGTCGTCCGCGTGTACCGCGTCGCATATCGGTAGAAATCACGCGGTGACTCTTCCACCCGCCGGCCCGAGATGGCGGCGACCATGGACGGCTCGTAGGAAATCTTGAAATTGTTCTTGAACAGCGTCAGCGCCAAGTCGATATCTTCGTGCAGGAGCATTTCGGGGTCCGGCTGCGTCTGAAGACGCACGCCCTTCCATGCGGTTGCGCGAATTGCCATGTTGCAGCCGAGCAGAAACCGTTCGTTCTTGACGTGCTTGTGCAGGTGGTAGCGAAGCGTTGAATCCACCCAGAACAGAAAGGCCCGCAACGGCAGGTCGTAAATGGCGATCGGACCGCTCGCGGCGTCGATGTCGGGATCCTGGAAGTAACCGCGAACCTTCTCGACCCAATCCGGCGGAATGACGGTATCGGCGTCAATACGGCCCAACACGTCACACCGGGCATGGTCTAATCCACAGTCGCGGGTCGGGGCGGCGCCTTGGTAGACGGTCTGGTCGAGAAGCTTTATGTCCAGGTGCGGTGCGGCCGCCTGGTATTCGCGCACAATCGACGCGGTCTCGTCGGTCGACTTGTTGTCGACGACGATTATCTCGTCCGCTGCGGAGGTCTGGTTGATGCACGATTCCAGGCAATTGCCGATGAACCGTTCTTCGTTGTAGGCGGGAATGACGATCGTGACCGAGGGCTGTTGCGGCATGGCTTACACCCAATCTGGGGACATGTGGGGTCAGCCAGCGCCATAGACAGCCGGCCCCGAATTCAGCTGCGAGGGCGAGCAATTCAGTGCGCCCTTTCCGGTAAACCGTAGTGGTGATCGGGCCTGCGTAACGGGGTGAATAGCCGCATCTTGGTAGAACGTTCACCGGTGACCGCCGGTTGTTCAACACGTGTCTATCTGCACCCGGTCCTGGTTGCTCGCCGCGCCATGAAATCGCGCCGATACCCGCTGACTACGATTACAGACATTCCGCCAGTTGATCGGAGTGTCCGATGACGACAGCCCGCGTGCCCGGACTGCCGCTCGGCGAGGCCAAGGCCGCCGCCGACGAGGCGGCGGTACCCGATTACATGGCGGAGCTCAGCATCTTCCAGGTGTTGCTGAACCATCCGCAGCTGGCGCGCGCGGTCAACGATCTGCTCGCGACAATGCTGTGGCACGGTTCGCTCGACGCGCGGTTGCGGGAGCTGGTGATCATGCGGATCGGTTGGCTCACCGCGTGCGAATACGAATGGACACAGCACTGGCGCGTCGCGACGCGATTGGGTGTCACGAGTGAGGACCTGCTGGCTGTGCGCGATTGGCAACAGCACGATCGTTTCGGGCCCCGTGAGCGCGCGGTGCTGGCGGCCACCGACGACGTGGTGCGCGACGGCGCGGTCAGCGCCGACAGCTGGGCGGCCTGCGAGCGCGAATTGCGAGGCGACAAAACGACTCTCGTCGAGCTCGTCACCGCGATCAGCGCATGGCGGATGATCTCGTCGATTCTGCAGAGCCTCGAGGTCCCATTGGAGGATGGCGTGGTGGGCTGGCCGCCGGACGGGCGCGCTCCGGCGAGTTGATTGCCATGCCAGGTGATAACTCATAGCGTCGAGGGATGCGGACCAGAGTCGCCGAGATGCTCGGTGTGGAGTTTCCGATATGCGCCTTCAGCCACTGCCGCGACGTCGTCGCCGCGGTCACCAACGCGGGCGGATTCGGAGTCCTGGGCGCCGTCGCGCACAGCCCGAAACGGCTGCAGAACGAACTGGCCTGGATCGAGGAGCAGACCGGCGGCAAGCCCTACGGGGTCGACCTGTTGTTGCCGCCCAAATACGTTGGCGCGGAAACGGGCGGCATCGACGCGAAGCAAGTCGGGCAGTTGCTCCCCGAGGAGCATCGTGCGTTCGTCGAAGACTTGCTCGCCCGGTACGGCATCACGGCCCCGGCCGAACCGCCGCGGGCATCCGTCGGGGGTCTAAACGTCTCGCCCAAGGGTTACGAGCCATTACTGGAAGTGGCCTTCGCGCATGACATTCGGTTGATCGCCAGTGCGCTCGGGCCGCCCCCGGCCGACCTCGTCGAACGCGCGCACAGCCGCGACGTGCTGGTGGCCGCGCTGGCCGGCACCACCGCACACGCGCGCCGGCATGCCGCGGCCGGCGTCGACCTGATCGTCGCGCAGGGCACCGAAGCCGGCGGCCACACCGGCCAGGTGGCAACCATGGTCCTGGTTCCCGAAGTCGTCGACGCGGTCGCGCCGGTCCCGGTCCTGGCGGCGGGCGGGATCGCCCGCGGGCGCCAGATCGCGGCGGCCCTGGCCCTGGGCGCCGAGGGCGTGTGGTGCGGCTCAGTCTGGCTGACCACCGAGGAAGCCGAGACCGACCCGGTGGTCAAGGAGAAGTTCCTGGCCGCCAGTTCCTCGGACACGGTGCGGTCGCGGTCGCTGACGGGTAAGCCGGCGCGGATGCTGCGAACGGCTTGGACCGACGAGTGGGAGCGGCCCGATACCCCGGCTCCGCTCGGCATGCCGCTGCAGACCAACCTCGTCACTGAACCGCAGCTGCGCATCAACCAAGCTGCCGCCCATCCCGGTGCGAAGGCACGTGAGCTGGCAACCTATTTCGTCGGCCAGGTGGTCGGTTCGCTCGACCGGGTCCGCCCCACCCGTGCGGTTGTGCTCGACATGATCGAGGAGTTCGCCGACACCATCGGACGGCTGGAAGACTTAGCTGAGAACTGACTGTCGCGGCGCGTTCAGCTGGGTGTGAATCATGCCACAGCGAGGTATTTGACCAGGTCAGGGATGTCGAAGCTGATCGAAAGCTGTGAAGCGGCGTAATAATCCCATAAAGTTGCGCGACACGGCTCAGATCACATTGACCTGGCCGGATACCTCGTGGAGTATTTACGGCAGCACCTCGTTAGGTGAGGCGGCTACACGAACACAGGCCACTGACCCCGAACGTCGAAAGACGCCCCGGGTCAGGACAGCTCCTCCCGGCTTAAGGGTTGAGTCCAAGTGGCTTCCGGAGTTCCGGACACGTCGTGTGGTGCCAAAGCTCTGACGAGAGGGGTGCGGATTTCTGGCGGTCGCCGGATTCTGAACTCCTTCTGGTGCGCGCAAATAGGCGCGGGTAACCGCACGCGTCGTGGTTGTAGAGGAGGTGAGGGACGTATGAGTTCCAGTGGCAGTCCGGATGGATATCCAGGACAAGCTCCGTCCCAATCCGACCTCCGGCCCGACGCCTCGAGCTAGCGAATCGACTTAGCGCTCAAGCGTTCTCGGATCGGAACCCTGACGGGTCGGGACACATCAGTCCAGTCAGAACCCGTTTGCAATTCCGTTAGGAGACGATCATGACCGCAGTACTCTTCGACGAAGTAGTTGCCGTGGCGCCCGTCCGCAACCTGCGCGTCGTGCGCGACACCACGCCCACGCAGGCTCCCGTGCCCACGAAGGCTGCCCGTCCGGCCGACGCCGGATACTTCGGCGCCGGCGACCCGCTGGTGGCCGGCGCCGCCCGCCTGCTGAGCGTCCCCGTCCGCCACCTCTACGCGGTGCTGTGGCGCGTCGGGTTCATCGAGGTCACGGCCTGAGATCCCTACCGCGAGACTGTAGCTGCGTACCGCTTTACTTGGCATTTGAGTAGGCAGTTGCAGTCTCGCGGTAGAGTGGGTCCGCGTCGATCCGGCTATCACCGGGGAGCTTTCGGAAGAACAGCCCGCACGGCTCAGTAGACCCGAACGGGTAGGCCCGTCACAGCCTGAATCGAGCGGCCGTGCGCCAGCACGGCAAGCGGGGTGGTACCGCGGTGCTCGCGCAGGTTGCGCGACCTCGTCCCCGGCCTGACCGTAGGCACGCAGGAGACGACGCGCACCGTGACCGAAAACGCTGACGCCAGGGCTTATCCCAAGCTGGCCGGGGGAGCCCCCGACTTCCCGGCGCTGGAACTCGAGGTCCTGGATTACTGGACCCGCGACGACACTTTCCGGGCCAGCATCGCAAACCGCGAGGGCGCCGAGGAGTACGTGTTCTACGACGGGCCGCCGTTCGCCAACGGCCTGCCGCACTATGGGCACTTGCTGACCGGATACGTGAAAGACATCGTCCCGCGCTACCGCACCATGCGTGGCTACAAAGTGGACCGCCGCTTCGGCTGGGACACCCACGGGCTGCCCGCCGAACTCGAAGTCGAGCGCCAGCTGGGCATCACCGACAAGTCGCAAATCGACGACATGGGCATCGCCGCGTTCAACGAGGCCTGCCGGGAATCGGTGTTGCGCTACACCGGCGAATGGCAGGCCTACGTCACCCGGCAGGCCCGCTGGGTCGACTTCGACAATGACTACAAGACGCTCGACCTGCCCTACATGGAGTCGGTGATCTGGGCGTTCAAACAGCTGTGGGACAAGGGTCTGGCCTACGAGGGCTACCGGGTGCTGCCGTACTGCTGGCGAGACGAAACACCGTTGTCCAACCACGAGTTGCGGATGGACGACGACGTCTATCAGAGTCGCCAGGACCCGGCCGTGACGGTGGGTTTCCCGGTGACCGGGGGCGAGCTGGACGGCGCCTACCTGCTGGTGTGGACGACCACGCCGTGGACGCTGCCGTCCAACCTGGCCGTTGCCGTCAACCCGGAGGTGACCTACGTCCAGGTCAAGGTCGGGGACCGGCGGTTTGTCCTAGCCGAGGCGCGGGTCGCGGCCTACGCCCGCGAGTTGGGCGAAGAGCCCGAGATACTCGGCACCTATTCGGGCGCCGACCTGCTGGGGACCCGCTACCTGCCGCCGTTCCCGTATTTCATGGCCGGGGAACCGGGGCGCGAAGAAGCATTTCAAGTGCTGCCCGGCGACTTCGTCACCACCGACGACGGCACCGGCATCGTGCACATGGCACCGGCCTACGGTGAGGACGACATGGCGACCACCGACAAGGTGGGCATCGTGCCGGTCACCCCGGTCGACTCCAAGGGCCGGTTCGACGTCACGGTCCCGGATTACCAGGGGCAGCACGTCTTTGACGCCAACCCGCACATCATCCGCGACCTGAAGAACCAGAGCGGTCCGGTGGCGGTGAACCAGCCGGTGCTGATCCGTCACGAAACCTATGAGCATCCCTACCCGCACTGCTGGCGATGCCGTAATCCGCTGATCTACCGGGCGGTTTCGTCGTGGTTCATCGCGGTCACCGAATTCCGGGATCGCATGGTGGAACTCAACCAGCAAATCACCTGGTACCCCGAGCACGTCAAGGACGGCCAATTCGGCAAGTGGCTGCAGGGCGCGCGCGACTGGTCGATCTCGCGAAACCGATACTGGGGCAGCCCGATTCCGGTGTGGAAATCCGACGACCCGGCCTACCCGCGCATCGACGTCTACGGCAGCCTCGACGAATTGGAGCGCGACTTCGGGGTGCGGCCCACCAATTTGCACCGGCCCTACATCGACGAGCTCACCCGGCCCAACCCCGACGACCCCACCGGTAACAGCACGATGCGGCGCATCCCCGACGTGCTCGACGTGTGGTTCGACTCGGGATCGATGCCGTACGCCCAAGTGCACTTCCCGTTCGAGAACGCGGACTGGTTCGACACCCACTACCCCGGTGACTTCATCGTGGAGTACATCGGGCAGACCCGGGGCTGGTTCTACACCCTGCACGTGCTGGCCACCGCGCTGTTCGACCGGCCTGCCTTCAAAACCTGTGTGGCACACGGGATCGTGCTCGGCTCCGACGGGCAGAAGATGAGCAAGTCGCTGCGCAACTACCCGGACGTCAGCGAGGTGTTCGACCGCGACGGCTCCGACGCGATGCGCTGGTTCCTGATGGCCTCACCGATCCTGCGCGGCGGCAATCTGATCGTCACCGAGCAGGGCATCCGCGAGGGCGTGCGCCAGGTGCTGCTGCCGCTGTGGAACGCCTACAGCTTCCTGGCCCTCTACGCGCCGAAAGTCGGTACCTGGCGTACCGATTCGGCGCACGTGCTGGACCGTTACATCCTGGCCAAGCTCGCCGTGCTGCGTGACGAGCTCACCGATTCGCTGGAAATCTGCGACATCTCCGGGGCCTGCGAGCAACTGCGCCAGTTCACCGAGGCGCTGACGAATTGGTATGTGCGACGGTCACGTTCGCGGTTCTGGGAGGAAGACGGCGACGCGATCGACACGCTGCACACCGTGCTGGAAGTAACCGCACGGCTGGCCGCTCCGCTGCTGCCGCTGACTACCGAGATCGTCTGGCGGGGGCTGACCGGCGCGCGTTCGGTGCACCTCGCCGACTGGCCCGCCGCCGGCACGCTGCCGCAGGACCCCGATCTGGTGGCCGCGATGGATCAGGTGCGCGACGTGTGCTCGGCGGGGTCGTCGCTGCGCAAGGCCAAGAAGTTGCGGGTGCGGCTACCGTTGCCGAAACTGACTGTGGCAGTGGAGGATCCGCAACAGCTGATGCCGTTCACCGACCTGATCGCCGACGAGCTCAACGTCAAGAAGGTGGAACTGACCGACGCGATCGACACCTACGGACGCTTCGAGCTCACCGTCAACGCCCGGGTGGCCGGGCCGCGGCTGGGCAAGGATGTGCAGGCCGCGATCAAGGCGGTCAAGGCCGGCGAGGGCGTCGTCAACCTCGACGGCACCCTGACCGCCGGCCCCGCGGTGCTGCAGCCCGAGGAGTACAGCTCGCGGCTGGTGGCCGCCGACCCGGAGTTCACCGCGGCGCTGCCCGGGGGAGCGGGTCTGGTAGTGCTGGACGGCACGGTGACCCCGGAGCTGGAGGCCGAAGGCTGGGCCAAGGACCGGATCCGCGAGCTGCAGGAGTTGCGCAAGTCGACCGGGCTGGACGTCTCCGACCGCATCCGGGTGGTGATGGCGGTGCCCGCCGAGCGGGCCGACTGGGCGCGCGCTCACCGTGACCTGATCGCGGGTGAAATCCTGGCCACCAGCTTCGAATTCGGCGATCCCGCCGCCGGTGTGGAGATCGGCGACGGGGTTCGGGTCTCGATTGCTCGGGCGTGAACCGCGAAAGTGCAACGGGGAACGGATTTCCCGAGAAGGACCGTCCTTAGTTGCACTCTCGCGGCCTTGTCGGAGGTCGATGGCAGGCTGCGGTCGTGATTGAGGCACCGTTTGTCGGGAGTGAGGCGGTCCGCGCGGGCGTCTGGACGAAGCGTGATTTACGGCGCTCCTGTACCCGCGTCTACCGCGACGTGTATCAGCGACGCGCCGGCCCGCTGACGGCGCGAGACCGGGCTGTCGCCGCGTGGCTGTGGTCGGGAAAGAAAGCCGTAGTTGCGGGGATCTCAGCATCAGCACTGCACGGCGCGGAGTGGGTCGACCCACAATCGCCGGCCGAACTGATCACCGATCGCAAGCGGCCACCACCGCTGATCGTGGTGCGCAACGAGACATTGCTTGCCGGTGAGAGCGTGCGCATCAGTGGCGTGCCGGTCACCTCGCCCGCTCGCACGGCGTTCGACCTCGGCCGAAGGCCCGGGCTTCAAGCCGCGGTCATGCGGATCGACTCGCTGGCGCGAGCGACCGGCTTGGCTGTCACCGACGTGCATTCGTTGATCGACGAACACCGCGGCGCGCGTGGCATCAAGCAACTGCGGCGGGTGTTGCCTCTGATCGACGCGGGTGCAGAATCGCCTCAGGAAACCAAGACCAGGCTGACGCTGATTCGGGGCGGCCTGCCCCCGCCGCAGACCCAAATCGTGGTGCGAAACATTTGGGGTGCGGTGTTGGCCCGCATCGATATGGGTTGGGAGGAATGGCTCGTCGGCGTGGAGTACGACGGGGCCCAGCACTGGACGGACCCGCGCATCCGCGCCAACGACATCGACCGCACTGCAGAACTGGAACGACGGGGATGGCGCCTGGTCCGGGTGAGTGGCGACCTGCTACGTCACCGGCCAGACGTCGTCGTGGACCGAGTCCGGAGTGCGTTGCTGGCCGCAGGTTGCCCCTTGTGACCGCGAGAGTGCAACTGGGAACACATCTCTCGAGACCGACTGTCCCTCATTACACTCTCGCGAAGAAAGTAAGGCTGCGGCTGCCGAGCCTACTGTCAGCAACCGATTCGGGTAGCGTCCGGTTACGGAAACCATCACATGGAGGCGTCGTTGCGGATTCTGGGTGTGTTCCGGGTGCACAACAGTGCCGACGTCTTGCCCCGGGTCCTGGACGCGCTGGCCGGCTGGTGCGACGACATCTACGCGATCGACGACCGCAGCACCGATGACAGTGCTGAGATCCTGCGGCGGCACCCCGCGGTGACCAACCTGGTGCGGGCCCGCTCCGACCTACCGCGGACACCGTGGCTGATCCCCGAGCCGCCCGGGCTGGAACTGCTATACCGGATGGCCGATTTCTGCCGGCCGGACTGGATCGTGATGATCGACTCCGACCAGATCGTCGAGGCCGACGTCGACATCCGCGAGGTGTTGGCGGGCACGCCGGATGACGTCGCGGCGCTGATGTGCCCGATGATCCCGGCCTGGAACGACCCGGATTATCCGGACATGATCCCGGTGATGGGAACGGCGGAATCGGTGCGCGGGCCGTTCTGGCGGTGGCGCCCCGGCCTGCGGGCCGGAACCCGGGTGATTCACAACCCGCACTGGCCCGCCAACATCACCGAGCACGGCCGCATCGGCCTGGTCAACGAGATCCGGTTGCACCACACCGGGTGGGCAACCCTGGCCGAACGGATCGGCAAGGTCGAGCACTATCGCAAAATCGATCCCGAGTCGGAGATGAACTATGGCGTGCCGTATGACCGCGCCCTGCTGTTCGGTTACGCCTACGAGGAGATCGACCTGCTCAAGGCCGACTACCAGCGCCGGGTGCGCGGCGACTTCGACCCGGCCGAGCCAGGCACCCGCCTGCCCATCGACCGCGACAGCCTGGCGCTCGGTTCCGGCTACGGCCGCCGGGCCGCGACGTTTCATCCCGGCGTCGACTTCGCCGCGGACCCCGGCACCCCGATCCACGCGGTCACATCGGGAACCGTCTCGGCCGCACACGATCTCGACGCCAGTGGGCTTCGATCGGTGACCGTCTCGTGTCGCGACCTCGACACCGTCTATGTGTTCCGCCCGGGCGACCAGAGCCGGCTCGCGGTCGACGACCAGGTGGCCGCGGGCGCACGGATCGGCGCGCTGGGCCCAGAAACCCAATCGCGAGACGGCTTCTTGCATTTCGAGGTTCGCGTCGACGGCGAGCACACCAGTCCGGTGCGCTATCTGGCCAACCTGGGGCTGCAGCCGTGGCCTCCGGCGGGGCGCCCGCGACCGGTGTCGGGGACCTTCCCGGCGTCCTCGCCCTGCACCATCACCGGTTGAGCTCGTCGACCAATCCGCGGGCGGACCGGATCGCCGAGCGGACCTCCTGCAGCACCTTGGCAGGATGCTGCTCGTCCAACTCGCCGAGCCGGTTGTAGCGCTCGACGCCGAAACTTGCTGATTCCACCCGTATTCCGAACGGCACCGCCAATGATCGCAGCGCTTCGAAGTGCAGATAGTGGCCCACCGGCTGGCCGGTCACCATCAGACATGACGAGCCGCTCATGCTCAGCGTCCGAGCGGCGAAGGTGTAGGTGTCCGACGAGTTCGCCCGGCGACGTTCGGGGTCCGGCGACGGGGTTTCGAGCAGCGTGATCGGCACGCCGAGCTCGTTGCGCTCCGGGCCGAAGCGCCACACCGTCTCGTCGCCCTGCGGCTTGCCGGTCCGCCCGCGCACGTGCTCCATCAGCTCGCGGGTGTCGAGCCCGAACGCGTCGGCCGCGCCGTAGGTCATCAGCTCGAATTCGGTGCGGGCACCCGGCGCGCACGCGTCGATCGCGTCCTGCTCGGAGTCGAGCACCGGCCGGGACGCGGCGGCCAGCACCACGTGGCCGACGCGCCGGCCGGTGGCCATCTCACGCGCATACCGGGCGCGCAGCAGGTTGGTGTAGCGCGCTCCGCCGATCACCATGATGTGATCGAAATCCGTTCCCTCTGGCGCGGTTTCGCCGGTCACGCCCAACGCGGTCGTCGCTGCCTCGATCCTGTTCAGCTGTGCGGCGGGCAGGGTCAATCGAGGGATCAGCCACCGGGCCGCGCCTGCGGCATCCTGGCTGCTGAGCCGTTCCGCGGCGGCTGCGCGGGCCCGGCCCCGATAGTCCCATGCGTCGCTGAACTCGTCGAGGAACGCCAGCCGGTCGCTGAGGCTCAGCCCGTCCGGGATGGCGCCGCCGAACACCGCGACGAGTTTCGCCAGGGCGGGATGGGCACACCACGACGCGACCTGCTGCTCGAGCTCGCCGGTGTCGATCGCGGCAGACCCGGCATGTGACGAACACATGTGGCTCCCTTCGAAAGCTGGGCGCTCGTTGGGCGATTCACAACGTACCGCCAATCTGTGGCACCCACCGTGCACTTAACGGAATTTGCATTAGCGACAAATCCGGTCCGCGCAGTGGCTAGGATGCGCCACAACACGCATACGACGGGAGAGCGGAAAGTAGTGCGAATTCTGGTAACTGGCGGGGCGGGCTTCCAGGGCAGCCATCTGTCCGAGGCTCTGCTGGCCCTGGGACACCAGGTGACCGTGCTCAACACGTTTTCCATTGCCGCCAAGGGAAATCTTCGTACTTTCCAGATGAACGAATCGGCGGACGTCGTTTTCGGCTCCGTGACCGATTGGGAGTTGGTCCGCAAAACGGCGCGCGACCACGACGTTATTTTCCACCTGGCGGCAAATGTCAACGTGGACAAGTCACTTGACGATCCGAGAAGCTTTCTGGAGACCAATGTGATGGGCACGCATCACATTCTCGAGGCCGCACGCGAATACGGGACACGGGTCATTTTCGCCTCGACGTGTGAGGTGTACGGGGACGGTCACAGCCTCGCCCCCGATGCCCTACTCGACGAAACGGCCGAGCCGAGACCGAACAGCCCATACGCCGCGTCGAAGGCCGCCGCCGACCGGCTGTGTTACTCGTACTTCCGCTCGTACGGCATGGACATCGCTATTGTTCGTCCGTTCAACATCTTTGGTGAGCGGCAGAAAAGCGGAGCCTTCGGCGCGCTGATTCCGATTCTGGTGCGCCGCGCCATCGCCGGGCAGGAGCTCACCGTCTTCGGCGACGGCTCCGCGACCCGGGACTACCTCCACGTCAGCGATGCGGTGAACGCCTACCTACTGGTGCTCGACACCGCAGATCTGCAGGGCCGCGCGATCAACTTCGCCAGCGGCACGAATACCCGGGTGCGCGACATCGCCGAATACATCGCCGCGAAATTCGACGCCCGGGTGGTCAACGGACCCGCGCGACCGGGCGAGGTGAGCCGGTTCCCCGCCAGCATCGCCCTGGCGCGCAGCATCGGGTTCGCACCGAAGGTCGACATCTGGGCAGGCATTGACCGCTACATCGAGTGGGCGAAAGAGCAGCCCCCGCAACTAGCCGGCTAGTTTGACGGCGCGCCAGCGCAGCCTGCCGCCGCGGACCTCGACCTCGACGTCGCCGAATCCCGCCGCGCGCAAGCGATCCGGCAACGTGTCGGGCGAGACGGTGTTGCAGATGTCGCGGAAGTGCAGGATCCGGAACCGCAGCGAATTCACGCTGTCGCTGCCGGCGAAAACACCGCCGGGGCGCAGCACCCGGAGAGCCTCGGCGAACAACTTGTCCTGCAGTTCGACGGTCGGGACGTGGTGCAACATCGTGAACGACACCACCGAGCTGAACTCGTCGGCCGGCAGCCCGGTGTTGGTGGCGTCGCCGTTGATGATGCGCGCCCGGTCGCCGTAGAGGCGCTGCAGTCGCTGCGCCATCGGGGTGTCGATCTCCACCGAGGTGAGCTTGCGCGTCTTGTCGACCAGCACCTTCAGGATGGCGCCGTAGCCGGGCCCGATCTCAAGGGTGTTGTCGCCCAGGTCTACGCCGGCCAGCGCCCAGGGCAGCAGATCGTCTTCGACCGCTTTAGCCCAGCGGTCCGAGCTGCAGATCCGTCGGTGCGCGAGGTTCATGGCCATGTCGAAAACGTTAACCCAGTAGCGCAATAGCATTTATCGGATGGAGTCGCGTTGGGTCCTGCACCTGGACATGGACGCGTTCTTCGCCTCCGTCGAGCAGCTCACCCGCCCGACGTTGCGTGGTCGGCCGGTGCTGGTCGGCGGGCTGGGCGGTCGCGGCGTGGTGGCCGGGGCGAGTTACGAGGCGCGGGTGTTCGGGGCGCGGTCGGCCATGCCGATGCACCAGGCCCGCCGGATGATCGGGGTGACCGCGGTGGTGCTGCCGCCGCGCGGGGTGGTGTACGGGGTCGCCAGCCGGCGGGTGTTCGACGTCGTGCGGGCCGTGGTGCCCGTCGTCGAGCAGCTGTCCTTCGACGAGGCGTTCGGGGAGCCGCCGCAGCTCGCCGGGGCGTCCGCGCAGGACGTCGAGGAGTTCTGCGAGGGGTTGCGGCGACGGGTGCGCGACGAGACCGGGCTGATCGCGTCGGTAGGCGCCGGCTCGGGCAAGCAGATCGCCAAGATCGCCTCCGGGCTGGCTAAACCCGACGGCATCCGGGTGGTCGGGCGCGCCGAGGAACGGTTGCTGCTCGACGGGTTGCCGGTGCGGCGGCTGTGGGGAATCGGCCCGGTCGCCGAGGAGAACCTGAATCGGCTCGGCATCGAGACGATCGGGCAGCTGGCCGCGCTGACCGACGCCGAGGTGGCCAACATCCTGGGCGCGACGGTCGGCCTGGCGCTACACCGGCTGGCCCGCGGCATCGACGATCGCCCCGTCGCCGAGCGTGCCGAAGCCAAGCAGATCAGTGCCGAATCCACCTTTGCCGTCGACCTGACCAGTCTCGAGCAGTTGCACGACGCGATCGCTGCGATCGCCGAGCATGCGCATCAGCGGCTGCTGCGCGACGGTCGCGGCGCCCGCACCGTCACGGTGAAGCTGAAGAAGTCGGACATGAGCACGCTGACCCGCTCCGCGACCTTGCCGTATGCGACGACGGAAGCCGGCGCACTGGTCGCGCTGGCCCGGCGACTGCTGCTCGATCCGCGGGAGATCGGGCCGATTCGTCTACTCGGCGTTGGGTTTTCGGGGTTGAGCGACGTGCGCCAGGAGTCGCTGTTCCCGGACCTCGAGCTCGCGGCGCCGGAATCGGAGCCGCACCACGCTGTCGAAACGGCGACCGACGCCATGTTCGCGCCCGCCCCCGAGGCCTCGCCGTGGCGGGTGGGCCTCGACGTCGAGCATCGCGAACTCGGGCACGGCTGGGTGCAGGGCGCCGGCCACGGCGTCGTCACCGTGCGGTTCGAAACTCGAAGCAGCGGCCCGGGCCAGGCCCGCACATTCCCCGCCGATACCGCCGATCTCGTCAGCGCCAACCCGGTCGATTCGCTGGACTGGCGTGACTATCTGGGCGAGCTGCGCGCCGAGGACACCGCCCAAGCCTCAGCCCCAGCGGGCGATGACGTCGCCGGCCGGTGACCGCGCGGCCAGCGCGGCCATCAGCAGCACCCGGGCTTGCGGCGGCCGCAACCGCGGCACCATCACGGCGCCGGCTTCGACCAGGTCGTGACCGGGGCCGTAGCCCGCGCTGACCCCGCCGCCGGGGACCCGGGTGGACACCCCGACGACGATCCCGTTCGCGCAATGCCGGCGCACGCCGTCGACCACCGCGGCCCCGGCATTGCCCGAGCCCAGCGCCTCCAGCACGACGGCCCGCGCGCCGGCAGTCACGAAGGCGTCCAGCGCCACCGAGTCGCTGCCCAGGTAGGCCGCGACAATGTCGACCCGCGGCGCGTCGGCCGCCCGCAGCTCGCCGAGGTGGGGACGGATCTTGGCGCCGTTGAGTGCCACGCCGCCCGGTGTCGTGCCGACCAGCTCGCCGGCGAAGCCGCTCAGGTCCTGGGTGGCCACCTTGTGCATGCCCAGCGGTTGCAGCACCCGCCCGGCGAAGGACACCAGCACACCGAGGCCGCGCGCGACCGGGCTGGCCGCCACCGCCACCGCGTCGCGCAGGTTTGCGGGCCCGTCGGAGTCCGGGGCATCGGCGCTGCGCATCGCGCCGGTCAGGACGACCGGCGGGCTGCCCGTATAGGTGAGGTCGAGCCACAGCGCGCTCTCCTCCATGGTGTCGGTGCCGTGCGCGACGACCACGCCCTGCGCGCCGCCGTCGACTGCGGCCCGCACCGCATCGCCGATCCGGTCCCAGTCGGCCGTCGTCAGCTCGGAGCTGTCCACCGCCATCAGGTCGACGACGTCGACGTCGAGGCCGGCGGTGAGGTCGGAGCCGCTACGGCTGGGACGGCGCACGCCGTCGGCGCCAGTGCTGGTCGAAATCGTGCCGCCGGTGGTGATAACGGTGATGCGGCCCATAGCCGAATCATTCCGCACGCGCCGGGGCGGCGAGGCCGCACCCAACCCAGCCGGGTGCTGGGGGATGATGGGGAGGTGCCCGAAGAACCAACAGGATCGGCCGAGCCGGTGACGTCAGCCGGGGAGGCTGCGACGTCCGGGGAAGTGGCAGAACCCGAAGCTCCCGCGCCCCGGTCCGCTCCGAGGCGGCTGCGGCTGCTGCTGTCGGTCGCGGCCGTCGTGCTGGCGCTCGACATCGTGACCAAGGTGCTCGCCGTCCGGTTGCTTCCGCCGGGGCAGCCGGTGTCGATCATCGGCGACACGGTGACCTGGACGCTGGTGCGCAACTCGGGGGCCGCGTTTTCGATGGCGACCGGCTACACCTGGGTGTTGACCCTGATCGCCACCGGTGTGGTGATCGGCATTTTCTGGATGGGCCGGCGGCTGGTCTCGCCCTGGTGGGCGGTGGGCCTCGGCATGATCCTCGGCGGCGCCACCGGCAACCTGGTCGATCGCTTCTTCCGCGCGCCCGGGCCGCTTCGGGGTCATGTCGTGGACTTTTTGTCGATCGGTTGGTGGCCGGTGTTCAACGTCGCGGACCCGGCCGTGGTCGGCGGCGCGATCCTGCTGGTCGTGCTCTCGGTGTTCGGATTCGATTTCGACTCGGTAGGTCGTCGCAAGCCTGACCCAGCCAAATGACCAACCGCTCGATGCCCGTTCCGGAGGGATTGGCGGGCATGCGTGTCGACGCGGGGTTGTCGCGGCTGTTGGGGCTGTCCCGCAGCGCGGTGGCGGCCATCGCCGAGGACGGCGGCGTCGAACTCGACGGCGTGCAGGCCGGCAAGTCCGATCGTCTGACGCCCGGTGCCTGGCTGGAGGTGCGGCTGCCCGCGGCGCCGGCACCGCCGGAGAATACGCCCGTCGAGATCGAGGGCATGGCCATCCTGTACTCCGACGACGACATCGTCGTCATCGACAAGCCGGCCGCGGTGGCCGCGCACGCCTCGGTGGGCTGGAGCGGGCCGACGGTGCTCGGTGGGCTGGCCGCCGCGGGTTACCGCATCACCACGTCGGGCGTGCACGAGCGGCAGGGCATCGTGCACCGCCTCGACGTGGGCACCTCCGGGGTGATGGTGGTCGCGATCTCCGAGCGGGCCTACACCCTGCTCAAGCGGGCGTTCAAACAGCGCACCGTGGACAAGCGCTATCACGCTCTGGTGCAAGGACATCCGGACCCGTCCAGCGGGACCATCGACGCGCCCATCGGACGGCATCGCGGCGGAGAGTGGAAGTTCGCGGTCACCCAGAACGGCCGGCACAGCGTCACCCACTACGACACCGTCGAAGCCTTCGTCGCCGCCAGTCTGCTCGACGTGCACCTGGAAACCGGTCGCACCCACCAGATTCGGGTGCATTTCGCCGCGCTGCATCATCCGTGCTGCGGCGACCTGGTCTACGGCGCCGACCCGAAGCTCGCGAAAAGGCTTGGGCTGGAACGTCAATGGCTGCACGCCCGGTCGCTGGGCTTCGCCCATCCGGCCGACGGGCGGTGGGTGGAGTTCGTCAGCCCGTATCCGGCCGACCTGCAGCACGCGTTAAGCGTGCTGCGCGAGGAGGGCTGATCAGCCGGGCTTGCGGGCCTCGACCAGCACCCGCGTCGGGTGCGTGACGAACCGGCCGTCCGCCTCGATGATGTCGTGCAGGGCACGCAGTCGCCCGTAGTAGGGCTCGACGGTGAAGTCCGGCACGGTCCAAATCAGCTTGCGTAAGAAGTAGACCACCGCACCGATGTCGAAGAACTCCGCGCGCAGCTTCTCCATGCGCAGGTCTACGATCTGCAGCCCGGCGGCCTGTGCGTCGGCGCGCTGCACGGCCGGCTGCAGGTGGGCGCCTAACTCGGGATGCGGCCCCATCACGAACTCGACCAGCTCGCACACCGTCGCCGGGCCGGGGTGCTGTGCGAAGTAGGTGCCACCGGGTCGCAACACGCGGGCAATCTCGCTCCACCACACGGTAATGGGATGCCGGCTGGTCACCAGGTCGAAGGCCTCGGCGGCGAACGGCAGTGGGGGCTCGTCGCGGGTCCGGATGACCACCACGCCACGCGGACCCAATCGCCGGGTGGCCAGTGCGGCGTTGGGCGGCCACGACTCGGCGGCCGCCATCGTCGGCGGGAACGATGGGACGCCATCGAGCACCTCGCCGCCCCCGGTGTAGATGTCCAGGGCGGCCGACACCGTGGCGAGCCGGGCGCCGAGCTGCCGCTGGTATCCCCAGGACGGGCGCTCCTCGGTGGCCCTGCCGTCCAGCCAGGAGAAGTCCCAGCCCACCACGGGTGCCGCGAGAGCCTCGGCCATCAGCTCGTCGAACGACCGTCGCATGCTGGGCTCAGCTGCCGGCCGGCTTGCGGGCCTCGACGAGAACCCGCGTCGCGTGCGCGACGAACGGGCCGTCGGATTCGATGCGCTCGTGCAGCTCGCGCAGCCGGTCGCGGTAGCGCTCGACCGTGAAGTCCGGTACCCACCAGATCACCTTGCGCAGGACGTAGACCACCGCGCCGATGTCGAAGTACTCCTGTCGGAGTCGCTCCGGGCGCATCGTGACGATCTCCAGCCCGGCTGCCCGCGCCGCCGCGCTCTCGTTGTCCGGGTGTCGCGGATCCGACCCTTCGGGCGGTGGCCCGATGAAGTGCTCGACCAGCTCGGACACCGTCGCGGGTCCGATGTGTTGAGCCAGGTAGGTGCCGCCGGGCCGTAACACGCGGGCGATCTCGGACCAGAACAGCGTGTGCGGATGCCGGCTGGTGACCAGGTCGAAGGCCTCGTCGGCGAACGGCAGCACCGACTCGTCGGGCGTGCCCACCACGACCACGCCGCGCGGGTGCAGGAGCTTGGTCGCCAGCGGGATGTTCGGTGGCCAGGACTCGACGGCCGCCATGGTGGGCGGGAACGGTCCGGCGCCGGCCAGGACTTCGCCGCCGCCGGTCTGCAGATCCACGGCGGACGACACGTTCGCTAAGTGGCGGCTGATCAGCTGTTGGTAGCCCCAGGATGGGCGTTCCTCGGTGGCACGGCCGTCCAGCCACGAGAAATCCCAGCCGTCGACGGATACCGAATCGGCTTCTGCGACGAGATCGTCGAATGTGCGGCCCACGCTAGGCATTGTGGGGCATCAAGACGTGGTGCAGACGAACTTGGTGCCGTTGAAGTCGATTGTCACCTCGCCCTGATGCTCCCAGTATTCGGAGCCCTGCCGTCCGTACCTCGCCCCGCTGCCCGACGGCAGCAAGAACAGGATCTGTTGGGTGCCTTTCCAGTTGAGCACCGCGGTGTGCGGGTCGAACTGGTTGTAGAACTGGGCGGTCAGCGGGCCGGCGTCGGCCGGGCAGTGGTAGGTGATGACCGGCGGAGCCACTGTGGCGGGGTCGGCGATCGCCAACTGGACGAGTCGGGTCTGATAGGCCTCCAGCACACAGGTGTGGACATCGGCGTTGCGGGCACAGTCGTCGCGGGCCGTCGTCCAGCCGGTTTGGGCCTCCGCCAGCGCGGCGGGATCGGCGCCCGTGCGGGCAAGCGCTTGCTGGTAGGCGGTTTGCAGCCGGTGGTCGAGATCGGTCAGGTGTGGGTCACCGCAGACCAGCTGCTGCACGGCGTTCGCGGGTTTGCCGCAGTCGACCGCCACCGACGCCGGTGCCTTGCTGGTGACGGTCGGCATCCCCGAACCGGGCGGCGGCGTGGTCGGGGAGCTGCACGCGCACACCGTGAGTGCCGCGGCGATGACTGCGATCGTCCTCATACGTGCTGACTACCGGTTGGGCCGCGATCCCCGGGCGCGACACGCCCGCGCGCCGCCGAATTCATATCCGCTGTGCGGCTTAGAGCTTGGCGGTGCCGGCTTCGCTCGACGCGATCTCGGGAGCCAGCGGCGCGATCACGCTGAGGATGTCGGTCACCGTTTTCGGCGGAACCCCCGCCGCGGCGAGCGCGTCGGCCAAATGCCCGGCCACCAGGCTGAAGTGGTGCATCGTGATGCCGCGGCCCTGATGCACCTGTTTCATCGGGGCGCCGGTGTAGGGCTCCGGGCCCCCGAGGGCCGCCGCGAAGAACTCCACCTGCTTGCCTTTGAGGCGGCTCATATTCGTTCCGGTGAAGAAACCGGACAGTTGGTCGTCGGCGAGCACGCGAACGTAGAAGTCCTCGACGACGACTTCGAGCGCCTCGTGCCCGCCGATCCGGGCGTAGATGGTTGTCGGCTCCGGCTTGCGGAACGTTGCCAAGAGTTTCATGTAACCAGCGGACCACCGCGGCGTTGCCCCTCAGTTAGTCCGCGATCACGCTCGGATTGCCCGACGTAACAAGCCGATTGCCGACAGGTGGCCGCATCTTCGGCCGCTCGGTGAGACGGTTCGCGTCGTTCAGCCGACGGTCATCTGTTCGTCGCCGCCGCGCCATGCCCTAGGTTGGCAGTATGACCCACGTCACACCATCCGCCGTGAGGAGCGACAACCGATGAACCTTGGTGACTTGACGAACTTGGTGGAAAAGCCATTCGCGGTGGTCTCCAACATCATCAACACCCCGAACTCGGCCGGCCGATATCGACCGTTCTATCTGCGGAATCTGCTCGACGCCGTGCAGGGGCACAGCCTCGGCGACGCCGTCGACGGCAAGACCGTCCTGATCACCGGCGGATCGTCGGGCATCGGGGAGGCCGCCGCGAAGAAAATCGCCGAGGCCGGCGCGACGGTGGTGCTGGTGGCCCGCACGCCGGAGAACCTGGAGAAGGTCGCCGCTGAAATTCGAAGCGACGGCGGCCTCGCCCACGTCTACCCCTGTGACCTCTCGGACATGGACGCCATCGCCACGATGGCCGACGAAGTGCTCAATGAGCTTGGCGGAGTGGACATCCTGATCAACAACGCGGGCCGATCGATTCGCCGCTCGCTGGCACTGTCCTACGACCGGATTCACGACTATCAGCGAACGATGCAGCTGAACTACCTGGGCGCGGTCCAGCTCATCCTGAAGTTCATCCCCGGGATGCGCGAGCGCGGTTTCGGGCACATCATCAACGTCTCGTCCGTCGGTGTGCAGACCCGCGCACCGCGGTTCGGCGCCTACATCGCCAGCAAGGCCGCGCTGGACAGTCTCTGCGACGCACTGCAAGCCGAAGTCGTCAACGACGACGTGCGCTTCACCACGGTGCACATGGCGCTGGTGCGAACCCCGATGATCAGCCCGACCAAGATGTACGACAAATTCCCCGCGCTGACGCCGGACCAGGCGGCCGGGGTGATCACCGACGCGATCGTGCACCGGCCGCGGCGGGCCAGCTCACCGTTCGGGCAATTCGCCGCCGTCGCCGATGCCGTCAACCCGGCGGTGATGGATCGGGTGCGTAACCGGGCGTTCGGCATGTTCGACGACTCCACCGCGGCTAAGGGAGACGAAACCCCAACTAGCGCAGCGCAATTAAACAGACGCAGCGAGACGTTCTTGCAAGCGACTCGCGGAATCCACTGGTGACGCGATGAGCCTTCCCAAAGCCGGCAACCAGACGACCGTTGTGATCACCGGCGCCTCCTCGGGCATCGGCGCCGAACTGGCTCGTGGCCTGGGCCGCCGCGGCTTCCCGCTGTTGCTCGTCGCGCGGCGCCGCGAGCGTCTCGACGAACTCGCCAACGAAGTGGGAGAAGAACACTCGGTCGCGGTCGAGGTGATGCCGCTGGACCTCGGTGAGAGCAAAGGGCGCGCCAAATTGGCCGGTCGGCTGCGCAGCGAACCGATCGCGGGCCTGTGCAACAGCGCCGGGTTCGGCACCAGCGGGGTGTTTTACGAGTTGCCGGTCGAACGCGAGAGTGAAGAGGTCACCCTCAATGCGCTGGCTTTGATGGAACTCACCCACGCGGCACTGCCCGGCATGGTCGAGCGTGGCGCCGGAGCGGTGATGAACATCGCCTCGATCGCCGCGTTTCAGCCGCTGCCCTTCATGGCGGTGTACTCGGCGACCAAGGCCTTCGTGCAGACCTTCTCCGAAGCCGTTCACGAAGAGCTGCACGGGACGGGGGTGTCGGTCACCGCGCTGTGCCCGGGCCCGGTACCCACCGAGTGGGCCGAGATCGCCAACGCCAAGCGGTTCAGCGTGCCCCTTGCACAGGTCTCGCCGGCCGATGTCGCGGAGGCGGCGATCGACGGGATGCTGTCCGGCAAGCGCACCGTCGTGCCCGGCGTCGTGCCCAAGGTCGTCAGCAATGGCGGCCGGTACACGCCTCGCAGCTTGCTGCTGCCGGCGATCCGGATCGGCAACCGATTCCGCGGCGGCCCCAGCCACTGAGCTGTTGGGCCGGTTGGGCCCGTCGCTTGCGAGTGTGCATCTAGTGGCCTGGGTGCACACTCGCCGCCCTGGGTGCACACTTGCCGGGCAATCCTCGGACTAGGTTGGCTTCATGGCCGCTGTGGAGCTGACCGCCGACGTCCCGATGACCCCGCAGGACATGTGGGATCACGTCTCGGACCTGTCGGACCTGGGGGACTGGCTGACGATGCACGAGGGGTGGCGCAGCGACCTGCCCGACGAGATCGCCGAAGGCACCCAGATCATCGGCGTGGCCCGCGCCAAGGGCATGCGTAACCGGGTGACCTGGACGGTGACCAGGTGGGACCCGCCGCACGAGGTCGCGATGTCGGGTTCGGGTAAGGGTGGCACCAAATACGGCGTCACCCTGACCGTGCGGTCCACCGGCGACGGATCGACCCTCGGTTTGCGCCTGGAGCTGGGCGGTCGGGCGTTGTTCGGGCCGGTCGGATCGGCGGCGGCGCGAGCCGTCAAGGGCGACGTCGAGAAGTCACTGAAGAACTTCGTCGAGCTGTATGGATAAACCGGACAAGACACACGCCGCGACACGCCGAACCGGTGTCGGTGGTCGGTCATAGACTGACGTCCCTATGAGTCAGTCCTTCGTGCACCTGCATAACCACACCGAGTATTCGATGCTCGACGGTGCCGCGAAGATCACGCCGATGCTGGCCGAGGTCCAGCGGCTGGAAATGCCCGCGGTCGGCATGACCGACCACGGAAACATGTTCGGCGCCAGCGAGTTCTACAACGCGGCGACCAAGGTCGGGATCAAGCCGATCATCGGCGTCGAGGCCTACATCGCGCCGGGCTCGCGCTTCGACACCAAGCGGATCCTGTGGGGTGACCCCAGCCAGAAGTCGGACGACGTTTCGGGTAGTGGCTCCTACACCCACATGACGATGGTGGCCGAAAACGCCGCCGGGTTGCGCAACCTGTTCAAACTGTCGTCGTTGGCCTCTTTCGAGGGGCAGCTCGGCAAGTGGTCGCGCATGGACGCCGAGCTGATCGCCGAGCACGCCGAGGGCATCATCGCCACGACCGGGTGCCCGTCGGGCGAGGTGCAGACGCGTCTTCGGCTGGGACATGAACGCGAGGCCCTGGAGTCGGCCGCCAAGTGGCGCGAGATCTTCGGCGCCGACAACTTCTTCCTGGAGCTGATGGATCACGGGCTGTCGATCGAGACGCGGGTCCGCGACGGCCTGCTCGAGATCGGCCGCAAGCTCAACATCGCCCCGCTGGCCACCAACGACTGCCACTACGTCACCCGCGACGCCTCACACAACCACGAGGCGCTGTTGTGCGTGCAGACCGGCAAGACGCTGTCGGACCCCAACCGCTTCAAGTTCGACGGCGACGGTTACTACCTGAAGTCGGCCGCCGAGATGCGCCAGATCTGGGACGGCGTCGTGCCCGGTGCCTGCGACTCCACCTTGCTGATCGCCGAGCGGGTGCAGTCCTACGCCGACGTGTGGACGCCGCGCGACCGGATGCCGGTCTTCCCGGTGCCCGAGGGACATGACCAGGCGACCTGGCTGCACCACGAGGTGATGGCGGGCCTGCAGCGGCGCTTTCCCTCCGGTGTCGGCCAGGACTACATCGATCGGGCTGAGTACGAGATCAAGGTCATCTGCGACAAGGGTTTTCCGGCCTACTTCCTGATCGTCGCCGACCTGATCAACCATGCGAAGTCGATCGACATCCGGGTCGGGCCGGGACGTGGTTCGGCGGCGGGCTCGCTGGTCGCCTACGCGCTGGGCATCACCAACATCGACCCGATTCCGCACGGTCTGCTGTTCGAGCGCTTCCTCAACCCGGAACGTCCGTCGGCCCCCGATATCGATATCGACTTCGACGACCGTCGGCGCGGTGAGATGGTGCGCTACGCCGCCGACAAGTGGGGCTCCGACCGCGTCGCCCAGGTCATTACCTTCGGCACGATTAAAACCAAAGCGGCCCTGAAGGATTCGGCGCGTATCCATTACGGGCAGCCCGGGTTTGCGATCGCCGATCGGATCACCAAGGCGTTGCCGCCGCCGATCATGGCCAAGGACATCCCGTTGTCCGGCATCACCGACCCGAACCACGAGCGGTTCAAGGAAGCATCCGAGGTTCGCAGCCTGATCGAAACCGATCCGGACGTGCGCACGATCTACCAGACGGCGCGCGGGCTGGAGGGCCTGATCCGCAACGCCGGGGTGCACGCCTGTGCGGTGATCATGAGCAGCGAGCCGCTGACCGAGGCGATCCCGCTGTGGAAGCGCCCGCAGGACGGCGCGGTCATCACCGGCTGGGACTACCCGTCGTGTGAGGCCATCGGCCTGCTGAAGATGGACTTCCTGGGCCTGCGCAACCTGACGATCATCGGCGACGCGCTGGACAACATCAAGGCCAACAGGGGCATCGACCTCGACCTGGAGTCGGTGCCGCTCGACGACAAGGCCACCTACGAACTGCTGGGCCGCGGCGACACCCTGGGCGTTTTCCAGCTCGACGGCGGGCCGATGCGCGACCTGCTACGCCGGATGCAGCCCACCGAGTTCAACGACATCGTCGCCGTGCTGGCGCTGTACCGGCCGGGGCCGATGGGCATGAACGCCCACAACGACTACGCCGACCGCAAGAACGCTCGCCAGGCGATCAAGCCGATTCACCCGGAGCTCGAGGAGCCGCTGCGCGAAATCCTCTCCGAGACTTACGGTTTGATCGTCTATCAAGAGCAGATCATGTTCATCGCCCAGAAGGTCGCCTCCTACACCATGGGTAAGGCCGACGCGCTGCGCAAGGCGATGGGCAAGAAGAAACTCGAGGTGCTCGAGGCCGAGTACAAGGGCTTCTACGAAGGAATGACCGCCAACGGCTTCTCCGAAAAAGCGGTAAAAGCGTTGTGGGACACCATTCTTCCATTCGCCGGATATGCGTTCAACAAGTCGCATGCCGCCGGCTACGGCCTGGTCTCGTACTGGACCGCGTATCTGAAGGCCAACTACCCGGCCGAGTACATGGCCGGGCTGTTGACGTCGGTGGGCGACGACAAGGACAAGGCCGCGGTCTACCTGGCCGACTGCCGCAAGCTCGGCATCACCGTGCTGCCGCCGGACGTCAACGAGTCGCTGGTCAACTTCGCGTCGGTCGGCAAGGACATCCGCTTCGGCTTGGGCGCGGTGCGCAATGTCGGTGCCAATGTGGTGGGCTCGCTGATCAAAACCCGCAGCGAGAAAAGCAAATTCACCGATTTCTCGGACTACCTGAACAAGATCGACATCTCCGCGTGCAACAAGAAGGTCACTGAATCGCTGATCAAGGCCGGCGCGTTCGATTCGCTGGGGCATCCCCGCAAGGGCCTGTTCCTGGTGCACACCGACGCCGTCGACTCGGTGCTGGGCACCAAGAAGGCCGAGGCGATGGGCCAGTACGACCTGTTCGGCGGCGGCGATGCCGGCGGAGACGCGGTGTTCACCATCCGGGTGCCCGAGGACGAATGGGAAGACAAGCACAAGCTCGCCCTGGAGCGGGAAATGCTGGGGCTCTATGTATCCGGGCATCCGCTCAACGGGGTGGCGCATCTGCTATCCGCGCAGGTGGACACTCAGATCCCCGCGATCCTGGACGGCGACGTCAGCAACGAGACCCAGGTGCGGGTGGGCGGCATCCTGGCCTCGGTGAACCGTCGGGTCAATAAGAACGGAATGCCTTGGGCGTCAGCCCAATTGGAGGACCTCACCGGTGGCATCGAGGTGATGTTCTTCCCGCACGCGTACTCGGCCTACGGCGCCGACATCGTCGACGATGCGGTGGTGCTGATCAACGCCAAGGTCGCGATCCGCGACGACCGGATCTCACTGATCGCCAATGAGCTTGTGGTGCCTGACTTCTCCAACGCCCAGCCGAACCGGCCGATCGCCGTCAGCCTGCCCACCCGGCAGTGCACGATCGACAAGGTGAGCGCGCTCAAGCAGGTGCTGGCGCGGCATCCGGGCACCTCACAAGTGCATCTGCGGCTGATCAGCGGAGACCGGATCACCACCCTGGAGCTCGACCAGTCGCTGCGGGTGACGCCGTCACCGGCGCTGATGGGCGACCTGAAGGAACTGCTCGGCCCGGGCTGCCTGGGCAGCTAGCGCGTCGCGCTCTCGAAGCCGAGCGTGAAGATGGGTGTCGATAATGGCTGCCAAGGACACCCCGACATGTGGCCGAGACTCACGGTCTAACTGCTGGAATATCGGACCCCCTGCCCGCGATGAAGCGCACATGTCCGGGGCGGGCTCGTAGGCTCGGATAAAGTCACTCACATGGTGAGCACGGAATGCGTTGACGACAGGTCGGACGGGCTTGTCGCAACTAACTTCGAGAATGCTGCGATCGAGGTGTTGCATTTCTTGGCACCTGGCCACTGCAACCGTCAGATCGCCGCGACGCCATCTCAAGTACCGGCACCATCGCGGATCACGTCAGCTTCGTCTTTGTGAAACCCTCGGCCAAACTACGGTTAAAGGCGGCGCTCGTCACCCAACGTGCCGGAATTGTGGATCCAGATCCCGTATGATCGCCCGTCTTGGTTCGATTCGACGTCAAAGGGCCATCAATGGCGCGCTGATTGCACTTGCGGCCACGGATGGCACGGTGTCGACCCTCTACAGCCAGGCTTATGTCCCAGGCGTGGCAGTGCCAATTCGCCTTAGTTTGTTGTTGGTTGGCGTCGCGATAGTCGGATTGTTTTTCCGTCACCGCGCCCCCTATCTCGCTTTCGCGTTGACCATTCCCGCTGCGGCAGTCACCACCGGCATGTTCGCTTCCCAGTTGGCACTGCTCACCGTGGCACAAAGACGGCCGTCGCTGCGCGCATTGAGCGTCTGCGGGGGCATCGCGTTCGTCTGCTTCACCGAGCCATGGGCGCAACCGTATTCGGTTCTGAGCACCGTCTGGGCCGCGCTGTACGCCGTAATCTTCGCGGTCGCACCGATCTTGCTTGGACTCCTAATTCGGGCACGGGCCGATCTGTCGAGCCAGCTTGACGAAATTGCGCGCGTACGCCGGCACGAGGAGCAATTGCTCGTCGAGCGCGCACTGGCACGCGAACGCGCCGATCTTGCGCGGGAGATGCACGACGTGGTGTCACATCAAGTGAGCCTCATCGCGGTGCAGTCCGGCGCACTACAGGTCACCGCGCATGACGACACCACCGCACAAGCAGCCCGGACAATACGGGCACTCAGTGTGCAGACGCTGGACGAGCTGCGTCAGATGGTCGGAGTGCTGCGCGCGTCCGCAAGCCATACCGCCGAGCTGACACCTCAGCCCGGGCTTGAAGATCTTGACAGCCTAGTCGCCGCTTCCGGCGTGCCGGCTGTCATCCGACCTCGCCCCGAGACTGCGATCATCCCGTCGCCCGTGGTGCAGCACACCATTTACCGCGCGGTACAAGAGGGTCTGACCAACATCACCAAGCACTCTCCGGGGGGCACCGCCACCGTCGAGCTGAAGATCGACCACCGGCACGTGCGGCTGCTGCTCACCAACAGCAAACCCGAACGCCCACCGGACCAACTTCCGGGGGCACAACAAGGGCTACTGGGTCTGCGCGAACGCGCCGAACTGCTCGGCGGCACCTTATGTGCGGGCCCGCTCAGTCACGGCGGCTACCACGTCTCGATGACGCTACCAACGCATGTTTGACCGTCACTGTGCTACAGGCTCGCACGCACGACAGGAGAGATGGCGGTAGATAGCCGGGCTGTCATTTCACGAATCACCGAACATGCGCGTTTTCTTCGCTTCGCTGAGCGAGTCGGCGAGCACCACCAACACCTCCCGTTGGTGATCGGTTGTGTCGTCTCGGCACACTAATTCCTCGACTATTCGGATCGCCGCAGCCATGCCTTCCGAAAATCCGCGTTCGTAGAGGCACCACAATTGGATGAATTGCTCGGCGCCCCGAAAGCTGTTGATGTCCATTCCGTTCTTCCGCTCAGCGGAACGTTGGCCCGGGCAAGGGGTACGGCACGCCAAACAAGCGGCACGTCCCTCGGCGCGCGAAGCAGACGATCATGCTGGCCATTCCAACGTAGGTTTCCTAATCGACGCGAGCCGGTATCCAATGCAGTACCGAGGTGGCAGCGCTCCAGCCGACAATGGTCGGGCTTGCATCGCTAGGGCACATCGGCCACGGCCAAAGAGTGCCGAAACCGCGCGGAATTGCAAATCCCCCGACCGGCCGATTCCGCCGGCCGCATGGGTGAAATCATCGCCTCCAGGTGACGGCCGCATCCACACCGGGCGGATGCAGTTCCGGGTATTCGCAGTTGACGAGCACTCCGTTACTCAGTGATGCGCAACCCGGTGCTCTGTTGAGCCAGCACAGTGCAACCTCGGGTGGCCAGATTTGGCATCCAGTTGGCTGGATATCGGCTCGGCCGACCAGCTGCGTCCGCGGTTGCGAGTACCTTCACCGCAGAGACCGGCGTGTATAAGGAGGTCCCGTCTCGTGGTCAGTGTGGTCATCGTCGATGACGAAGCCTTGATCCGGTCAGGCTTTGAGTTGATCCTGTCCGCGGCCCCGGACGTTGACGTGGTCGCCACCACAGACGGCATGCATGCCGTGGAGCTGATCGCCCAACACCAGCCGGACGTGGTGTTGCTGGATATCCGGATGCCCGGAAAGGATGGGTTGGCCGTATTGGCCGAACTAATGGCCGCAGACTGGTCACCGGTGGTGGCGATGCTGACAACCTTCGACGCCGACGAGTACATCGCCTCGGCGCTGCGACTGGGCGCCGCCGGATTCCTCTTGAAAGACACCGATCCCATCCAACTTCCCGCGATGGTGCGCAGCCTGGCTGCCGGTGGGCTGGTGCTCTCGGACAAGGTCAGCCCAAAGGTGATCGCGGGTTACCTGGCCGACCCCCTCGATCGTGTGGCGGCAAGCAAAGTCAGCAGCCTCAGCGAACGCGAGGTCGACGTGCTGCTGCTGGTGGCGCGCGGTCACTCCAACGGCGAGATCGCCTCTCGGCTTTACTCCAGTGTCGGCACCGTCAAGGATCAAGTCAGCTCGATTCTCGCCAAGCTCTCGGTCAAAACGCGGGTGGAAGCCGCGATCATCGCCCAACGTGCGGGGATCTTGGAGCGTGATGCGACGTGACGACCTCGCTCCCGGTGGGGACCCGTCAGCATGTGGTCAACGGCGCCTTGGTCCTACTGGCGGCCGCTGACGCCGCGGTATCGATCCTGACCAGCGAGACCCATTCTCCGGGCTGGATTTTGGCCGCCGTTGTCGGCGTTGTCGGCTTGTGTTTCCGCGCTCGTGCGCCCTACCTGGCTTTCGCGCTGACGGTCCCCGCGACGGTGTTCGGATATGGCGTGCTGGCCGCCATGGTGAGCTTGTTTACCGTGGCGGAACGACGAGCCGCCCGAACCGGGCTAATCGCTTGCGCGGTGACGGTTTTCGTGTGCTATTCCGCGCCGTGGAGGGAGGATGAGTCCTACTGGAGCCTGGGCACCGCATGGTCGGCCCTGTACGGCATCTTTTTCGCCGTCGCACCGGTGTTGCTGGGTCTGCTGATGCGGGCTCGGTCCGAGCTGTCGAGCAAGCTGGCTGAGATTGAGCGCGCCCACCGGCACGAAGAGGAGTTGCTCGTTGAACGTGCGCTGGCGCGAGAACGCGCGGATCTGGCCCGCGAGATGCACGACGTGGTGTCGCATCAAGTCAGCCTGATCGCGGTGCAGTCCGGAGCCCTGCAGGTCACCGCGCCCGACGATGCGACCGTACGAGCAGCTCAGACAATCCGCGGGCTGTGTGTGAAAACCCTCGACGAGCTCCGGGAAATGGTGGGAGTACTGCGGGCGGCTGGCGGCAACACCGCCACACCGGCACCGCAGCCGGGACTCGATGATGTGGCCACCCTGATTGCCGGATCCGGTGTGCCGGCGGTCATCAGGACCCGCTCGAGTGCCGCCATCACGCCCTCAGCGGTGGTGCAGCATGTCATCTACCGAGCTGTGCAAGAAGGCCTGACCAACGTCACCAAGCACGCACCCGGCGCCACCGCCTGCGTCGAGTTGTCCATCGACCGCCGACGAGTGGGGTTGACACTGACCAACAGCAAACCCCACCGGCCGCCCGACCAGCTGCCCAGCGCCCAGCAGGGCCTGTTGGGCTTGCGCGAACGCGCCGAACTACTCGGTGGCACCCTGCACGCAACCCATCTCAGCGACGGTGGCTACCAACTTCAGCTCAGGCTGCCCACCCACGTCTAACGTCCGAAGTGGCCGGTTGGGTACGCGAAATAGCCAGTTGCCCGATGCCGCAACACCGTTGGATCCCGCACGATTGCACGGTGACTGGATTAGTTGACGAGCCCGCCGCCGATCGTGACGAGTCTCAACGGTCCGGTGCCGGCCGGATCACCGGCATCGATCTGGCACGTGGCCTAGCGATACTGGGAATGTTCGCAGCCCATGTCGGTCCGGATCCCAGGACGGGCGGCCTGGTGGGCTTGGCGATGTACGCCTCACACGGCCGCGCTTCGATACTGTTCGCCACGTTGGCCGGGTTGTCCCTGGCCTTGGTCACCGGTGGCGCGAACACCGCCGGACAAGCCGTCCCGGCTGTGCTTCAGCGGCGGATCGTGGTGCGTGCCGGCATCATCTTCGCGATCGGGACGGGTCTGACGATATGGGGCACGGCGATACCGGTGATCCTGGCGTACTACGGCATTCTCTTCGTAATCGCTTTGCCGTTCTTACGATTACGGCCGGCCACCAACCTCGCGATCGGCGCCCTGCTGGCAGTGCTGACACCAATGGTGTCGATCATGTTGCGAAACCCAGCCGTTGTCGCCCGATTAAAGGCGAGCGAGCGATTCGATCCCCTCAGCTGGATCGGGGGCGACGGTCTGACGAATCTATTTCTCACCGGCGGCTACCCCGTTCTCACCTGGACACCGTTCATAATCTGCGGGATCGCACTGGGCCGGCTTGAGCTACAACGACCGACGGTCCGTCGCGTACTGGTAGCCGGTGGCGCCGCGGCCGCGGCGCTCGCTTACGGCACCGCGTGGGTCTTGGGTAGGACGGTCCACGGTCCCGTCGTCATCCCATTCGACGCATCGAACGGGACAACCGGGGGCTACCGGGATGATGTGCGGTGGACTTCGCTGCTCAATGCCGAGGAGCACACCGGTACACCATTCGAGATTATCGGCGGTCTTGGAATCGCGATTGTCGTTGTGGGCTGCTGTATCTCGGTAGCGAATCGGATCCCGCGCGTTGTCGCGCCCCTCGCCGCGATGGGGTCAATGTCGTTGACCGTCTATGTCGGCCACCTCATCGCCATAGAGGCACTGGACATGACGGCGGGCGATCCCAAATCCAGTCAATGGCCGGCGGACGAATCGATGCTGAGTTTCTGCACACTTGCCACCATTGCCGTTGCCGCCTCAACGCTTTGGATGCGTTACAGCCGGCGCGGGCCGCTTGAGCAATGTATTCATCGCGTAACGGCGCGGGTCTCATGATGCTTCGATGCGACATGAATAGGGCTGACGAGTGGCGCCTCTGATTCGTCAGGACCGTGACCAGAACCTCTGTTGCCGAAACCCGTTGATCTGAACCGCTGCTCAATGTCAAGACACCACGGGGCCGCCACCGGCCCAACCCGCGACCGAACACGACTGGGGTTGCTCTGGTCGTTCACCCAACCCCACCGCGGTGCGCTGTTAGCCGGCCTCCTTCTTGGCCTGCTTGCTTCAGCCGCGGGATTGGCGACGCCGATGATCACCAAGTTGGTCCTCGACACTCTCGGTGGCCATGCATCACTGCGGGTTCCGGTGGCGGCACTTGCTGGGTTGTTAGTCCTCAGCGCAACGATTCGGTGCGTTCAGATGGTACTGCTCGGCGCCGCCGGTGAGCGCATCGCGCTCGGCGCACGAAAGTCGCTGGTGCACCGACTCGTTCGGGTAACCGTGCCGACGCTGATCAGCCGACCCACGGGTGAGCTCGTGGCCCGGGTCACCTTGGACCCCGTGCTGCTTCGCGACGCCGCGTCTACGAGCGTGGTCGCACTGATCAACGGAACGGTGATGTTGGTCGGCACCCTCATTCTGATGGGTGTGCTCGATCCGGCGCTGCTGGTGACAACGGTCACCGCGCTCACCCTGGCGGCATTGCTGTTCATGCTGCTCATGCCTGGCATCGCCGATGAGCAGCAGACTACCCAGCGCCATCTCGCGCAGGCCGGCGGCGTGTTAGAGGGCACGCTTCGAGCAATTCGCAGTGTAAAGGCCGGCCGCGCAGAGGACCGCCAGGCCGATCGCGTCGTCGGTGCCGCTGATGAGGCTTGTCGTCATGCTATCCGCGCCGTACGCAGGAAGGCGATTGCCGAGACGATCGCCTGGGCCGGGGTGGATCTCGCGATCATCGTCGTTATCGCCGCAGGCGCATGGCGAGTGAACGCGGGCGCGATGACACTGTCCAGCCTCATCGCCTTCCTGCTGTACGCGTTCGGTCTGATGGATCCCGTTACCGAACTGTCCGCCAATATCTCGACACTGCAATCGGGAATCGCCGCGGCGGCTCGCATGTTGGAAATCCAGGCACTCGACACGGAGGCTGATTCCACCCAGGTCGATTCCATTGCTCGACCCCCCGGATGCGGCACGGGCCGCGTCGATGCGCCGCTGATCGAATTTCGTTGTGTTACCGCGGGCTACGGTGCGCACCGACACGTTGTGCAGGATCTCGACCTGGTCATCCCACGTACCGGACAGCTGGCGATTGTAGGCCCCTCGGGCGCCGGCAAGACGACAGTTTTGTCGTTGATCATGCGCTTCCTGGAGCCTCGGGAAGGCGAAGTGCTATTGCTGGGCGAGCCATACTGTCGGTATACCCATGCCGAGATCCGTCGGCGGATGGCCCTGGTCGAGCAGGAGGTTCCGGTCGTACCGGGAACCATCCGTGACAATCTCACGCTCACTTATCAGGATGCCTCGGAATCCGAGATGCAGAAGGCGCTAGCGAAAGTTCAACTCGCCGAACATATCTCTGCTCTCGAGCGTGGACTTGACACCGACCTCACCTCGTCACCGCTTTCGGTGGGCCAACGGCAGCGCATCGCTCTCGCGCGCGCAATCATCCGGCCCTCAGAGATACTTCTGCTAGATGAGGCAACCGCACACGTCGACGGACTGACCGAGGCCGCGATCCAGGCATGCGTTCGTGATCAGGCGCGTGAACAGATGGTTATCACTGTCGCCCACCGCCTTTCGACGGTTACCGATGCCGACTCGATCGTTGTCATGCACAACGGTCGAATTCGGTCGCAGGGCAGACATCCTGAGTTGCTCCGCACCGACGATCTTTACTGCGATCTCGTTGATTCGCTGCGCATCGGGGGCAGTGCGTCCTCGTAGGTTGCAACCAAGGCCGCTCGGGCGGCTTTGAAGGACGATCACCTATCGCTAAAACCGGTGATTCGCCTGGTTAGACCATGAACTCGAGTCGAAACAGCGCCGCACCGCGATCGTGTCACCACGATGCAGTTCTGGCCCCCAGTCGGGGTACGTGTGCATCCGTGCGGATGACAAATATCGACGCCTGGCGGATCGCGATTTCCGGCGTCAGCCAACACTATTGGATCTATGACCGAAACAGACACGCAGCCAGACCATTTCGCCACAACGAGGATTGAGAGCGGCATCAGCAGCCGTGCCGAGTCATCACACAAGATCTATCGGATCGCAGCCGGGGTCGGAATCGCCGTTGGTGGTGTCATCATTGCCAGCGCGGTTTTCGCTCTGGGATACCTCGTAGGAAGCCAATCGCCCGACTGCTGGGGTCCCGATGCCGCAGACGATGCGCCGAGTTGGAACGACGAGTGGTATGACCCCGAACCGGGCTGGGGCCCTCCGCCGCCCGGCCCTGACGCTCACCACAGCGCGAGCCCGGGTTCGCCGCCGGCCAGCGCGCCGCCAGCTAACTCGCGACCCTAGGAGCCGTCACGCCCGTTGTCACCACCTGCCGCGCCAGGTGCAGTCGCTGCAGCGTCCAGAAGGCTTCGTCGCGATTCTCGACCGCCAAAACGACCGCATAGCTTGACTTTTGGCGCACCTTCTGGATCGGTAGCGCATTTCATCACGACTAGCTGCACGAGGTGGAGACGAGTCCCGCCCGGGGGATCGGGCCGACACCTGGTCGCCCCTAAAGCTCCACCCGGACGATGACGCTGTCGGGCCAGACGCCGCGATCGCGGGCCCGGCGCAGCTTCTCCCGACGGCCCAGATCCCGGTGCACGTTGATCACGCCCGGCACCTTGATGAGCGGGACGATGTTCCATTGCCAGCCGTAGCGCTGGTGCAGGATCCGATTGGCCCGCTCGGCGTCGGCGCCTGACAGCAGCGTGGCCCGCCCGGCCACCGTCGGCGCGCCGTCGCGCACCCGGCCGCGGTAGTCGCACGCCCACAGTTCGATGTCGGGGTGCGTCGTCAGCCGTCGTAGCGGGCATCGCTGAGTGCGCTGTGGTGCATGGTCCCAGTCAACGACTTAGAGTTGACTCGAAGTCAAGTGCTGGGATTCCGGGAGGCTCGATGGCCGCCGCTGCCGTGCGGGCAACGCTGACGATCGGCGACGTCGCGCGTGAGACCGGGGTGGCCGCGACGACGCTGCGCTACTACGAGCAGATCGGGCTGCTGCCGTCGCCCGCGCGGTTGTCGGGTCGGCGCCGCTACGACGACTCGATCCTGGCCCGGCTGGAGGTCATCCGGCTGTGCAAATCCGCCGGCTTCACACTGGAAGAAATCCAGCTGCTGTTCGCCGACGATGCGCCGGGTCGCCCCGCCAGCCGCGCGTTGGCGCAGGCCAAACTCGCCGAGATCGACGACCAGATCGCATCGCTGGCAAGGGCGCGGGCCGTCATCGAGTGGGGGATGAGCTGCACCTGTCCGTCGATCGACGCCTGCACCTGCGGCATTCATCCGGCTTAGAACTGATAGCGCAAGATCCGCGCTTTGCGAGCGGAGACCTCGAACATCCCGGAAACCTTGGTGGCGAACCGAATCCAGCCCGGAAACAACTCGACCTCGGGAGCGTGTGCCAGGCTGACCTCTTCGACGAGCTCGAGCGACGGATTCCAGGTCTGCGGCACGTGCGGGTCCTCGAAGCCGGGAAAGCCCCATTGGGCGCCGACGGTGCTGAACATCCGCTGCGGGGCCAGTTTCACCGCGAGCCGGGTGAGCCAGCCGATGCGGCCGTAGTCGTTGAAGGCCAGTTCCCCGGACGGGAAATACGTGGTGATGCGCCGAAAGAGGGCGATCAACACCGGCTCGGATAAGAACGCGAACAGCCCGTCGGCGATCACTATCACCGGCCGGTCGCACGGGATGGTGTTGGGCCAGCTCTGGTCGGCCACCGAAGCAGTCACCACGTGGGCTCGCCTGCTCGGCGGCAACAGCTGGCGGCGCAGCGCGCTGACACCCGGGAGGTCGACGCTGTACCAGTCGACGGTGGCGGGTGGCCGCACTCGAAACGGGCCCGAGTCCAGCCCGGCGCCCAGATCGACGACGACGGCATCGGGGTGCGTGGCGGTGAAGGCCCGCACCCGTTCGTCGAGCATCTTGGCGCGCAGCGCCGTCTGGCACACCACGCTCGCCGGAACGCCGAGCCCGGCGAAGTCGTAGTCGATCTGGTCGACGATGTCGGCGGCCAGCGGATCCGCGAGAATGGGTCGCGGCCATCGGCTGTCCAGCGCCCGGGCGTACTGGGTCAGCAACGCGGTCTCCTCGAGCGGCGTGAGGTTGCTCGCGCCGAGACCGGGTGGGGGCCGCATGCTCCGAAGGTACTCGGCGCCCGTCGATCGGGCAGGTCGGTCCGCGCGCCAAATCGCGAATTGGGTTCCGTGCCACCAACGGCGGACGTACGCTCACCGAAGGGATGTGGGCAACGCGCAAAGCCGGTCGCAGCACCCGGCGACACCTGAAGGAGAACGCCAATGACGAGAACGGTGCGGGGCGCGTGACCGGCGGCCGGCTCGCCACGGCGCGTGAATTGGGCCGCGTCGGGGTGCGAAAGATGTTGCAGCACCGCGGAATTATCGAGGAGTCGGTGACGCCGCTGCCCGGCGATCCGGTTGCCGTGGCCCAATTGCTGGGCGCGTCGTGGTACGACGAGCGGCTGGCCGCGCTGGCCGACGAGCTGGGTCGCGACGCCGGCGACGTGCGTGCCGAGGCGGCCGGCTACCTGCGCGAGATGGCGGCCTCGCTGGACGAACGGGCGGTGCAAGGCTGGCGCGGGTTCAGCCGCTGGCTGATGCGGGCCTACGACGTGCTGGTCGACGAGGACCAGATCGCGCAACTGCGCAAACTGGATCGCAAAGCGACGCTGGCCTTTGCCTTTTCGCACCGGTCGTACTTGGACGGCATGCTGCTGCCCGAAGAGATCCAGGACAACCGTCTCTCCGCGGCCTTCACATTCGGCGGGGCCAACCTCAATTTCTTCCCGATGGGCGCCTTCGCCAAGCGCACCGGGACGATCTTCATCCGGCGCCAGACCAAGGACATTCCCGTCTACCGGTTCGTGTTGCGCGCCTACATCGCTCAGCTGGTGCAAAACCACACCAACGTCACCTGGTCGATCGAAGGGGGACGCACTCGTACCGGCAAGCTGCGGCCCCCGGTGTTCGGGATCCTGCGCTACCTCACCGACGCCGTCGACGAAATCGACGGCCCCGAAGTGTATTTGGTGCCGACCTCGATCGTCTACGACCAGCTGCACGAGGTGGAGGCGATGACCACCGAGGCCTACGGGGCGGTGAAACGGCCCGAAGATCTGCGCTTCCTGGTCGGTTTGGCGCGCCAGCAGGGCAAGCGGCTCGGTCGCGCGTACCTGGACTTCGGCGAACCGCTGCCGCTGCGCAAACGCCTCGAGGAAATGCGCGGCGAGGAGGTCGGCACCGGGACCGAAATCGAACGCATCGCACTCGACGTCGAACACCGGATCAATCGCGCGACGCCGGTCACTCCCACCGCGGTGGTGAGTCTGTCGTTGCTGGGTGCGGACCGGTCGTTGTCGATCAGCGAGGTGCTGGCCACCGTGCGACCTCTGGCCAGCTACATCACGGCGCGAAACTGGTCGGTCGCCGGGGCGGCGGACCTGACGAATCGCTCCACCATCCGGTGGACGTTGCACCAGCTCGTCGCGTCCGGTGTGGTCAGCGTGTACGACGCCGGCACCGAGGCGGTGTGGGGGATCGGTGAGGACCAGCACTTGGTCGCGGCGTTCTACCGCAATACCGCGATCCACATCCTGGTCGATCGCGCGATCGCCGAGACGGCGTTGCTGGCCGCTGCCGAAAACGCCGAGAACTCCGCCGATGGCATGGTGTCCCCGGTGACGGTGCGCGACGAGGCGCTGAGTCTGCGTGAGTTGCTGAAGTTCGAGTTCCTGTTTTCCGGCCGGGCCCAGTTCGAAAAGGAGCTCGCCGACGAGGTACGCCTGATCGGGGCGGTGGACACCAGCCATGCCGCGGCCGCCGCCGACGTGCGTGGGCTGCTGGTGGCGGCCGATGTGTTGTTGGCGCACTTGGTGTTGCGGCCGTTCCTCGACGCGTATCACATCGTCGCCGACCGGCTGGCCGCCCTGGGGGACGAGTCCCTCGACGAAGACGCCTTCCTCGCCGAATGTCTGGAGTTGGGCAAGCAGTGGGAGCTGCAGCGCCGAATCGCCAGCGCCGAGTCGAGGTCGATGGAGTTGTTCAAGACCGCGCTGCGGCTGGCGCGCCACCGGGAGCTGGTCGACGGGTCGGATTCCGAGCAACTCGCCAAGCGCCGCCAGGAGTTCGCCGACGAGATCGCGACGGCGACCCGGCGCGTCAACGCGATCGCCGAACTCGCCCGGGCGCAGGTCTGACGCCAAACCGCTTGCCCGCCAATTCGTGCCCGCCCGGCGGCACCGAAACGGGCATACAGTGGTGGCCATGCCACTAGAAGGTGAATACGCACCCAGCCCCTGGGACTGGTCGCGCGAACAAGCCGACAAGTACGCCGAATCCGGTGGAGCCGAGGCAGCGGACATGAAGGGCAAGCCCATCATTCTGCTGATGACCATCGGCGCCAAGACCGGCAAGCTGCGCAAGACTCCGCTGATGCGCGTCGAGCACAACGGGGAGTACGCCGTCGTCGCCTCGCTCGGCGGGGCCCCGAAGAACCCGGTCTGGTACTACAACATCGTCAAGAACCCGCGGGTCGAGCTGCAGGACGGGTCGGTCACCCGTGACTACGACGCTCGCGAGGTGTTCGGGGACGAGAAGGCCGTGTGGTGGGAGCGTGCCGTGGCGGCCTGGCCGGACTACGCCGAGTACCAGACAAAGACCGATCGCCAGATTCCGGTGTTCGTGCTGACGCCGGTGAGCTGAGCCGATTAGGCAGGTGGCGGGGGGTGCGTGGCACCATTAACCGGTGTCCGCCGAACCGACCCGGAGCCCGAACATGTCGCCGCTATGCGCGGCCGACATTGACAGCGCTGCTCAGCGGATCGCCGCGGTAGTCACCCCGACCCCGCTGCAGTACAGCGATCGGCTGTCGGCGATCACCGGTGCGCAGGTCTACCTCAAGCGCGAAGACCTGCAGATCGTGCGGTCCTACAAGCTGCGCGGCGCGTACAACCTGCTGGTGCAGCTGTCCGAGGAGGAGATCGGCGCCGGCGTGGTGTGCTCCTCGGCCGGCAACCACGCGCAGGGCTTCGCCTACGCCTGCCGGACCCTCGGCGTGCACGGCCGCGTCTACGTGCCGGCCAAAACGCCCAAGCAGAAGCGCGACCGGATCCGCTACCACGGAGAAAGTTTCATCGAGTTGATCGTGGGTGGATCCACCTACGACATGGCTGCCGAGGCGGCCCTGGAGGACGTCAAGCGCACCGGTGCCACGCTGGTGCCGCCGTACGACGACCCGCGGACGATGGCCGGCCAGGGCACGATCGCCGTCGAGCTGCTCGACCAGCTGGACGAGCTCGGTTTCGGGGAGCCCGACCTGGTGGTGGTCCCGGTCGGTGGCGGGGGCTGCATCGCGGGCATCACGACTTACCTGTCCGAACGCACGACGAGCACCGCGGTGCTCGGTGTTGAACCCGCCGGTGCCGCGGCGATGATGGCGGCGCTGGCCGCGGGCGAGCCGGTGACGCTGGACCACGTCGACCAGTTCGTCGACGGTGCCGCGGTGAAGCGGGCGGGAACGTTGACCCATGCCGCTCTGGCCGCCGCGGGCGACATGGTGTCGATCACGGCGGTCGACGAGGGCGCCGTGTGCACCGCGATGCTGGACCTCTACCAGAACGAGGGCATCATCGCCGAGCCGGCGGGCGCCCTGTCCGTGGCCGGCCTGCTGGAAACCGACGTCGAGCCGGGGTCCACCGTCGTGTGCCTCATCTCGGGCGGCAACAACGACGTGTCGCGCTACGGCGAGGTGCTCGAGCGCTCCCTGGTCCACCTCGGCCTCAAGCACTACTTCCTGGTCGACTTCCCGCAGGAGCCCGGTGCGTTGCGCCGGTTCCTCGACGACGTGCTCGGGCCCAACGACGACATCACCCTGTTCGAGTACGTCAAGCGCAACAACCGTGAGACCGGCGAGGCGCTGGTCGGCATCCAGCTGGGTTCGTCGGCCGACCTGGACGACCTGCTGGACCGGATGCGCGAGACCGAGATCCACTTCGAGACGCTGCAGCCGGGCTCGCCGGCCTACCGCTATCTGCTGCTCTAGGCGCGCGAGTAAGGCGTCAAATAGTCCGGTACCCGGATAGTGGGGTCGAGGTCGTCGGCCGGTATCGGTGCACCGGCCGACAAATTCAGCGGAACCACCCCGGCCCAGTGCGGTAGCGCGTAATCCTGCGGCTCGTCGACGGGCCCGCCGTCGCGCACCTTGGCCGAGACTTCGACGAGGTCGAGGGCGAGCACCGCGGTCGCGGCAAGCTCCTTGGCGTTCGGCGCCCGGCAGTCGGCGGCCCGTCCGGGCGCGATGTGGTCGAGCAGCCCGGCCAGCGCCCGCGACTTCTCCGCCGGGTCGTCGACCGGGCGGGCGTCGCCGATCACCATCACCGAGCGGTAGACCAGCGAATGATGCAGCGCCGAGCGGGCCAGCACCAGCCCGTCGACCAGGGTGGCGGTGACGCACACGGGCAGGCCCGTGCCGGCGCTGCGCATGGGCCGGCTGCCGGTGGAACCGTGCAGGTACAGGGTTTCGCCCAGACGAGCGTGCGTGGTCGGCAAAACCACCGGCCGGCCGGCGTTGAGGTAGCCCAGGTGACAGATCAGGGCCTCATCCAGGATCCGATGGACGGTGTCGCGGTCGTAGCGGGCGCGTTCCCGGTAGCGGGTGGGCGTCGTGCGAGACGTGGGGCGATAGTCCATCGGATTGCCTTCACTATTGTAATAGTACATAATCAGTACTGTGCCAGTGCAATACAGCACAACGGGGACGGGCGCGGAGTCCATAGCTGCCAACATCGAAGAAGGAATCTCCAGCGGCGCCCTGACGCCCGGTGACTCGTTGCCCCCGGTGCGCGAACTGGCCGCGCGACTCGGTGTGAACCCCAACACAGCCGCGGCCGCCTATCGCCTGCTGCGCGATCGCGGGGCCGTCGAAACCTCGGGCCGACGGGGCACCCGGGTGCGGCACCGCCCTGCCACGACGCCCCGGTCGCTGCTCGGCCTGGACATTCCGGCCGGTGTGCGCGACTTGTCTACCGGCAACCCGGATCCCGCGCTACTGCCCATTGCTGCTGTGCCGCTTAATGATTCGCCCGGGCGCCCGGTGCTGTACGGCGAGCCGGCTATGTCGCCGGAGCTGGTCGACTCCGCCCGTGCCGCGCTGAGAGCCGACGGCGTTGCGGCCGACCATCTCGCGGTGACCAGCGGGGCGCTGGACGGCATCGAGCGGGCGCTCACCGCGCACCTGCGCCCCGGCGAACGGATAGCCGTCGAGGATCCGGGTTGGGCCAACCTGCTGGATCTGATTGGTGCGCTTGGACTTTCGGTCGAACCGATACGGGTGGACGACGACGGGCCCCTGGTTGCCGACGTCGGGCGCGCGTTAGGCCGCGGGGTGCGCGCGCTGGTCGTCACCACACGCGCGCAGAACCCGACCGGCGCGGCGCTGTCCGCACAGCGCGCCGGCGAGCTGCGCGCGGTATTGAGTGGCCGTGACGTTCTGGTGGTCGAGGATGACCATTGCGCCGGTATTTCCGGTGTGCCGCTGCATTCGCTGGCCGGATCGAGCGATCACTGGGCATTCGTGCGGTCGGCGTCGAAGGCGTATGGCCCCGATCTGCGGGTGGCCGTTCTCGCCGGAGATCAGCGCACCGTCGGGCGCGTGCACGGACGACTGCGGCTGGGGCCGGGATGGGTGAGTCATCTACTGCAGGATCTCGCGGTGCGGTTGTGGTCCGACGACGCCGCCGAGCGTCTTATCCACCACGCTGAGCGGCGCTACACCGACAACCGCACCCGGCTGTGTGCCGCGCTCGTCGACCGTGGGATAGCCGCACACGGCCGGTCCGGGCTCAATGTGTGGATTCCGGTGCCCGACGAGACGGTGGCGATCACCCGGCTGATCAATGCGGGTTGGGCCGCCGCGCCCGGTTCGCGATTCCGGATCGGCTCCCCGGCCGGAATCCGGGTCACCATCGCCGATTTGGCCGAAGCCGAGATCGATCCGCTCGCCGAGTCCATCGCCGCGGCGCTGCGCACCGCCGGGCGATCCAGCGTGTAGCCCCGCCGCTTGGTGCCAGGTAGCGCTAGCCGAGCAGGACGCGGAAGGTCGAGTCTTACCCGTGCCGCAGGATCGCGACCGACTGCGGTTCCAGCACGGTGCCGCCCTCGCCGGCGGTCGGCTCACCCCACGCCAGGACGACATCGCCCGCGGCCGGTACCGTGACCGGTTTGTCGCCGAGGTTGCACGCGATGCGTAACTGCCCGCGCGACAGCGTGATCCAGCGCAGCTCCTCGTCGTAATCGACGGTGAGGTGCTCCAGCCAGGGGTCTGCCAGGTCGGGGTCGCTGCGCCGCAAGGCGATCAGCTCCCGATAGAACGCGAGCAGCCGTGCATGCTCGCCGGCGTCGACCTCGCCCCAGTTCAGCTTGGAGCGACCGAAGGTCTGCGGGTCCTGCGGGTCGGGGATGTCGTCGGCGTCCCAGCCGTGCTCGGCGAACTCGGACTTGCGGCCCTCGACGGTCGCCTTGGCCAACTCCGGTTCGGGATGCGAGCTGAAGAACTGGAACGGCGTCGATGCTCCCCACTCCTCACCCATGAAAAGCATTGCGGTGTAAGGCGATCCGAGGACCAGGGCAGCCTTGATCGCCAACTGGCCACCGGTGAGATGCTGGGACGGCCGGTCGCCGAGTGCACGATTGCCGACCTGGTCGTGCGTGCAGGTATAGGCGAGCAACCGGCTCGCCGGGATGGCTTTGGTGTCCAGCGGCCGGCCGTGCCGACGCCGGCGAAACGACGAATAGGTGCCGGCGTGAAAGAAGCCATTTCGCAGTGTGTCGGCCAGCGTGGCCAGCGAACCGAAGTCCGCGTAGTAGCCCTGGCGTTCACCCGACACCGCGGTGTGGATGGCGTGGTGGATGTCGTCGTCCCACTGCGCGGTGATCCCGTAGCCGTAGTGATCACGTGGGGTGATCAGCCGCGGATCGTTCATGTCGCTTTCGGCGACCAGCGACAGCGGCCGGCCCACTTGTTGTGACAGCCAGTCGGTTTCGCTCGCCATCTCTTCAAGGATGTGGACGGCCGTGGTGTCCACCAACGCGTGCACCGCGTCCAGTCGCAACCCGTCGGCGTGAAAGTCGCGCATCCACCGCAGCGCGCAGCCGATGATGTAGCGACGCACCTCGTCTGAGTCGGCATCGGCGATGTTGACGCCCTCGCCCCACGGGTTGCTCCCCGACGACAGGTACGGGCCGAACCGCGGCAGGTAATTTCCCGACGGGCCGAAGTGGTTGAACACCGCGTCGATCAACACGCCCAAACCTCGTGCGTGGCACGCGTCGACGAATCGGACCAAACCGTCCGGGCCGCCGTAGGGTTCGTGCACGCTGTACCACAGCACGCCGTCGTATCCCCAGCCGTGGGTTCCGGCAAAGGAGTTGACGGGCATCACCTCGACGAAGTCGATTCCGAGATCGACCAGATAATCCAGCTTTTCGATCGCGGCGTCGAAGGTACCCGCCGCGGTGAAGGTGCCGATGTGCAGCTCGTAGATCACCGCTCCTTCGACTGACCGGCCCGCCCAGTCGCCGTCCGTCCACGTGTGGCCCGGCTCCCACAATTGTGAGCGCTCGTGCACGCCGTCGGGTTGGCGCGGTGATCGCGGGTCGGGCAGCACCTTGGGGTCGTCGTCGAGCAGGAAGCCGTAGCGGGCATCCGGCGGTGCGTCGACGGTCGCGTGCCACCAGCCGTCTTCGGTGCGCGTCATCGCGTGCACCGCGCCGTCGACGTCGAGACGTACCTGAGCGGGCTTGGGGGCCCACACCCGGAAATCAGCCATGGTGGCGCTCCAATAAGACGACGGGCAGGTCTGCGAACAGCTGGGTCGCCGACGTCGGACCTTCGGCGACGGCGCCGGTGAGGGTGTCTTTCCAGGTGCCGTCGGGCAACGCCAGAACAGTATTGCCCCAGCCCGTTTCGGTCAGGCGCACCGTCCAGCGAGTCACCGCGACCACGATGTCGTCGCCCCGGCTGAAGGCCAGCACGTGCTCGCTGGCATCGCCCTCGGAGAGCACAGGCAGGTAACCACCGTGCCGAAAGGTGTCCGGATGAGAACGGCGCACCCGCAGTGCCGTGGTGACGACGCGCAGCTTCGGGTGTTGCAACTCGGCGAGAGCGGCTCTGCGCGCGGCATAGTCGACAGGCCTGCGGTTGTCGGGATCTACCAGACTGTCGTCCCAGAGCTCGGTGCCCTGGTAGATGTCGGGAATGCCGGGCACCGTCAACGCGAGTAGCTTCTGGCCCAGCGCGTCGCTGGCGGCGTGCGGATTGAGTTGAGCGACAAGCTCGGTCATTTGGCCGGCCACCGGGCCGTCCAGCACCGCGTCCAACCACGCGTGCACAGCATCCTCGAAATCGGAGTCCGGTTCGTTCCATGAGGTGTGCAGCGCCGCTTCCCGGATGGCCTTCTCAGCGTACCCGTGCAACCGGTCGCGCAGCTGCGCGGTGACTTCGCCGCTGGGTGGCCACACACCGAAGATGTTCTGCCACAGGAACTGTCCGGTCGCGGCATCGGGGGAGGGTGTCTCGGTTTCCCAACGGGCGACGAACTGCGCCCACAGCGAGGGCACCTGGGACAGCACCCCGATGCGGGCCCGCACGTCCTCGCCGCGTTTGGTGTCGTGGGTGGTCAGCGTGGTCATCGCCTGCGGCCACAGCCGGGCGCGAGTGGCCGCGCTCTGGTGGAACTCCGCGGCGCCGACGCCGAACCGGTGTGGTTCGCCGCCCACCTCGTTGAGCGAGACCAGCCGGGCGTCGCGATAGAACAAGCAGTCTTCGACGGCCTTGGCGGTGACCGCGCCGCATAGTTGTTGCAGGCGCGCGGCGGGTTCGCCACCGTGTGCCAGCGCCGCGGCGAGCACCTGCAGCGCGGGCCCGAGTTCCGGTTGCGCGGCTTGAGTTTCGGCGAGCGCGGTCGGTAGGACGGCGCTCAGGCCCCGGTAGTCGCTACGGTAGAGCTCGATGTGGGTGAGCAGCGCGGCCACCGCCTCGGGCAGCTGCGGGTGGTCCGTCCCGGCGGTGGCCACGATGGCCCGCCGCAGCCTGCTCAGCTCACTACCGAGCGTCTCGGTAGCCACCGCAACCTTGAGGTCGGCCAGCAGCTGTGGGATAGCGTCATAGTCCACTCCGGCGGACTCGACGAGCTCGGTCAGCGCGGGGGCTCCGGCCGGGTCGACGAAAACCCCACCGACTTCCCGCAATACGTCGTAACCGGTGGTGCCCTGGATCGGCAACGTCGGCTCCAGCGCCTCGTCCACGGCCAGGATCTTCTCGATCACGATCCACGCCGTGGGCCCGAGTAGCTCGCGCAGCCACGCCAAATACCCAGTGGGATCGGTCAATCCGTCCGGATGGTCGATGCGCACCCCGTCGACAAGTTCCTCGCGGACCCAGCGGGCGATCTCCGCATGGTTGGCGTCGAACACCGCGCGATCTTCCTGCCGCAGCCCGGCCAGCGAGGTGATCGAGAAGAAACGCCGATAGCCGACGACGCCGTTACGCCAGCCCACCAACCGGTAGTGCTGACGCTCGTGTACCTCGGGGCCGGTGCCCACGCCGGTGCCCGGGGCGATCGGCAGCGCCAGATCGCCCAACCGCAGCAGGTCACCGTCGACGGTCAGATCCGCGGCGTCGTCGTCGGAACCCAGCACCGGCAACACGATGCGGCCGTCCGAGTCGAGATCCCAGTCGATATCGAAAAACGTTGCGTATTCCGATGATCGGCCGTGCCGCAATACATCCCACCACCACGGATTCTGCTGGGGCTGGTCGACGCCCACATGGTTGGGCACGATGTCGACGATCAGCCCCATGCCGCGCGCCCGCGCCGCGGCCGATAGCCGCGCCAATCCTTCGGCGCCGCCCAGCTCCGGCGACACCGTCGTCGGATCCGTGACGTCGTAACCGTGGCCCGAGCCGCTGACCGCGGTCAGGATCGGGGACAGATACAGATGCGACACCCCGAGTTCGTCGAGGTAGTCCAGCAGGTTTTCGGCGTCGGCGAAAGTGAAGGCGCTGCCACTGGAGGCTCCGCGCAACTGTAAACGGTAAGTAGCGCGCACCGGAAAAGCCATGTGTTAGGCGGTCTTTCGCAGGATCAGTACCGAGCGCCCAGGCACCGTGATCTTTTCTTCGGCCGCAACAACGAGATCGGCCTTGCCGGCGGGATGATTGGTATCCAGCTCCACGGTCCATTCCTGTGCGTAGTCGTCGTGCGGCGTGACGAATTCCACGTCGCGGCTGTGGGCGTTGAAACACAACAGGAATGAATCGTCCACTACTCGTTCCCCCCGCGCATTGGGCGCGGTAATCGCCTCACCGTTGAGGAATACCCCGACACACTTGTCCAAACCCTGGTTCCAGTCGTCGTGCGTCATTTCCCGGCCACTCGCCGTCAGCCAGGCGATATCGCGGACTTCGTCCCCGCTGCGAATCGGCTCACCGTCGAAGAAGCGGCGCCGGCGGAACACCGGGTGCTTCCTGCGCAGCTTGGTCACCTTGCGGGTGAAGGCCAGCAGGTCGGCATTCTTGTCCACCAAAGACCAGTCCATCCAAGCCAATTCGGAGTCCTGGCAGTACACGTTGTTGTTGCCGAGCTGGGTTCGTCCGATTTCGTCGCCGTGCGCGATCATCGGCGTGCCCTGGCTGACCATCAGGGTGGCCCAGAAGTTGCGCATCTGCCGGCAGCGCAGCTCGGTGATGTCGGGGTCGTCGGTGGGACCCTCGACCCCGCAGTTCCAGGACCGGTTGTGGCTTTCCCCGTCGCGGTTGTCCTCGCCGTTGGCCTCATTGTGTTTCTCGTTGTAGGAGACCAGGTCGTTGAGGGTGAATCCGTCGTGCGCGGTGACGAAGTTGATGCTGGCGCTGGGACGCCGGCTGCTCGACTCATACAGGTCCGACGACCCGGTCAGCCGGGAAGCGAACTCGCCCAGGGTTGCGGGCTCGCCCCGCCAGTAGTCACGCACAGTATCGCGATACTTCCCGTTCCACTCGGTCCACAAACCCGGGAAGTTCCCGACCTGATAACCGCCCTCGCCGACATCCCAGGGTTCGGCGATCAGTTTGACCTGGCTGACGATCGGATCCTGTTGCACCAGATCGAAGAACGCGCTCAATCGGTCCACGTCGTGCAGCTCGCGGGCCAGCGTCGCGGCCAGGTCGAAGCGGAACCCGTCGACGTGCATCTCGATCACCCAATAGCGCAGCGAGTCCATGATCAGCTGCAGGACGTGCGGGTGGCGCGGGTTGAGGCTGTTGCCGGTGCCGGTGTAGTCCTTGTACAGCCGCAGGTCCTCGTCGACAAGCCGGTAGTAGGCGCTGTTGTCGATGCCGCGGAAGTTGATCGTCGGGCCCAGGTGGTTGCCCTCGGCGGTGTGGTTGTAGACGACGTCGAGGATGACCTCGATGCCGGCTTCGTGCAGACTGCGCACCATCATCTTGAATTCGGCGACCGCGCCGCCCGCCTGCCGGTTCGATGCGTACTGGTAGTGCGGAGCGAAGAACCCGAATGTGTTGTAGCCCCAGTAGTTTCGCAATCCCAGGTCGAGTAGCCGCTCGTCGTGCATGAACTGGTGTACCGGCATGAGTTCCAGCGCGGTGACGTTGAGCGACTTCAGGTGATCGATGATCACGGGATGGGCCAGCGCGGCATAGGTGCCGCGCAGTCCCTCGGGTATGCCGGGATGGGTTTTGGTCAGGCCCTTGACGTGGGCCTCGTAGATGACCGTCTCGTGGTACGGGGTCAGCGGCGCGCGATCGAAGGCCCAGTCGAAGAACGGGTTGATCACCACGCTGGTCATCGTGTGTCCCAGGGAGTCGATCATCGGGGGAGTTCCGGTGGCCGCGGTGTCGCCGTTCGGGTCGACGGCCTTCAGGTCGTAGGAGAACAGCGCCTGTCCCCAGGTGAAATCCCCGTCGAACGACTTCCCATAAGGGTCAAGCAGCAGCTTGCTCGGGTCGCACCGTTGGCCGGCCGCCGGATCGAACGGTCCGTGCACCCGGAATCCGTAGCGCTGACCGGGGGTGATGTTCGGCAGATAGGCGTGCCAGACGTATCCGTCGACCTCGTCGAGCGGGATCCGCGATTCGTTGCCGTGGTCGTCGATCAGGCACAAGTCGACCTGTTCGGCGATCTCGGAAAACAGCGAAAAGTTAGTTCCCGCCCCGTCATAGGTGGCTCCGAGGGGATAGGCGCCCCCGGGCCAAACGGTGGGCAGCGTGGGTATGGCCTCGTCCGGCGTGGCAGCACCCGATGCTGCGGCCGGTCGGGAAGCCGGATTGGTTGACGGCACCACTTGACCTTATCCGCGGCGGACTGTCCTGTCCGGGCTACCACCAGCCTGTGGCAGCCGCGATCTGCAGGCCGAGGGCGTGGGCCAGGGTTCGCATGTAGGTGGGGGTCAGGTGATGAGCGCCGTGGTAGATCAGCACGTTTCCTTCGACCGGGCGGCAAACATCGGTGCGGCAGATGGCATCTGACATGTCGAGCACCTTGAGCAGCGGGAATTGCTCGACGAAGTCCAGGGTTTGGTTGCGGTCGGACAGCACGTCGGAGCGCTTGATCGCGCACGACGTCGCGTTGCCGCCCTTCTTGGCCAAGCAGTCGGCGGGGTCGAACGGCTGTCCGTTCTTGACCAGCCACGGGGTGTCGCGCATGCCGAGAATCGGAATGTTGTTGTCGGACAACGTCTGCCAGATCCCGATGTACGTCGCGGGCATCACGTCGCCGCTCTTGATGTTCCACGGCCGGGTCGTGGTGGTGAAGACGTAGTCGGGGCGATCGGAGACCAGCTTGTCCATCGTCGCCTGCACCCACTCCCGGCACTGCGGGTAGGGGGCGTTGTTACCCATGATCAGCGGTACCTGCTCGGTGGACAGCGGGCAGCCCATTTTGAGATATGTCACAACTTTGAAGTGATGGGCGTGTCCGAGCACATCCAGTGCCGGCAGCCAGTGCTCGGCGTGCGACCCGCCGGCCAGTGCGATGGTCCGGGTCGCGGCGAGGTCGCCGTAGACGCAGTTGACCACCGCCGGGTTGACGAAGTCACTGATGCAGCCGTCCCGGGTGGAGGCGGGCAGGTCGTTTCTGACCTCGAGGACGCTGGGCCGCATCGGCAGCGTCGGGACTCGCACGTGTTCGGTCAGGGCGCGCGCGCCGGGATAGTCCTGCGGGTTGAGTACGGACAGTTCCTTGCCCGCGGCCCGCAAGACCGTGACGTGCTGGCGCCAGGTGAACGAGGTCGCGGTCAGGGTGACGCCCAGCAGCACCACCGCCGCACCCAGCGCCATCGTCGGCCTGCGCAACCGCGACCACCAGGGCAGCTCCGGGGTGGACGTTTGCGGCGCGCGGTAGCGCAGCGGGTCCTCGACGAGCTGGGTGGTCAGGTACGCGAGCACGCCGGAGATCAGCAACACGGCCGCGCCTTCGACGAAGTTGGCGTGTTTGTGCCCGGTGTAGGACAGCCAGAAAATCAGCAGCGGCCAGTGCCATAGATACAGCGAGTACGCGATGGCGCCCAGCTCCACCAGGGGCCGGGTGGCCAGCAGCCGATTCGGCAGCGGCATCCGGCCGCTGGTGTCCGCATCGCCCGGCAGGTTGGCCCCGGCCAGGATCATCAGCATCGTGGCCCCGACAGGTACCAGGGCCCACGGGCCCGGAAACTCGTCGACGCCGTCGAGCAGGGCCCCGCAGGACACGACGGCGGCCAGCGCGACCGAGGCGGCGGCGGTCCGCAGCCACATCGGCCACCGGACGCGGGCCACGACGGCGCCGACGAGCGCGCCCAGCAGCAACTCCCAGCCGCGGGCAAAGCTGTCGTAGTAGGCGACCGACTGGTCGTCGAGGTGAGCGAACACCGCGTAGCTGAACGAGGCGATCGTCAAGGCGCTCAGCAGCACCACGAACAGCGTGCGCAGATGGGCCTTGAGCGGGCGGCGGAACAAGATCGCGCAGCCCGCGACCAGCAGCAGGAAGGCGACGTAGAACTGCCCCTGCACCGACATGGACCAGATGTGCTGCAACGGGCTGACGGCTTCGCCCGCCCGCAGGTAATCCGACGCGGTGTTCGCCAGCTCCCAGTTCTGGTAATAGCCGAGGCTGGCCAGGCTCTGGTCGGCGAAGGTCTCCCAGCGGGTTTGCGGCTGCACCAGGATGGTGAGCACCGCACACGCGGCCAGCACCACGACCAGGGCGGGCACCAGACGCCGGATCAGCCGGGTGATTTCGGCGACGGGCGACAGCGAGACGGCCGGGTTGAGCGCGGCGCGCAGGATCTTGCCGCCGAAGAAGAACCCGGACAGCGCCAGGAACACATCCACGCCGCCGGAGACCCGGCCAAACCAGATGTGGAACACGGCGACCAGGGCGATCGCGATGCCGCGCAAGCCGTCGAGATCGTAGCGGTAGAACCCCGCCGACCCTGGTCGGCGCGCCTCTGAACTACCCGTATTGGCCGGGTCGGCCGGGGTCTGAGGCGCTGTGGTCGGCATGATCACCAGTAATTTACCCAAAAACGCCACCTGCTCCGCAGCGCTCGCCTGGCGGCGAGGCTGCTCAGTGGAGCAGGTGGCGTCGGTGACGGGCCGTGGTTAGCGCGCAGGTGCCGGCTGCAGAAGCGTCTGCAGGTTCGGCAGTTGCGGCAGCGCCGGCTGTGCGGGCGCCGGCTGTTGCGCGGGCACCTGCTGGGTAGGCAGTTGTTGCAGCGGCGCCTGTTGCAACGGCGCCTGCTGGGTAGGCAGTTGCTGCAGCGGCGCCTGCTGCAATGGCGTCTGCTGAGCGGGCAGCTGTTGCAGCGGTGCCTGCTGCGTCGGCGGCTGTTGCAGCGGGGCCTGGCCCGGCACTTGCTGGCCGGGGAGCTGCTGCGCCGGGGCCGGCTGCGCGGGCAGTTGCTGCAGCGGGACGCCGATGACGCGGACCAGGTACGGGGTCATACCGGCCGAACGCACCGGCGAGACCTGCACGACATCGCCGACCTCGAGCATCTGGTTGTTGCCGAGATACATCGCGACGCTTTGCGTGCCGTCCGGACCGTAGAAGATCATGTCGCCCTTCTGGGCCTGCTGCGGCAGAACCTTCTGGCCGGCCCGGTAGATCGCGCCCGACGACCGGGGCAACCTGATGCCGGCGCCGGCGTAGGCGTACTGCATCAGACCGGAGGCGTCGTAGCCGACGGTGTTGATGCCGGTGCCGGTGCCGCGGGAGGGGCCGTTGATACCGCCACCGGCCCACGAGAAGGGCACGCCGCGCTGCGACAGACCGCGCATCACGACGACGTCGGTGGCCTGCTGGTAATCCATCGACCGGGCGCCGGGGTCGGCGGCCGCGATCTCGGGGGCGGCGGCCATCGGGGCCGCCAAGATGGCGAGACCGATGGCAAACGAGTAGATGCGCTTCATTGGAGTTCCAGCCTTCCTGAACTCTGTCGGGTTGAGGCCGCGACGCTGTGGGCACCGCGGCCGCCGTTCGATGACTTGCGACGAGCCCCGAGTGGGGGATCGGCCGCCGCCTCCTTGCGGGGGACGTGAATCAGTCGGTTGGCCCGTTGAGTCACACCAGTCACTACAGAAACTTTTACAACAGAAATCGCGCCCGGAAAATAGCTGGTGAGGTCCACGAAAGATTTGCCGCTGGACCGTGACCGGATGGTGACTGCCGATCCCAAATCTTTATCGGCAGTTGTGATTTCGGTCTCACACCGGTGCTCGGCCGCAACGATTTACCAGCGCGCGCGGCGGGGGAGAATCAGTGCCAGTAGCGGGCGCTGAAGACGGTCAGCGCGTCGCCGATCACGGAGCTCACCATGATGATCGCGAGCGACAAAACCGGCCAGAAGGACATGTACCAGCCCTTCAGCAGGGAGACGAACGGGCCGATGCCCGCCGCGGCGATCGCGGCGCCGATCCCGCCCCACACCACCGGGTAGATATACACGTCGAGCTGGAAAGGAACCAGGCCGCACGACTCGTCCGAGCACACCTCGCCGAGGAAGCCGTAAAGCCGCGTCGGCCACGTCGTCGCCGTGGCCAGCACTACCAGCAGCGTCACCAGGGTGAGCGTGGCAACCAGGTCCCAGGGGGCTACCCGAAGCCGAATGACATGCGGCTTAGCGTCGGAGTCGTTGTCGCCGTAGGTCATTGGCCGGAAATCGCCCAACTCTTCGGCCTCGTGAGTCTGCTGTTGGGACTCGGGACGACCGCCGCGATGCGGGTCTTCGAACGGGTACGGCAAGGCCATGCCGATAGATGCTTCCCGATGGTCGGCTTTTGTGCGAGCCGGCTGCTTTACGCTCGGTCTCTATGCCTGCGGCGAGATCCGGGTTGACGCCCGAGCAAATCAGCGCGATCGACGCCGCCCATCTCTGGCACCCCTACAGCACCATCGGCAGTGAAGCCATCCCTCCGGTAGTGGCTATCGGTGCCCGTGGCGCCTGGTTGACGCTGGTCAGAGATGGTCAGCCGGTCGACGTGCTGGACGCGATGAGTTCCTGGTGGACCGCTATCCACGGCCACGGCCATCCGGTGCTGGACGCGGCGCTGACGGCCCAGCTGAGCTCGATGAACCACGTGATGTTCGGCGGGCTGACCCACGAACCGGCAGCCCGGCTCGCTCAGCTGCTGGTGCAGATCACCCCGGCCGGTCTGGAGACGGTGTTCTTCAGCGACTCCGGATCGGTAGCGGTCGAGGTCGCGGTCAAAATGGCGCTGCAGTACTGGCGCAGCCGCGGTCGATTCCGCAAGCACCGGCTGATGACCTGGCGGGGCGGCTACCACGGCGACACCTTCACCCCGATGAGCGTCTGCGACCCCGACGGCGGCATGCATTCGCTATGGACCGACATCCTGGCCGACCAGGTGTTCGCCCCGCAGGTGCCGCGCGACTACGACACCGCCTACAGCGTGGCGTTCGAGGAGCAGTTGACCCGCCACGCGACCGAGCTGGCGGCGGTGGTCGTCGAACCCGTGGTCCAGGGCGCCGGCGGCATGCGCTTCCACGACCCTCGCTACCTGGGCGACCTGCGCGAGATCTGCAGCCGACACGACGTGCTGCTGATCTTCGACGAGATCGCCACCGGGTTCGGCCGGACCGGCGAGCTGTTCGCCGCCGACCACGCCGGCGTCAGCCCGGACATCATGTGTGTCGGCAAGGCGCTGACCGGCGGATACCTCAGCCTGGCCGCCACGTTGTGCACCCAACACATCGCGCACACGATCAGCTCCGGGGAGGCCGGCGCATTGATGCACGGCCCGACGTTCATGGCCAACCCACTGGCCTGTGCGGTCTCGGTGGCCAGCGTCGAGGTGCTGCTGGGCCAGGACTGGCGGTCGCGCGTCGCCGACATCGCGGCCGGGCTCGCGGCGGGACTCGAGCCGGCCCGGGACCTGCCCGGCGTGGCCGATGTGCGGGTGTGCGGTGCCATCGGCGTCATCGAATGCGCCGCGCCGGTCGACCTCGCGGTGGCCACCCCGGCAGCGCTGGACCACGGCATCTGGCTACGCCCGTTCCGCAACCTGATCTACGCGATGCCGCCCTACGTCTGTGGGCCCGACGAGATCGCCCGGATCACCTCGGCGATGGTCGAGGTCGCGCGGCTCGTAGGCTGAACGCCAATGAAGACACCGATCGAGGTTTCCCCGCTGGCCTGGCTGGAGGCGGTGGAACAGCAGCGCCGCGAAGCCGGGCTGCGCCGCTCGCTGCGGCCGCGCCCCGCGGTCGCCACCGAGCTCGACCTGGCGTCCAACGACTACCTCGGCCTGTCGCAGCACCCCGACGTGATCGAGGGCGGCGTCGCGGCGCTGCGGATCTGGGGTGCCGGCGCCACCGGATCCCGCCTGGTCACCGGCGATACCGAACTGCACCAGCAATTCGAGGCCGAGCTCGCCGACTATGTCGGCGCCGCTGCCGGCCTGCTGTTCTCCTCCGGATACACCGCCAACCTCGGTACCGTCGTCGGGCTGTCCGGCCCGGGCTCGCTGCTGGTGTCGGAGGAGCGTTCACACGCATCGTTGGTGGACGCCTGCCGGCTGTCCCGCGCGCGGGTCGTGGTGACGCCGCACCGTGACGTGGATGCCGTCGACGCGGCCCTGGCCGCCCGCGCCGAGGAACGCGCCGTCGTCATCACCGAATCGGTGTTCAGCGCCGACGGCGTGCTGGCCCCGCTGCGCGAGCTGCACGAGGTCTGCCGGCGCCACGGCGCGCTGCTGATCGTCGACGAGGCACACGGCCTCGGGGTGCGCGGCGGCGGCCGCGGGCTGCTGCACGAGCTGGGACTCGCCGGTGCGCCCGACGTGGTGATGACCACGACGCTGTCCAAGGCACTCGGCAGCCAGGGCGGCATGGTGCTGGGACCCGCCGAGGTGCGCGCTCACCTGATCGATGCGGCCCGACCGTTCATCTTCGACACCGGCCTGGCTCCGGCTGCCGTCGGTGCGGCGATGGCCGCACTGCACCTGCTGCGTTCCGAGCCCTGGCGGCCCGAGGCGGTGTTGCGGCACGCCCGCGAGTTGGCCGATATCTGCGGCGTGTCCGAGAACCCGGTATCGGCGGTGGTGTCGGTGATCCTGGGCGACCCGGAGGTGGCGGTGGCCGCCGCGACCGCCTGCCTGGATGCCGGGGTGCGGGTGGGCTGCTTTCGGCCGCCCACCGTGGCCGCCGGGACGTCGCGGCTGCGGCTAACCGCGCGCGCGTCGCTCGACGCCGAGGAACTGCAGGTCGCCCGGCGGGTGCTGACCGATGTCCTTGCCGTGGCGCGCCGTTGACCGTCCTCGCCGTTACCGGTACCGGAACGGGGGTTGGCAAGACGATCGCCGTCGCGGCGCTGGCCTGTCACGCGCGGCTGGCCGGGATCGACGTCGCGGTGTGTAAACCCGCGCAGACCGGCACCGATTCCGGCGACGACGACCTCGCCGAGGTGACGCGGTTATCCGGCGTGACCGAAACGGCCGGCCTGGCGAGGTATCCGCAGGCATTGGCGCCCGTGGCCGCCGCCGAGCAGGCCGGGATGCCGCTGCCCACCGGCGATCAGATGCTGCGGCTCATCCGCGACCTGGACCGCCCTGCCCGGCTCACCCTGGTCGAGGGTGCCGGCGGGCTGCTGGTCGAACTCGCCCGGGGGGACGGGCATGCCGGCGTCACCCTGCGCGACCTCGCGATCGAGTTGGGTGCCGCCGTGCTGGTCACTGTCACCGCGGAACTGGGCACGCTGAACCACACTGCGCTTACTCTGGAATCGCTTGCTGGACAAGGGCTTTCATGTGCCGGACTGGTGATCGGCAGCTGGCCGTCGCGACCGACAGTGGTGGAGACGTCCAACCGTGGCGCCCTGGAGCGCATGGCGCCCGTGCGGGCCGCGCTGCCCGCCGGGGCCGGTGCGCTGAGCGTCGACGACTTCGCCACGATGAGCGCCGCGGCATTCAACCGTGACTGGGTGAGCGCACTGGCCGGCTGATGGTCCATTCGATCGAGTTGCTGTTCGACCGCGACACCGAGGCGGCGCTGCGGCGGATCTGGGACGATTTGGCCGCCGCCGACCTGCCTTGCCGGATACCGCCCGGACGTCCGCACGTGACGGTCGTTGTCGCCGAACGCATCGACCCGGCCGTCGACGAGGCGCTGCGGCCGGTGCTGCGGCGGCTGCCGTTGCGCTGCGCGATCGGAGCGCCGGTCTTGTTCGGCCGGTCCAATGTCGTGTTCGCCCGGCTGATCCTGCCCAGCGCCGAGTTGTTGGATCTGCACGCCGAAGTCCACCGCCTGGCCGCCGCGCATCTGATGCCCGCCCCGCTGCCGAACAGTCTTCCCGGTCAGTGGACGGCCCACGTCACGCTGGCCCGGCGGATCGACGCCGACCAGCTGGGGCCAGCGCTGACCATCGCGGCCAACCCGGCGCAGCTCGACGGACACTTCGCCGGGTTACGTCGCTGGGACGGCGACGAACGCGTCGAGCACCTGCTCTAGCCGCCGAAGAGCAGGTACAGGCCGGTGAACGTATAGCCGACCATGACCAGCATCATGGTGAGCTGTCCGGTGAGCTGATGGCCGGCCGGCAACAGCCGCAGCGCCCGGTCATGTGCCGCGATCACCGCGACGATGTGCCCGGTCACCACGCAGGCCACCTTGATTCCGGCCAGCACCGGCGGGTGCTGGGACAACACATAGGCCACCGGTAAATGGGCCAGCCCCAACAGGTTCCAGCCGCGCCCCAACGGATCGGCCAGCGCGATTACGGCCTGCTGTCCGCGTTCCATCAGATAGGAGAGGTAGTGCGCGAAGATGTAGCCCACCACGATCGGGATCAGCGAGTGTGCTAGCTGACCGGGCAGGGCGCGTCGCTGCTCGCGGTTCACCCCGCCGGTTGCCCGGGCCGCAAGCGAAAAGGTTAGCGCGACAACCGAAATGAAGACCAGCAGCCCGACGGTCCGCAGCGCCGACGACACCAGCGTCGGCGGCATGTCGTGCGCCAGCCGGGAGAGCCGATCGGCGAAGTCGCGCCAGGTCGGCGACGACGAGTAGCTGTCGAACGCCGTCGACCCGAGTAGTACCGCCAGCATCGCGACCACACCGGGTCGCACCGGCAGCGACGGCAGGTGGTCGAACGGATTGCCGATGACGATCTGCCCGTTGGTTTTCGAGCGCCAAAACGGAGACAGTCGCGACACCGCCATGCTGTACACACCGAACGGGTCGACCCTGGCCAGCCAGCGTTGCCCGCACAGCCACGCCCCGACCAGCAACACAGACGCGTAGATCAGCAACCAACCCCGCACCCAGGGCAGCGACGCCGAGTCCGGGCTCGCCAACTCCAGCCACACGAAGGCGAACAGTCCGACCGCGGCCGGACGGTAACCCCAGCTCTGCGGGTAGCGCAGTCGCGGCCGGCTCAGCCGCTCGGGCGCGGCGCGGCGCGCCAGCAGGTACACCGTGCGCACCGGGGAGATGACCCGCCACACCGGGCCGAACGCCAGCGACACCGCGACCAGCCCGACCCACAGCAGCACGTAAAACGCCCCGAGCAGCCCGTTGGCGCGCGTCTGCGGACCCCAGAACCCGGCCAGCACCACCCATATCGCGAAGGCCAGCGCCACGGCCGCAACCGTCCAGCGGGTCGCGCGGGCGTCGACCAGCATCGTCACCCACGCGGGCAGCGGATGGCCGGGTGCATCAGGATCGAACCGTGGTCGCCGCCACGCGAACGCGACCAACGCGAACGTGAACGTCAGTGCCCACGCGGCGCCGACCATCGCGTACGCGTAGGGGACCGGAAGATCGCTCGATCCGCCCAGACCGTGCGCCAGCAGCCGCGTCACGGCTGGACTTGAATCGTCGCTATCGTCCGGTCCAAGTGGTGGAGTTCCACCTCGACATTGCCGGGGACCTCGACGCTGAAGTGAAACGTCTGGTTGGGTTCGGCGGCGACCGCAAACTTGTGATCGGGCACCGAGTGCACATGCAGTTCATCGGGCGCGTCGCTGGTGACGTGCAGGACGATCTGCTGTTTGACCTTCGCTTGCAGTACCGCGTTGGTCGGGGTCACCTGCTTCTGGACGATCTTCACGTCGATGTCCAGGGCGCCGGACGCAGGCTGGCCCTTGGGACCGCCGCAGGCGATCAGGCCGCACATCAACACCGTCACCCACGCCGCATTGAGCGTGCCGCGCCACGTCATCGGCTCAGGCCGCCCGCGGTAGTGGTTGTTTTTCCTCGACCGGTTCCGGTTCGGACAGCGCGTCGTTGATGCGGCCCGCACCCCACGTCAGAGCGGCGATCACCATCAGCGTCAGGACCAGCACGACCAGCGAACCGGCGTTGTACAGCCAGCTGGGAGCGTTCTGGTCGCGTTCGCGCTGCAGGATGGTGATCTCGTGCACGAACGGCCGGTCGATCGAGGACAGCGCGGGAACCTCGGCCGCGGGAATGGCGTCGTCGGCCGGCTCATAAATCGGCACGCCAGCCATCGTGTAACCGTCCTGAATCCGCAGCAGCGTCTTCCACGATCCCCAGACCGGGACCGGCTGCGTGGACCGGTAGTGGCCCGGTCCGACTTTCTCGAGCCGGTCGATCACCAGGCCGCGCTGGTTTTCCATGCGGCCCTGCCAGGACAGAATTGTCAGCCAATCCGGTTGCGGGCCAACGGCATCGGGCGGTGTGAGTTGCACATCCGCGGACACCATGCGCTGACCTGCGGCGCTGGGCAGCTCGGTCAGCGTGATGGCGGCCTTGCCGTGCTCGGGCACCACGATGTGCAGGCCGTTGGCCACCGCGCCACCGATCACCAGGACGGTGGCCGCCACCGTCGAGATGCCGATCCAGCGGTGCGGCAGCCGCTGGCCGGTCAGCACCATGCCGAACAGCGCCCCGCACATTCCGGAGAGCACCCCCACCGGGACCGCCATCGCCAGGGCCTCGCCCCACATGCCGACCGGCCACGGGTAGTGGTACACCGCTGCGATCCACAGCGATTCCAGCCACAGCCCGAACGTCGCCACGCCCAACCCGGACACGGCGCCAAAAACGATGGGGCGCTTGAACACCGGCGTCAGCGCGACCAGTTCGACCGCCAGCGCGGGGCCCAGGTACAGGGGGAACCAGTTGATCGGTGCGCCCAGGATCGGACCCACCAGCAACGCGACCCCACCGCGCAGCGCGATGGCGAACAGCGCCGCGATGATCGCGGCGCCGCGGCCCATCGTGACGCGGGCGGCAACGGCCGCCAGAGCGGACGCGAAGGCGATCATCATCGGCTGCAACACCAGCCGGAACTGCTCGACACCGAAGTCGTATTCGATCTGGTAGACCGACAGCCCGATGAACATGCCGCCGAAGGACAAGTACCGCAGGAAGGTGATGAAAGCGCCCTTGGCGGCTTCCACGGCCTGCTGGGCCTCACCTTCACGTTCCAGCATCAGCACCGCGAACAGTGAAAAGCAGGCGCCGCCGATCATCATCAAATGTGTTGGGCCCCAAAGGGTGACGTCTTGCCCGAAGGTGCGGTGCCAGATGTCGTCGAGCGGGAAGCCGATCATCGCGTAGAGGCCGCAGCCGGCCATCAGCACGCCGCCGACCGGTGCGTGCCAGTTGCGGGTGATACGCACCGCCGCCGGGCCGGGTTTCTCGTATGGGATGACGATCGCGATCATGCCGGCCAGGAACACGCCGAACAGGCCGATAATGATGAAGTAGTGCGCCGGGTTGGCCAATGGCCCGGGATCGCGGCCGTTACCGATGTGCCAGCTGACGTCCCAGATGAAGCCGAACAGCGCGCAGATGATCGACGTCGTAAAAACCAGGACCGGCAGCGCCACCCAGTTCGGGCGATGGAATTTCTCGCCGAGTTTGTCGGCCAGGCGGGTCAACCAGGTAATGCGACGAGAGCGGTGCGCATGGCCCACCCACAACATGACCAGCGTGATGACCATCGCGGCCACCGTCAGGCCGATCACCTGGTTGAGTCCGGCTCCGCGAGCCGACGGCTCGGCAATGAATGTCAGTTCCGTCGAGGAGTTCATCGTCAAACCCTTCCAACACCACCGGGTCCGCGAGATGTGATCCAGCTCGCAGAAGGCGGAATGCCCAAATCGCGGCCCGGTCAATCGCGCTTATTCGTCAGTTGCGTCGGATCGCCGGCCAGCGTGCTTCGTTCTCCGGCAGCAGCAACCCACGATTCTGCAGGTTACCCGGGAGTAGCTAGTTAACGCAAGGCTTGGGTGAACATACGTACACAGTAGATATTGTCGCCGTAATGCGTTGGGCCAGGGATTATGACCCGTTGCTGGACGATTCGGTGAACAGATTCGATCGTCATTCACGCCTGTCCTCGGCCGTCTCCGTGCCGGAGGCCGCGTTGACATCGTCGTCGGTTCGTCCGGTGCGCCGGTCCTTCAACGCGGCGTAGAGGATCACGGCGACGACGACTACGGCCGGCAAGAAGGCCGGCAGCGCCAACAGAAGCATGTGGTGTGCCAGGTACACGACATAATCAGTGGCCATGGTTCCCCTATACCCCTGAAGTCGCCGTATCCACCGCCGCGCCTCGCCCGTGTCGCGGGCGGGCACGCGCGGGCCGTTACCCTACGTTGAATACCGTTTCGTTCAGGCTGCCACGACGTGGCGGCGGATGTGACCGCGAACGCGGACGCGACAAAGATGCAGGGGAGCACTGGGTGACTCAAGCGGCAACTCGACCCACCACCGAAGCCGGCGATCAAGCAGACATCCTGGCGGTAGCCCGCCAGCAGGTGCTCGAGGGCGGCGAGGGATTGAGCCGGGACCAGGTCCTGCAGGTTTTGCAACTGCCCGACGACCGGCTCGAGGAGCTGCTGGCGCTGGCCCACGAGGTGCGGATGCGCTGGTGCGGCCCCGAGGTCGAGGTCGAGGGCATCATCAGCCTCAAGACCGGCGGCTGTCCCGAGGACTGCCACTTCTGCTCCCAATCCGGGCTGTTCGCCTCGCCGGTGCGCAGCGCCTGGCTGGACATCCCGAGCCTGGTCGAAGCCGCCAAGCAAACCGCGAAGTCGGGTGCCACCGAATTCTGCATCGTGGCTGCGGTACGCGGTCCGGACAAGCGGCTGATGTCCCAGGTCGCCGCCGGCATCGAGGCGATTCGCAACGAGGTCGAGATCAACGTCGCCTGCTCGCTGGGCATGCTGACCGCCGAGCAGGTCGACGAGCTCGCCGCGATGGGCGTACACCGCTACAACCACAACCTGGAGACCGCGAAGTCGTTCTTCACCAACGTTGTCACCACCCACACCTGGGAAGAGCGCTGGCAGACGCTGACGATGGTGCGCGACGCGGGCATGGAGGTGTGCTGCGGCGGCATCCTCGGCATGGGAGAAACCCTGGAGCAGCGCGCGGAATTCGCCGCCGACCTGGCCGAGCTGGGCCCCGACGAGGTGCCGCTGAACTTCCTCAACCCGCGGCCCGGCACGCCGTTCGGCGACCTCGAGGTGATGCCGGTCAGCGAAGCACTGAAGTCGGTGGCCGCGTTCCGGCTGGCGCTGCCGCGCACCATGCTGCGGTTCGCCGGTGGCCGGGAGATCACCTTGGGCGACCTCGGCGCCAAGCAGGGCATCCTGGGCGGGATCAACGCCGTGATCGTCGGGAACTATCTGACCACCCTGGGCCGCCCCGCCGAATCCGATCTGGAACTGCTCGAGGATCTGCAGATGCCGATCAAGGCGCTCAATGCCACTCTCTAAGCCACGCTGTAGCGGCTAGGTTTGAGTCTCGTGGTGGGAGATCTGGGCGCTCCGGTCAGCGCCGGCGTCTACAACGTCTACACCGGGGAATTGGGGGGTACGACGGTGCCTACCGCGGCCCAGCTGGGCCTCGAACCGCCGCGCTTCTGCGCCGAATGTGGACGCCGGATGATCGTTCAGGTTCGCCCCGACGGCTGGCGCGCGCGCTGTTCGCGGCACGGCGAGGTGGACTCGGCGGATCTGGAGACTCAGCGGTGACCGAACCCTGGACGCCCGCGGCCCCCGAGCCCGCGGTACCAATGGCCGCGCAGCCCGCTGGTCCGTCGCGGGTGCGCGCGATGATCGTTGCGGTCCTCGGGCTTTCGGCGACCGGGGTGTTGGTGGGCGGTCTGTGGGCGTGGATGGCCCCGCCGATTCACTTGGTGGTGGCGATCACCCGCTCCGGCGAGCGGGTGCATGACTACCTGGGTACCGAGTCTGCACACTTCTTCGACGTGCCGTGCCTGATGCTGGGTCTATTGACGGTGCTGGCCGTGGTGGCGTCGGTGCTGGCGTGGCAGTGGCGCCGGCTGCGGGGCCCGGGCATGGTCGTCGGCCTGACACTCGGCATGGTCGGTGCGGCTGGCGTGGCATCGGCAGTGGGGGCGGTGCTGGCCCTGCTGCGCTACGGCGCGCTCGACGTCGACAAGGTGCCGGTGGTGGGCAGCCCCGCCGTGTCCTACGTCATCCAGGCGCCGCCGGTGTTCTTCGGTCCCGGCCCGCTCCAGATCGCCATCACGCTGCTGTGGCCCGCCGCGATCGCCGCACTGGTCTATGCCCTGCTGGCGGCCGGAAGCGCCTATGACGACCTGGGCAGCTCAGGGCTGACCGATCAGCCGTTCCACGCGCAGCCGATGGAGCCTGAAGCCTCCGTCTCCTAGCGGACGCGTCACAGCGGACGGCGATGAATCTTTCGTCCGGTGAGGACCTTGGCCGCGATCACGCCCAGTCGCATCATGCCGGCGTAGGTCATGGGGTTGAACGCCGTCGGCCAAACGGTCCTGATCAGGTGCTCGTTGATCGGACGGCGGGCGAAGCGGTCGGTGAGCCAGCGCAGCGTCATCGGCGCCGACAGCGGGTGCAGGAGCATGTGCTCGTTGAACGCGTCGCGGTGGTAGGTGACGCTGGCGCCGCCGGCCGAATAGGCGTCCGCCAGCGCGTCGATGTCATGGACGTCGATCAGGTAGTCGTGGACGGCCTGCACGATCAGGACCGGCGGTGCGGGTGTCGCGACGCCGAGCTTGATGTTGTCGAAGACGTAGGACACCTCGGGAGTCGACAGGATGTCCTCGAGCGGCTCGTCGAGGTAGTCGCCCATGTTCTTGCCGGCCATTCGCAGCACGGCCTCGACCGTCGTCATCGACTCCAGCCGGTCCAGCAGGGCGCGTCCTTCGTCGTTGGTGTGCTCTTCGATGACCCTGTTCAAGTCGGGGTAGATGTGTGCCAGCGCGGCCACCACCATCGCGGGTAGGCCCGCCAGGAAGCCGCCGTTGAGGCGCCGGAAGGTGTGGCCCAGATCGCCGACCGGCGATCCCAGCACCGCCCCGACGACGTCCAGTTCGGGCGCGTAGTCAGCGCACATCTCGGCGGCCCAAGCGCTGGCCAGCCCGCCGCCGGAGTATCCCCACAGCCCGATCGGCGCCGATGTGGACGTCGGGATCCGCGACGAGTTCATGGCGGCCCGGATGCCGTCCAGGGTGCGGTAGCCGGGTTCGTAGGGGGCACCCCACATGCCCAGCAGTCCTTCGTGGTCGGGCACCGAGACCACCCAACCCTCGGCGACGGCCGCGGCGACGAGGAAGAGCTCCAATTGGGCGATGGAACCCAGCGCCTTCGATCTTCTGCGCAGCGCATAGGACGGAAAGCAGCGCGCCGACATGGCGTCGATCGCGCACTGGTAGGACAGCAGCGGGGTGTTCTGGCCGGCAACGCGTTCGGCCGGGACGAGGACCGTCGTCACGCACGCCTCGGGCGCGCCGTTCATGTCCGTGGTCCGGTAGAGCAGCTGGATGGCCGAAACCGATTGTGGAATCAGGCCGAGAAAGGCCAGTTCTACATCGCGGGAGCGCAGCACCGTGCCGGGCTCGGCGTGCTGGAAGCCGGACGGCGGCTGATAGAACGGGTCGTCTGAGGGCAGCAGCGGGCGCGCGTTGGGCTGCAAAGCCTCGTGTGCCGGCCGACCGATCCATTCCGCACCGTCGGTACCTGCCAAATTGCCGAGTTCAACCAATTCAGGATCCCTTCTAGGCCATCGGGCATTTTCGCGCATGAACAGTCGGTAACCAAACTGTAATGGCCAGCGTGTCAGCGATTGCTCGTCAAGCGGGCGCCGGTGATGCAGATCAAGGCTGGCCGGGCGGCCGCAGCGCGGCGAATTCGTCAGTGACTCGCAGCGCGGCGTCGGTGAAGTGGTACAACGCGGCCGGTCGCCCCCCGCTGCGGCCCGACTGCGCGATGGTGCCGGTCTGGGTGATCACGCCGCGACGGGCCAGCACTCGCTGCAGATTCGTCGCGTCCACTTGGTAGCCCAGGGTTGCGCTGTAGATGTCACGCAACGTGGAGAGTGCGAATTCCTTTGGTGCCAAAGCGAATCCGATGTTGGTGTAGGACATCTTGGCGACCAGCCGGGCATGCGCGTGCGTCACCATCGGGCCGTGATCGAACGCCATCGGCGGTAGCGCGCTCACCGGATGCCACCGGGTGTCCGGCGGCAGCTCCGGAGTGGCGGGGGAGGGCACCAGGCCCAGGAATGTCGAAGCGATCACCCGGGCGCCCGGCACCCTGCCCGGGTCGGAGAACACGGCGAGCTGCTCGAGGTGAGCCAGCTCGCGCAGATCCACTTTTTCGGCCAGCTGGCGCCGCACCGAGGTGGTCATGTCCTCGTCGTTGCGCAACCGTCCGCCCGGCAGCGACCAGGAGCCGCGTTGCGGATCGCGCGCACGCTGCCATAACAGCACGTTAAGCTGCGGTTTTCCCTTTCGGGAGGCTCCCTTAACCTGCTCGGTAGCCTGGCGAACCTGGAACACGACCGCGAGCACTTCATGCGCGGTGCTACCATTGGGCATGTTTTCGATTGTAAGTCGAAAACCTCCTAGGTCGAAAGGAGTCGCCGTGACGGTCATGAATCGCATGGACACGCTCGCCGAAGACATGGTTGCCAGCATCACCGACTCGCCCACCGGCTACCGCGGCGTGGACGGTGATGAGCAGTGGGCCAGCGAGATTCGCCGCCTGGCGAACCTGCGGGGCGCCACCGTCCTCGCGCACAACTACCAGCTGCCCGCGATTCAGGACGTCGCCGATCACGTCGGCGATTCGCTCGCGCTGTCGCGCATCGCCGCCGAAGCACCGGAGGACACCATCGTGTTCTGCGGCGTGCACTTCATGGCCGAGACGGCCAAGATTCTGAGCCCGCAGAAAACCGTGCTGATCCCGGATCAGCGGGCGGGTTGCTCGCTGGCCGATTCGATCACCCCCGAGGAGCTGAGCGCCTGGAAGGACGAGCACCCCGGCGCCGTCGTCGTCTCCTACGTCAACACCACCGCGGCCGTGAAGGCGCTCACCGACATTTGCTGCACCTCGTCCAACGCGGTCGACGTGGTCGAGTCGATCGACCCCGACCGTGAGGTGCTGTTCTGCCCGGACCAATTCCTCGGTGCCCACGTGCGCCGGGTGACCGGCCGCAAGAACGTCCACGTGTGGGCCGGTGAATGCCACGTGCACGCCGGAATCAACGGCGATGAGCTCACCGATCAGGCCCGCGCCAATCCCGATGCCGAACTGTATGTGCACCCCGAATGTGGTTGTGCGACTTCGGCGTTGTATCTCGCGGGTGAGGGAGCCTTTCCCGCCGAGCGGGTCAAGATCCTTTCCACCGGCGGCATGCTGGACGCGGCACATCAGACGCGGGCCCGCAAGGTCCTGGTCGCCACCGAGGTCGGCATGCTGCACCAATTGCGCCGCGCCGCACCGCAAGTCGATTTCCAAGCAGTCAACGACCGCGCGTCCTGCAAGTACATGAAGATGATCACCCCCGCGGCGTTGTTGCGCTGCCTGGTCGACGGCGCCGACGAGGTTCACGTTGACCCGGAAACCGCGGCGGCGGGCCGGCGCAGCGTGCAGCGCATGATCGAGATCGGCCAGCCGGGCGGCGGCGAATGATGACCCGTCCCGCTTGGACCGCTAGCGCCGACGTCGTCGTAATCGGCACGGGTGTAGGGGGATTGGCCGCCGCGCTGGCGGCTCACCGGGCCGGCCGCAACGCCATCGTGCTCAGCAAGGCCGAAGAAACCCACGGGGTCACCGCTACGCACTACGCGCAGGGCGGTATCGCGGTCGTGCTGCCGGACAACGACGACTCGGTCGAGGCGCACGTCGCCGACACCCTGGCCGCGGGTGCCGGGATGTGCGATCCCGGCGCGGTCTACTCGATTGTCGCTGACGGCTACCGTGCGGTCAGCGAACTGGTCTGCGACGGTGCGCGATTCGACGAATCAATGCCCGGCCAGTGGGCGCTGACCCGCGAGGGCGGGCACTCGCGGCGGCGCATCGTTCATGCCGGGGGCGACGCCACCGGCGCCGAGGTGCAGCGGGCACTCGACCATGCCGCCCGGATGCTGGACATCCGCAGCAGCCACGTGGCGCTGCGGGTGCTGCATGACGGCGCGGCGGTGACCGGCGTCGCCGTGGGCAATCCGGACGGCATCGGGATCATCAGCGCGCCGTCGGTGATCCTGGCCTCCGGCGGCCTCGGGCATCTCTACAGCGCGACCACCAACCCGGACGGATCCACCGGCGACGGAATCGCTTTGGCGTTGTGGGCCGGCGTGGCGGTCAGCGATCTCGAGTTCATCCAGTTCCACCCCACCATGCTGTTCGGTGGCCAGGCCGGCGGTCGCCGGCCGCTGATCACCGAAGCCATCCGCGGTGAAGGTGCGGTATTGGTTGACCGGCAAGGCAACTCGGTCACCGCGGGAGTGCACCCGATGGGAGACCTAGCGCCGCGCGATGTCGTCGCGGGGGCCATCGACGCACGGCTGAGGGCCACCGGTGACGAATGCGTCTTCCTCGACGCGCGCGGCATCGACGGCTTTGCGGCGCGGTTCCCCAACGTCACCGCCGCGTGCCGGGCAGCCGGTGTCGATCCGGTCCGCCAACCCATCCCGGTGGTACCCGGCGCGCACTACAGCTGCGGTGGCGTGGTCACCGACGTGCACGGCCGCACAGAATTGCCTGGGTTGTTCGCCGCCGGGGAGGTGGCTCGCACCGGCATGCACGGGGCGAATCGCTTGGCGTCCAACAGCTTGCTGGAAGGTCTGGTGGTGGGTGGCCGTGCCGGGAAGGCCGCTTCGACGCATGCGCTGGCGACCGGACGGGCGCTCGCGGCTCCGCCCGAGCCGATCGCGCACACCGCGTCGAAACGCCGCGAACTGCAATCCGCGATGACTCGCGACGCGTCGGTGGTCCGCGACGCCTCCGGCCTGCAGCGGCTGTCCGAGACGCTGTCCCGGGCGCGGGTCCGCGCGATCGAGGGCCGTCGCGACTTCGAGGACGTCGCGTTGACGCTCACCGCCCGCGCGGTGGCTGCCGCGGCGTTGGCCCGCAGCGAAAGCCGGGGCTGCCATCACCGCGCCGAATACCCGGAGTCCGCGCCGGACAAGGCCCGCAGCATCATGGTCCGGTCAGCCGACACGGTGTACGCCGAAGACCTGGCGGCGGTGTCCTGATGACGTTGTCCGACGCCGAGCTGGCCGTCGCCCTCGACACCGTCCGGCGCGGCCTGGACGAGGATCTGCGCTACGGCCCCGACATCACCACGCTCGCGACGGTGCCCGCCGGCGACGCGACGGCGGCCATGGTGCCCCGGGAAGCCGGCGTCATCGCCGGATTGGATGTCGGACTGCTGGTGCTCGACGAGGTGCTCGGCGCCGACGGTTATCAGGTGCTCGACCGCGTCGCCGACGGTGCCCGCGTGCAGCCCGGCCAGCCCGTCTTGACCGTGCGGGCCGAGAACCGTGGGCTGTTGACCGCCGAGCGCACGATGCTGAACCTGATCTGTCACCTGTCGGGGATCGCCACCGCCACGGCGGCCTGGGTGGACGCCGTCAGCGGCACCAAGGCGCAGGTCCGCGATACCCGCAAGACGCTGCCCGGCCTGCGCGCCCTGCAGAAGTACGCGGTTCGCATCGGCGGCGGGGTCAACCACCGCCTCGGGCTGGGCGATGCCGCACTGATCAAGGACAACCACGTGGCTGCCGCCGGATCGGTTGTCGCGGCGCTGCAGGCGGTGCGCGAGGCCGCACCCGATCTACCGTGCGAGGTCGAAGTCGACTCGCTCGAGCAGCTCGACGAGGTACTGCCCGAGAAGCCGGAGTTGATCCTGTTGGACAATTTCCCGGTGTGGCAAACCCAGATCGCGGTGCAGCGTCGTGACTCCCGCGCGCCCGCGGTGCTGCTGGAGTCCTCGGGGGGCCTGAGCCTGCAGACCGCGGCGGATTACGCCGGCACCGGCGTGGACTATCTGGCCGTCGGCGCGCTGACGCACTCGGTCCGCGTGCTTGATATCGGGCTGGACATGTAGGGCTGGCCCGGATGCGGCAGCTGACCTTCGAAGACGCCGGACGTTATATCTGGCGCGACGTGCCGGAGCCGGAGCTCAGCGCACCGGAACAAGCCGTGGTCAGGCCGCTGATGGTGGCTTGCTGCGATCTCGACATCGCGGTTGCCAACGGCCAGGCCCCGTTGCCGCCCGGCTACGCCGTCGGGCACGAGGGGCTGGCCGAGGTGGTGGCCGTCGGCGATGCCGTGGGCACCGTTCGGCCGGGCGACTGGGTTGTCGTGCCGTTCCAGATCAGTTGCGGCAGCTGTTCGGCGTGCCGCCGCGGCGTGACCGGCTCGTGTGGCTCGGTGCCGCTGATGGCGATGTACGGTCTCGGCCCGCTCGCCGGGCTGAACGGGGGCGGATTCATGTCGGACGAGGTGCTGGTGCCCTACGCCGACGCGATGCTGCTCCCCGTCCCGGATGGCGTGCAGCCCGACGCCATCGCCTCGCTGTCGGACAACATCCCCGACGGCTGGCGGGCGGTGGGACCGTATGCGGCCGAGTTGGCCGCGCTCGATCCGATCGACCGCCGTGTGCTGGTGGTGGGCAAGCTCTCGATCGGGCTGTACGCCGCCGCGTTCGCGGCCGCGCTGGGAGCCCGCGTCGACTACGTCGACCACGATGTGCGCCGGCTGGCGGCCGCCGAGAAGCTCGGCGCGGTGGTCCACGATCGGGTGAAGCCCGATAAGACCTGGGAGCCGTATCCGGTCACGGTGCACACCTCCGCCGATCCGTCGCTGCTGGCCGCCACGCTGCGGGCGACCTGGCCGGACGGCGTGTGCACCGACACCGGGATCTACTACCTGCCGATCGTCGAGATGCCGCTGCTGCCGATGTACACCCGCGGGGTGAGGTTCGTCACCGGACGGGTCAACGCGCGCTCGGCGATTCCGCAGGTGCTGGAGTTGCTGGCCGGCGGGTGCGACCTGTCACCGGCCGTCGACCGGGTGGTGCCCTGGGCCGAAGCGCCGTCGGTATGGCCGACGATGACCGGCAAGACCGTCTTCACCCGGGCCTAGACCCACCCCGCCCGCCTTTCGCGTCGAGCGTGCGTGCTGGGTCTCGAATGTGCGTCCTGGGTGGCGACACGCCGGCGTGTGCCGCCGTCAGCGCACACTCAAAGCCGTCGGCGCACACTCGGCGGGGCGGCTGGCCTCGCGGCGGCTCAGGCGATGTCGCTGACCAGCACCGCCATCCGGCGCAACTGCAGACGCACCAGCCGGGGCAGGCCTGTGCCGTCGGACCCCGCGGGCAGGATCCGGGGATTGGTGATGTGCACGACGCTGCGGGCAAAGTGCAGGTCAGCCTGCCCGGCGGCCAGCACGTTCTTCACCCAGTCGGTCTTGCCGTGGCCCAGCGCGATCGCCAGCACATTGCCGTTGCGATAGGCCGTCACGATGGTCCGGTACGTTTTGCCCGACGTGCGGCCGCGATGCTCGATCGTGCCCGTGCCGGGCAGGAAGCGCGCGATCGGCTTCAACGCCGGGTTGACGTACTTGACCTGGAAGTTCTCAAACCACGTCGGGTACACCATCGGGATGCCCGGGGCGTTGTTCGGGTGATCCTTTGTGGACATGCCCACTCCCTTGCGGAACGTCTGTGCGCTGATTCTCGGCACTGTACCGGTCGGATATTGATTTGAGTTCCTCTGGGACAATGGACGCTGTGACTGCCACACCCCCCTCTGTGCTGGCCCGCATCGACCTGCGGGGCGCGGAGCTGACGGCTACCCGGCTGCGGGCGGCATTGCCGCGCGGCGGGGCCGATGTGGAGTCGGTGTTGTCGAAGGTGCAGCCGATCGTGGCGGCCGTCGCCGAGCGCGGGGCCGAGGCTGCGCTGGACTACGGCGAGTCGTTCGACGCCGTACGCCCTGCGGCGGTCCGGGTACCCGAGGCCGCGTTGCGGGCCGCGCTGGACGGGCTGGACGCCGACGTCCGTGACGCGTTGCAGGTGATGATCGAGCGGACCCGCGCCGTGCACGCCGACCAGTGCCGGACCGACACGACCACGGTGCTCGGGCCGGGGGCCACCGTCACCGAGCGATGGGTCCCCGTCGAGCGGGTCGGCCTGTACGTGCCCGGCGGTAACGCGGTGTATCCGTCCAGCGTGGTGATGAACGTGGTGCCCGCGCAGGCGGCGGGGGTCGACTCGCTGGTGGTGACCAGTCCGCCGCAGGCCCGGTTTGACGGCTTGCCGCACCCGACGATCCTGGCCGCGGCCCGACTGCTCGGCGTCGACGAGGTGTGGGCGGTCGGCGGGGCGCAGGCGGTGGCGCTGCTGGCCTACGGCGGCGTCGACACCGACGGCACGCAACTGGCGCCGGTCGACCTGATCACCGGGCCCGGCAACGTGTACGTCACGGCCGCCAAGCGGCTCTGCCGCTCGATGGTGGGCATCGACGCCGAAGCCGGGCCGACCGAGATCGCCATCCTCGCCGACCACACCGCCGACCCGGCGCACGTGGCCGCCGACCTGATCAGCCAGGCCGAACATGACGAGATGGCCGGCAGCGTGCTGGTGACCGCGAGCGAAGACCTGGCCGCGGCCACCGACACCGAGGTCGCCGCGCAGCTGCAGACCACGGTCCACCGGGAACGGGTGACGACCGCGCTCAGCGGCCCGCAATCGGCGATCATCCTGGTCGACGACCTCGACGCCGGTGTCAAGGTGGTCAACGCCTACGCGGCCGAGCATCTCGAGATCCAGACCGCCGACGCGCCGCGGGTTGCCGGCCGAATACGTTCGGCCGGAGCCATTTTCGTCGGTCCGTACTCGCCGGTCAGCCTCGGCGACTACTGTGCCGGCTCCAACCACGTGCTGCCGACCGCGGGCAGCGCCCGCCACTCCAGCGGTCTGTCGGTGCAGACCTTCCTGCGTGGCATCCACGTCGTGGACTACACCGAGGCGGCCCTCAAGGACGTCTCCGGACACGTGGTCACACTCGCGAAAGCCGAAGATCTGCCCGCCCATGGCGAGGCAGTCCGGCGGAGGTTCGAACGATGACCGCATCCGAACGGCAGGTCACCCTCGACGACCTGCCGCTGCGCGATGACTTGCGCGGCAAATCGCCTTACGGCGCACCGCAACTGGCAGTTCCGGTGCGGCTGAACACCAACGAGAACCCGCACCCGCCCAGCCAGGCTTTGGTCGACGATGTCGTCCGGTCCGTGCGGGAGGTCGCCACCGATCTACACCGGTATCCGGATCGCGACGCGGTGGCGTTGCGCACCGATCTGGCGAGTTACCTCACCGCCCAGACCGGCACGCTGCTCAGTTACGAAAACCTTTGGGCCGCCAATGGTTCCAATGAGATCTTGCAGCAGCTGTTGCAGGCGTTCGGCGGGCCGGGACGCAGCGCGATCGGGTTCGTTCCGTCTTATTCGATGCATCCGCTGATTTCCGACAGCACCCGCACCGAGTGGATCGAGGCCCCGCGCGGTGAGGAGTTCAGTCTCGACATCGACGCGGCCGTCGCCGCCGTCACCGAGCGCAAACCGGACGTGGTGTTCGTCACCAGCCCGAACAACCCTACCGGACAAAGCATTCCGCTGCCGGACCTGCGCCGGTTGCTCGACGTGACACCGGGCATTCTGATCGTCGACGAGGCGTACGGCGAGTTCTCGTCGCAGCCCAGCGCCGTCGAGCTGATCGAGGAGTACCCGACCCGGCTCGTCGTCAGTCGCACGATGAGTAAGGCGTTCGCGTTCGCCGGCGGCCGGTTGGGGTATCTGGTTGCTACGCCGGCTCTCATCGACGCGATGCTGTTGGTGCGATTGCCCTACCACCTGTCATCGGTCACCCAGGCCGCCGCCCGGGCCGCGCTGCGCCACGCCGACGACACCCTGGGCAGCGTGGCCACCTTGATTGCCGAACGCGAACGAGTGGTGGCGGGCTTGAGCCGCTTGGGATTTCGGGTGATCCCAAGCGACGCGAACTTCGTGTTGTTCGGCGAATTCGCCGACGCGCCCGCGGCCTGGCAGCGCTACCTGGAGGTTGGCGTCCTGATCCGCGATGTCGGCATTCCCGGTTACCTGCGCACCACCATCGGACTTGCCGACGAGAACGACGCGTTCCTCGAGGCGAGCGCCCAGATCGCCGCCACCGAGCTGGTCCCAGCCGATTCCCGCCCGGTCGCAGCGATCGCAAGCGCGGCGACGCCGGGTGCGGCGGATCGCGACCATGTAATAGGAGCCCCGTGACAACCATTGCGACTCGTCGCGCGCGAATTGAGCGCCGCACCAAGGAATCCGACATCGTCGTCGAGCTTGACCTCGACGGCACCGGTCAGGTGCACATCGACACCGGCGTGCCGTTCTACGACCACATGCTGACCGCGCTGGGCAGTCACGCCAGCTTCGACCTGACCGTGCGCACCAAGGGTGACGTGGAGATCGAAGGACACCACACGATCGAGGACACCGCGATCGTGCTGGGCCAGGCCCTCGGGCAGGCCCTGGGCGACAAAAAGGGTATACGCCGGTTCGGGGACGCGTTCATACCGATGGACGAGACGCTGGCGCACGCCGCCGTCGACGTGTCGGGCCGACCGTACTGCGTGCACAGCGGCGAGCCGGATCACCTGCAGCACACCACGATCGCCGGAAGCTCGGTGCCCTATCACACCGTGATCAACCGGCATGTGTTCGAGTCGTTGGCGGCCAACGCCCGCATCGCCTTGCACGTGCGGGTGCTGTACGGGCGCGACCCGCACCACATCACCGAAGCGCAGTACAAGGCCGTCGCACGCGCGTTGCGCCAGGCGGTCGAGCCCGACCCCCGAGTGTCGGGTGTGCCGTCCACCAAAGGTGTTTTGTGACAAGACGATCCGTCGTGGTGCTGGACTACGGCTCAGGCAACCTTCGGTCTGCGCAGCGTGCGTTGGAGCGGGTCGGCGCGACGGTGGAGGTCACCGCCGATGCGCGTGCGGCCGCGGCAGCCGACGGGCTGGTGGTGCCCGGGGTCGGTGCGTATGAGGCGTGCATGACCGGACTGCGCAAGGTCGAGGGGGAGCGGATCATCGCCGAACGGGTGGCCGCTGGGCGTCCGGTGCTCGGGGTCTGCGTCGGCATGCAAATCCTGTTCGCGCGCGGCGTGGAGTTCGGAGTCGAGACGTCGGGGTGTGGGCAGTGGCCCGGATCCGTGACTCGGCTGGATGCCCCGGTGATTCCGCACATGGGCTGGAATGTCGTCCAATCCGGTCCGGGCAGTGGGCTTTTCAAGGGGCTGGACGCGTCCGCCCGGTTTTACTTCGTGCATTCCTACGCCGCGCAGCGATGGGAAGGCTCGCCGGAGGCGGTGCTGACGTGGGCGACCCATCAGGTGCCGTTTCTGGCGGCGGTCGAGGACGGGCCGCTGGCCGCCACTCAATTCCACCCGGAGAAGAGTGGGGATGCAGGTGCGGCCGTGTTGAGTAATTGGGTTGAGGGACTGTAGATGTCATTGATTTTGTTACCCGCTGTCGACGTCGTCGAAGGTCGTGCCGTGCGCTTGGTGCAGGGCAAGGCCGGCAGCGAGACCGAGTACGGCTCGGCGCTGGACGCGGCGCTGAACTGGCAGCGCGACGGCGCCGACTGGATCCATCTGGTGGACCTCGACGCCGCGTTCGGCCGCGGCTCCAACCGCGAATTGCTCGCCGCGGTGGTGGGCAAGCTCGACGTGCAGGTGGAGCTGTCCGGCGGGATCCGCGACGACGATTCGCTGGCCGCGGCGCTGGCCACCGGCTGCGCCCGGGTCAACCTGGGCACCGCGGCGCTGGAGAATCCGCAGTGGTGCGCACGGGCGATCACCGAGCACGGTGAGAAGGTAGCCGTTGGACTGGACGTCCAGATCGTCGACGGCGAACACCGACTGCGCGGGCGGGGCTGGGAAACCGATGGTGGCGACCTGTGGGATGTGCTGGAACGCCTTGAAGGCGAAGGATGTTCGCGCTTCGTCGTCACCGACGTCACCAAGGACGGCACGCTGGGTGGCCCCAACCTCGACCTGCTGGCCAGCGTTGCCGAGCGCACCGATGCCCCGGTCATCGCCTCTGGTGGCGTCTCGAGCCTGGACGACCTGCGTGCCATCGCCACTCTCACCGACCGCGGCGTCGAGGGAGCCATCGTGGGCAAGGCGCTCTACGCCGGGCGGTTCACCTTGCCGCAGGCGTTGGACGCGGTACGGCAGTAGCACGATGGATCTGCACGCACTGCTGGCCGAGGCGTCGACAATCCTCGATGCAGCAGTGGAGCCGTTCGTAGCCGGCCATCGCGCCGACTCGGCGGTCCGCAAGAAGGGCAACGACTTCGCCACCCAGGTTGATCTGGCGATCGAGCGGCAGGTTGTCGCTGCGCTGGAAGCGGCCACCGGAATCGGAGTGCATGGCGAGGAATTCGGCGGCACGCCGGTCGATTCGCCCTGGGTGTGGGTGCTGGACCCGATCGACGGCACCTTCAACTACGCCGCCGGATCACCGATGGCGGCGATACTGCTTGGTCTGCTGCACGAGGGCGAGCCGGTGGCCGGTCTGACCTGGATACCGTTCACCGATGATCGCTACCTGGCCGTCGCCGCAGGGCCGCTGATGAAAAACGATGTCGCACAGGCGCCGTTGAATCACACGCCGCTGGCCGACACCCTGATCGGCGTCGGCACATTCAACGCAGGTTCGCGGGGACGATTCCCGGGGCGCTACCGACTCGCGGTGCTGGAAAAGCTGAGCCGGGTGTCCTCGCGGCTGCGCATGCACGGTTCGACCGGTCTTGACCTGGTCTACGTGGCCGACGGAATCCTCTCGTGCGCGGTTCATTTTGGTGGCCAGGTGTGGGATCACGCCGCCGGGGTCGCGCAGGTTCGCGCCGCCGGCGGCACTGTCACCGACCTGCTCGGTCAACCCTGGACGCCCGAGTCCCGGTCGGTGCTGGCCGCCGCCCCAGGAGCGTATGGGGAGATTCTCGAGATTCTGCGCAGCGCCGGCCGACCGGAGGACTACTGAGATGCACTCGGCTACCGACCTTGCCGTGCGGGTGATTCCGTGCCTGGACGTCGACGACGGGCGCGTGGTCAAGGGGGTCAACTTCGAGAACCTGCGCGACGCGGGCGACCCCGTCGAACTCGCCGCGGCCTATGACGCCGAGGGCGCCGACGAGCTGACCTTTCTGGACGTGACCGCGTCCTCGTCTGGCCGGGCGACGATGCTGGACGTGGTGCGCCACACCGCCGAGCAGGTGTTCATCCCGCTGACGGTCGGCGGCGGCGTCCGCGCCGTGGCCGACGTCGACGTCCTGCTGCGGGCGGGGGCGGACAAGGTCTCGGTGAATACCGCCGCGATCGCGCGCCCTGACCTATTGGCCGAGATGTCAAGGCAATTCGGCTCGCAATGCATCGTGTTGTCCGTCGACGCCCGTACGGTGCCGCCGGGTTCGGCGCCCACGCCGTCGGGCTGGGAGGTCACCACGCACGGTGGCCGTCGCGGCACCGGCATCGACGCCGTCGAGTGGGCGGCCCGCGGTGCCGACCTCGGGGTGGGGGAGATACTGCTCAATTCGATGGACGCCGACGGCACCAAGGCCGGTTTCGATCTGGCGATGCTGCGCGCGGTCCGCGCCGCGGTCACGGTTCCGGTGATCGCCAGCGGGGGCGCGGGCGCGGTCGACCACTTCGCGCCCGCGGTCGACGCCGGTGCCGATGCGGTGTTGGCGGCCAGCGTCTTTCACTTCCGGGAGTTGACTATCGGGCAGGTGAAGGCCGCGATGGCCGCAGCAGGGATCACGGTACGATGACACTCGATCCCGACATCGCCGCGCGCCTCAAGCGCAATTCCGACGGCCTGTTCACCGCCGTTGTGCAGGAGCGGGGCAGTGGTGACGTGCTGATGGTCGCCTGGATGGACGACGAAGCGCTGGCCCGCACCTTGAAAACCCGTGAGGCCACCTACTTTTCGCGGTCCCGCGGCGAGCAATGGATCAAGGGCGCGACGTCGGGGCACACCCAGCATGTGCACTCGGTGCGCCTGGACTGCGATGGTGACACCGTGCTGCTGACGGTCGACCAGGTCGGCGGCGCCTGCCACACCGGAGACCACAGCTGCTTCGATGCCGACGCGCTGCTCGAACCCGAGAATTAGCGCGGCGCGACGTCCAAGCTATTGGCTGCTTCGAGTGCGGCGCGCGTCCATTCGTGACGAAAGACCGCCGGTGAGATGCGATCTCGCCGAATGACTTCGAGGTCAATCGCCTTTCCGGCGGTCACCGCGTTGGGCACCCGGAACGAGTATGCGGGCTCCTCGGTGGCAACGGCAAGGATGGCGTCGGTGTCGGTGAAGTTGTTGGCACGCATGGCTTCCTCGGCCCATTTGAACGGCTTTTGGCCGTCGAAGTTCCTGACATACACCACCCACAACCGGGTGCCGCGGTTGTCGTAGAGCCTCTTGACCGCCCGATCCACCGTGTCGTATTCGACGGGCCCGAGCACACCCGCTTGGTCGGTGAGTTGGCGGGCGAGCTTGATCCCGGGTGTCGCTGGCGCACGGCTCGTTGACGGCGCGACAGATTTCGCATTGCCGCTGCCGGATTGGTGTGAGCCGCCCAACACGCGGACGCCGACGAGGACCCCAAGGCCGACCAGGGCCAGGCCGACGACCGCGGCGACCGCCACCGCCGTGCGCCGGGTGCTGCGGGCGGGTAGCGTTGCGGGCGAAGCGGTTTGGGGCGTAGCGATTACTTCGGTGTCCGCGATCGGGGCCGCTCGGGTAGGGCCGACGGTATCGGCCCCGGTGCCCAGCTGGCTGCCGAGCGCGGCCGCGAAATCCGAACACGTCGCAAAACGGTCGGCGGGGTTTTTGGCCAAGGCTTTGGTGAGTGCGCCGTCGAGATCGGCCAGTTCGGGCCGGCGCTGGCTGATCGGCGGCGGCGGCGCGGACAAATGCTGTGTGACGACCACCGCGGGATTGGAATTCTGAAAGGGAGCGGTACCGGTCAACAGGTTGAACGCGGTACATCCGAGCGCGTACTGGTCGGCGCGTCCGTCGATGTCGAGTCCCTGCAGCTGCTCGGGCGCGCAATAGGCAGTGGTGCCCATCATCATGTTGGTCGCCGTCAGGCCGCTGATCTCACCCAGCTCGCGCGCGATGCCGAAATCGGCCAGCAGGATGCGCCGTCGCGGCGCGGCATCACTGATCAGAATGTTCGCGGGTTTGACGTCGCGGTGCAGCAGGCCGCGTGAATGCGCGTAATCCAGCGCGTCGGCCATGGCGGCGATGATCTCGACGACGTCGGCTTTCGGCAGCCCCGACGGGTACTGGCGCAGCAGCTGTGCGGCGTCGGTGCCCTCCACGTAATCCATCGAAATCCACAGTTGCCCTTCGTATTCGCCGCGATCGTGGATACCGACGATGTGCTCGTTGTACAGGCTTGCGGCGAGATCGGCCTCCCGGTTGAAGCGCTGCCGGAACTCGAGGTTGTCGGTGAGCTCACCGGGCAAGATCTTCAGGGCGTCGCGGCGCGGCAGCCGTGGATGCTGCGCCAGATACACCTCGCCCATCCCGCCTGCCCCCAGCCGCCGGATGATCCTGAATCCGGCGAACAGCGCGCCTTCGGGTAACCCATCGCTTTGCGGCATGTGAGCATGCTACTGAGACGATGAATGCGGCGGCCGGCAAATCGCGGCCGCACGCGGCGCGCCCGAGGCGGCACCGGCCGACGATTTCGATCAGAATGGCAGGCGATGCGCGAACGGATGTCGTGGAACGTCGTGGTGCCGCTGGTCGCTCTCGTCATGCTGGCACTGGCCTGGGGCAGGGAGCCGGGGCCGCTGCTGGCCGGGCTGGAGGCGATCGTCCTGATCGGCGCCGTGCTGGCCGCGGTGCACCACGCGGAAGTGGTCGCACACCGGGTCGGTGAGCCGTTCGGGTCGCTGGTGCTCGCCACCGCGGTGACCGTCATCGAGCTGGCCCTGATCATCGCGCTGATGGCCTCGGGCGGAAACGAAGCGGAGACGCTGGCCCGGGATACCGCGTTCGCCGCCCTGATGATCACCACCAACGGCATCGCCGGGCTGTCACTGCTGCTGGGTTCGCACCGCTACGGCGTGACGTTGTTCAATCCCGAAGGCAGCGGTGCGGCGCTGGCGACGCTCACCACGCTGGCGACGCTGAGCCTGGCGCTGCCCAGCTTCACCACGACTCGTGGTCGTCAGGAGTTCTCGCCCGGCCAGCTGGTATTCGCCGCCGTCGCTTCGCTGCTGGTCTACCTGCTGTTCGTCTTCACCCAAACGGTGCGGCATCGCGACTTCTTCCTGCCGATCGCACAGCGCGGTCAGCAGCGCATCCTCGACGAGGAAAGCCACGCGGAACCGCCGAGCCAAGCCGCTGCGCTGCGCAGCCTCGCGCTGCTGGTGGGCGCGCTTGTGGCGGTGGTGGGCCTGGCCGAACAGGAGTCGCCGGCCGTCGAGAAACTGGTGTCGGTCGCGGGTTTCCCGCACTCGTTCGTCGGCGTGGTGATCGCGGGCCTGGTGTTGCTGCCCGAGACGCTGGCGGCGGTGCGAGCGGCGCGACAGGGCCGCATTCAGACCAGCCTCAACCTCGCGTACGGCTCGGCGATGGCCAGTATCGGGCTCACCATTCCCGGCATCGCGCTCGCATCGGTCTGGATCAAGGGACCGCTGATTCTCGGGCTGGGCTCGACGCAGCTGGTGCTGTTTGCGTTGACCGTGGTGATCAGCATGCTCACCGTGATCCCCGGCCGGGCGACCCGGCTACAGGGCGAGGTGCACCTGGTGCTGCTGGCCGCGTTCGTGTTCCTGGCGATCGTTCCGTAACGGCAAGCAGCGCAAGCGATTACGCCGACGAACGTGCCCGCAGGGTTTGCAGCGCCTGGTCGGCGTGGGTGTCCATGCTGAACTCGCTGGAAATCACGTTGAGCACCGTGCGGTCGGTGTCGATCACGAAGGTCGTGCGCTTGACCGGCATCAACTTGCCGAGCAGACCGCGCTTGACGCCGAATTGCGTGGCCACCGTGCCCTCGGTGTCGGACAGCAGCGGGTAGTCGAAGCTTTCCTTGTCGGCGAACTTGGCCTGCTTCTGCACGGCATCGGTGCTGATGCCGACGCGACTGGCGCCGACCGCCGCGAATTCGGCAGCCAGATCCCGGAAATGACAAGCTTCCTTGGTGCACCCAGGAGTCATTGCCGCGGGGTAGAAGAACAGCACCACGGGGCCGTCGGCAAGCAGGGCGCTGAGCTTGCGCGGCGTTCCGGTCTGATCGGGAAGTTCGAAATCGGCCACTGTGTCACCAGTTTTCATGGCCGTCAGGCTACGCCCAATTGCCCACGAGGCCGTGCCGGGTGTGAGCCTGACGGCACCGCGGAAAATCGGGCCAAAAGTCGCCGTGCCCCCAGCTCGCGGGACCGCCTGGGCCGGGCAACCGCATCTGCGAGGATGGTTCGGTGCATCCACACCTCGCCGACACGACCTCACGGGAGGAATTTCGCCTGCTCGCGGCGGCGCACCGCTTTGTACCGGTGACCCGGAAGGTCTTGGCTGACAGCGAGACGCCGCTGTCGGCATATCGCAAGCTGGCCGCCAATCGACCCGGCACATTCTTGCTGGAGTCTGCCGAGAATGGGCGGTCGTGGTCGCGATGGTCGTTCATCGGAGCCGGGGCACCCTCAGCGTTGACCGTGCGCGATGGCGAAGCGGTGTGGTTGGGCGCGGTCCCGCAGGACGCGCCCACCGGTGGCGACCCTCTCGAGGCGCTGCAGGCCACCCTGGAGCTGCTGTCCACCCGACAAACCAGCCAGTCCACGCCGGGCCTTCCGCCGCTGTCGGGTGGCCTGGTCGGGTTCTTCGCCTACGACATGGTGCGGCGCCTGGAGCATCTGCCGGAAATGGCCGTCGACGATCTACAGCTGCCGGACATGCTGATGCTGCTGGCCACGGACGTGGCGGCGGTCGACCACCACGAGGGCACCATCACGCTGATCGCCAACGCGGTGAATTGGAACGGCACCGACGAGCGGGTCGACGAGGCCTACGACGACGCGGTCGCTCGCCTGGATGTGATGACCGAGGCGCTGGGCCAGCCGCTGCCGTCGACGGTGGCCACCTTCAGCAGGCCCGAGCCCCACTACCGCGCCCAGCGCACGGTCGAGGAGTACGGCAAGATCGTCGACTACCTCGTCGACCAGATCGCGGCCGGCGAAGCCTTCCAGGTGGTGCCCTCGCAGCGCTTCGAAATGGACACCGACGTCGACCCGATCGACGTCTACCGGATTCTTCGAGTGACCAACCCCAGCCCCTACATGTACCTGCTTCATGTGCCGAATAGTGCTGGCGTGACGGACTTTTCGATCGTCGGATCCAGCCCGGAGGCACTCGTCACCGTCGCCGACGGCCGCGCCACGACGCACCCGATCGCCGGTACCCGGTGGCGCGGACAGAACGAGGAAGAAGATCAGCTGCTGGAAAAGGAGCTGCTGTCCGACGAAAAGGAACGCGCGGAGCACTTGATGCTGGTCGACCTCGGCCGCAACGATCTCGGCCGGGTCTGCACACCCGGCACGGTGCGCGTCGAGGATTACAGCCACATCGAGCGCTACAGCCACGTCATGCACCTGGTCTCCACGGTGACCGGCCTGCTCGGCGAGGGCCGCACCGCCCTGGACGCCGTCACGGCCTGTTTCCCGGCGGGCACGCTGTCCGGGGCGCCCAAGGTGCGGGCCATGGAGCTGATCGAAGAGGTGGAGAAGACGCGCCGCGGCGTCTACGGCGGCGTGCTCGGGTACCTCGACTTCGCCGGCAACGCGGACTTCGCGATCGCCATTCGCACCGCGCTGATGCGCAACGGCACCGCCTATGTCCAGGCGGGCGGCGGGGTAGTGGCGGACTCCAACGGACCTTACGAGTACACCGAGGCGAGCAACAAAGCGCGCGCGGTGCTCAATGCCATCGCCGCGGCGCAGACGCTCAGCGCCCCGGACGCCACCCGCAATGGCTGATTCGCCGCCGGACCGGCGGGCCCGGCTGACGATTGGCATCGCACAGCTGCTGCTGGTCATCGCCGCGGGTCTGCTGTGGACGGCCTCGCGACTGCCCTGGGTGGTGATCCGGTCGTTCGACGGGCTGGGGCCGCCCAAGGAAGTGGTCCTGGCCGGTGCGTCCTGGTCGACGGCCCTGCTGCCGTTGGCGCTGCTGATGCTGGCCACCGCCGTCGCGGCGCTCGCGGTGCGTGGCTGGGCGCTGCGGGCGCTGGCCGGGCTGCTGGCCGTGATCAGCCTGGCGATCGGCTATCTGGGCGTCAGCCTGTGGGTGCTGCCGGATGTGGCGGTGCGAGGGTCCGAACTTGCCCACATTTCGCTGCTGACTCTGGTGGGCAGCGAGCGGCGGTACGCCGGCGCCGGGTTCGCGATGGGTGCGGCGGTGTGCACGTTGATCGCCGCCGTGCTGTTGATGCGGTCGGCGATGACGGCCCGGGCCGGGGCGAAAAAATACGCCGCGCCGGCGACCCGCCGCTCGATCGCGAGACGCAAAGGTGCCGAAGGGGCGATGCTGGAGGAACCGGGGGCGCCAGAGATGTCGGAGCGGATGATCTGGGACGCACTCGATGAGGGGCATGACCCGACCGATCGGCCCCGCGAGTCTGACACCGAGGGTCGGTGACGGGTCGCGAGCCGACGGTCGCTACCCTTCATTGACGTCGTCGAAATCGGTTCGGAACCGGTTAGGTGACCGTCTGTATGGCTGTAGAAGGGAAACGACAGGTATGAGTCCGGCGACTGTCCTTGACTCCATCCTCGAGGGAGTCCGGGCCGATGTTGCCGCGCGCGAAGCGCGTATTCCTCTTCCCGAGATCAAAGCGGCGGCCGCCGCCGCGCCCCCACCTCTGGATGTGATGGCCGCCCTGCGCGAGCCGGGGATCGGCGTCATCGCCGAGGTCAAGCGCGCGAGTCCGTCAGCCGGTTCCCTGGCGCCCATTGCCGATCCAGCGAAACTGGCTCAGGCATACGAAGACGGTGGCGCCCGCATCATCAGTGTCTTGACCGAGGAGCGGCGTTTCAACGGCTCACTCGACGACCTGGATGCGGTTCGGGCCGCAGTGTCGATTCCGGTCTTGCGCAAAGACTTTGTGGTGCAGCCGTATCAGATCCACGAGGCTCGTGCGCACGGCGCTGACATGTTGCTGCTGATCGTCGCCGCCTTGGAGCAGTCGGCGCTGGCGGCGATGCTCGACCGCACCGAATCACTGGGCATGACAGCGCTTGTCGAGGTCCACACCGAAGAAGAGGCGGACCGCGCGCTCAAGGCCGGTGCCAACGTGATCGGGGTCAATGCCCGCGATCTCAAGACGCTGGAGGTGGACCGGGACAGCTTCTCGCGGATCGCGCCCGGCCTGCCCAGCAACGTGATCAGGATCGCCGAATCCGGTGTGCGCGGTACCGCGGACCTGTTGGCGTACGCCGGGGCCGGCGCCGACGCCGTCCTCGTCGGTGAGGGTCTGGTCAAAAGTGGCGATCCGCGTGCCGCCGTCGCCGATCTGGTGACCGCGGGCACCCATCCGTCATGTCCGAAACCGGCTCGCTAGTCGGAGCCCTGCGTTGAACCCCATCAGCCATCCCCGCGTTGAGCATTGGTGATGGTGGATCCCACTCGCCCCGCCCTGCCGCTTACCAGCGCGGCCATTTCCGAACCCACCCGGCACGACCCTGACGCGCGTGGCCATTTCGGTGTGTACGGCGGCCGCTACGTCGCCGAGGCGCTGATGGCGGTGATCGAAGAAGTCACCGCGGCTTACGAGAAGGAACGCGTCAACCCGGAATTCCTGGATCTGCTGGACGACTTGCAGGCGAACTACGCGGGCCGGCCGTCACCCCTCTACGAGGCCACCCGCCTGAGTGAACACGCTGGTTCAGCACGCATCTTCCTCAAGCGAGAAGACTTGAACCACACCGGATCTCACAAGATCAACAACGTGCTCGGCCAGGCGTTGCTGGCCAAGAGGATGGGCAAGAACCGGGTGATCGCCGAGACCGGCGCCGGGCAGCACGGCGTGGCCACCGCCACCGCTTGCGCATTGCTCGGCCTTCAGTGCGTGATCTACATGGGCGCGGTCGATACCGCGCGCCAAGCGCTCAACGTGGCGCGAATGCGGCTGTTAGGCGCCGAGGTCGTCTCGGTCGACTCGGGTTCGCAAACGTTGAAGGACGCCATCAACGAGGCGTTCCGGGATTGGGTCACCAACGCCTACAACACGTACTACTGCTTCGGCACCGCCGCGGGCCCACACCCCTTCCCGACGATGGTCCGCGATTTCCAGCGCATCATCGGGCTGGAGGCGCGCGCCCAGATCCAGACGCAGGCGGGCCGGTTACCCGACGCCGTCGCGGCCTGCGTGGGCGGCGGGTCCAACGCGATCGGCATCTTCCACGCCTTCATCGACGACCCGGGCGTGCGGCTGATCGGCTACGAGGCGGCGGGCGACGGCGTCGAGACCGGCAGACACGCGGCGACATTCACCGGCGGGTCACCGGGGGCCTTTCAGGGGTCGTTCTCTTATCTGCTGCAGGACGAGGACGGCCAGACGATCGAATCTCATTCGATTTCAGCGGGTTTGGACTACCCGGGAGTAGGCCCGGAGCATGCGTGGCTGCGGGAGACCGGCCGAGCCGAATACCGGCCGATCACCGACGCCGAGGCAATGGACGCGTTTGGGCTGCTGTGCCGGACCGAGGGCATCATCCCGGCCATCGAATCCGCTCACGCCGTTGCCGGTGCTCTGAAGCTCGGCCATGAATTGGGCAGCGGTGCAATCATTGTGGTGAACCTGTCGGGCCGCGGCGACAAGGATGTCGAGACGGCCGCGAAATGGTTCGGCCTGATGGACGACCAGGACACCCGATGACGGTGGAGCAAAGCCATGCCAGCAGGCTGGCACCGCTTTTCGACGCGTGCCGGTCCGAAAACCGTGCCGCGCTGATCGGCTACCTGCCCACCGGCTATCCCGACGTGCGGACTTCGGTGGACGCGATGACCGCCCTGGTCGAATCGGGTTGTGACCTCATCGAAGTCGGGGTGCCGTATTCCGATCCCGGGATGGACGGCCCGACGATCGCCCGGGCTACCGAGGCCGCGTTGCGCGGCGGAGTGCGCGTGCGTGACACGCTGGCCGCGGTCGAGGCGGTCAGTAAGGCCGGCGGGCGTGCGGTGGTCATGACGTACTGGAACCCGGTGCTGCGCTACGGGATTGACGCGTTCGCACGGGACCTCGCGTCGGCAGGCGGACACGGGCTCATCACGCCGGACCTGATCCCCGATGAAGCCGACGAGTGGACGGCCGCGTCCGAGGAGCATCGGCTGGATCGCATTTATCTGGTGGCGCCCTCGTCGACTCCGGAGCGTCTGGTAAGCACGGTCGAGGCATCGCGTGGATTCGTCTACGCGGCCTCTACGATGGGCGTGACCGGGGCACGCGACGCGGTGTCGAACGCCGCCCCCGAATTGGTCAGCAGGATCAAAGCGGTGTCCGACATCCCCGTCGGCGTCGGCCTCGGGGTGCGATCGCGGGAGCAGGCCGCGCAAATCGGCAGTTACGCCGACGGCGTCATCGTCGGTTCGGCCTTGGTATCGGCACTCGCCGACGGTCTGCCGAGCTTGCGTGCGTTGACCCAGGAATTGGCCGAAGGTGTGCGAGTGTCGACATCATGACGATGTTGCCCACGTATTTCCCCAGCCCCCCGCAAGGTGTCTGGCACCTGGGTCCGTTGCCTATTCGCGCGTACGCGCTGTTCATCATCACCGGGATCGTGGTCGCGCTGATTATCGGCGATCGGCGCTGGGCAGCCCGCGGCGGACAGCGCGGGGTGATCTACGACATCGCGCTGTGGGTGGTGCCGTTCGGTTTGATCGGCGGCCGGCTGTATCACCTGGCCACCGATTGGCGAACGTATTGGGGCCCGGGCGGTGCCGGGTTCGGCGCCGCGTTCCGCATCTGGGACGGCGGGCTGGGCATCTGGGGCGCCGTGGCGCTCGGTGTGTTCGGAGCATGGATCGGTTGCCGGCGGCTCGGAATTCCGTTGCCGGCCTTCCTTGATTCGGTCGCGCCGGGCATCATCTTGGCGCAGGCGATCGGTCGGCTCGGGAACTACTTCAATCAGGAGCTTTACGGCCGGGAGACCACGCTGCCGTGGGGCCTGGAAATCTTCTATCGCCGCGATCCTTCGGGATACATCGACCCGCATTCGCTCGACGGCGTGTCGACCGGACAGCTCGCGGTCGTCGTGCAGCCGACGTTTCTGTATGAATTGCTCTGGAACGTACTGGTTTTCGTCATCCTGATCTACATCGACCGGCGTTACGCCATCGGTCACGGACGGCTCTTTGCCGCCTACGTCGCGCTCTACTGCGTCGGGCGCTTCTGGGTTGAGCTGCTGCGTGACGACACCGCCACCCACATCGCCGGTATCCGGATCAACTCGTTTACATCGACTTTCGTGTTCATCGGCGCCGTCGTCTACATCGTTTTGGCGCCGAAGGGCCGCGAGGATCCCGAGAGTTTGCGCGGTAAGGTGCAGCCGGAGGACGACGAATCCAAGCCCGAAGTCGAACCGACGGAGGAACTCGCCGGTGTCGCCGCGGCTTCGACCGTGGTGGCGAGTGCGGCCAGCGCGGACGACGACGCCGGCCCGGCGGAGTCGGTTGAAACGGCGACGCTCGAGGAGCCGGAAGGCGAGAAGCCGCGGGCAGAGGCGGCGGAGGCCGAGGAGCCCGAAGCCGAAGAGCCTGAAGAGGCGAAGGCGGACGAAGCCGAGGCCGTCGAAGCCGATGAGCCGGAAGTCGGAGAGGCAGAGGCTGCGGAACCGGAAGGCGCAGAGGCGCAAGCGTCCGAGGCTGAGGTACCTGAGGCGCAGGTCGAAGAGGCGCAGGTCGAGGAGCCCGAGGGGGAGCAGCCTCAAGCCGACGAGCCGGCGGTGGAAGAGGCAATAGCGCAGGCGCAGGAGCCGGAAGGCGCTGAGCCGCAGGAGCCCGAAGCCGAAGAGAGGGCAGAAGACGCGCCCGAGGCGCAGGCCGGCGATCTGGAAGAGGGTGCTGGAGAAGCGGCGGAAACCGCCGAGAGCGAGCCGGAGTCACCCTTGCCCCTCGACGAGAAATCCGAGGAACCCGCAGCTGAGCAGCCCGCATCGGAGACCACGCCCACTGCGGACGACCAGCAAACTCGGCGCCGCTGGACGCTGCGCCGCCGCACCCCCCGTACCGGCAGCTAGCGAAGGACTCGTCGAGGCTGGGGTACACCCAGTTCATCTGGCATGCTGAACACCGTGACCGAACCGTCGTGGGGCAGTGCCCCGGACCCCGGCGCACCACCTCCGCAGCCGTCGGGATATCCACCGCCGTACCCGCAATACCAGCCGTATCCCGGGGCTGTCGGATACGACCCGTCGGCACCCTACGGCCGTCACCCGGTGACGGGCCTGCCGTACTCGGACAAGTCGAAAACCATCGCCGGTCTGCTGCAGCTGCTCAGCCTGGTCGGCATCGGCGGCATCGGCCGCTTCTATATCGGCGATACCGGCCTGGGTGTGGCACAACTGTTGCTGGGCTTGTGTGGCATCGGTTTGATCTGGAGCATCATCGACGCGGTCCTGATCCTGACCGATAAGGTCAACGATCCGCAGGGCCGGCCACTGCGTGATGGAACCTGACTCGGCCTCCGGCACGGGAGATCACCGTCACCGCCACGGCCGCTACATCGCTGCCGGTACCGGCGTCCTGTTCGCCGGGGCACTCGGCTATGTCGGGTCCGTCGACCCGCACAACGCGAACTCGGCTTACCCGCTCTGCCCGTTCAAGTGGCTCACCGGCTGGAACTGCCCCTTCTGCGGCGGGCTTCGCATGACGCATGACCTGCTGCACGGCCACCTGGCGGCCAGCATCTACGACAACGTTTTCGCGCTCGTCGGCCTGCCGGTCTTGGCCGTCTGGCTGCTGGTGCGATGGCGGCAGGGCCGGCGGGCACTGCCGATACCGGCGGTGATCACGATCACGGTCGCGGCGATCGCGTGGACGGTGCTGCGCAATATGCCGGGGTTTCCGCTGGTCCCCACCATGCTCAGCGGGTAGTCGGCCGCAAAATCGCGGGTTAACCCGTCATGACCATTCTTCGGTGGCTCAACCCGCGGCGACCTTTGGGTCACCCCGACAGCCGACGGCACGACTAAGCTGATCGGCGTGAGTAGACGCGGGAAGATCGTCTGCACCCTTGGCCCTGCAACCCAATCGGACGAGTTGACTCTGGCGCTGGTGGAGGCCGGAATGGACGTCGCCCGAATGAACTTCAGCCACGGCGACTATGCCGACCACAAGGCCGCATACGAGCGGGTACGTGCCGCTTCGGATGCCACGGGGCGCGCCGTCGGTGTGCTCGCCGACCTGCAAGGCCCGAAGATCAGGCTCGGGCGCTTCGCCACCGGCTCGACCTACTGGGCCGACGGCGAAACGATCCGCATCACGGTCGAAAACTGCGAAGGAACCCACGACCGGGTATCGACCACCTACAAGACGTTGTCCAAGGACGCCGCGGTCGGCGACCGGGTCCTGGTCGATGATGGCAAGGTCGGACTGGTCGTCGAGGCCATCGACGGCGACGACGTCGTCTGCACGGTGGTCGAGGGCGGTCCGGTCAGCAACAACAAGGGCATGTCGCTGCCCGGGATGAACGTGTCCGCGCCGGCCTTGTCGGACAAGGACATCGACGATCTCACCTTCGCGCTGGACCTGGGCGTCGACCTGATCGCGCTGTCGTTCGTGCGTTCGCCATCGGATGTCGAATTGGTGCACGAGGTGATGGATCGGATCGGCCGGCGGGTGCCGGTGATCGCCAAACTGGAGAAGCCGGAGGCCGTCGACAATCTCGAAGCGATCGTGCTGGCCTTCGACGGCATCATGGTGGCGCGCGGCGACCTCGGTGTCGAGCTTCCGCTGGAAGAGGTTCCGCTGGTGCAGAAGCGGGCCATTCAGATGGCCCGCGAGAACGCCAAGCCCGTCATTGTCGCCACCCAGATGCTCGAGTCGATGATCGAGAGCTCCCGGCCCACCCGCGCCGAGGCCTCCGACGTCGCCAACGCCGTGCTCGACGGCGCCGACGCGGTGATGCTGTCCGGGGAGACCTCGGTCGGGAAGTACCCGCTGGCCGCGGTCCGCACCATGGCCCGCATCGTGACCGCGGTCGAGGACAACTCCACGGCCGCGCCGCCGCTGACCCACGTGCCGCGCACCAAACGCGGGGTGATCTCGTATGCCGCCCGCGACATCGGCGAGCGGCTCGACGCCAAGGCGCTGGTCGCGTTCACCCAGTCCGGCGACACCGTGAAGCGGCTGGCACGCCTGCACACGCCGCTGCCGCTGCTCGCGTTCACCGCGTGGCCCGAGGTGCGCAGCCAGCTGGCCATGACGTGGGGCACCGAGACATTCATCGTCCCCATCATGGATTCCACCGACGAGATGATCCGTCAGGCCGACAAATCGCTGCTCGAGCTGGGCCGATACAAGCGGGGAGACCTGGTGGTGATCGTCGCCGGTGCTCCACCTGGCACAGTAGGGTCCACCAACCTGATCCACGTCCACCGGATCGGGGAGGACGACCTCTAAGCGCAAGGAGAGCCCGTGCCGGCCGGCGATCAGCCGAATACCGATTCCTCGTCTGATTTCCAAGAACTGCTGGCGGTCCTGGACCTCCATCGCGCGGGCGACGACCTGTTCGTCGGGTCGCATCCCAGCAAGAACCCGATGCGGACCTTCGGCGGGCAGCTCATGGCGCAGTCGTTCGTCGCCGGCAGCCGCAGCCTGGTCCGGCCCGACTTGCCGCCCAGTGCGCTCTCGGTGCATTTCATCAACGGCGGCAACACCGGCAAGGACATCGAATTCCACGTCTCCCGGCTGCGCGACGAGCGGCGCTTCGCCAACCGGCGCGTCGACGCGGTACAGGACGGGATGTTGTTGTCCTCAGCGATGATCACCTATATGTCCGGGGGTCCCGGTCTAGAGCATGCGGTCCAACCACCCGAAGTCGGGGCGGCAGACGCGCAGCCACCACTCGGCGACCTGTTGCGCGGCTACGAAAAGACCGTCCCGCACTTCGTGAACGCGCTGCAGCCGATCGAATGGCGCTACACCAACGATCCCGCGTGGGTGATGCGGGACAAGGGTGAGCGGCTGCCGCACAACCGGGTGTGGCTCAAGGCGTTGGGCGTGGTGCCCGACGATCCCGTGCTGCACACCGCGACGATGGTGTACTCCTCGGACACCACGGTGCTGGACTCGGTCATCACCACCCACGGGTTGTCCTGGGGCTTCGACCGCATCTTCGCCGCGTCGGCCAATCATTCGGTGTGGTTTCACCGGCAGGTCGACTTCAACGATTGGGTGCTGTATTCGACGTCGTCGCCGGTGGCCGCGGATTCGCGCGGGCTGGGCACCGGCCATTTCTTCGATCGTTCCGGCCACATCGTCGCCACCGTCGCGCAAGAAGGTGTGCTGAAGTACTTTCCGCCGTCTCACCGATAACGGTTATCGAATAGTTACCGGACGCTCGTTCGATTTCGGTTCTGCGGGGCGGCAATCGAGCGTAACTTCGGATGAGCCGGGTATTCGATGGGACAAGCGCTACGCCCATCGGGAGGTGAAGTATGAACGGCTCGTCAGCAGATCTTCTCCCCACCCTGCGCGCGCGCGAACGTGTTGTGGTGCACGTCGATTCGCTCGCAGCGCGCTGTATCGGCGCCTTGGCCCTGTTGTGCGCCGGGTGCTGGCTGGTAGCGATCGTCGCCCATCACCGCTATCAGCCGCAATGGCATTACTCCGATCGGCTGGGCTGGTCGTTGACGGTACTGGCCGCGGTGGCGTTGATCGCCCGCGGCATTTTCCTGGGCCGCCCCGTGACGACAATGCATGCGGCAGTAGCCGCGCTGTGCGTGGTGGCGGGCCTGGGCTCACATGTGTTGGGGTTCGACCTGATTGGCGACGTGCTGATCGCCGCCTCGGGGCTGGTGTTGATGTGGCCCACCGCATCTCATCCGCAACCCGAAAATCTAGCGCGGGCTTGGGCTTTGATCAACGCCACCACCGACGACCCGCTGGCACCGTTTGCGATGCAAACGGGCAAGAGCTACCACTTCACCGCCGACGGCACCGCCGCGCTGGCCTACCGGACCCGGATGGGGTTTGCGGTAGTGGGTGGGGACCCGATCGGCGACGAGACCCTATTCCCGGAACTGATCGCCGATTTCGCCGCGATGTGTCACGCCCACGGCTGGCGCATCGCGGTAGTGGGGTGTAGCGAACGCCGGCTCGCGCTGTGGAGCGACCGAGCGGTGGTCAAGCAATCGCTGCGAGCGGTGCCGATCGGTCGCGACGTCGTCGTCGACGTGGCCGGTTTCGACATGGTCGGCCGCAAGTTTCGCAACTTGCGTCAGGCGGTGAAGCGCACTCACAACGCCGGCATCACCACGGAAATCGTTGCGGAGCAGGAACTCGACGACCGGTTGCGCGCCGAATTGATCGACGTGGTGCGCGCATCGCCCAGCGGGGCGCATGCCGACCGAGGGTTCTACATGAACCTCGATGGCGTGCTGGAGGGCCGATTCCCCGGGATACAACTGATCATCGCCAGGGACGCCGACGGGCGCGCGCAGGGCTTTCATCGATACGCGACGGCCGGGGGCGGCAGCGACATCACCATGGACGTGCCATGGCGTCGCCGCGGTGCACCCAACGGGATCGACGAGCGCCTCAGCGCCGACATGATCATGGCCGGTAAAGAGGCTGGCGCACAACGTGTTTCGCTCTCCTTTGCCGCGTTCCCAGAGATCTTCGACGATAAGAATCGCGGCCGAGTGCAGCAGGTGTTCTACCGGTTGATCCATCTGCTCGACCCGTTGATCGCTCTTGAGTCGTTGTATCGGTATGTGCACAAGTTCCACGCGCTGGATGCCCGGCGTTATGCGCTGATATCACTGACACAGCTGGTGCCGCTGGTATTCGTCTTGCTGACACTGGAATTCACGCCACGCCGGCGCCATCTCTGAGTACCGGGCCTCAACCGATGTGCAGCTCGGGACAGTCCACTGCCGTGGGCAGGTGATGAGTGGCCACCACCACCGTCCGCTCACTGCTCATCAGCCCGTTCGACGGGCCCAGCAGATCGAGCAGGATCTGCTCGGCGTCGGCCGCGTCGAGATGTTCGGTGGGCTCGTCGAGCAACAGAATGCGGGCCGGCGACAGCATCGCCCGGGCCAGCAGCAGCCGCCTGCGCTGACCCGCCGACACCGCGTGTGCGCCGCCGGTCAGCACCGTCGACAGCCCCTCGGGCAGACTCGCCAGCCAGTCACCCAGGCCAACCGCGCCCAGTGCTGCCTCCAGTTCGTCGTCGCCGCAGTCGCCGCGGGCGACCAAGAGGTTGTCTCGAACGGTGGTGGCAAAGACATGCGCGTCCTCGGCGAAAAAGCAGACTGCGCTGGGCAATTCGTGTTCGTCGAATCGACTCACGTCGGTTCCGTTCAACATCGCGTGGCCGTGCAGTGGCGGCACCAGCCCAGCCAGTGTCATCAGCAGCGTCGTCTTCCCGGCGCCACTGGCACCAGTGACGGCCAACCGCGCGCCCGGCTCGAGGTCGAGGGTCACCCGGTGTGACAACGCCTGCGTGTGGCCGGATCGCACGTCGGCCGCTAACCTCGCGGTGCCGAGTGGTATTGGTTTCGGAGCAGGGGATTCGGGTTCGGCCTTGTGGACCGGTGGCGCCAGGTCGAGCAGACGGCGCGCAGCGATCCGTGAACGCGTCAACTGAATAGCGGCTCCGGGTAGGGGAGTCATCGCCTCGAATGCGGACAGCGGCAACAACATCAACACCGCCAAGGTGGTTGGTGCGACCGCGGGTGCGAGCCCGATGCCGGCGACGACCGCGCCGAGCACGCTGGCTGCGACCGCGGCGGTCGGCATGGCCTCGGCCAGGGCGGCCGGCCTGGCGGCCGCGTCCAGCGCATCACTCCAGCGGAGCTGGCGACAATGCGATTCTGCGATGACGCCCGGCAGGGCGCCGGCGACGCGAAGCTCGGGCGCGTGCTCGAGGGCGATCATCGCCGCCGTGTCGCGCTCGGAATGATATTGGCGGGCAACCTCTTCCTGCGTGGCGGCCGCCCTGCCCGCCAGCAGGGGAGCCAGCACGCCGGCGATCAGGAGGCAGATTGCCAGCACCGTGCCGGCCGCCGGTGAGATCACCGCGACCGCGACCGTTGCCGCCACCGCCAACACCGATGCGACGCCGATCGGGATCAGGGCGCGCACCAGGACGTCGGAGAGTTCGTCGACATCGGCCCCGACGCGTGCCACCAGCTCACCGCTGTGCAGCCGGACGGCCACCGCCGCCGGCCCGTGCGTCAGCCGGTGATAGATCTGCGATCGCGCGGTGCCGGCCGCGCGCAGCGCGGTGTCGTGAGTGACCAGTCGCTCACAGTAGTGCAGCACGCCGCGCGAGATCGCCAACAAGCGCACCGCGACGACCGCGACGGACAAATCGAGGATGGGCGGCATCTGCCAGGCCCGCGTGATGAGCCACGCCGAGACTCCGGCCAAGGCCAGCGCGCTGCCCAGCGACAGCACTCCCAACGCGATGGCGGCCAGGATGCGGGGCAGCCGCGGCCGCAACAGGCTCGACGCCGCAACGAGCGGATCAGACTCGCGCACAATGCACCTTGCCGTCCGAAACCACCTCGACCACATGGTCACCGATCGCCACGACGGGCTGCCGGTGGCCGACGACTACGACGGTCGACCCTGCGCGGGCCCGCTGCACAATGGCCCGCAGCACCCGCTGCTCGGTGTCGGCGTCCAAGTGGGCGGTGGGCTCATCGAGCAGCAGCACCGGGGCCGGCGAACCGAACGCGCGGGCCAAGCCGAGCCGCTGGCGCTGTCCCAGCGACAGCCCGGCGCCGTCGCGTCCCAGCACAGTATCCAGCCCGTCCGGCAGCTCGGCCAGCACCGAATCGAATCCTGCTGCAGCACAAGCATGTTCGGGGTGTGGCAACTCGCCGAACAAGGCCAGGTTATCGCGGACCGTGCCGGGGATCAGCACCGGGCGCTGCGGTAGCCAGGACAGTTGCCGCCACCACGCGCTGCGCTCCAACTCCGCGACGTCGACCCCGTCGACGGTGACCCGGCCGGATGACGGCACCGTGAGCCCCGCGATCGCCTGCAGCGTGGTGCTCTTCCCGGCGCCGTTGCGGCCGGTGAGCACCGTCACCCGGCCCGGCGGGATCACCGCCGTCAACTCGCACGGCGAATTGCCGTCGCGGCCGGCGACACTGAGCTGCTCGAGCCGGATCTCTGTGCCGCCCGCGACGACCGTTCGGTTGCGCTGTGCGGCCGCGGGGTGGTCGCCGATCAGCGCGAACGCCTCGTCGGCCGCGGTCCGGCCGTCTTGAGCGGCGTGGAATTCCACGCCGATGCGGCGCAGCGGCCAGTAAACGTCGGGTGCCAGCAGCAGCACGGTCAATCCGGTGGTCAGGGTCATCTCGCCGGCCACCAGGCGCAGACCGATGGCGACCGCGATCAGCGCGACGCCCAGGGTGGCCAGCAGTTCGAGCACCAGCGCCGACAGGAATGCGATGCGCAGCGTCGCCATTGCGGAGCGGCGATGAGCCGCAGCGAGTTCGGCGATTCGATACTCGGGGCCCGAAGCGCGACCTAACGCTCGCAGCGTCGGGATACCCGCGATCAGGTCCAGCAGCCGGCCCTGCAGCGTGGTCATGGCGGCCAGCGCGGCCGCTGATCGCTCCGCTGTCGCGAGCCCGATCAACACCATGAAAATCGGTATCAGCGGCAGCGTGATCGCCACGATCACCGTCGATTTCAGGTCATAGAGCGCGATCACGGCCACGGTCGCCGGAGTCAGGATCGCGGCAAGCAGCAATGTGGGCACATAACCGGTGAAGTAGGGACGTAAGCCGTCCAGGCCCCGGGTTACCACAACCGCGGCCGCGTCTCGCTGCGCGTCGAGTTCGTGGGGTTGCCGGGCGGTGACCGCCGTCAACACCTGATCGTTGAGATCGGCGATCACCGCGCTGGCGCCGCGCTGGCCCAGGCGCGCCTGCAACCACTGCGTCACCGTGCGAACGACCCACAGCGCCAACAGAACCGACAGCGGGCCCAGCCAGCCCCGCAGACCACGAGCAGAAGGATCGGTGATGACTGTCGCGACGATGCCGGCCAACACGATCGCCGAGCCGATCGCGCAGCCAGAGATCACCACTCCGCAGCTCACCGTGGCAGCCAGGTAGCGACGCAACGCACTCGATGCCCGCCACAGTCGCGGGTCCAGGGGCGCCCGGGAGTTGCGGGTGCTCAGGACGGACGCCTTGCCAGCCCGATCGACGCAGGTATCCGGTCAGTCGAGATCCGTTGCCGGAAAACCCAATACGTCCAGGCCTGGTACGCGACCGTCAGCGGGGCGAAGAATGCGGTCACCCAGGTCATGATCTTGAGGGTGTAGGGCGTCGACGACGCGTTGTAGATCGTCAGGCTCCACTGCTTGTTCAGCGTGGAGGGCACCAAATCGGGATACAGCACGCCGAACAACAGAATCACCACGGCCGTAACAACCAGTGCGGTGCTGACGAACGCCCAGCCGTCGGACTTACGGCGCCACACCAGCGCGACTGCGGCAAGCTGTGCGACGACCGCCACCGCCAGCACCAGCCAGGTCCAGTCCTTGCCGTACGCCAGCTGCGTCCAAAGTCCGAAGGCGCCAACGAGTCCCGTGACCGGTAGTGACAGCTGCTTGGCGAATCGGTGCGCGTCGTCGCGGATCGCGCCCGCCGTCTTCAACGCGACGAACACCGCGCCGTAGAACAAAAACAGCCCGGCGGTGGCCAGCCCGCCCAGCAGTGTGTAGGCGTTGAGCACGTCGCCGATGGAGAGCTGGACGTGGCCGTTGGCGTCCACCGGTAGCCCGCGCACCAGGATGGCGAACGCCACACCCCAGAGCACCGCGGGCAGCCAGGACCCGGCCGCAATCCCGAAATCGGCCAGGGCACGCCATTTTGTGTCGTCGACCTTGCCGCGCCACTCGATCGCCACGGCACGCACGATCATGCCGAACAGGATTGCCAACAACGGAAGGTACAGCGTGGAGAACACCGTCGCGTACCAACCGGGAAACGCCGCGAACATCCCGGCGCCGGCGGTGAGCAACCAGACCTCGTTGCCGTCCCACACCGGGCCGATCGTGTTCAGTGCCGTGCGCCGGTGGACTTCCGGATCGCCGCTGCTTACCCGAGCGAACGGCTCCATCAGCATTCCCACCCCGAAGTCGAAGCCCTCCAGGATGAAGAAGCCCAGGAACAGTACGGCGATGATGCCGAACCACAACTCTTGCAGCGCCATTGGTCAACTCCTTCCCAGTCAGTAGGCGAACGACAGCGGGGCCACTTCGTCATCGCCGGGTGTTTTCGGCGGTGCGGGTTCCGCATCGTGTTCCAACGGCCCCTCGGCGACGTAACGCTTCAGCAGCCAGAACCAGATGACCGCAAGCACCGCGTAGACAAGGGTGAATATCACCAACGAGGTGACGACCATGCCGGCCGGGTGATCCGATACGCCTTGGCCGACCGTCAGACGGACCTGCTGGTCGCCGGTCGGATTGGGCACCACAATCCATGGCCGGCGGCCCATTTCGGTGAACACCCATCCGGCGCTGTTGGCCAGGAACGGCGTGGGGATGGTCAGTAGCGCGAACCAGGAGTACCACGACTGGGCCGGGGTGCGGCCACCACGGGTCAGCCATAAGGTGGCCAGCGCGAACAGCACCGGAATCGCCATCAAGCCGATCATCATGCGAAACGACCAATAGGTGACGAATAGGTTCGGCCGGTAGTCGTTTGGCCCGAACTTGCGTTGAGAATCCTGCTGGATGTTACGTACGCCCTGCAGTGTCACACCGGTGAATTTGCTCTCGGCGAGGAACGGCAATACGTAGGGCACCTGGATCACGCGGGTGATGCTGTCGCAATTGTTGTGCGAGCCAACGGTCAAGATCGAGAAGTCCGGATCGGTTTCGGTGTTGCACAACGATTCCGCCGACGCCATCTTCATCGGCTGCTGCTGGAACATCAACTTGCCCTGCTGGTCGCCGGTGAAGAACAACCCGACGGTGGCGAACAGTGCCACCCAACACCCGAGGATCGCCGCCGGGCGAAACACGGTGCCGAGATCCACATTGCCCGACTTTTGTGCGCGGATCAGCCACCAGGCGCTCACCGCGGCGACGAAGGTGCCGGCGGTTAGCAGCGAGCCGTTGACCGCGTGTGAAAAGGCCGCGCGGGCAGTGTTATTGCTGAGGAACGCCCCGATGCTGTCCAACTCGGCGCGCTTGGTCGCCGGGTTGTAGTGCGCCCCCACCGGATGCTGCATGAACGAATTCGCCGAGATGATGAAGAACGCGGACACGTTGACGGCGATCGCGACGATCCAGATGCAGGCCAGGTGCACCAGTCGCGGCAACCTGCTCCAGCCGAAGATCCACAAGCCCAAGAAGGTGGATTCGAAGAAGAAGGCGGCCAAGCCTTCCATCGCGAGTGGGGCGCCGAAGATGTCGCCGACGAATCGCGAGTATTCGCTCCAGTTCATGCCGAACTGAAACTCCTGCACGATCCCGGTCGCCACCCCGATCGCGAAGTTGATCAAGAGCAGCTTGCCGAAGAACTTGGTCAGGCGATACCAGGCCGTATTACCGGTGGCCACCCAGACGGTCTGCATGACGGCGACCAATGGGGCCAGGCCGATCGTGAGCGGCACAAAGATGAAGTGGTAGACGGTGGTGATACCGAACTGCCACCGCGAAATGTCGACGACATTCATCCGTCATCTCCCGTGACTGCAACGTTCTACGACGCAGTGTAGTAGTTAGGCGCTTCTGACGCCATTCCCGAGTTCTTTGGAGGCCTTGCGGATTCCGAACGACGCGATCACTTCGAAGACGCCGATGACGGCCAGCCAAATGCCGACAACGATCGCGAGGGTGATGATCGATGCGAACGGGGAGGCCAGCACGACAACGCCGGCGATCAGTGTGATCGCGCCCACGAAAATCGACCAGCCGCGTCCCGGGAGGGTGGGGTCGCTGATCGCGGAAACCGTTGTGGCAACCCCACGGAAGACGAATCCGATGCCAATCCAGATGGCCAGCAACAGGACCGCGTATCCCTGGCCGAAGTGGCGAAATGCCAGCACGGCCAGGATCAACGATGCCGCGCCACTGACGAACAGCAGGATGCGACTGCCCGCCGAAACATGCAGGCTGAAAGCGAATACGACTTGCGCGACACCGGTAATCAGCAGATAGAAACCGAAGGCGATCGCGGCGGCCAGGACCGAGATTCCCGGCCACGCCAGCACCAGGGCACCGAGGATCAGCGTCAGGATTCCCGATACCAGCGTGGATTTCCACAGATGCGGCAACATGGTTGGAACTTCAGTGGGCTGCATAGCCTCACTGTGACACAACCGCGCAGCCGAAAATAGGGGCTTTAGACCGTGGCGCCGTGCGTCGTTCGCGGTTCCTCGGCGGCCATTTCACCGGGTACGGTAGCGGCCGGCTTGCGGCCGATCAGGTACCAGGTGTGCATCACGCCTTTACCTTTGACCTCGATGCGGCCGCGCTCGCGCAACACGAACTCGTCCTTCAGGCGCTCGTACACGTCCTCGGGCACTTGAATCTGTCCCACCGAGTCCGTCGCTTCCATCCGGGCCGCGACATTGACCGCGTCGCCCCACACGTCGTAGAAGAAGCGTCGCGATCCCACCACGCCCGCGACCACAGTGCCCGCAGCGAAGCCCACTCGTAGCGGCACCGAAAGTCCTTGCGCGTCTTTGATTTCCGAGGCAGTTGCGACCATGTCGAGGGCAAAGTCGGCCAATGCTTGCACGTGGTCGGGCCGGGGCCTCGGAACTCCGCTCACGACCATGTAGGAGTCCCCGCTGACTTTGATTTTCTCCAGCCCGTGCTTGTCCACCAGTTCGTCGAAAGCGCCGTAGACGCGGTCGAGGAACTTGACGAGGTCGCAGGGCGCGGTCGAGCTGGCGCGCTCGGTGAAGCCGACCATATCGGCGAACAGCACCGAGGCCTCTTCGTATCGGTCGGCGATCACGTCGCGCTCGGGTTCTTTGAGCCGGTTGGCGACGCTGGCCGGCAACATGTTGGCCAACAAGGCTTCCGATCGTTCGTACTCCGACTCCATGACGGCTTCGGCGCGCTTGGTGTCGCGCAGCGCGAACCACACCGTCACCACCGCCATGGTGCAGGCCGAGACCGTCGTGATGACAAAGCTCGTCCGCTCGGCCCAGGGCTGCTCGAGCCCGGTCGAGCGGGGGACCAGGAACTGCAGGGTGATCACCAGCCCCGCACCGATGCCTGCCAGCAGGGCGGCCAATCCGATTCGTTCGATGCCGAGCTGCAACACCACCAGGCTCGCGTTGGCGATGTAGTAGTACTGGACGCCGGAGCCGGTGCCGACCTCCCAGCAGATAGCGAAGATGACCAGATACGCCGAGACGATGTAGGTCAGCGGCGCAACCAATTCCCCGAAACGGTGCAGCCACGGGACGGTGAGGAAGATCATCGCGGCGATCAGAGTGATCACCTGGGTTCGCTGTGCAAAGGTCCCGGCCCAGATGCCCAGGATCCCGAAGAGCAGGCTGACGACTACCGCCATCATCGCGTTGATGTTGAGCACCCGGGCGCGACGGTCGTGGCTATCCGCGTAGTGCTCTTTGCGGGCGCGATTCTCGGCCCGCACCGCCGCTTTGCAGTCCGGTCGCGCCGAGCCATCTGAGGAGTTTGGCGGGGCCCCGCATTTCCTAGGCACCACGTTAAGAGCGTAACCGTTTGCCAGGACATTCCCCAACGCTGCGGTGAGCTAACTGTGGCCGGGGGCCCCGGTCGACGGCGCGCCCCGCAAGTGGATGTGCTTGTCACGAAGGCGGCCCGATCGGTGCCCACTGGGCGGCTTCGTCGGCAACGCGGGCAGGTGGGCGACATGCACCGCTCCGGCGTGGGTTTGGACCACGACCGGCATGGTCGCCATGGTGGCCGATACCCGGGCCTCGCGCTTGGCCTGTTCCCGGGCGATGAACAGCACGTCGAGCGGGTACCACAGGCCGACCCAGGCCACCACGAGGAACACGCCGTTGCCGAGGAGTTCGCTCGCGACTTCACCCACCATCGGGCGGGTGAAGAGGTACGACAGCCCGATGCCGACCACGAACAGCACCGAGCCGCTGATCAGCGACCGCATCCCCTGCCGCCAAATCAGGTCATGCTGCCGGTTGGCCCGACGCACGGACAACTCGCCGTAGCGGCGGACCGACGCGACCAGATTCTGGGCTTCTTGCTCCGAGCATTCTCCGGCGATGTCGAGCACGATGCGCTGGATACGGGAATGCCTCTTTTGGGCCAGTAGTAATTCGACGAGTTCGTCAATGCCGCTGTCGATTCGGTGCCCGCCGGATAGCAGAGCCCGCGGGTCGACGGCGAACAATTCGGTGGGGTCGTCCAATTCAATGACGATGTCCGCCAACGGTTCCTGGCGATCGCGTCGCAGGTCCACGCCACAACCTCCCACACGAAAAGGCACCGCTTGTCACGGCACGCCCGAATATTACTGAGGTCGGCGTCGGTAACCGGCGGTATGACCCAATATGTTGGCGTACAAACGGTCTCAGTTGTCGACTAGCGGCCCGTGAAATGACTATCCACCCCTGCGGACAGGGGTGGATAGCGCCGAGCCTAAATGCTGATGCAGGATCCGCCGGGAATGCAGAAGCTTCCGCATCCCGAAGTGGTGAGCGGGGTCAGCACAATAACGATGGCAACGAACAGTTTGCTAAAACGCGACACGACGAACTCCATTCTGAGTGAACGGGGTAAAGCGTGCTTACTGTACGTCTGTTGAACACGCTGAAAACGTGTCGCGAACCAACCGTGTTGTTTTCGGGATGGCGGCGTTATTGCGGCGTTGCGCGAACGCGATCAGGCGGTCCGTCTGAGTCGGCGAAGTAATAGGCCAAGCTCGCGGCATCGCCCGCCGGCAGCACCGCCACGCCCGCGAACATGCCGAGCGGTAGGCATCGCGTGCTGAGTCGCAGCGTCTACTTCAGCGCGGTCATCCGGGTAATCCGGCACCGTTCCGAGGGAACACCGGATGATCACGCTCCCGGCGAGTGCGTGCATTTCCGCGGGAGGATTCTGGCGAGGGTGATCGGTTGTTGGCGTTTTCTCCGTGAACGAGCGCGATCGCGAGAGCCGATAGAGTCGACCGGACATATTCGCCAGCCGGGCGTATGGCCGGAATCAGCACAATGATCACGGAGTATGACGATGGTGAAAAATTGGCCGATATTTAATCCGCCAACTCTTCATTATGGTTTGGTGCTACCTGTCACCAGCGCAGCGGGCATGTCCGAAACCCGCTCCGTAACCTGTTGAGGTTTACTACCTGTAAATGACGACCGGCATCACTGTCGGTCGAATCGAAGGCCCTGTGGCCCTTCGATTCTCGGGTCGGGCGATGACTCAGGTCTGAGGGAGCTCCGGAATAAGAGCAAAAGGTTGAACACGACGACTGCCGCGCTGATGTAGCTTCCGGGCCGGTGCATTAAAGGAATTAGCAGAATTATCGCGCAGTTGATTCCCAACGAAATTTTGGGCCATGTTCTCGCGGCTGTCCCACGGCGGTTTAAAACTACGACCGTAATCGCTAGCAGAATGACATATACCAGCGACGCTACAACCCACCAGTACTCAAACCACCAATCCTTGAGCATGGTTACGATCTACCCCGAATCATTGCGGTGGTGTGCCGACGCCTGTGCTTCTGCATTCAGCAGTGCGGTGGCGCGCTGATGGATAACTGTGGCACTCGTCGGCCTCGGCTTGCCGGGCGGCCCGCTCCATCGGATCGGCGTAGTGGTACCTGTCGGTGACCGAAAGGTCTTCTTCCACAGTGAATTCCGCGTTCTAGGCGCTGGTCCGAAGACACTTTCAGCTGGTCGGCCCCCATGTCGGGAAGCATACGGCCGGTCGGAGCAAGGCGGTAGTCATGTGTTAACCAGACGTTTGCGCTGTCCGACGCTTCCCGAGGGCGAAGGTGAAAGAAAAGAACGATACGGGGTGAGCCGCCGGCTCCGGTCTGCGTGGTGCCCTCGGTGAGATTCGAACTCACACTGGACGGGTTTTGAATCCGTTTCCTCTGCCAGTTGGGATACGAGGGCTCTACGTGGTGTTTACCTTTTGCGGCCTCCCACCATAGAGGATCGGTGCCGTCATCCGCTCTCACCGCCCCCGATGTCGCTGGTTGTCGCGATCCACGAGAGAATGTCCGTCATGACAGGCCCCACGACCGACGCCGACGCCGCTGTGCGGCGCCGGGTCCTGATCGCGGAAGACGAAGCGCTGATCCGTATGGACTTGGCCGAGATGCTGCGAGAGGAGGGCTACGACATCGTCGGCGAGGCCGGTGACGGCCAGGAAGCCGTCGAGCTGGCCGAGCTCCATAAGCCCGACCTCGTGATCATGGATGTGAAGATGCCGCGCCGTGACGGCATCGACGCCGCGTCCGAGATAGCCAGCAAACGCATCGCGCCGATCGTGGTGCTGACCGCGTTCAGCCAGCGCGACCTCGTCGAACGGGCGCGCGATGCCGGGGCGATGGCATACCTGGTGAAGCCCTTCACGATCAGCGACCTGATCCCGGCCATCGAGCTGGCCGTCAGCCGCTTCGGCGAGATCACCGAGCTGGAACGCGAAGTCGCGACGCTGTCGGATCGGCTGGAGACACGCAAGATCGTCGAGCGCGCCAAGGGGCTGCTGCAGTCCAAGCAGGGCATGACCGAGCCCGAGGCGTTCAAGTGGATTCAGCGGGCCGCCATGGATCGGCGGACCACGATGAAGCGGGTGGCCGAGGTCGTGCTGGAAACACTCGGCAGCGAGTCCGACGAGGAGTCCGGCTAGCCGCTCAGGGCCCCGGTGCCGTCGCGTGTGCGGGGACGGCGGCGAGTGTGCCGCTGCGGCGTTGAGTGTGCGGTCAGGGCGGCGACATGCGCGACACCCCGCTGTGAGCGCACACCGAAAACCGTGGACGCACACCCGACGAGACGGGCATGGGGCTGACGAGCCCTAACGGGCCACGATCACCGACGAACCGTGGCCGAACAGGCCCTGATTCGCCGTAACGCCGACCGTGGCGTTCTCCACCTGCCGGCCGGTTGCCTGGCCGCGCAGCTGCCAGGTCAGCTCGCAGACCTGGGCGATCGCCTGAGCCGGGATGGCCTCACCGAAACAGGCCAGCCCGCCGGACGGGTTGACCGGCACGCGACCGCCGATGGCGGTGGCGCCGCTGCGCAGCAGCTGCTCGGCCTCACCCTTGGGGCACAGCCCCAGGTGCTCGTACCAGTCGAGTTCCAGCGCGGTGGACAGGTCGTAGACCTCGGCCAGGCTCACGTCTTCGGGCCCGATACCCGCTTCGGCGTAGGCCGCGTCGAGAATCTGATCCTTGAACACCCGCTCGGGTCCGGGCACCACGGCGGTGGAATCCGTTGCGATGTCCGGCAATTCGGGCAGATGCTGCGGGTACTGCGGTGTCACCGTGCTGACAGCGCGCACCGAGGGCACACCGTCGAGCGAGCCGAGGTGCTTGCGCGCGAAGTCCGCGCTCGCCACGATCAGCGCCGCGGCACCGTCGGAGGTGGCGCAGATGTCGAGCTGGCGCAGCGGGTCGGAGACCACCGGACTGGCCAGCACGTCCTCGACCGAAGACTCCTTGCGGTAGCGGGCATTCGGGTTTTGCAGGCCGTGCTGCGAGTTCTTGACCTTCACCTGGGCGAAGTCCTCCGACGTCGCCCCGTACAGGTCCATCCGTCGGCGCGCCAGCAGGGCGAAGTACACGGGGTTCATCGCGCCGATCAGGTGGAAGCGCTGCCAGTCGGGGTCGTTTTTACGTTCGCCGCCGACCGGCGCGAACGCCCCCTTGGGCGTGGTGTCGGCGCCGATCACCAACGCGACGTCGCAGAACCCGGCCAGAATGTGGGCCCGCGCGCTTTGCAGCGCCTGCGAACCGCTGGCGCAGGCGGCATAGCTCGAGCTGACCGGCACGCCGTTCCAGCCCAGCTTCTGCGCGAACGTCGACCCGGCGATGAAGCCGGGGTAACCGTTGCGGATGGTGTCGGCGCCGGCCACCAGCTGGATCTGCTGCCAGTCCAGACCGGCCTCGGCCAGCGCCGCGCGTGCGGCGACGACGCCGTATTCGGTGAAGTCACGGCCCCATTTGCCCCAGGGGTGCATCCCGGCGCCGAGGATGTAGAGCGGTTCGGGAGTAGTCATTCCACGACCTTCCACGCGTGCACGATGCGCTGGACACCGTCGTCGTCGATGAACAGCGGCATGGTCGTCAGCTCCATCTCCATGCCGACCTTCAGGTCGGCGGCCAGCGTGCCCTCGACCACCTTGCCGAGCACGATGATGCCCTCGTCGGCCAGCTCCACCGCGGCGATCGCGAACGGCTCGAAGGGGTCCGCAGCGGGGTACGGCGCGGGCGGCGGATACCGGTTTTCGGTGTAGCTCCACAGCGTTCCGCGGGTCGACAGTGCGACGGGCTCCAGGGTGTCGCTGGCGCAGGCCGGGTTGGGGCAGTTGTTCTCTCGCGGCGGGAAGACATACGTTCCGCACGCTGGGCACTTGCTGCCGATCAGATGGGGATGTCCGGCCCCGTCAGGAGTCGAGGCGGTGGCGAACCACCCGTCGATCGCGGGTTGTGTACTGGTGACCTCTGGCACTCGGCCAGACTACCCAGCTCAAACACAAAACTGAAACGTGTTGCAGTTCCGCCGGGGCGGGTGACTCGTCACAGCGGATGCCTAGAGTGAGAGCGTGCCTGCCGCCACTGAGGAACAGACCAAGCCGACACTGATGTTGCTGGACGGCAATTCGCTGGCTTTTCGGGCGTTCTACGCGCTGCCCGCGGAGAATTTCAAGACCCGCGGCGGCCTGACCACCAACGCGGTCTACGGCTTCACCGCGATGCTGATCAACTTGCTGCGCGACGAGGCGCCGACGCACATCGCCGCGGCCTTCGACGTCTCGCGTCAGACGTTCCGGCTGGAGCGCTACCCGGAGTACAAGGCCGGCCGGTCGGAGACGCCCGACGAATTCCGCGGCCAGATCGACATCACCAAGGAAGTGCTGGGCGCACTCGGCATCACGGTGCTCGCCGAGCCCGGATTCGAAGCCGACGACCTGATCGCGACGCTGGCCACCCAGGCGGAGAACGAGGGCTACCGGGTCCTGGTGGTCACCGGCGACCGTGATTCTCTGCAACTGGTCAGCGACGACGTGACGGTGCTGTATCCGCGCAAGGGCGTGAGCGAGCTCACCCGCTTCACTCCGGAGGCGGTCGTCGAGAAGTACGGGCTGACGCCCGCGCAGTACCCCGACTTCGCCGCGCTGCGTGGCGATCCCAGCGACAACCTGCCCGGCATCCCGGGCGTGGGGGAGAAGACCGCGTCCAAATGGATCGTCGAGTACGGGTCGCTGCAGGGGCTGGTCGACAACGTCGACTCGGTGCGCGGCAAGGTCGGCGACGCGCTGCGGGCACACCTGGCCAACGTCATCCGTAACCGCGAGCTCACCGACCTCGTCAAAGACGTGCCGCTGGCGCAAACCCCGGACACGCTGCGGATGCTGCCGTGGGATCGCGACCAGATCCACCGGCTTTTCGACGACCTCGAGTTCCGGGTTCTGCGCGACCGGCTGTTCGAAACCCTGGCCTCGGTGGACCCCGAAGTGGACGAGGGATTCGAGGTGCGCGGCGGCGCGCTCGAACCCGGTCAGCTGGCCGTGTGGCTGGCCGAACACAGCTCCGGCAAGCGGTTCGGCCTGGCCGTCGTCGGCACCCACCTGGCCTACGACGCCGACGCCACCGCGCTGGCGATCGTGTCCTCCGACGGCGAGGGCCGCTACATCGACACCTCGGCGCTGGATCCCGACGACGAAGCGGCACTGGCGTCCTGGCTCGCCGACCCCGGCCCGCCCAAGGCCCTGCACGAAGCCAAGCTGGCGATGCACGACCTCGCCGGGCGGGGCTGGACGCTGGCCGGCGTCACCTCCGACACGGCGCTGGCGGCCTACCTGGTGCGGCCCGGGCAGCGCAGCTTCTCCCTCGACGATCTGTCGCTGCGCTATCTGCGCCGCGAACTGCGCGCCGAAACGGCTGAGCAGCAACAGCTTTCGCTTCTCGACGATTCCGAGGGCGTGGACGACCAGGCGGTGCAGACGCTGCTCCTGCGCGCCGTGGCGGTGCTGGACCTGGCCGATGCGCTGGACGAGGAGCTGGCCCGGATCAACTCCACCGCACTGCTCGAGGGCATGGAGCTGCCGGTGCAGCGCGTGCTGGCCAGCCTCGAGCACGTCGGCATCGCGGTGGATCTGCCGAAACTGTCCGAGCTGCAAAGCGATTTCGCGCACCAGATCCGCGACGCGGCCGAAGCGGCTTACGAGGTGATCGGCAAGCAGATCAACCTGGGCTCGCCAAAACAGTTGCAGACGGTGCTTTTCGACGAACTGGGCATGCCGAAAACCAAGCGCACCAAGACCGGCTACACCACCGACGCGGACGCCCTGCAGTCGCTGTTCGACAAGACGGGCCATCCGTTCCTGCAGCATCTGCTGACCCACCGGGACGCCACCCGGCTCAAGGTCACCGTCGACGGGCTGCTTAATTCGGTGGCCTCCGACGGGCGTATCCACACCACGTTCAACCAAACCATCGCCGCGACTGGCCGGTTGTCGTCGACCGAGCCGAATCTGCAGAACATTCCGATCCGCACCGAGGCGGGCCGGCGCATCCGCGACGCGTTCGTGGTCGGCGATCGCTATGCCGAGCTGATGACCGCCGACTACAGCCAGATCGAGATGCGGATCATGGCGCATCTGTCGCAGGACGCAGGCCTGATCGAGGCGTTCAACACCGGCGAAGATTTGCATTCGTTCGTGGCCTCTCGGGCCTTCGGGGTGCCGATCGAGGAGGTCACCCCCGAGCTGCGCCGCCGGGTCAAGGCGATGTCTTACGGGTTGGCCTACGGATTGAGCGCCTACGGATTGGCCGCCCAGCTCAAGATCTCCACCGAAGAAGCCAAAGAGCAGATGGACCAATACTTCGCCCGGTTCGGCGGCATTCGCGACTACCTGCGCGACGTCGTCGAGCAGGCCCGCAAGGACGGCTATACCTCCACGGTGTTCGGCCGCCGGCGCTACCTGCCCGAACTGGACAGCAGTAACCGCAACGTGCGCGAAGCCGCCGAACGGGCGGCACTCAACGCGCCGATTCAGGGCAGCGCGGCCGACATCATCAAGGTGGCGATGATCGAGGTCGACAAGGCGATCAAAGAGGCCGGGCTCAAATCCCGGATGTTGTTGCAAGTGCACGACGAATTGCTGTTCGAAATCGCGCCCGGCGAGCGGGACCAGGTCGAGAAGCTGGCGCGCGGCAAGATGGGCTCCGCCTACTCGCTGGACGTCCCGCTCGAGGTTTCCGTCGGCTACGGCCGCTCCTGGGACGCCGCCGCGCACTAGAAGCGCTCACTGGAAGAAGGAGTGGCATGAACGCCGCCTGGATCATCCCGTTCATCATCCTGGGTGGTGCGCTTCAGACTTGCGGTGCCGCGATGAACGGCCAGCTCTACAAGCACATGATCAACCCGTGGCTCGCGTCGGCGATTTCGTTCGCGGTCATCACCGTTTTCTTCATCGCCGCGTTCCTGCTGATGCCGAAACCGCTGCCCACCGCCCGGGACATCGCGTCGATGCCGTGGTGGGCCGTGATCGGTGGCCTGGTCGGGGCGGTCCAGGTTTATGCCGGCCTCACCCTGGTCAACCGGGTCGGAGCCGGCACCTTCATGGCCTTCACCGTCACGTCAGCGCTCATCATGTCGTTGCTTCTCGACCATTTCGGCTGGTTACGGCTGGATCATCATCCGCTCACGCTGCCGCGGGCCCTGGGCGGCGTGCTCATGGTGGGCGGAGTGGTGCTGATCGCCAAGTTCTGACAAGGCCAATGGCGCAGAGCCTTCCCTACCGCAGGCCCGGCGAGTTTTCGGGACCGGCACGATGACAACAATCGACGTCAAATTCGGGGTTGCGCGAAAGATGCCGCGGGTCGAATATTAGGCGTGGCTGACGTGGCGCGCCGGCCGAGTTTGTCCAGCGTGTGCCCTGTCGAGTAGCCTTATCAGTTAAATCCCAGTTTTATCCCTACGACCCAACCTGTCCGGAGCACCCCAACAATATGCCGAGTCCCGCCGTCACCTCGCCGCAAGTAGCCGTCAACGACATTGGCTCGAGCGAGGACTTTCTCGCCGCAATAGACAAAACGATCAAGTACTTCAACGATGGCGACATCGTCGAAGGCACGATCGTCAAAGTGGACCGGGACGAGGTGCTCCTCGATATCGGCTACAAGACCGAAGGGGTCATCCCCGCCCGCGAACTCTCCATCAAGCACGATGTCGACCCCAACGAGGTCGTTACCGTGGGTGATGAGGTAGAGGCCCTTGTTCTCACCAAAGAGGACAAAGAAGGCCGTCTGATCCTGTCCAAGAAGCGCGCGCAGTACGAGCGCGCCTGGGGCACCATCGAAGCGCTCAAGGAAAAGGACGAGGCCGTCAAGGGCACCGTCATCGAGGTCGTCAAGGGCGGCCTGATCCTCGACATCGGCCTGCGCGGCTTCCTGCCCGCCTCGCTGGTCGAGATGCGCCGGGTGCGCGATCTGCAGCCGTACATCGGCAAGGAGATCGAAGCCAAGATCATCGAGCTGGACAAGAACCGCAACAACGTGGTGCTGAGCCGCCGTGCCTGGCTGGAGCAGACCCAGTCCGAGGTGCGCAGCGAGTTCCTCAACCAGCTGCAGAAGGGCACCATCCGCAAGGGTGTGGTCTCGTCGATCGTCAACTTCGGCGCTTTCGTCGACCTCGGCGGTGTCGACGGTCTGGTGCACGTTTCCGAATTGTCTTGGAAGCACATCGATCATCCGTCCGAGGTCGTCCAGGTTGGCGACGAGGTCACCGTCGAGGTGCTCGACGTCGACATGGACCGCGAGCGGGTTTCGTTGTCGCTCAAGGCGACTCAGGAAGATCCGTGGCGCCACTTCGCCCGCACCCATGCCATCGGGCAGATCGTCCCCGGCAAGGTGACCAAGCTGGTGCCGTTCGGCGCGTTCGTGCGTGTCGAGGAGGGCATCGAAGGTCTGGTGCACATCTCGGAGTTGGCCGAGCGCCACGTCGAGGTGCCCGACCAGGTGGTCGCGGTCGGCGACGACGCGATGGTCAAGGTCATCGACATCGACCTGGAGCGCCGTCGAATTTCGTTGTCGCTCAAGCAGGCCAACGAGGACTACACCGAAGAGTTCGACCCCGCCAAGTACGGCATGGCCGACAGCTACGACGAGCAGGGCAACTACATCTTCCCCGAGGGCTTCGACTCCGAAACCAACGAGTGGATCGAAGGCTTCGACACTCAGCGCAACGAGTGGGAGGCCCGCTACGCCGAGGCCGAGCGCCGGCACAAGATGCACACCGCGCAGATGGAGAAGTTCGCCGCTGCCGAAGCCGCCGGGCACGCCGACAGCGATCACGCGCCGGGCAACGGTGCGTCCTCGCCGAAGGAGGCGGGCGGCTCGCTCGCCAGCGACGCTCAGCTGGCCGCGCTGCGCGAAAAGCTCGCCGGCAACGCCTAACTCTCGATGCTGCGCATCGGGTTGACCGGTGGCATCGGCGCCGGGAAATCGGCACTGTCCGCCACGTTCGCGGAATGCGGTGGGATCATCGTCGACGGCGACGTCATCTCCCGGGAGGTTGTCCAGCCGGGCACCCCGGGGTTGGCGTCGCTCGTCGAGGCGTTTGGTGAAGACATCCTGCAGCCGGACGGATCGTTGGATCGTCCGGCCTTGGCCGCCAAGGCTTTTGCCGACGACGAGGCTCGCCAGAAGCTGAATTCGATCGTTCATCCGCTGGTGGGCAAGCGGCGCGAGGAGATTATCGCCTCGGTGCCGAAGGACTCGGTCGTCGTCGAGGACATTCCGCTGCTGGTGGAATCCGGTATGGCGCCGCTGTTTCCGTTGGTGATCATCGTGCACGCCGATGTGGAACTACGGGTACGCCGGCTGGTCGAGCAGCGCGGCATGTCCGAGGACGATGCCCGCGCCCGGATCGCGGCTCAGGCCAACGACGAGCAGCGTGAGGCCGTTGCCGACATTTGGCTGGATAACTCCGGCAGTCAAGAGGATTTGGTCAAGCGGGCCCGTGAGTTGTGGAACGACCGGATTGTGCCGTTCGCGCATAATCTGGCCGAGCGGCGGTTCGTCCGCGCACCGGCACGCGTGGTGCCGGCCGATCCGACCTGGCCGGACCAGGCGCGCCGCATCGTCAACCGGCTGTCGGTGTCGTGCGGCAATAAGGCGTTGCGCGTCGACCACATTGGATCGACCGCGGTGCCCGAGTTCGATGCCAAGGACGTGATCGACATCCAGATCACCGTTGAATCACTCGCGGTGGCCGATGAACTCACCGACGTCTTGCTGGCGGCTGGTTACCCGCGCATCGAGCATATCGAGCAGGACGACGTCAAGGCCGATGCGCGCAGCACGGTCAGCGATTACGACCACAGCGACGATCCGACATTGTGGCGCAAGCGCATTCATGCTTCGGCTGATCCTGGGCGCCCCACCAATGTGCACATCAGGGTGGCCGGCTGGCCCAATCAGCAGTTCGCGTTGTTGTTCGTCGACTGGCTGGCCGCCAACCCCGGGGAACGGGCTGATTACCTGGCCGTCAAGCACGAGGCCGAAAAGCCCGCCGACGGCGACACGACGAGCTACGTCGAGGCCAAGGAGCCATGGTTCGCCGGCGCCTACCGCCGGGCCTGGGAGTGGGCGGATTTCACCGGCTGGCGCCCTTAGCCGCTACGTCGGCAGCGGCGCTCCACATTGCAGCGCACCGTTATTGGGGTCGGAATTGCCGGGTGTCGGCCGGACCATTTGGTCGGCCTGAACGAAAACGTTGTCGTCGACGTCGATCTCGCAGTGCACGTTCGCTGCGTAGGGGAAGTGCAGCACGATCCGCAGGCCGGCCTGGGCCGGGTCGGGCAACACGGTGTTGGCCTCGAACGCGTTGCCCGGCATCGACGGAAGGTTCGTGGTGTTGGTCTGGCCGCCGTTGGTGACGAAGGTGGCCTGACTGCCGGTCGTCAGGGCGTCGATCCTGGCGCGGTAGGTGATGTTGTGCAGGTCCGCATGTGCCGTTACGGGGACCAGCTGCGAGCCGAGGACGGTGACCGCGACCACCGGCATAGACCAGCGCTTACGAGGGGTCATAGTTGCAGAGATTACGCCCAGCCGCTAACGCTGGCAGTTCGGGCACCACAACGACATCCGGCCGCTCACCCGGCGCCGGCGCAGGCGCGTCCGGCAGCGCGGGCAAGCCGGATCCGGTGCGTCACGCACCCTCGTGAGCCATCCAGGCAGCCCCGGCACCCGGCCATGCCGGACTGCGGTGCGCAGCACCTGGGTCATCGCGGTGTGCAGGCGCTTCACCTCGTCGGCGGCGAGCTCGGCGACCGGGTGGGTAGGTCGTAATCTGGCGCGCCAGCAGATTTCGTCGGTCAGCAGATTGCCCAGGCTGGCAATCACCGACTGGTCCATCAGTGTCGGCTTCAACTGACCGTGCCGGCCGCCGAGCACGTCGCGAAAAGCCGTTAGGCTCATGCCCAGAGTTCAGGCAAGCAGCTTCGCCAACCGCTCTCGCGGTCCAGTCAGTGAGCGGGCGTGCCGGTACATGTGTGCCCACGGATCGCCTTGGTCGGCCAGTCGTTTGGGAAGGTCGCGGATGGTGAACTGGTCCGCTCGCAAGCCGCGAGTGTCCAGTTCGTCCCACTCGAGCGGAGTTGCCACCGGGGCGGTGGGGCGAACTCGGACCGAATACGGCGCCACAGCAGTCTGCGCGTAAGCATTTCGCATGATGTCGAGGTACACCCGGTCGCCGCGCTTGTCCTTTCGGGCTTCCGCCGTGCGGTGTGCGTCATCATCGGCCACCACAACTTCGGCGACGTCTCGGGCAAATTGCCGAGCGGTATCGAAGTCGGCTTCGGGTCGCAGCGGCACCACGACGTGCAGTCCGCGCGATCCGGTGGTCTGCACGTAGCGTGCCAGTCCCAGCTCATCCAGCACGTCGGCCATCGCGTGGGCGGTCGCGCGTACCACCGCGAAGTCGGTGTCCGACGGATCGAGGTCGAAGACTAATCGGTCCGGATGGTGTAGCCGGTCTTTCCGCGACTGCCAGATGTGCAGGGTGATGCAGCTCTGGTTGGCCAGCCAGCGCAGGGCTTCCGGGCGTTCGACCAGTGGGTGCACCAGGGTGCCGCCTTCCTTGGCGACTTCGACGCCGGGCATCCACTCTGGCAGAGTGTCAGCGAAATCCTGTTGTACGAACCCCGTTTCACCGATCCCACGGGGGAACCTCTGCACGGTCACGGCACGGCCCTTGAGGTGCGGGAGCATGGTGGCGGCCACGCTGTCGTAGTATTCCGCCAGGTCTTGCTTGGTGATGTTGTCGTCCGGGAACAAGACGCGATCCGGATGGGTGATCTCGACGTCGATGCGTGGCATCAGTGTGTCTCCCGTACCACATCGCCGGGGTCCTTGTCGGTCCGTAGTCCCTGGTAGCGCGGATGGCGCAGCTTGCCGTCGCGCGTCCACTCAGTAAACCCGATCTGGGCCACCAACTCCGGACGCACCCACCGGGCACCGTTTTGGCGCACCAAACCCCGGGTGAACGGCGCTGTGTCCTGCTCGATCGGGGCGAGCTTCTCATGCAGGCTGCGCAGCGTAGCTTCGTCGAAGCCGGTCCCGACTTTGCCCGCGTAGACGAGGTCGCCGTCGTTGTAGTAGCCGATCAGTAACGCGCCCAACGCGATTCGGCTACCACTTGGACTCGTGTAGCCGCCGACGACGAATTCCTGGTCGCGAACGCACTTGAACTTCAGCCAATTCCTCGAGCGACCGCTCTCGTAGGTGGAGTCGGCCCGCTTGGCGATCACTCCTTCGTCACCGCGCCGGCACGCGGCTTGGTAGGCAGCGAGGCCGGCGCCGACGCGGTGGGCGGTGTTGCGCAACGGATCACCGAAGCTGATCGCGTCGCGCAACAAGCGTTTACGCCACTTCAGCGGCAGCTCGGTGGTGCACTTGCCGTCGAGGTGCAGCAGGTCGAAGAGGTAGTAGTAGACCCGGATTCGCGACGCTCGGGCCACGTCTGGGTCGGTGATGCCCAGCCGTCCCTGCAACCTGGCGAAGCTGGTGCGGCGTCCCTGGAACGCCACGACCTCACCGTCCACCACGAATCGGGTGGTTTGCTGCGCGGTGAGTGCGTCGACGAGCTCCGGGTAGGTTCCGTTGAGTGGCTGGCGATTTCGTGATAGCAGCCGGATGTGATCACCGTCGCGAAACGCCAGGCAACGCATCCCGTCGAACTTGCGCTCGAAGATCCAGTTCGGGTCGGAGAATCTCTTGTCGGTCAGGGTGGCCAGCGTGGGCGCTCGCCAGTCCGGCACCGTCTCGTCGCGCAGTGCTTCGCGTACCGAGTCGGGCAGGCCGGCGAGATCGGTCATGACGATTCGTCCAGGTCGTCCAGCGTGCGGCCGGACAATACCGATTCGGGTTGACTCTTCACCGGTTGGCGCCGAGGGTCGGCGCCCTCGTCTTTGCGTTTGATCAGCAGCCAGGTCTCGTCCGCGCCGTCCCGAACCCTGGTAAGGGTGAAGCCGCCGGTCAGCTTTTCGCCCCGCAAATGGAACGAAAGATGGCCGCGATCCAGGCACTCGGCCATCTGGTGTCCGGTCTCGTTGGTGTAGCTGCCTCGGTCCCAGACGATCACCGGGCCGGCGCCGTACTCACCCTCGGGGATCACGCCTTCGAATTCCGCGTAGTCCAGCGGGTGGTCCTCGGTCCGGCGTGCCAGCCGCCGGTCTCTGGGGTTCGCCGACGGCCCGTTGGCGATCACCCAGGACACGAGCACGCCCTGGATCTCCAGGCGCAGGTCGTAGTGGTCGCTGCGGGCGGCGTGGTGCTGAATCACGAAGGACGGCTCGGTCGTGCCGGCACCACGCCGGCGCCCCAGCCGCCCGCGTGGTTCGGGGCTGCGCCGGAAACGCCGTTTACGTCGGTACTCACTCAAAGGCATACCGCAGAGTTACCCGGGCGCCCGCTGCGAAAACTGGTGCCGCTGGCGCCAGGTGAGTTCGATGCCGTCGCCCGCCAGCCAGCGCTGCAGGTCATAGCCGTTCCGGGCCAGGCCCTCGACGGCGTGCACGGCGCGACGGACCGCCTGGTCGGCAACCTCGGGAGTCAACAGCCCGTGCCGGACGGCATCGAGCAGCTCGTCGACATCGGCCAACGCCGCGCCGGAGCCGGTGCGCACCTCGATATCGAGGTAATGATCCTCGGAGCTCCACACGTCCGGGCCGGGCACATATTCGCCCACATCCAGGTAGTAGTCGTGGTCACGCTCGTGGCCCTGGTTGTAGTGGAACACCGTGGCGCGCAATCCCAGCGACGGCAACAGCCACGATTCCAGGTAGTGGAACTGGGCGCGGCCCGGAGTCGGCCGAGCGATATAGAGCCCCCAGGGGTGCACCGCGTACTCGTCGACCGCCCGCACAATGCCTTTGGGATCGGTGTTGGTGCGGGCGCGCAGGTCGAACGTTTCGTGCTTCGGAGGGTGGATGGCGTTACCTTACCGGGATCGCGGCGGTCAGCGTCGCAGCCGGATCTTCCACCGGACGAAAGCGAGATAGCACAACGACAGGGCGCCCAGCATGCCCATGTCGAACAGCCAGGTTTTCACGGTGTGCTGCCAGAAGCGGTCCTGGGAGAGCAGCGAATCCGGCACCAGGTGCCGCAGATCGACCGTCGAGGCCGCCGCGGCGTAACCCCAGCGCGCCGGCATCACGAACGACAGCTGATCGAGCCCGAGCCGACCGGTCACCGGCACCATGCCGCCGCACAGGACCAGCTGCGCCATCACGGCCACCACGAACAGCGGCATGATCTGCTCGCTGGAGCGGACCAGCGACGAAATCGCCAGGCCGAGAATGGCCGACGCGACGCAGGTCGCCGCGACGGTCGCGAACAGCTCGACGGTGGCCGCGACCGTGCCGTGCCCCAGCAACAGGCCGCCTCGCGTCGGGGCGCTCTTGCCGATCACCACGATCGCGGTGATGATCGCCGACTGCACGATCGCGAACCCGCAAAAGACCGCGGTCTTGGCCAGCAGGTAAGCGGTCGTGGACAGCCCTACGGCCTGCTCGCGCTGGAAGATGGCGCGTTCACCCACCAGGTCGCGGATCGTCAGCGCGGTGCCCATGAACGCCGCGGCGGGCATCAGCAGGGCCAGTATCTGGGCGGCTTCGTCGGGTGTGCCCGCGTTTGCCCCGGGCAAACGGAATCCGTTGGAGCCCGGAACCGTCAGCGACAGCGACCCCAGGATGAACGGCAACAGTGCCAGGAAGACGAAGTAGGCGCGGTCGGCGACGACCAGACGGATCTGCCGGCGCGCGATCGTCGAGATCTGGCGCCGCACGCTGGTATGGACCGGTTCGCCCAGTTCTGCGGGCTCATCGTCCTTGGCCGCCAACGGTTTCCGGCGCTGGGCCTCGTTGCGTTCCAGAAAGCGCCGGTTGGCCTCCTCGGGATCGGCACCCACCTTGGTGAAGATCTTGGCCCAGTTGGTGGTGCCCATCGCGGGACCGATCTGGTCCGGCGGGCCGCAGTAGGCCGTCTTGCCGCCCGGCGCCACCAACAGCAGCTGGTCGCAGAGTTCGAGGTAGGACAGCATGTGCGTCACCACGATCACCACGCGACCGGCGTCGGCCAGCTGGCGCAGCATCATCATGACCTGGTGGTCGAGCGCGGGGTCCAGGCCCGACGTCGGCTCGTCCAGGATCAGCAGCGACGGACCGGTCAGCAGTTCCAGCGCCACCGACGCGCGTTTGCGCTGGCCGCCCGACAGCTTGTCGACTCGGGTTTCGGCGTGTTTGGTCAGGTCGAGTTCCTCGAGCACCTGCGTGACGACCTTGGCGCGGTCGGCTTTGCTGGTATCGGGTGGCAGCCGCAGTTCGGCGGCATAGCCCAGCGCCTGGTTCACGGTCAGCTGGCGGTGCACGACGTCGTCCTGCGGCACCATGCCGATCCTGCTGCGCAAGGACGCGTATTCGGCGTGAATGTTGTGGCCCTCGAACGTGGCTGACCCGGAGCTGGGCGTGGTGTAGCCGGCGATCAGCCGGGCCAGCGTGCTCTTCCCGGCGCCCGATCCGCCGATGACGGCGGTCAATGTCCCCGGACGGGCGGTCAGCGAGATGTTGTCGAGCAGTTGTTTGCCGTTGTCGACGACATACTTGACATCGCGCACCTCGAGGCCGCCGGAACGCGTCGCGGCCTCGCTCAGCTTGGTCAGGGTGCCGTCACGCACCACCAGGTCGACGTTGCCGATGGTGACCACGTCGTCGTCGCTGAGGATTGCCGAGCCGACCCGGGTGCCGTTGACGAAGGTCCCGTTGATGCTGTTGTCCCGGATCTCCAGGCCCAGCGACGTCGGCACCAACGTGGCGTGCTGGCGCGAGGCCAGGACGTCGGACACGACGATGTCGTTCTCGGGGGCGCGCCCAATCGTCATCGCGCCGGCGGTACCCGCGGCCGACGACGAACGCGGTGAGAGCAACTTCACAAACCGCGTCGCGAGGTTGGAGACGTCGGCGGTCTTGGCGTCGATCACGGTGGACTGGGCGGGCGGCGCCGCGTCCACCGGGGCCGGCGTGCGCAGCGATTCGGCGTTGACGACGGTGAGTTCTTCGGGGGGTGTCGCCCGCGGCGGCGGTGGCATTCGTGGCGGAACCTTACGCGGATGTGTACCGGGATGCCTTGGCGGGCCGGGCATTTGAGGTTGCGAACGCCGGAGTGGCTGGCGCGGCGGCGGGAGCGGCTGCGACGTGGTGGTCGGCGGGTCGGGCATCGCGGACCAGGCGATGGTGGGTGGGCCCGAATCCGGGGTTGGCCGGGCCCGGGGCGGCCGGCTGGACTGGCCTTGTTGCGGTCCGATCGCGAAGGTCAGGCGGGGTCCTTGGGGATTTCCGACGTGGATGCTCTGGCCGTCATGCAGGTCGACGACCGGCATCCGATAGCCGTTGACGTACGTGCCGTTCAGCGATCCGTTGTCGATTGCCAGCCAGCGGCCCTGGTCGAAGCGCAGGATCAGGTGCGCACGGGATATCCGCGGGTCGGCGATGCGCAGATCGGCGTGCTGATCGCGTCCGACGATCACTTCTTGGCCTGCGGCGAAGGTTTGTTGAGACCCGTCGTGCCGAATCGTCAGGACAGGAGGGGCGGGTCGATTCACTACTCAAGTATCGGTGCACCGAGTCAGTGCCTCCCATTGGACTGGCCTGTGACTTAGCTTTGTCTGCTTCGGCGGCTTCATAGCTGGTTCATAGCGTCTAACGGACTTTCGCCTATCGGCGTCCGGCAGGATGCGAGACGGGGAGTTGTGCCGACGCGCGCACGGATGCTGACACACGAGGGGGCCATCACATATGGACGAGCGCAAGCGCCCGACCCGGCGCCTCGGCAGCGGCCGGCGGCTGCCGACTAACCCGCGACAGGCCCGTGCGGCGCTGCGCGCCCAATTTCCTTCGCGCCCTTCAATGACCGTCGCCCACCTGTTCCGCCGCGTCCCCCCGTCGATTCCCAACCCCGAGCCCGAGGTCGCCGCCGAGCAGGTCAGCGGCTCACGCCAGGCGATGGCCAACGGTGTGTCGTTTGCGGGGTACACCATCCTGCGACCGCTGGGCGCCGGGGGGATGGCCGAGGTGTATCTGGCTTTGCATCCGCGGTTGCCGCGTCGCGACGTGATCAAAGTCCTCGCCGAGGCCGTCACCGCGGACAGCGAATTCCGCGAAAGGTTCAACCGGGAAGCCGATCTCGCCGCCACGCTGTGGCACCCGCACATCGTCGGCGTCCACGATCGCGGCGAATTCGACGGTCAGCTCTGGATCTCGATGGATTACGTCGAGGGCACCGACGCATCCCGTCTGGTGAAAGAGCGCTACTGCGAAGGGATGCCCGTCGGGCAGGTGTGCGCGATTCTTCAAGCCGTCGCGGGCGCACTGGATTACGCGCACGATCGCGGCTTGTTGCACCGCGACGTCAAGCCCGCCAACATTCTGCTCACCCATCCCGGTGACGATGACCAGCGAATCTTGTTGGCGGACTTCGGAGTAGCGCGACACCTGGGCAACATCAGCGGGATCACCGAGACCAACGTCGCTGTCGGCACGGTCGCGTACGCGGCGCCCGAGCAGTTGACCGGATCCAACATCGACGGACGTGCCGACCAATATGCGTTGGCCGCCACCGCATTTCATCTACTCACCGGCGCTCCGCCGTTCCAGCATGCCAACCCGATCGCGGTGATCAGTCAGCATTTACACGAGGATCCGCCGCGGCTCAGCGATTACCGCCCGGATTTGGCGTACCTGGACGACCTGTTCTTCAAAGCCCTTGGCAAGCAACCCGCGGAGCGCTTCGAGCGCTGTCGCGCATTCGCCGCCGCCGTCGGCGAACGGGTCGACGCCGTCGCGGAGACCGCCCGGGACGCTGACGCGGCTGTCCTGCCGCACCGCCGGCACGGCGCTCGTGGCCTTGTTTCGGCTGCCTACCATAGGTTTTCGTCGCGGACTCGCTGGTCGGCCGCGCTGGTGTCCGCGGTGCTGATTGCCGTCGCGGCAACCTGGTCGACGCTGTACTCCTTTGCGCCGGCAAGTCCGCAGCCCAATCCCACGCTGGCCTCGCGACCGTCGGTGCCCGCCGCCAGTGTCGCGCCAAGACCCGGGGGACCGGTGCTCGACGGCACCTATCAACTGACCTATGACCGATCCAAGCGGACCACCAACGGTGTCCCGATCCGCCACGACGGCTCCGCCACAAATTGGTGGGCTTTCCGTTCGGTGTGCACCACCAACGGATGTGCGGCCAGCGGAACGAAGCTCGACGACACCAACCACCAGGTGGCCAGCACTGCCGACGGCGGCGAGACCGACACCTGGCGTTATCTGAGCGGGTATTGGCAGGGCGCGCCACAGCAGGAGCGGGTCGGCTGCCGCCAGCCCAATGGGCAAGTCAGGGCGACTCAGCAGGAGACCGTCGCCTGGTCGTTGGCGCCTCAACCGGACGGCACGCTGCGGGGCACCGAGACCGAAACGGTGCTGAGCAACGAGTGCGCCGCGCAGGGCGCCGTGGTGCGGGTCCCGGTGGTGGCGACCCGGGTCGGTGGCGTGCCGGCGGGCGTCGCGGTGGCCGATCCCAATCAGGTAATCAGCACCTCGACCACACCCGCACACCCGGCGCCGGCGGTGCTCGGCGGGTTGTGCACCGACGTCGACAAGCTCGCCTACGACCCGACCAGCAACCAGCAGGTCGTGTGTGAAGGCAACAGTTGGGACAAGGCGCCCATCGCGACCGGGGTGCACGCCGCGGGCAGCTCATGCGACCTGCCCGACGTCCCGGTGTTCGCGATGTCCACCTCGAACGACGGGTATCTGCTGCAGTGCGATCCGGTCACCCGGATGTGGACCCGCCACTGAGGTTCTGGCGGATGGACCTCGCCGGCGGACCGAAAGCCGACTTTCACACGGTGGTGCCTGTGTGCCGGATGTGGTTGTCAAGACCGGCGTCGACACGCTTGTCGGTGCACGCCTCTACCCTGGGGACATGGCCTTTGCCACTGAGCACCCCGTCGTCGCGCATTCGGAGTACCGCGCGGTCGAGCAGGTCGTGCGCGCGGGTGGCCGGTTCGAGGTGGTCAGCCCGCATGATCCCGCCGGTGACCAGCCCGCCGCGATCGACGAGCTGGAGCGACGGATCCTGGCGGGGGAGCGCGACGTGGTGCTGCTCGGGGCGACCGGCACCGGAAAGTCGGCCACCACTGCCTGGCTGATCGAGCGCCTGCAACGGCCCACCCTGGTGATGGCCCCGAACAAGACGCTGGCCGCCCAGCTGGCCAACGAACTACGAGAGATGTTGCCGCACAACGCGGTCGAGTACTTCGTCTCGTACTACGACTACTACCAGCCCGAGGCGTACATCGCGCAGACCGACACCTACATCGAGAAGGACAGCTCGATTAACGACGACGTCGAGCGCCTGCGGCACTCCGCGACGTCGTCGCTGCTGTCCCGTCGCGACGTGGTCGTGGTGGCGTCGGTGTCGTGTATTTACGGCCTGGGAACGCCGCAGTCCTACCTGGACCGTTCCGTCGAGCTGCGGGTCGGCACCGAGGTGCCCCGCGACGGGCTGCTGCGGTTGCTGGTCGACGTGCAGTACACCCGCAACGACCTGTCCTTCACCCGCGGCTCGTTCCGGGTGCGCGGCGACACCGTCGAGATCATCCCGTCGTACGAGGAGCTCGCGGTGCGCATCGAGTTCTTCGGCGACGAAATCGAGGCGCTGTACTACCTGCACCCGTTGACCGGCGACGTAGTTCGCCAGGTCGACTCGCTGCGGATCTTTCCGGCCACCCACTACGTCGCGGGTCCGGAGCGGATGGCGCAGGCGATCTCCACGATCGAGCAGGAACTCGAGGAGCGGCTCGCCGAATTCGAGAGCCAAGGCAAGCTGCTGGAAGCCCAGCGGCTGCGGATGCGGACCAACTACGACATCGAGATGATGCGGCAGGTGGGGTTCTGTTCCGGCATCGAGAACTACTCGCGCCACATCGACGGCCGCGGCGCCGGCTCGCCTCCGGCGACGCTGCTGGACTACTTCCCGGAGGACTTCCTGCTGGTCATCGACGAGTCGCACGTCACCGTCCCGCAGATCGGCGGCATGTACGAGGGCGACATGTCGCGCAAACGCAACCTGGTCGAATACGGATTCCGGTTGCCGTCGGCAGTCGACAACCGCCCGCTGACCTGGGAGGAGTTCGCCGACCGGATCGGGCAGACGGTGTACCTGTCGGCCACCCCAGGGCCCTATGAGCTCGGCCAGGCCGCCGGCGAGTTCGTCGAGCAGGTGATTCGCCCGACCGGCCTGGTGGACCCCAAGGTCGTGGTCAAGCCGACCAAGGGGCAGATCGACGACCTGATCGGGGAGATCCGCAAGCGGGCCGAGGCCGACGAGCGGGTGCTGGTGACGACCCTGACCAAGAAGATGGCCGAAGACCTCACCGACTACCTGTTGGAGATGGGCATCCGGGTGCGCTACCTGCATTCCGAGGTGGATACGCTGCGCCGGGTGGAGCTGCTGCGCCAGCTGCGGCTCGGCGACTACGACGTCCTGGTCGGCATCAACCTGCTGCGCGAGGGTCTGGACCTGCCCGAGGTGTCGCTGGTGTCGATCCTCGACGCCGACAAGGAAGGCTTCCTGCGGTCGGCGCGCAGCCTGATCCAGACCATCGGCCGCGCCGCCCGCAACGTCTCCGGCGAAGTCCACATGTACGCCGACAAGATGACCGACTCGATGACGGAGGCCATCGACGAGACCGAACGGCGGCGCGCCAAGCAGATCGCCTACAACGAGGCCAACGGCATCGACCCGCAGCCGCTGCGCAAGAAGATCGCCGACATCCTCGACCAGGTTTATCGCGAGGCCGACGACTCCGAGAACGTCCAGATCGGTGGGTCGGGCCGCAACGCGTCGCGCGGCCGGCGCGCGCAAGGAGAGCCCGGTCGCGCCGTGAGCGCGGGCATCATCGAAGGCCGCGATACCGCCAGCATGCCCCGCGCCGAATTGGCCGACCTGATCAAAGACCTCACCGCGCAGATGATGGCCGCCGCCCGCGACCTGCAATTCGAGCTGGCCGCGCGGTTCCGCGACGAGATCGCCGACCTCAAAAAGGAACTGCGCGGAATGGATGCCGCCGGTCTGAAGTGACCCGCGGTGCCTAATACGGTGTAGGGGTGGCGAATACGACGAGCGAGACCGGCAGCTGGCGCCAACTGCTGGGCGGCTACCTCGGAACGTCGACCGTGCTGGCCGGTGGTGTTCTGCTGTACGCCACCACCGAATTTCTGACCGCCAGCCTGCTCCCGAGCACCGTCGCCGAAATCGGCGGCATCCGGCTGTATGCGTGGGTGATCACCCTCTACCTGGTCGGCTCCGTCGTCGCGGCCGCCACCGTAAACACCCTGCGGCTGCGCATCGGTGCGCGCTCGTCATTCCTGTGGGGCTTAACCGTCTTCGCCGTCGCGAGCATCGTGTGCGCGCTGGCGCCGGACATGGGGGTGTTGATCGGCGGACGCGCCCTGCAGGGTGTGGCCGGTGGCCTGCTGGCCGGCCTGGGCTATTCGCTGATCAACACCGCCCTCCCGCGTTCGCTGTGGACTCGTGGCTCGGCTCTGGTGTCGGCGATGTGGGGGGTCGCGACCTTGATCGGGCCGGCGATAGGCGGCCTTTTTGCCCAATTTGGATTGTGGCGCTGGGCATTTGGTGTGACGACCATTCTCGCCGTGCTGATGGCGGTGTTGGTGCCGAGGGTGCTCACCAACGCCGATGTCGGCTCCGGCGAACAGGCGGCGATTACCAGGGTGCCGGTGCTGTCGTTGCTGCTGATGGGCGCCGCCGCGTTGGCGGTCAGCGTTGCGGAGTTGCCGCGCAACGTCTTTGCGATGGCGGGTCTGCTGGTCGCCGGTGTGGTGCTGATCGTCGTATTCGTGCTTGCCGACTGGCGGATGCATGCAAAAGCATTGCCGCCGAGTGTGTTTCGGCGTGGCCCGCTGAAATGGATTTACCTGACGATGGCGGTGCAGATGGCCGCCGTGATGGTCGACACCTATGTGCCGTTGTTCGGTCAGCGGTTGGCCCATCTGACGCCGGTCGCGGCGGGATTTCTGGGCGCGGTGTTGGCCATGGGCTGGACCATCGCCGAGCTCTCCAGCGCCTCGCTGAGTGACCCTCGCCTCGTCGACCGGGTGATCGCGGTGGCGCCGCTGGTGATGGCGTCGGGTCTGGCCCTGGCCGCCGTAACTCAGCGCGCTGACGCGCCGGCGGGGGTCGTCATGGTCTGGGCGGCGGGATTCCTGATCGCCGGCATCGGGATGGGGATGACGTGGCCGCATCTCTCGATGCGTGCGATGGACACCGTCGACGACCCGTCCGAGGGCGGCGCGGCGGCCGCAGCGATCAATACCGTTCAATTGATCTCCGCGGCCTTCGGGGCCGGGTTGGCTGGCGTGGTCGTCAACAACGCCACGGGCGGGGACGTGGCGGCGGCCCGCTGGCTGTATGCCGTCATCGCCGGGCTGGCGGCGTCGGCCGTCGTCGCGTCCACCTTGGCCAGTCGGCGCGATCGTCACGCATCGCGCTGATGCTTTGCTGACCAAACTGGAGATTCGCACCATACGGTGTACCAGTGACCGTCACGAAGGATGAGACCGGTAGTTGGCGCGAGCTGTTCGGCGAGCACCTGGGGATGTCCACTGTGCTTGCGGGCGGCGTTCTGCTGTACTCCACCAACGAATTCCTCACCGTCAGCATGCTTCCGAGCATCATCGCCGACATCGGCGGAGCGCGGCTGTTTTCCTGGGCGACGACGCTGTATCTGATCGGTTCCGTCGTCTCCGCCTCGGCGGTCCACCCGATACTGCAGCGCATCGGTGCACGACGGGCGTACCTGATCGGGCTCAGCGTGTTTGCCCTCGCCAGCGTGGTGAACGCGTTGGCGCCGAGCATGGCGGTTCTTGTCGCCGGGCGCACCTTGCGAGGTCTGTCCGGTGGCCTGCTGGCTGGTCTGGGCTACGCGCTGATCAACACCGCCCTCCCGCGCTCGCTGTGGACCCGCGGCTCGGCGCTGGTGTCCGCCATGTGGGGAGTATCGACGCTGATCGGCCCGGTGGCGGGTGGGCTCTTCGCTCAACTCGGGCTGTGGCGGTGGGGGCACACCGCAACAGGCATCGGGGCCGTGCTGATGGTGGTGGTGGTGCTGACCGTTATGGAGCCCGGCCACGTCGTCCACAATCCGCTGACGCCGGTCCGCAAGGTCCCCATTTGGTCGCTGCTGCTGATGAGTTCGGCCGCATTGACCGTCAGCGTTGCGGCGCTTCCGCATCACCTGGTTCAGAACCTGGGGTTGTTGCTCGCCGCCGTGCTGCTGGTTTTCGTCTTCGTCGTCGTCGACGGGCGAACGCCGGTAGCGGTGTTGCCGCGCAGCGTATTTGGGCCGGGGCCGACGAAGTGGATCTTCATTGTCATGGCGGTGGAGATGGCCGCCGCGATGGCCAATATCTATGTGCCGCTGTTCGGCCAGAAATTGGCTGACCTGAGCCCGGTGGAGTCCGGGTTTCTCGCTGCGGCGCTGGCCACCGGGTGGACCGGGAGCGAAATCATCAGCGCTTCACTGACCGATCGGCGCGTGATTCGGCGCCTCGTCGTCGCGGGTCCGTTGGTGATGGCCGCGGGACTGGCGCTGGCGGCGCTGACCCAACGCGCGTACGCCCCGCTCGGGTTCGTCGCGCTGTGGGCGCTCGCGCTGCTGATCACCGGCGCCGGCATCGGGATCGCCTGGCCGCACCTGGTGGTGCGTGCGATGGATTCCGACGACCCGGAGCAGGGCAGTGCGGCGGCTGCGGCGATCAACACGGTCCAGCTGGTCTCTGCGGCGTTCGGGGGCGGACTGGCGGGCGTGGTGGTCAACCTCAATGAGGCCGACGATGCCGCGGCGGCCCGCGCGTTGTATCTCGTCTTCGCGGTGCTGGCCGCGAGCGGCGTGGTGGCGTCGTATCGTGCGGCCCGCGACGACCGCTACACCTAATCCACCTCGTCCTCGGCGCGCAGGACTTCGAGCACGCCGTCGATTCCGGCGAAAGTGCTTGGCGCCGTTCCCATTTGCGCACCGGAAAGGGTCATCGTCACCCGCACTGTCAGCGGGTGGATTTGACGACCTGCGAGTAGTGGAACTGCCAGCGTTCGACGATGTGGAAGCCGAGGTAACTGGGGAATTTATACGCCGGGGTGCGGCCGAATGCGCCCGGCGGCAACGACTGTCCGGACTGATGTTCGGGGAACGAGTTGTCGTAGTTGGTGATGGTCCACAACGTGGTGCACTTGTTGATCTTGGCCGTCGTCAGCCACACCGCGACGTGGCCGTCCCACAGCGAACCGACCTTGGGGCCGTACACCCCGCGCTCGACGTCGATCAGCGATCGAAACGCGGCAGGCCGGGTCGCCAGCAGCGCGCGGATCGGACCGGGCCGCCACGGCACCGTGTTATCCGCCAGCAGGCAGTCGCCGGGAGCGGCGTGCGAGCTGATCAGGTCGGCAACCTGGCTGTAGTCCCAGCCTTCCTTGGCGTACGGCCAGCGTTGGACGAACAGGTAATCGGGCACCGCGGCGAGCGCGAACAGCAGCACGACACCGACGATGGCCCACCGCCGTCGTGCCACCGTGACGATGCAGATCGCCAGCAGCACGGCCATCGCGGGTGTGGTCAGGATCAGGTAGCGGGGAAAGTACATCGGCTCGCTGATCGCCGAATAAACCACCACAGCGGTGGTGGGCAACACGATCCATCCGATGACGATGGTCAGCAGGCGGCGCATGTCGCCCGCCGGGCCGGGCGCGCCGAACCGTCGGGCGACGATCGCGGCCACCATGATCACCCCGCTGAGCACAGCGAACGGAACGCTGTGGTCGAAATACTGCCGTTGGGTGATGTCGAAGGCGTAGTGCCAGCTGACCGGGAACAGCCAGTTGACCTGAAATGCCTGACCGTGCGCGAACAGGATGAACGGCGTCATCACGCCCAGCGCGACGGCCGTGCTGGCCGCCCACCAGATGACCGGCGACTTGCGGGATCCCTTGGGCGCGAGCAGCGGCAGCATCACCGCGTAGACACCGATCAGCAACACCAGGTTGAGGCTCAGCAGGATCGACACCATCAGCGCCACGGCGTAACCCACCCACAGCCGGCGTCGGTTGCGCCGTACCGCCGTGACCAGCAATACCGTCAACCAGATCGCCGCGGCCACCGACATGGCATAGGGGCGTGCCTCGATGCCGGCCCAGGTGGTGCGCGGCAGGATGGCGAAGACGACGCCCGCGCACACCGCGGTGCCGCGTCCCGGGGTGAATTGCCTGGTGAACACGACGACACCGGCGGCAGCGACCCCGATCGCCAGCGCGCTGGGAACCCGCGACCAGAACTCGGTCGGCGGAAAGAGGGTGAACCAGCCGTGCATCACCAGGTAGTACAGGCCGTGCACGGCATCGATGTGGCCCAGCAGCCGCCACAGTTCGGGCAAAGTCCGACTCGCCGCGGCCGAGATCGTGGCTCCCTCGTCGAACCACAGCGAAGGCCGGCAGGCCCAGGCGCCGCTGATGACGGCGGCCAGCACGGCGATCGACCACGGGTCGAGCAACCTGCCCCGCGCGGGCCCGGTCCCGGACTCGGCGGTGACATCCGGGGAGCGCTGCTCGACGGCGGACGTAGCCATGATGCTTGTCACTGTAAGGCGCACCCGATCGACCTGGTCATCAACAGTCCGCGCGGCCGGCCCAAGATATCCGCGCATCCCCGACGGACCGCCCTTGCCGCGCCCGTCGTTCCCGGAAAACGCCGCCACGCAAGGCCTTCCGGCCCGGGCGGGGACATGCCACGGCCTCATTATCGGGAATCGAGGCCGTTGCCGCAGCGTGGCGCCGTAAATGGAGGCTTGCGCCACACCGCTTCGGTGTGGGTAATCTGACCCATCCAGATCGGACAACGCGCTACTGTCTTGAGGTTGGCCTGGCAAACGACTGGGAGGGTAAATGTCCGCTTATCGGACCGTGGTAGTCGGCACTGACGGCTCGGACTCATCGTTGCGTGCCGTCGAACGGGCGGCAACCATCGCCGGGGCGGATGCCAAGCTGATCGTCGCGTCGGCGTATCTGCCGCAGCACCAGGACGGCCGGGCCGCCGACGTGCTGAAGGAAGAGAGCTACAAGGTTTCGGGCACCGCCCCGATCTACGCGATCTTGCAGGACGCCAAGGAGCGGGCGCACAAGGCCGGTGCCAAGAACGTCGAGGAGCGCCCGATCGTCGGCGCCCCCGTTGACGCCCTGGTCAGCCTGGCCGAAGACGTGAAGGCCGACCTGCTGGTCGTCGGTAACGTGGGCCTGAGCACGATCGCGGGCCGGTTGCTCGGCTCGGTGCCGGCCAACGTGTCACGTCGGGCCAAGGTCGACGTGTTGATCGTGCACACCACGTCCTGACGGACGGGTTCTTCGCTACTCCGCGGATCCTGCGGGAGAGGCGAGCGGTTACCAGCCTCGCTCGCGCCATTCGCTCAGATGGGGGCGCTCGGCGCCAAGCACCGTGTCGTCGCCATGGCCGGGATAGATGACGGTGGAATCGTCATACACCTCGAACACCCGGCTGGTGACGTCGTTGAGCAGCTGGGCGAAGTCGCCTTCCTGCCACGTCTTGCCCACCCCGCCGGGGAACAGGCAGTCGCCGGTGAACAACTGCGTGACGCCGCCCGTCGCCGGGCCGTCGAGCGCCAGCGCGACCGAACCCGGGGTGTGCCCGCGCAAGTGGATCACGTGGAACGTCAGCTTGCCGATTTGCACGGTGTCGCCGTTGGCCAGAAACCGGTCCGGTTTGACCGGCAGCGGTTCGGCGTCGATCTCGTGGGAAGCGGTCGGCGCGCCCGTGGCGGCGGCGACGGCCTCCAATGCCTGCCAGTGATCGAAGTGCTGATGGCTGGTCGCGATCAGCGACACCTTCGGGGCGTACGTTTGGACCAGGTCGATCAGCACGTCAGCGTCGTTGGCGGCGTCGATCAGCAACGTTTCCCCGGTCTCGGAACATGTCACCAAGTAGGCGTTGTTGTCCATCGGGCCGACCGACGCCTTGACGATGGTGGCCCCGGGCAGGGTGCGACGGGCGGCGTTACCAGGGTCGACGTGTCCGGTGTAGTTGTCGTCCACGATCGTCACGTGCGCCACTCCTCAGTCCGGGCGTGCGCCGGCACATCGTCGCCGGCGCGGGTCATAGCGGCCACGTTACTGCTCCGTCGGCTGGGATGGGTGTCTTGTCGGTGGGGGCACCTAGCATGGAATGCGCCGTGCGCAGTAACCGCCGTCAGGCGAGCAAAGATAGCCAGATAGTTGCAGAGAGGGGCCAGCGTTGGCTGACCGCCTAATCGTCAAGGGTGCCCGTGAGCACAACCTGCGCGGTGTCGATCTCGACCTGCCGCGCGACTCGTTGATCGTCTTCACCGGGTTGTCCGGATCGGGCAAGTCGTCGCTGGCTTTCGACACCATCTTCGCCGAGGGGCAGCGTCGCTACGTCGAGTCGCTCTCGGCCTACGCGCGCCAATTCCTGGGGCAGATGGACAAGCCGGACGTCGACTTCATCGAGGGTCTGTCGCCGGCGGTGTCCATCGACCAGAAGTCGACGAACCGCAACCCCCGATCGACCGTCGGCACCATCACCGAGGTCTACGACTACCTGCGGTTGCTCTACGCGCGGGCCGGCACCCCGCACTGCCCGATCTGCGGCGAGCGGATCGCCCGCCAGACCCCGCAGCAGATCGTCGATCAGGTGCTGGCGATGGAGGAGGGCACCCGATTTCTGGTGCTGGCCCCGGTGGTCCGTACCCGTAAGGGTGAGTTCGCCGACCTCTTCGACAAGCTCAACGCGCAGGGCTACAGCCGGGTCCGGGTCGACGGCGTGGTGCACCCGCTGTCCGATCCGCCGAAGCTGAAGAAGCAGGAGAAGCACGACATCGAGGTGGTGGTGGATCGCCTCACCGTCAAGACTGCCGCCAAGCAGCGCCTCACCGACTCGGTGGAGACCGCGCTGAACCTGGCCGACGGCATTGTGGTGCTGGAATTCCCCGACGACCGCGACGAACACGACCACCCGCGCGAGCAACGCTTCTCCGAGAAGCTGGCCTGCCCCAACGGACATCCGCTGGCCGTCGACGATCTAGAACCCCGTTCGTTCTCTTTCAACTCGCCCTACGGCGCCTGCCCCGAATGCGTGGGCCTGGGTATCCGCAAAGAGGTCGATCCCGACCTCGTGGTGCCCGACCCGGAACGCACCCTGGCCGAGGGGGCGGTGGCGCCGTGGTCGGCCGGCCACACAGCGGAGTACTTCACCCGGATGATGGCCGGGCTCGGCGAGGAGCTGGGATTCGACGTCGACACCCCCTGGCGCAAGCTTCCGGCCAAGGCCCGCAAGGCGATTCTCGAGGGTTCCGACCATCAGGTTCATGTGCGGTACCGCAACCGGTACGGCCGAACCCGTTCGTACTACGCCGATTTCGAAGGTGTGCTGGCGTTCCTGCAGCGCAAGATGGAGCAGACCGAGTCCGAGCAGATGAAGGAACGCTACGAGGGCTTCATGCGCGACGTGCCCTGCCCGGTGTGTGAGGGGACGCGCCTTAAGCCCGAGATCCTCGCGGTGTCGCTGGCCGCGGGCGACCGGGGCGCCAAGTCCATCGCCGAGGTCTGCGAGCTGTCCATTTCCGACTGTGCCGACTTCCTCAACGCGCTCACCCTCGGCGCGCGCGAGCAGGCGATCGCGGGGCAGGTGCTAAAGGAGATCCAGTCGCGGCTGGGCTTTCTGCTCGACGTCGGACTGGAGTACCTGTCGCTGTCCCGGGCGGCCGCCACGCTGTCCGGCGGTGAGGCCCAACGCATTCGGCTGGCCACCCAGATCGGTTCCGGCCTGGTCGGTGTGCTGTACGTGCTTGACGAGCCGTCGATCGGGCTGCATCAGCGCGACAACCGCCGTCTCATCGAAACACTCACGCGTCTGCGGGCTTTGGGTAACACGCTGATTGTCGTCGAGCACGACGAGGACACCATCGCGCATGCCGACTGGATCGTCGACATCGGGCCCGGCGCCGGCGAGCACGGCGGCAAGATCGTGCACAGCGGGACCTACCAGGAGCTGCTGAGCAACCCGGACTCGATCACCGGGGCCTACCTGTCGGGCCGGGAAAGCATTGCCACACCGAAACATCGGCGTGCCGTCGACAAGAAGCGTCAGCTCACCGTCGTCGGGGCGCGCGAGCACAACCTGCGCGACATCGACGTGTCGTTCCCGCTCGGCGTGCTGACCTCGGTGACCGGCGTGTCCGGCTCGGGCAAGTCGACGTTGGTCAACGACATCCTGGCGGCCGTGCTGGCCAACCGGCTCAACGGTGCCCGGCAGGTCCCGGGTCGGCATACCCGCGTCAACGGAATTGACCAGCTGGACAAGCTCGTTCGCGTCGACCAGTCGCCGATCGGGCGCACGCCGCGGTCCAACCCGGCCACCTACACCGGGGTGTTCGACAAGATCCGCACGTTGTTCGCCGCGACCACCGAGGCGAAAGTCCGTGGCTACCAACCGGGCCGGTTCTCGTTCAACGTCAAGGGCGGCCGCTGCGAGGCATGCACCGGGGACGGCACGATCAAGATCGAGATGAACTTCCTGCCCGACGTCTATGTGCCGTGCGAGGTGTGCCAGGGCGCCCGGTACAACCGGGAAACCCTCGAGGTGCATTACAAGGGCAAGACCATCTCCGAAGTGCTGGACATGTCGATCGAGGAGGCCGCCGACTTCTTCGAACCGATCAGCGGCATTCACCGCTATCTGCGCACGCTGGTCGACGTCGGCCTCGGCTACGTCCGGCTCGGTCAGCCCGCACCGACGCTATCCGGTGGTGAGGCGCAGCGGGTCAAGCTTGCCTCCGAACTGCAGAAGCGTTCGACCGGGCGCACGATCTACATCCTCGACGAGCCGACCACCGGGTTGCATTTCGACGACATCCGCAAGCTGCTCAATGTGATCAACGGCCTTGTGGACAAGGGCAATACGGTCGTCGTGATCGAGCACAACCTGGACGTGATCAAAACCGCGGACTGGATCGTCGACATGGGCCCCGAGGGTGGCGCCGAAGGCGGAACCGTTGTCGCCCAAGGCACTCCGGAGCACGTCGCCGCGGTGCCCGAGAGCTACACCGGTAAGTTTCTCGCCGAGGTGGTCGGGCGCAGTGCGCCGTCGGTGGCCAAGCCGCGGCCCAGCGGGCGGCGCAAAGTCAGCGCCTGAGTCGTTGCCGGTTAGCCCGAGCCCGCGAGCAACTCGCCGAACGACTCGTCCATGCACGCGGCGTATCGCGACGGGTCGGGCAGCGCGTCGCGATCCGCGGTCGCGCTAATCGACAGCGTCCCGTTGTAGCTGGCAACGACGTGGATGAGATTCGCGCCGCCGACCAGCGGTCCGAGACCGGCGGCGCGGACGAGTCGGGCACCGCTGAAGAACAGCGGTTCGGCGGGACCCGGAACATTGGTGACGGTCGTGTTGGCGATCGTCGGGCCGGAGAACGGGAGCGCGTTCGCGGCCTTCGCCGTCATTCCGAGCAGTGCAGTCGGCACCGTGCCGATCAATTGGAGAAGCTGACTGGTGCTGGCCGATTCCGCGTCGGCGCGGCTTCCCGCGGTCGATTCCGCGATCGCCGTGAGCCGTTTGATCGGATCGGCGATGTCGGTTCCGAGCGTTTGCAGTCGGCCGAACAAATCATTTCCGTTGTTAGTTGTATCGCCCGGCCTGCGTACCGACATCGGGCAGGCCGCGACGAGCGGTTCATCCGGTAGCTCGCCGTGGCCGTCCAGGTATGCGCGAAGCGTGCCGCCGACATACGCGAGTGCCACGTCGTTAATGGTCGCGCCGGGAACGCTGGCCTTGATCTTTTTGAAATCGGCGAGCTCGTGGAATCTGGCCTCGAAGACACGGTGCGCCGAGACCGTCTGGTTGAAACGGGTCTTCGGCGGAAATGAGGGCATCGCGGGGCGGGCGGCACCTCCGATCAGCTTGCCCGGCAGACCGGCGAGTCCGCGCACCGCCTTGGGGGCGTTGGCGAACAGCACCCCGCTCGCGCGCCACGGGTATAGCGCGGCGTTGATCGTCGCGCGCGAGAGTAGTGCCGCGTTCGACGGGAGCGGGCCGGGCTGCCAGGGACCGTCGGGCCCGGTGGGCCGGGGGCTGTCCGCAGCCAGGTCGTGCAACGCGGCGATCATCTGAACGCTGCCCATCCCGTCGACCGCGCAATGGTGCAGTTTCAACGCCATTGCGAAGGAGCCCTTCGGTACTCCCGATACTGAATTCAGTCCCTCGATCACAGTGATCTCCCAGGGCGGTCGCCGCAGGTCCACCTGCCTGGCATGAAGACGCGCGACCTGGATACACAATTGCCGCCAGTCACCGGGCTGGGGCAGCCCGATATGACGGACGTGATACTCCAGATCGAAGTTCGGGTCGTCCACCCAATAGGGCCGATGCAAACCCCCGGGCAGCTCGGTCAGCCGGTGCCGAAAGACGTCCGCCAGGTGCAGCCGGGCGTCGAGTTCCTCGAGAATGCCCCTGAAGGTCACCTTGCCGCCCGGCGCGGTCGCCGGGTCGTATATCAGCAGCAGCTGAATCTGTATCGGTGTCGCCGGCGTCTCCGCGCGCAACATCATGTCGTCGGTCCAACTCAGTTGCCGCACTAACGCCCCCTCGGGCTCGCCTCTATGGGCCAGCGTAGGCTGCTCACCCTACTGCGCGGGGAACGTGAGTGCGGCCTCCGGCAGATGCGCATAGCCGCATATGGTGCCGCTCATGTAGCCTCAGAGGTCAATCGAAGCCAGGGGGTAAGGCAGGTGCTCGAGCAGAGGGCTGAGTCGCAGCCCCGACCAGTAAGTTTCGGGAAAGGCGCCGTACTGGGCGTCGCCCGGACGGCCGACTCTGGTGGCTCGTTGCCGCAGTTCTGCTGTGCCGATTGAGACGTTCTCGCTCAGCTGACCTCGCGCCGCCAATCTTCGGCTTGTGCGCGCAACCGCCATCAAAAAACGATCGGACGTTACCTAAGATGCTGCGGCTTACCAGCCTTCCTCGATTGTGCGCTGTAGCGCGCACGTCCCGCGCCACTGTGCGCGAATTGCGTTGAGCGTCAATGGCCATCACTGACGTTGCCGAATACGCCCATCTCAGCGACACCGATCTCGAGGAGTTCGGGGCGGCGCTGGACCAGATCCGCTGCGATATCGAGTCTTCGCGCGGAGGGCGCGATCGCGCATATATCTTGCGCGCCATAGCTTTTCACCGAGTCCTCGAGGTCGCAGCACGGCTGGTCATCGGGGTCGGCAAGGGCAAGTTCGGCTGGGCTGTCGGGACAACCGCTCTGGCCGCGGCCAAGTGCATCGAGAACATGGAACTGGGCCATAACATCAGCCACGGTCAATGGGATTGGATGAACGACCCGGAAGTCCATTCCAATACCTGGGAATGGGACATGGCCGGCCTGACATCCCAGTGGCAGAACTCCCATAACTACAAACACCACGTCTTTGCCAACGTTGTCGGCGTTGACGACGATCTCGGTTTCGGAGTCCTGCGAGTGACTCGAGACGAGAAGTGGCAGCCCAGCGCCTTGATGCAGCCGTTGCGCGCGGCGCTGCTTGCGCTGTTATTCGAGTGGGGTGTCGCATTGCACTGCATGTATTCAGTGCAGGAGCGCGAGACGACGAGCGCCGGTAAGGCCACGCACCGAACGGCGCTTATGCGCAAGATTGCTCGGCAGGTCGGCAAGGACTACGTCGCGTTTCCCGCGCTGAGTCGCCGGCGGTGGTGGCGCACGTTGGGGGCCAACGTGGTTGCCAACGGACTGCGCAACGTGTGGGCATACGTCGTGATCGTCTGCGGTCACTTCACCGACGGAGCGGAAAAGTTCGCCCCGTCAGTGCTGGAGGCTGAGACGAAGCCCGAGTGGTATCTCCGGCAGATGCTGGGTACCGCCAACTTCCGGGCCGGGGCGGTGATGGGCTTCATGAGCGGAAACCTCTGTTATCAAATCGAACATCACATGTTCCCGGATCTGCCGAGCAATCGGTACCCCGAAATCGCCGAGCGGGTCCGCGAGTTGTGCGTCGCCTACGACCTGCCGTATACGACCGGCCCGTTGCATCGCCAGTTCCTACTCACCGCGCGCACAATTTGTAAACTCGCGCTGCCGGACCGCTTTCTGACCGCTACCTCCGACGACGCGCCAGAGACCGCTTCCGAGCACAGGTTTCGGAACACATCCCAACGATCGCACGTCTCGGGTGTGGGGCGACGCGGACTGGCGACGGCAATCCTGGCGCTTCGGACTACGTAACCGTTTCGCTGCGCAGCCGCACCAGACGCGTGGTGCTGGTCTCGTCGAGTTCGACCAGGTCGTTGCGGGACCTCAGGAAATCGCTGAATGATTTGAAGCCCAAAGACTTTTCGCTGAACGACGGGTCCATCCGCTTCATCTGGGCTTTGACTGCCGAGTTGTGCAGCCACTCGGTGTCGTCCTTCTCCAGGCCGATACGCAGCGCGCGTTCGAGCAATCCGGTGGCCGCGGCCTGTGCATCGGCAGGTGCGTCGTCGGTCTCGGCGGCGGTGTTCTGCTGCCGGCCGCGTTTCTTGGAATCGGTGGATTGCGCTGCGGCAGTAGGTATCCCGGGCAGGGCGTCGTAGGTTACGAACTCGTCGCAAGCCGCGGCCAGGGACCGGCTGCTGGCGCCGGCCACACCGATGCCCACGACGTATCTGCCGAGCCGCTTGCACCGCTGCGCCAACGCGATGTAATCGGAATCGCCGCCCACGATCACCACGTGGGTCAGATCGGGTAACCGAAACATGTCCTCGACCGCGTCGACGGCCAGCCGGATATCGGCGCCGTTCTTGCCGTAAGCGGCGGCCGGGAAGAGTTGAACGAGATCGACCGCACGGCCCACGAGCTGGCCGTGATAGGCCGCGTTGACGTCGGCGGACCAGTCCGCGTAGGCGCGGGTGAGCACGAGGGTGCCGAAGGACGATGCGAAGTCGATGATGGCGCCGAGGTCGACGGTCGCCGACTGCAGCCGGTCCACCTCGAGACCCTTGGCCTTGTCCTTCTGGAAGGAGTTGCGCCCGTGCACCTGGTCGTACCGGGAGATCACGATGTTGTCGAAGTCCAGGTACACCGCGACGCGAGTGGTAGCGAATTCGGTCATCCTGCGTGCACCGGGTCCAGCGTTTCGAGAGCAGCCATCCGGTCATGGTGCGCCACGAAATCCCACGCATCAAGCCCCGGTGCGGCGATAACGACGGCGCACCAGGTTGTGGGTGTAGCGTGGTAGTTGTTGAGACTTCCAGCCAAACCCAAAGCCGTTTTGGTTCTAAGGGCCGTTCTGTTCGTCGCCGCCTGCTAATTGCCTCGGTGGAACTGCCGAGGCCCGCGGTCGGCGACCGCCGCCACTACTGCTAAGGAGCCAGAGTTACTCGGCTCGGCTGCCCGGCCAGGTCAGCTGCGGCTCCGGTTGCGACAAACTTCGCTTCGCTGGGTAACCGCCCGGCCAGACCCACTTCACCAAGGCTACGAATGGCATTGGTGTGCAAATCAATTGGGTGTAGACAACCACCCAGCCAGATATCGCGGTAAAGCCGTCGCGCTCGGTTGGCGATTGGACCCGCCGGCGGCTAGGCGATACAGGCTGCGGTGAAACTCTGCCCTACGAAAGGACAAACCATGGCAATCAGTAACATTGCCGCGTTCGCTCACCTGACCGAGGCCGACATCGAGGCTTTGGGCGTCGAGCTGGATTCGATCCGCTTGGACGTCGAGGAGTCCCTTGGTGAGCGCGACGCGCTGTACATCCGTCGCACCATCGCCGCACAACGGGCCCTCGAGGGGGTGGGACGGGTCCTGCTCGCCGCTAGTTCGAAACGCTGGGCGTGGTGGGCCGGAACGGTGACCCTGGGGGTGGCCAAGATCGTCGAGAACATGGAGATCGGCCACAATGTCATGCACGGCCAGTGGAACTGGATGAACGACCCCGAGATCCACTCCTCAACGTGGGAGTGGGACATGGCTGGGGTGTCGAAACACTGGCGGTCGACCCACAACTACCAGCACCACAAATACACCAACATCGTCGGCATGGACGACGACATCGGATACGCCATTCTCCGGGTTACTCGTGACCAGCCTTGGCGGCCGTTCAACGCCGGCAACTTGCTGTTCAACGCCATCCTGGCGTTCGGCTTCGAGTGGGGAATTGGCTTCCAGCCCATCGAACTCGGCAAGATCCTCAAGCCCGGCGCGGACCGCGAGACTACCCTCCGGCAGGTGCGTGAGCTGGCGGTTAAGGCGGGAAGGCAGGCGGTCAAGGACTACGTCGCGTTCCCGGGTATCACTGCGCTGTCGCCCGTCGCGGGCTACAAATCCACGCTCAAGGCCAATATCGTGGCCAACCTGATTCGCAACGTCTGGGCCGACACGGTGATCTTCTGTGGGCATTTCCCCGATGGCGCAGAGAAATTCGCCAACACCGACATGGTCGAGGAATCAAAAGGTCAGTGGTATCTGCGTCAGATGCTCGGCAGTGCCAATTTTGACGCCGGACCGACGCTGCGGTACATGAGTGGGAATTTGTGCTACCAGATCGAGCACCACCTGTACCCCGACCTGCCGAGCAACCGGTTGCACGGGATTTCGGTGCGAGTGCGCGCCTTGTGCGACAAGTACGACTTGCCTTACACCACAGGCTCATTCCTGGTGCAGTGCGGCAAGACGTGGCGCACCATCGCCAAACTCTCACTGCCGGACCGTTACTTGCGCGACAGCGCGGACGACGCAGCGGAGACTCGCAGCGAGCGGATGTTCGCCGACCTGGCGCCCGGCTTGGCCTGGACCGACCCGGCAACAGGTCGTCACCGTGGCCTCAAAACAGCGATCGCTGCCGTCCGACGGTGGCGCCGGGACGCCGTGTTGCCAAAACCCCCGGGGCTGACGGTTGATCGTCACCGAACTAGGACGACATCCACTCCGCCCCAGGGGTTTTCGTACTGAAAGGCTATACGATGGTCACTTGCACAGCCTGGGGGCCTTTGGGTCCCTGGTTGATTTCGAACTGCACTCGCTGATTCTCTTCAAGGGAACGAAAACCGCTACCTTGGATCTCGGAGTGGTGGACGAACACATCCGTTGCGCCGTCATCAGGGGCGATGAAGCCAAAGCCCTTGTCGTTGTTGAACCATTTCACAGTTCCCTGTGTCATTCTTTTTCTCTCTCTTTTTTCAACTAGATGCAATTCGGATGCACCTAAGATTCTGACCCGGCCGCGGTGTGCCTAACGGGCAACGCCGCACGTCAACGGCGTTAGGTCGGATGATTTCTCCGGGCCTACACGATGAGGCTGGATTTCGACGGGCTATTGACTCAACGCTTCTTGGTCTGCGCCAACACCTCAGTCGCCGAAGTCTGGGCGACCTTGGCGCGCCTATCGGCGCGCTTCTCTTTCAGGGATTTACTCGATTTCTTCGTCATGGCTTGCCGGGGCGACTTGTCGGTCATCACAGCCCTTCGATGGGGCCTGTGTGGCCCCGATTGGTCGAGTGTACGCCCCGTTGCGCTGTTGGTGTTGCGGCTTTCCTGCCGCGTCGGCGGGCCTCAGCGTCCCGGCGTCCAATCCACACCGCACCCGATGGCGGGCGAGGGTTCCAACGCACGACCGAAACCCGGGCTCGGTTGGAGGACCATGTGCCGTAACACGCTGGCATTCATCGGTTGTCCTGACGCGGCGACCTCGCCGAGAAGTTGCTTCACTTCGTCGGCGGAACTGGACGGCGAGAGTACGAACAGCACGGCGTCGCGAGACCTGGCGCCCTTCAGGTAGATGGTGTCGCTGAAGACCATCCGATACGGGTCAAGGGAGACCATCTCATTGCGGCGGAGAACTCGCGACGGGGCGGGCAACCATGCGGTTGGGTCGTAAACGACCCGGCGCACCCGGCCCAGCCATAGGTTGAACACCGTTACGAGGTCCAGCAGCTCCACGCTCAGGTCCAAGCTTTTCGGCCACCACACGCCGTCGACGGCCGCCTGGCTGAGGTCGCGTTCGCACAGCGTCAATCGGGTCGGGCTGGCGGGGGACGACGAAACGTGCGCCACAGTGACGCTCCCGTCTAACAATTTCTGCCATCGCAGACGGCTACCGGAGGAAGCGGTACTCGACAAACCCACGACCGCAACAGCATAACTCCCACGTCTGCATGAACGGCGCGCGAATCGCCGAAAGGCAATCTTCGATGCGCGGTGCCGGTCTACCGCCGACTCGGTCTCCGTGTGGAATAGTGGCGCATCCTCGCCGTTACGCCGACGGTGCCTCTGAACTGCCGCGACTGAAAATACCTCAGGTGCGGCGGAATTCAGCGTCTAGCTGAACGTGTACACCAGGCGGGAGGACTGCGGGCTTACGCATGACCGGATAATGGCGTAACGTCGTCACTGAGCTGTTTCGTTGTCGGCGCTACGGGCAATGCGATTCCTCCGTCGGCCCGACTCGCGGTCCGATCGCTTCGAACCTCGAGGGGCCGCGCCATGAATCGCGCAGATACATTTATCGATGTCATTGCTTCTCAACAGAATCCAACAACAGATGTCGGCGTATCTGCGGGCACGCTAGAGGCGCGGCACCCCGGCAGCCAGGTGCGGCTCACTCTGGCATCAGGGCTCGGGGACAAGATTGATGGGGCCTGGTGGCCACGTACTGGGCTGATCTCACGGGAGCTCCCGGAATTGGTCTCCATTTTGGAAGCGCGGTTAGGCCAGGTCATCGACATCAACGTCAATTGGCCAGCGATACAACGCCAGCCGGATCTGAATTGGGCCTGGTGGCAGGGCATCCACCCGCACGTAATGACGGTTTGCGGTCACGATGCGCGGGCAAAGATTCTGATCGTTCCCTACCGAACCGGCACGGCGCTTGCGGTGATGCTCTTGCGCCGGTCTGCGGGCCTGTCCGTCCTTGCCGCGCATCGTGATTCCCGGGCGTTCGCGACCGCCGACTCGATTCTCCGCGCCGCCCGCGGCGAGCGAGTGTTTGAAATCCGTCGCACCCGACGTGCCGTGGACAAGAGCGGATTGAATTGATTCGCGGTGTCTTTGCCTGAGGACTGCCGGGAAATCTCAGCGGATGGAAACCAGCTGATCGATCGAATCGCCGGGCAAGTCGCCGTCGACGACGGCGGTCACCATCAGTTTGGTGAGTGTGATCGCGCCCTTGTGATTATCGAGGAACGCGGTGTCGGAGGCATCACGGCCCGTGGCGATGCGCACCAGGGTTTGTCTCGGCGCCAACAGCGTCGCGTCGACAACCCGCCACTGCCCCTGGACAAAGGCCTCGGCCACCGCGTGAAAATCCATGGGGGACAGGCCGGGTGCATACACCGATACCAGGCGGGCAGGGACCTTCACCGCTCGAAGCAGCGCCACGACCAGATGCGCGAAGTCGCGGCACACACCTTTGCCCGCGAGCAGCGTCTCCACCGCGCCGTCAATCGGATCGCTGGAGCCGGGCACATAGTTCAGCCTGGTACCCACCCACGAACTCACGTGCTCCAGCAGCGTCGCCGAATCGTGGTGGTTACCGAATTCGGTTGCGGCAAAGCCATAGAACTTGTCGGCCTCGGCATAGCGGCTGGGTCGCAGATACATCGATTGGTCGTATTCGGTCACCGGCGCGGGACTGGTCTGGCCCACTACGGTGGCCGAGTAGTCGACCTTCAGCGTGCCTGCCGCGGCGTCGAACTTGTGGATGCGGTTTCCGTGCACGCCGCTGATTTCCAACGGGTGAACCTGTACTCCGTTCAGGACGAAGCGCAGTGACTCGAAGACCTCCGCGAGTGGATGTGGTGCGACGGCGACTTGAAACTCCAACGTCGTGGCCGAGGTGATGTCGACTTCGAGTTGCACGCCCACTTCTCGTCTCATAACGCAATACTGCGCCAGTGGCCCTGGATGCGCCAATCGCGTGACCGGCCTGTCACGTTCTGCTGCACGCTGTTAGATTGCGCCGCAACGGTTTAGCCGGGCACTCTGGTCGCCATGTCATTGGCGATCTGCCGGGGTTGGTTGATGATTCCAGGCGCGCACCCGTTGACGTCGAGAACTACATTGGAGACCGCGGACAGCACGTGCTGGCACACCACCGGGCTGTTGGCCAACGTGTGCTGCAGGGCGATATTCGGCGGATTGCCGCTGACCTCCCGGAAGGTCCACTCGGATGTGACGCCCTTGTTGACCTGGGTCACGGTTCTGCCGGCGCAGCTTCGCCAGGGATCCACCTGCGCCGCCACAAATGCCTGGGCCTGGTTGGCTGACGCGAAAATCACGGCGCCCTGCACCACGACGTAACCGGGGTCGCTCTGCGGCTTCGTCAGCAGCTGGGCAAGCATCGCGGTATAGCCGCTGCTCTTGTATGTCTTGGTTTGAAAGCCGATGAGTGCTCCCAGGCACTTGTCATCCGACAGTGTGCTGTCGGGGCCGGAGTCGCTCATCTCTGTTGCGCTATGGTCCACGATGATTCCGGTGGTGCCCATCAGAACGTTGACCAGTTCGATCGGCGTCAGGATCGAATTCAGTTGTGCGGGAGTCACTGTCGGTGCGGCGCTGGTAGGCGCGGTGGTCGGTGCCACGGCGGTGGTGGCGGCGGTGGTGGTGAGTGCAGTGTCGGGTTCCGACGCACCGGGTTTACGCACGGCCGCCCAGATCGCGGTACCGGCGACGGACGCGACGACGACCGCGATCGCGCCGATCATCAGCCCCAGCCTGCGCTTGGGTGGCGGGGCCGGCGTCCAGGGTGGCGGGTTGGTGACCCAGGTCGGGGGCACGGGTGCCGGTTGGGTCCAGGGTTGCGGCGGCGGGGCGAAATGGCGGCTGTGGTGGATCAGGTCGGTCGCCCGGTCCTGGTCGGGGGTGCTGAGCGCGTGCAGGGCGGACTGCGCCAGATCGCCGGCGGTGACATAGCGGTCGTCGGGGTTCTTGGCCATACCGCGCGCGATGACGTCGTCGAATGCTGCCGGGACTGCCGGGTTTCGCTGACTGGGCCGCGGGATGGGTTCCATCATGTGCGCGGCCATCAGGCTGCTGAGGCTGTCGCTCTGGAACGGCGTTGCGCCGGTGAGGCATTCGTATAGCAGACAGGCCAGGGCGTAGACGTCGACTCGGTAAGTCGGGTCCTGCTTGCCGAATCGTTCCGGCGCCATGTAGCTCCAACTGCCCACGGCGGCACCGGTTTTGGTCACCCGCTGGTCGGTGGCAGCGGCGGCGATGCCGAAGTCGACCAGGTAGGCGAAGTCGCCCTCGGTGAGCAGGATGTTCTCCGGCTTGATGTCGCGATGAATGACGCCGGCGCGGTGGGCGGCATCGAGCGCGGACGCGATTTGCTCGACGATGGCGACCGCGCGCGGCGGGGGCAGCGGTCCGCCGCGGCGCAGCACCGAGCCGACGTCCTCGCCCTCGATGAACCGCATGTCGATGAACAGCTGGCCGTCGATCTCGCCGTAGTCGTGGATAGGCACGATGTGCGGTTCTGCCAGCCGTCCCGCGGTCTGCGCCTCCCGTTGCATGCGCCGGCGAAAGACGTCGTCGGCACTCACTTGCGTGGACACCAGCTTCAGCGCCACCACGCGGTCTTTGACGGAGTCGTAGGCCTCGTAAACCTCGCCCATCCCGCCGCGGCCCAGTAGTCGGCGCAACTGGTAGTGCCCGAACCGGCTACCAACGCGCGCTTCACTCATCGATGTCCCCCCGGCGTCAAGCCAACCGCCCTAACCCTCATCCGCGCGCATCGACTCGCGGATCTGCGCCAATCGTTCGGCCGCGGCACGCCGGCGCTCCTCGTATTGCTCGTCGACGGAGCGGCCCTTTGGGGATTCGGCGTCGAGTTCCGCGTCACCCAGTGACGCCGCGTAGCGGGTTTCGATTTTCTCACGCACCGAGTCGAAGGTCGGTACACCCGCGCTGTCGTACCCGGGGTCGGGTGCGGGGTTTGCTGGTAAGTCGGGCATGGTTGCCACGCTACTGCCGCGTGGCTGCGCCCTGCCGCTCACGCGCGAGATAACGCACCATTTGCTCCCAATAGACCAGGGTGAGCGACATGTGCAGCGTGGTAGCGATCGCCGCGAGCAGCAACAGATGGCGGCGGGCGGCCACCAGCGCGATCAGCGCCGTCGCCGAGGTCAGCCCGCTGACCACGGTGGCCCCGTCGAGGGGGCGTCGGCTGATCCACAGTTCCTCGCCGAGCATCGCTCGCGTCGACCAACCGTGCAGCCGCCGGGGCTCGCCGAAGACGTACGGGTTGGCCGCCAGCCACACCGCGAGCCAGATCGCATGGCTGCGCCGTCGCGTCCAGGCCGGCACCAGGATCAGCGGCGTGCTGGCCCAACGTGTCCACGCACTCCAGGGGTTGCAGTGCCGGGCGAACAGCGCCCGCCGCAGCCGTGCAATGGACGCCACCCGCGGCTACCTCGGCGCGGTGTTGGCGTGCTGGGCCGGGACCACCACCGGCGCGACCGTCGTCGCCTCGGCGGGCGACGTGCCTGGCAACGGAGCCCGCGGCACGCCGGGCGTGCCCAGCTGGCCGGCCAGCCACGGCAGCGCGGCCGCGAAGACCCGATCGGCGAAGGGCCAGTCGTGCTTACCCGGCTGGGGGAGCACCGCGCAGTCGATGCCATTGGCTCGGCCGAGCGCGCAGAGTGAATAGGCGGCCGCGGTCTGGTTGCTCGGGTTGGCGGCGGCATCGCGCTGCGCCAGCCGCATTGCCGCGGTGTCCGCGATCGCGTGCGTGGCAGGCCGGTCGTCCGACGAGATCGCGAACCAGCCGGAAACGTCGTGGTACCGGCCGTGCCGGTTGATCACCGTGCTCGGGTCGAACGACGCCCACGCATCGGCGTTTCCGCCGAACAGCCGGCTGATGGTTTGCGCCTTGTTGCCGGCGTTGGGGAAGAAGTCGCCGGCGACGTCGACGAACGCGCTGAACATATCCGGGTGCATGACGGTCAAGTCCACCGCGCAGGTGCCCCCCATGGACCAGCCCGCCACGCCCCAGTTCGCGCGGTCGCCGCTGACGCCGAAGCTGGTAACCATATAGGGGACAACATCTTCGGTGAGGTGGTCGGCAGCGTTGCCGCGGACGCCGTTGACGCATTCGGTGTCGTTGTTGAAAGCCCCGCCGGAGTCCACGAACACCAGCACCGGGGCTTGGCCGTGGTGGGCCGAGGCGAAGTCGTCGATCGTCTTGATCGCGTTGCCCGCACGCGTCCAGTCGGCCGGGGTATTGAACTGTCCGCCGATCATCATCACCGTCGGCAGCGCCGGCGGCGGGCTGGTCGCGAACCATTCGGGCGGCAGGTACACCAGCTCGCCGCGGTGTTTGAAGTGCGAGGCGGACGACGGGATGACCACCGGCACCACACTGCCGTGCGCCGGCCGAGTTCCCTTGGCGGCCATCGCGGTAACGGTGGCCCGATCGGTCTGGTCGGGCAGTGGGCCGGAGGTGAGCTGACCCCACGCGGACTGCACGGTGGGGAAGTAGCCGACCCACAGATTGAGCATCAGCGCGGCGCACAGCAGGCACAGCGGCACCGAGACCAGGGCCGCACCCCGCCGCCAGCCGGTTGCGCCGCGCCAGCCCAGCAGCAGCACCGCTCCGGCCATGCCGGCGACCGCGATCCACAGCCACAGCGCGGCCGGCGCGGGTTCCTCGGACAGACCCTGATCGACGACGTACCAGTGCGTTGCGTACGCCGCGGCACCACCGATCGCGGCCGCCAGGGGCAGGCACATCGTCCGCCAGCGCTGGGAACGCCAGCCGACGGCCAGCGTCAGCACGAGCGCGGTGACGACCTGGGCCGTGATCGGCACCCAGCCGTGCATCAGGGAGGTATGGCTACTTGCCAACAACTGTCCGGTGGCAACCGGCGCCGGCGGTGTCACGCGATCCATTGTGATCGATTGTTAACCATCCCGGAACATATTCAACCGATGTTCCCGGTGCGATCACGCAGGCGCCGTTGGCTGGGCTAATGCGGTTTGGCCAGCGGAAATGGCAGGGTCTCGCGGATGCTGCGACCAGTTATGAGCATCACGAGCCGATCGATACCCATCCCGAGCCCGCCGGTGGGGGGCATCGCGTATTCCATGGCCTGCAGGAAGTCTTCGTCGAGTTCCATGGCCTCGGGGTCACCGCCGGCGGCCAGCAGCGACTGCGCAAGCAGCCGGCGCCGCTGTTCCACCGGATCGGTCAGCTCGCTGTAGGCGGTGCCCAGCTCGACGCCCCACGCCACCAGGTCCCATCGCTCGGCGACGCCGGGCTGACTGCGGTGCGGCCGGGTCAGCGGTGACACCGACGTCGGAAAGTCGATGTAGAACGTCGGCGCCTCGGTGCGGTCCTCGACCAGGTGCTCGTAGAGCTCCAGCACGACTGCGCCGGCGTCCCAGTGGTCCCGGTACGGAATGCGGGCGCGGTCGGACAGCTTGCGCAATGCGCTCAGCGACGTGTTCGGGTTGATGCGTTCGCCGAGTGCGTCGGAGACCGCGTCGTGCACCGTCTTCACCGGCCATTCCCCGGAGATGTCGACAGGCTCGAGGCGGCCGTCGTCCCGCGGGTGGGGCCGCAGCACGGTCTGCGTGCCGTTGGCCGCCTCGGCGGCGTTCTGGATGAGCTCGCGGCAGCCGTCGATCCACACCCGGTAGTCGGCATGGGCCTGATAGGCCTCCAGCAGCGTGAACTCCGGGTTGTGGCTGAAGTCGACGCCTTCGTTACGGAAGGCCCGGCCCAGTTCGAACACCCGCTCCACGCCGCCGACGCACAACCGCTTCAGGTACAGCTCGGGCGCGATGCGCAGAAACAGGTCCATGTCGTAGGTGTTGATGTGTGTGACGAACGGGCGGGCCGCGGCCCCGCCGTGAATCGGCTGCAGGATCGGGGTTTCCACCTCGATGAAGTCCTTGGCGAACAACGTTTCGCGCACCGAACGCAGCACGCTGCTGCGGGCCATCACCAGGTTGCGTGACTCGGCATTGACCGCCAGGTCGACGTACCGGGTGCGCACCCGCGCTTCCGGGTCGGTCAGCCCTTTCCACTTGTTGGGCAACGGCCGCAAGCACTTCCCGACCATTCGCCAGTCGCTGACGATCAACGAGCGGGTTCCGCGCTTGCTGAATCCCATGTGCCCGGTCATCTCGACCAGGTCGCCGAGGTCGATGGCCGCGGTGAAATCGGCGGTCCGGCCGGACTCCAGGCGCGAATTATCCAGCAGCACTTGCATTTCGCCCGACCAGTCACGTAGTTCGGCGAACAGCACGCCGCCGAAGTCACGGATCCGCAAGATCCGGCCCGCTACCGAGACCGTGTCCTGGTCGTCGCTGTCGAGGGCGCGCGCGACGGTGTGGCTGGGCGGAGATCCCACCGGGTAGGCGTCAATTCCGTTGCGCTGCAGCGTTCTCAGCTTGGTCAGGCGGACACGTACCTGTTCGGGTAGCCGTCGCCGGTACTCCTCGGAGTCGACTTCGTCGCCCCGCTTGAGCCCGCTGACGTCTGGCGTCGATCCGTCTTCGTGCAGCAACCCCGATTCCGCGAGCCTGGCCGGCACAGCCGAGTGGTGCCCGGTGTGGACCTTGTCGCGCCGGCTGAATGGCAACACCAGGAAGCCTTCGGCCATCGCCGAAGCGACACCCACCCGCGGGATCAGCCGGGCGTCTTCGTAGCAGGCGTAGCGGGGAACCCATTCGGGTTGGTACTTCATGTTGGAGCGGTACAGCGTCTCCAGCTGCCACCACCGGGAGAAGAACAGCAGCAACCCGCGCCACAGCCGTGCGATCGGGCCGGCGCCGAGTTGCGCGCCCTGCTCGAACGCCGACCGGAACATGGCGAAGTTCAGCGAAACACGATTGATACCAAGCCCTTCCGCGTTCAGGGCAAGTTCGCTGACCATGAATTCGTTGGTGCCGTTGGGCGAGTTGGGGGAGCGGCGCATCACATCCAGGGAAACCCCGGTGCTTCCCCATGGCACCAGCGACAGCATCGCGACCACCTGCTCGTCCCGATCCAGCGCCTCGACCAGCAGGCACTCGCCGTCGGCGGGATCTCCCAGTCGCCCCAGCGCCATGGAAAATCCGCGCTCGGACTGGGTGTCGCGCCAGGCGTTGGCGCGTGCGATCGTCTCGGCCATCTCCTCGGCGCTGATGTCGCGGTGCCGGCGGATGCGGACCGTCAGCCCGGCTCGGCGTGCCCGCGTCACGGCCTGACGCACCCCGCGCATGTCCGGGCCGGACAGCTTGAAATCGGAGGTCCGCAGAATGGCCTCGTCGCCAAGCTCGAGAGCATTGAGGCCGCGCTCCCGATACGACTGAGCCCCTTGGGAACTGGCGCCCATCACACCGGGTGCCCAGCCGTAGGTCTTGCACAGCCCCAGCCATGCCTCGACGGCTTGCGACCAGGCCCGGGGGTCACCGACCGGATCGCCACTGGCCAGGCAGACGCCCACCTCGACTCGGTAGGTGATCGCGGCGCGGCCACTATGGGCGAAGACCACCGACTTGTCGCGTCGGGTGGCGAAGTAACCCAGCGAATCGTTCTTCCCGTACAGCTCGAGCAGCCCGCGGATCGCGGACTCGTCCTCGCCGGTGAGAGCGTTGTCGGCGCGCTGGGACTGGAACAGCACGATCGCGGCCGCGATCAGGGCGAGCGCGCCGAACAACCCGAAGATCGCATTGAGCAGAACGTGCGGCTTGCCGGTGAACAGGTCGGGGTCGGCCAGCGCGAACCCGACGACGCGGTTGGCCACGTAACCCAGCCGATCCTGGCGGGCCAGCGACCCGGGGAAGAGCTCGACCAGGCCCCAGGACAACAGGATTCCGATCACGTCCCCGACGACCAGGACGGCGGCCGCCTTGAGCAGCGCCGCGCGGCGGACCTTGGCCCAGAACTCCCGATAACTCAACAGCAGCAGGACGATCACGACGATGTGCATCGCGAACCCGAGGTTTTCGCCGAACGTCTCGGCCGCGGTGTTGTCGCCGGCGGCGATGTCGGCGGCGTTCCAGAATGCGGCCAGCACCATCTGGCCCAGCAGCACCCACCACGCGATACGTTTACGGGCGGTCAGCGCCGCCGCCAGCAGCGCCAGCACGAACGACCACGCGATGCTGGTGTCCGGGAAGTTGAACAGGTAGTCGTTGATGAACTCCCGCGGGCCCTTGATCAACCACCGGATCAGGGGCGACACGCTGCCGATCAGGGACAGGGTGGCGATGACGCCGACGGTCCAGCCGGCCGCCGCCGGTACCCACCGGTACCGAGAGTTCGACCGGCTGCCGGAACGAGGCCCCGAAGCAGCAGAAGCGAGAGTCACAGACCGCGAGGATAAGCCTTTACACCGTGAAATGCCTGGCGAAGCGCCAATCACGTCGAGACTAGTTATCGGTCCCGGGCGCGGCGCGATGGCGCGGTTCGGAATGCCGCCCGCGGTGGTCTCCGGCAGCTGAAATGCAGGCAGACGCCCGATGGCTGCTAGACTTGCCTCCGCGACCATCCCGGCTTGGCCTGGGACAGTTAAGTGGAGTCCCACTCCCACCGCTAGCCGCGAAACATTTCAAGGCGTAGCGGTCCGGTCACCGGCACCGCAAGGTGCCTGTTTCGCGCATGGCGCGAACGGCCTGAATGCGTTTCAGGTCGTGATCGGTCGGCATTGGGCCCTGCTTCTGCAGGGCTTTTTTTGCTGATGGTGTGGCGTTTCCACTGCTGAATCCCGACGGGCCCGAGCCACCGGTCGTGCGAGACGACGAAAAGCCCAACAAGGGAGGCCCCATCAGCACTGAGACCCGCGTCAATGAGCGCATCCGCGTACCTGAAGTCCGACTGATCGGCCCGGGGGGGGAGCAGGTAGGCATCGTGCGTATCGAAGACGCATTGCGCGTCGCCGCGGACGCCGATCTCGACCTCGTCGAAGTCGCCCCGAACGCCAGGCCACCGGTCTGCAAGATCATGGACTACGGCAAGTTCAAGTACGAGGCGGCGCAAAAGGCGCGCGAATCCCGCCGGAACCAGCAGCAGACCGTTGTCAAAGAGCAAAAGCTGCGACCCAAGATCGACGATCACGATTACGAGACCAAGAAGGGCCACGTAATCCGCTTCCTGGAAGCGGGATCGAAGGTAAAGGTCACCATCATGTTCCGCGGACGCGAGCAGTCGAGGCCCGAGTTGGGCTACCGATTGCTGCAGCGCCTGGGCGCGGACGTCGCCGAGTACGGATTCGTCGAAACGTCGGCCAAGCAGGACGGCCGCAACATGACGATGGTGCTGGCGCCGCACCGCGGCGCCAAGACTCGCGCCAGGGCGCAGCACCCGGAACAGCCCGGAGCCGCGCCGGCGCAGGCCGCCGACGAGACCGATGCCCCCGGCGACAACGCAGCTGCACCGAACTGACCTGACAGCCAAACCGCGAAACAGTAAGAACCAGAGGAAACATGCCCAAGGCCAAGTCCCACAGCGGGGCGACCAAGCGATTCCGGCGTACCGGGACCGGAAAGATCGTCCGCCAGAAAGTCAATCGTCGACACCTGCTCGAGCACAAGCCGAGCAAGCGCACCCGGCGGCTCGACGGCCGCACCGAGGTTGCGGCCAACGACACCAAGCGTGTCAACGCGATGCTGAACGGCTGACCTCAGCCACACCGAGTGCCGGCCGGGATACACCGAACCCGGCACGGCACCTGAGACCATTTACGTCTGAACGAGAGTAGGAACATCCATGGCACGCGTGAAGCGGGCAGTCAACGCCCACAAGAAGAGGCGCAGCGTCCTGACAGCCTCGAAAGGCTATCGCGGCCAGCGGTCTCGGCTCTACCGCAAAGCCAAAGAGCAGCAGCTGCATTCGTTGCAGTACGCCTACCGCGACCGCCGCGCCCGCAAGGGTGAGTTCCGCAAGTTGTGGATCTCGCGTATCAACGCGGCGGCCCGCGCCAACGACATCACCTACAACCGGCTGATCCAGGGCCTCAAGGCCGCCGGTGTGGAAGTCGACCGCAAAAACCTTGCCGACATCGCGATCACCGATCCGGCCGCGTTCACCGCGCTGGTCGACGTCGCCCGGGCGGCCTTGCCCAAGGACGTCAACGCGCCCTCCGGAGAAGCTGCTTAACCCCGGTGCTCACCGAGCGCTCGGCCCGGGTGGCCGCGGCGGTCAAATTGCATCGCCACGTTGTGCGACGACGGGCGAACCAGTTCCTGGCCGAAGGCCAAAATCTGGTTGAGGCCGCGTCGTCGCGCGGCTTGGTCCGCGAGGTGTTCGTCACCGAGCTCGCGGCGCAGCGGCACGCGGCCCTGCTGGCCGGCCAGCGAGGCCCGGTCCATGTGGTCACCGACCGTGCCGCAAAAGCCCTGTCCGACACCGTTACTCCGGCGGGGCTGGTCGCCGTCTGCGACATGCCGGCAACCGGACTGCAGCAGGCGTTGGCCGGCTCACCCCGGCTGGTCGCCGTCGCCGTCGAGATCAGCGAGCCGGGCAACGCGGGCACGCTGATCCGTCTGGCCGACGCCATGGGCGCCGCGGCGGTGATTCTCGCGGGGCACAGCGTCGACCCCTACAACGGCAAGTGCCTGCGCGCGTCGGCCGGCAGCATCTTCTCACTTCCGGTCGTCGCCGACCCTGACGTCGACGCGGTGCTGGGCGCGGTGCGTGTCGCCGGGCTGCAGGCGCTGGCCACCACCGTCGACGGCGGGACGCGGCTGGACGAGGCTGACGAACTGCTGAGTAGGCCGACGGCCTGGCTGTTCGGCCCCGAATCGCACGGCTTGCCCGAAGAGATCACCGACCAGGCGGACCAGCGCGTGCGCATCCCGATGTCGGGCGGCGCCGAGAGCTTGAATGTCGCTGCTGCCGCGGCGATCTGCCTGTATCAGAGCGCCCAGGCACTGGGTGTGCTGCAGGGTTTCTAAGCGGCCCTTTTGCGGCCGCCGGCGGGGCGCAGCCCGGCCAGCGAGAGTGTGGTGTGCACCAGCGACCCGGCCCGCTCGATCAGCGACTTATTGCGCAGGGAACCCGGGGGCCAGTAGTGCATCGGCAGGCCGCGCCGGTCGCGCGGCGGTGCGATGAACTCGGGCGCCTCGACCAGTGGCGCATCGAGCGGAACCCGGCCCTCGGCGCGGCGGTAGGCGGCCAGCGCCCGCGGATGCAGCCGGATCTCGTCGGGCACTGCCAGGAACGCCAGCGCAATCAGCTTGCCGAACACCCGCAGCAGGATTTCGTCGCCCGGTGTCCAGCGCATGCCCGCCTTCTCGCGCACCGCCGGTTCGAAGAGCCCGGCCGCGATCCAGCGTTGACCGGCCACCAACGGCTTGAAGATCTGATCCCAGATCGGCGTGGGCATCAGGACGAACTTCGGCTTCGGGATGCGGATCCGGAAGATGTCCAGCGTTGCCTGGTTGATCTCCAGCTCGTCGCGGCAGACCCGGTCCCAGTACTCCTGGAATTCCTCCCAGGACCCCGGCACCGGCCGCATGCTCATGCCGTACATCCGGTACCACTGCACGTGCTCGTCGAACAGCTGGCGCTTCTCGGACTCGGTCAGGCCGCCGCAAAAGTATTCGGCGACCTTGACGATGAGCATGAAGAAGGTGGCGTGCGCCCAGTAGAAGGTCTCGGGATTCAGCGCGTGATAGCGACGCCCTTCGGCATCAATCCCCTTGATGGTGTCGTGGTAGTGCTTGATCTGCTCACCCGTCAGAGGCGCGCGATCGCCGTCGTAGACCACGCCCATGATCGGATACACCGACCGGGCCACCCGCTGCAGCGGCTCGCGCAGCAGGATCGAATGCTCCTCGACGCCGGCACCGAGCTGTGGGTACATGTTCTGGATCGCCCCGATCCAGACGCCCATCATTCCGGTGCGCAGGTCGCCAAAGTACTTCCAGGTCAGGGAATCTGGCCCAAGAGGATCAGCGGATGTGGTCGATGCGGTTGTCATCACGACCTCCTACGTGCCCAATGAGCTCACGATAACTCTGACAACGCGTGTTGTCCGCGTTTCGGCGCGCGCCACGCGAAGCCGTTACCGAGATTCCACGCACGTGTGGCAGCGTCGTGATCAGCCGGTTTGATGCGATGTGTGACACAAACCGGACAGGCGTCGTTGCCCGGCTTCCCCGGAACTACTTACCCTTGCCAGGTGGAACTCGCGCCGCGCGATCCGGATCCGGCCGAGTCCTATGACAAGGACTCGGATTCGGTGACGACGGTGACGCCTCCCGGCTCCACCTCTTTCTCAGGAAGACGACCTCCGGTGTCCAAACACACCGCGGTCCAGTGGTGGCAGACCGCCAATCGCAGCCCGGGCGTGGTGGCCTTCATTCGGCGGGCGCGGCGGATGCTGCCGGGCGATCCCGAATTCGGCGACCCGCTGTCGACTGCGGGTGATGGCGGCCCGCGGGCGGCGGCCCGCGCCGCCGACCGGTTGCTGGGGGATCGCGATGCGGCCTCGCGCGAAGTCAGTCTTGGCGTGCTGCAGGTCTGGCAGGCCCTGACCGAAGCGGTGTCTCGCCGGCCGGCGAACCCGGAGGTGACGCTCGTCTTCACCGACCTGGTCGGCTTTTCGACGTGGTCGCTGCAGGCCGGGGACGATGCGGCGCTCACATTGCTGCGCCAGGTGGCCCGCGCGGTGGAGCCGCCGTTGCTCGATGCCGGCGGGCACATCGTCAAGCGGATGGGCGACGGCATCATGGCAGTGTTCCGGCGTCCTGATGTCGCGGTGCGGGCCGTGGTGCAGGCCGACGCCGCGATGCGGGAGGTCGAGGTGGGCGGCTATCGACCCCGGATGCGGGTCGGGATCCACACCGGGCGACCGCAGCGGCTGGCCGCCGATTGGCTCGGTGTCGACGTCAATATCGCCGCTCGCGTGATGGATCGTGCCACCAAGGGTGGGATCATGATCTCGGCTGCGGCGCTGGATCTGATCCCGCAGAACGAGCTGGACGTACTCGGCGTCGTCGCTAAACGCGCACGTAAATCCATGTTTACGCCCAAGACCCCGGGCATTCCGCCGGACTTGGCGATATACCGCTTGGAATACTATTAGCCAAGTCACAGCGTCCCATCACGAGGACGAAACAATTTAGCCCTCATAATGGATTCAATGCTTGGGGGACTGCTTTCCCGGCTCGGCCGGATCCGTTTCACCGTGGGGTATGCCGCGGTGCTGCTTGCCGTGAGCTGCGCCATCCTGATGCTCGGCCAGCACGCGCACGACGTCATCGTCGCGCGTGCCAGCACCAACCTGCACAACTTGGCGCACGGACACATCGGCACCCTGTTGGGCAGCGCGCTGGTCGTCGACGCCGGTCCGCTGTGGTTCTGGTTGCCGTTCCTGACCTGCCTGCTGGCGCTTGCGGAGCTGCATTTGCAGACCATCCGGTTGGTGATCGCGTTCGTGGTCGGTCACATCGGCGCGACGTTGGTGGTGGCCGCCGCTCTTGCCTCCGCGGTCGAGTTCGGCTGGCTGCCGATATCGATCTCGCGGGCCAGCGACGTCGGGATGAGCTATGGCGCCCTGGCGGTGCTCGGCGCGATGACGGCCGCGATACCGCAGCGGTGGCGCCCGGCGTGGATCGGCTGGTGGATCTCGGCGGGCCTGGCCTCGGCGATCATCGGTGCCGACTTCACCGACGCGGGTCACACCGTCGCCGTGATCCTGGGCGTGCTGGTGTCCGCCCGGTTCCGTCAACCGATCCGCTGGACGCCGGTGCTGATCGCGATGCTGGTGGCGTCCTCCGGGTTCGGCTTCCTGGTCCTGGCTCACCACTGGGCAACGATGGCCACGGCTCCGGTCGTCGGGTCGCTCGGCGCTTTCGCGGCCTACAAGCTCGCCCAGCTCAGGGCGTCGCGCCACCCAGCGCCGGTCGAGGCGGCAGACGACGGGGAAGCGTCCACCGCGCTGCAGCCGGCCCTGGTCGGCTAATCCATCGCTGCCCGCCGAAGCGCGTTCAGTTCCCCGGGCTGGGTCACATATGATCGGCACTCGACCCGTGCCTGTTTTTCAGCACCGCTCGCTGGCAATACGGGCAGCCCCTACCGCCTCGTCAGCAAGGAGAGTGTCGCCGCGTGGGTGATCAACCCGTCGACCTGTCGCCGGAAGCGATGGCCGAGGCTGTCGATGCTGCCCGCGGAGCTTTGGCCGGGGCCGGCAACCTGGAAGCGCTGGCACAGATCAAGACCGAGCACCTGGGCGACCGCTCGCCGATCGCACTGGCCAGACAGTCGCTGGGCACCCTGCCCAAGGAGCAGCGCTCCGACGCCGGCAAGCGCGTCAACACCGCGCGCGGCGAGGTGCAAAGTGCGTACGACGAACGGCTGGCGGTGCTGCGTGCCGAGCGCGACGCTGCCGTGCTGGTCGCCGAAAGCATCGATGTCACGCTGCCCTCGACCCGCCAGCCTCCCGGCGCCCGGCACCCGATCACGATCCTGGCCGAACACGTCGCGGACACCTTCATCGCGATGGGGTGGGAACTGGCCGAGGGCCCCGAGGTCGAAACCGAGCAGTTCAACTTCGACGCCCTGAACTTTCCGCCCGATCACCCGGCGCGCAGCGAGCAGGACACCTTCTACGTCGCGCCGGATGATTCCCGCCAGCTGCTGCGCACCCACACCTCGCCCGTTCAGGTGCGCACGCTGCTGGAGCGCGAACTGCCGGTCTACATCGTCTCGATCGGCCGCACCTTCCGCACCGACGAACTCGACTCCACTCACACGCCGGTGTTCCACCAAGTCGAGGGCCTCGCTGTGGACCGCGGCCTGTCGATGGCGCACCTGCGCGGGACCCTGGATGCGTTCGCGCGCGCGGAGTTCGGCCCCGAGGCCCGCACCCGGATCCGGCCGCACTTCTTCCCGTTCACCGAGCCCTCCGCCGAGGTCGATGTGTGGTTCGTCGGCAAAAAGGGCGGTGCCGGCTGGGTGGAATGGGGCGGCTGCGGCATGGTTCATCCAAACGTGTTGCGCGCCGCCGGGATTGATCCCAATGTCTACTCGGGCTTCGCATTCGGGATGGGCCTGGAACGCACCCTACAGTTCCGCAACGGCATCCCCGACATGCGCGACATGGTCGAAGGCGACATCCGGTTCTCGCTGCCGTTCGGGGTGGGTCTGTAATGCGCATTCCGTATAGCTGGCTGCGTGAGGTGGTTGCCGCCGGGTCGCCGGGCTGGGATGTCGCCGCCGCCGATCTCGAGCAGACACTGGTGCGCATCGGTCACGAGGTCGAGGAAGTCCTTACCCTGGGCCCGGTCGAAGGTCCGCTGACCGTGGGCCGGGTGTCCGCGATCGAGGAGCTCACCGAATTCAAGAAGCCGATCCGCGCTTGCCTGGTCGACGTCGGCGAGGGTGAAGATCGTGCAATCATCTGCGGCGCAACCAACTTCGCGGTGGGTGATCTGGTGGTGGTGGCGCTGCCCGGCACCACGCTGCCCGGCGGGTTCGCGATCACCGCCCGCAAGACCTACGGCCGCAGCTCCGACGGGATGATCTGCTCGGCATCCGAGCTCGGCTTGGGGGCTGACCATTCGGGAATTCTGGTGCTGCCGCCGGGAACCGCCGAACCCGGTGCCGCCGGCGCCGAGGTGCTCGGGCTGGACGACGTGGTATTCAACCTGGCCATCACCCCGGACCGCGGTTACTGCATGTCGGTGCGCGGCCTGGCCCGCGAGATCGCCTGCGCCTACGAGCTGAATTTCGTCGACCCGAGCGTCGTCGAGCCGCTGCCGGCCGACGGCGAGGCGTGGCCGCTGACCGTGCAGGCCGAGACCGGCGTACAGCGGTTCGCGCTGCGCCCGGTCACCGGCATCGATCCGGCAGCGGTCTCACCATGGTGGCTGCAGCGCCGGCTGTTGTTGTCCGGCATCCGCGCGATGTCCCCGGCCGTGGACGTGACCAACTACGTGATGCTCGAACTCGGCCACCCGATGCACGCCCACGACCGCAACCGCATCACCGGGGGCTTCAAGGTGCGCTTCGCGCAGCCCGGCGAGACGGTCGTCACCCTGGATGACATTGAGCGCAAACTCGATCCGGCCGATGTGCTGATCGTCGACGACGTCGCGACGACGGCGATCGGCGGTGTGATGGGCGCGGTGAGCACCGAGGTGCGCACCGACTCCACCGACGTGCTGCTGGAAGCCGCGGTGTGGGACCCGGCCGCCATTTCGCGCACCCAGCGGCGGCTGCACCTGCCCAGCGAGGCCGCGCGTCGTTACGAGCGCGCCGTCGACCCGGCCATCTCGGTAGCCGCGCTGGACCGCTGTGCCGCGCTGCTGGCCGACATCACCGGCGGATCGGTGTCGCCGACCCTGACCGACTGGCGCGGGGATCCGCCGCGCGACGACTGGTCGCAACCGGCGATCTCGATCGCCGCCGACCTGCCGGACCGCGTCGCCGGTGTGGCGTACGCCGCGGGCACGACCACCCGGCGGTTGGCCCAAATCGGTGCCGCGGTAACCGAAGACGGTGACACGTTGATCGTGACCCCGCCGAGCTGGCGGCCCGATCTGCTGCAGCCCGCCGACCTCGTCGAGGAGGTGCTGCGGCTGGAAGGCCTCGAGGTCATTCCGTCGCTGCTGCCGCCGGCGCCGGCCGGGCGCGGCCTGACGCGGGTGCAGAAGCGCCGCCGCGCGATCGGGAAGTCGCTCGCGCAGTCCGGGTATGTCGAGATCTTGCCGACCCCGTTCTTGCCGGCCGGTGTGTTCGACCTCTGGGGCCTACCGGCCGACGATCCGCGGCGCACCGCGACACGGGTGCTCAACCCGCTGGACGCCGATCGTCCGGAGCTGGCTACCACGCTGCTGCCCGGACTACTGGAAGCGTTGGGGCGCAATGTATCCCGAGGCCTTGTCGACGTAGCGCTGTATGCCATCGCGCAGGTGGTGCGGCCGACCGAGCAGACTCGCGGCGTCGAGCTGATCCCTGTCCACCGCCGGCCGACCGACGCCGAGATCGCGACGCTGGACACCTCGCTGCCCCGCCAGCCTCAGCACGTCGCCGCGGTGCTGGCCGGGTTGCGCGAACCCCGGGGCCCGTGGGGCCCCGGCCGTACCGTCGACGCCGCCGACGCCCTGGAGGCGGTGCGAATCATTGCGCGCGCCAGCGCAATCGACGTCACGTTGCGCGCGGCGCAGTACCTGCCGTGGCATCCCGGCCGCTGCGCCGAGGTCGTCGTCGCCGACACCGTCATCGGCCACGCGGGTCAACTGCATCCGGCGGTCATCGAGCGGTCGGGGCTGCCGAAGGGGACCTGCGCCGTGGAGCTCGACCTCGACGCGTTGCCGATCACCGAGCTGTTGCCGGCGCCCAGGGTGTCACCGTTCCCGGCCGTCTTCCAGGACGTCAGCCTGGTGGTGGCCGCGGACGTGCCGGCCCAGGCGGTGGCCGATGCGGTGCGCGAGGGAGCCGGCGAGCTGCTGGAAGACATGCAGCTGTTCGACGTGTTCACCGGCCCGCAGATCGGCGAGAATCGCAAGTCGCTGACCTTCGCGCTGCGGTTCCGTGCCCCGGACCGCACGCTGACCGAGGACGACGCCAGCGCGGCCCGCGATGCCGCGGTGCGGCGCGCCGCCGAGGCCGTCGGCGCCGAAATGCGCGCCTAGGCTTCAGCTTTGGCTGACGGCCGCGCGCAGTTGCTCGCCGGGTAGTCGCCACAGCACGGTGCCCGGGGCGGCGGTGGCGGTGGCCGCACGGGTCGCGCCCGGCCGCAACACGGCGACTTCGCCGAAGATCCGGCCCGGGCCCAGCGCGCGAATGCGTTCGCCGGCCCGGTCGAAGTCGACGCGCCCGTCGACGATGTAGTACGCGTCGCGGGCGGGGTCGTTCTCGCCGAACACGACGGTGGCGGTCTCATATCCCTCGGTGGTTGCCGAGGCCGCCAGGTCGCGGAGGGTGTCTGCGGGCAGCGCGGCCAACAGGGGTGCACCCGCCAGCGCGGCGTCGCGGCCGTTCGCGGTCGCGGGCATGTTCGCTTGTCGCTCGGTGGACGCCGCGTCGATGGTCTGACCCGTCGGGTCAAAGCCGGTCAGCACCGTCAGGAACCCCCGTCGGGGGAGGACCCACAGCCGGCAATCGGATGTCGCGCGCACGGTAGCGCTGCGGGTGGTGTCGCGCAGCAGGGCGAGCTCGCCGAAGAAATCGCCCGCGGACAGCGAGCGGACGTGTCGTCCGTCGACGCACACGTCGAGGGTGCCGGACTCGACGATGTAGAAGGAGTCGCCGTACTCGCCTTGGTAGGTGACGACCTCGCCGGCGCCGACCTCTTCGCGGTAGATCTGAGTGGCGATGCGTTCCCGCAACACGTTGGTCAGCGGAGCGAACAGCTCGATGTCGTCGAGGGCCCCCACCCGCTCACGGGTCGCCGCGACTCTGGCGTCGGTGCGCAGCAGCGCGCGTGCCACAGCCAGCATGGCCAACACCGTCAGCACGGCCAGGGCCAGCAGGCTGATGCGCAGCGACCACCCCTGGGTCACGCGCGTCGTGGCCCACGCGCCCGCGGCCATCGCGAACTGGCTCAGGCCTTCCACCGCGCCGAGCACCCGCCCGCCCGCGGACAACGGGATGAGACTTTGGATCTGTACCTGGCCCGCCATCATCACCAGGGCACTCCCGGCGCCGAACGCGATGGTGGAGGCGAGCACAACGGCATAGTGCGGTGCGGCCGCCATCAGGGTCAGGGCTGTGGCCATGACGGCCCCGGCGACGACGAACCACGGGCCCAGCCGGCGCTTGCCGATCGCACCGAGCGCCACCCCGCCCAGCAATCCGCCGCCCGCAATCAAAGCGGTCAGCACGCCGGGTCCGGCCTTTCCCCAGTGCAGGAGGTCGATCGCCAACGGCACGACGAAAACTTCGCTCGCCGCCAGCATCAGGAACGCCAGCGCGGTCACGACGACGATCGAACGCACGTGGGGTCCGGCGACGGTGCGGATCCCCTTGGCGGTTTCGCTCAGCGCATGCCGGGGACCATCGCCGGTGGCGCCGTGCGGGCGTTCGGCGACGTCCACCCGCAAGGTCATCACCGCGGCCACGGCACCCAGGGCGAAGACGGCGGAGACGCTGAGCGCCGCGGCGGGTGATGTGGCAGCCAGCATCAGGCCGCCCGCAACCGGCCCGATCAGGATCCCCATCTTGTCCGTGGCTCCCAGCGCCGCGTGTGCGCGAACCAGGTCCTGGGGTCGCTGGGTGATGGACGGCAGCAGCGCCGCGGTCGTCGGCCGCACGAACATGGTGGTGGTGCCCTCGACTCCGATCACCGCGACCAGGATGGACACCGCCGGGAAGAATGCCGCCGAGATCGCCGTGACCACAATCGAAACCAAGCGCATCGCGAACACCCCGGTGAGGATGCGTTCGTGCGGGTACTTGTCGATGACGTATCCCAGCGCCGGCGACAGCAGCGCGGCCGGCAAAACGGCGGCGACGCTGATGGCCCCGACCGCGCCCACCCCGGACAGGGTGAACGCATACACCGTCGTGACGGTGTACCACATCCACTCGGCGACCGTCGCCAGCAAGCGTCCCAACACGAGCCGGCGCAGCTTGGGGTTCGGCGACACGGACTCTCGGGTCTGCAGGCGCACCCGACCCACATACCCCCGCCGAGTAACGCCAACCTTCACGGCAAGCAAAGACGAGACGCGAGTTGCAGGCCGCGGGACGAGGCGACGACCGTGTGGCGTGCGTGAACCGTTGGCGGTGAGTATGAATTTGCAATCATTCGCATAACCATGCAGAATCGACGAAATGGCCGACGTGATAACAGTGGCGGTTGCCGGTGCCAGCGGCTATGCCGGCGGGGAGATTCTGCGCCTGCTGCTCGGGCACCCGGCCTTCGCCGACGGCCGGCTTACGATCGGCTCGGTGACCGCCGCGGCGAGCGCAGGCAGCTCGCTCGGCGAGCACCACCCGCATCTCACACCGCTGGCGCAGCGCGTGGTCGAGTCCACCGAACTCGACGTGCTGCGCGGCCATGACGTGGTCTTCCTGGGCTTGCCGCATGGGCATTCGGCGGCGCTGGCCGAACAACTCGGCCCCGAGACCCTGGTCATCGACTGCGGCGCGGACTTCCGGCTCACCGATCCCGCCGCGTGGGAACGGTTCTACGGATCCCCGCATGCGGGCAGTTGGCCCTACGGCCTGCCGGAGTTGCCCGGCGCCCGGGAGCGGCTGCGCGGTACCCGCCGTATCGCGGTGCCGGGTTGCTATCCGACCGCGGCGCTGCTGGCATTGCTGCCCGCGGTGGCCGAGGACATGGTCGAACCGGCCGTCACGGTGGTCGCGGTCAGCGGCACCTCCGGAGCGGGACGCGCCGCCAAACCCGACCTGCTCGGCTCCGAGGTCATCGGGTCGGCCCGGGCCTACAACATCGCCGGCGCCCACCGGCACACGCCCGAAATCGCCCAGGGCCTGCGGGCCGTCACCGATCGTGACGTCACGGTGTCGTTCACCCCGGTACTGATCCCTACCTCCCGCGGAATCCTGGCCACCTGCACCGCGCGCACCACGGCGCCTCTGTCGCAATTGCGGGCGGCATACGAAAAGGCTTACGACGCCGAACCTTTCATTTACCTGATGCCCGAGGGGCAGCTGCCCCGCACCGGCTCGGTGATCGGCAGCAACGCCGCGCACGTCGCCGTCGCGGTCGACGAGGACGCCCAGACGCTCGTCGCGATCGCCGCGATCGACAACCTGGTCAAGGGGACCGGCGGCGCCGCCGTGCAGTCGATGAACCTGGCGCTGGGTTGGCCGGAGACCCAAGGACTTTCGGTGGTCGGAGTGGCGCCATGACTGATGTCGTTCCCGAAGAGCCCACCGAGGCGTCCGCTACGCGGCTGGTGCGCACCCAGGGTGTCACCGCGGCCGCCGGTTTTCGGGCGGCCGGAATTGCCGCCGGGATCAAGGCTTCCGGCGCACGCGACCTCGCGCTGGTGTTCAACGAAGGACCCGACTATGCGGCCGCCGGGGTTTTCACCCGCAACCAGGTCAAGGCCGCGCCGGTGCTGTGGACCCAGCAGGTCCTCACCACCGGCCGGCTGCGGGCGGTGATCCTCAACTCCGGCGGTGCCAACGCCTGCACCGGGCCCGGCGGATTCCAGGACACCCACGCCACCGCGGAGGCGGTTGCGGGCGCGTTGTCGGACTGGGGAACCGAGACCGGGGCGGTCGAGATCGCCGTGTGCTCCACCGGACTGATCGGCGACCGGCTGCCGATGGATAAGGTGCTCGCCGGCGTCACGCACATCGTGCACGAGATGCAAGGCGGGCTCAGTGGTGGCGACGAGGCCGCCCAGGCGATCATGACCACCGACACGGTGCCGAAAAAGGTTGCGCTGCATCATCAAAGCAACTGGACGGTCGGCGGGATGGCCAAAGGCGCGGGCATGCTCGCGCCCTCGCTGGCCACCATGCTGTGTGTGCTGACCACCGACGCGGTCGCCGACTCCGCGGCACTCGACCACGCACTGCGCGCCGCGACCGCGCGCACCTTCGATCGGCTCGACATCGACGGCTGCTGCTCGACCAACGACACCGTGCTGCTGTTGGCCTCCGGCGCCAGCGGGATCACGCCGTCTCAGGCCGAGCTCGACGACGCCGTGCGGCAGGTCTGCGACGACCTGTGTCTTCAGCTGCAAGCCGATGCCGAGGGGGTGACCAAGCGTGTCACCGTGACGGTGACCGGCGCATCGTCGGAGGCCGACGCCGTGCTGGCCGCCCGCTCGATCGCCCGTGACAGCCTGGTCAAGACCGCGATGTTCGGTTCGGACCCGAACTGGGGCCGGGTGGTGGCCGCCGTCGGCCTGGCACCGGGGGTGTTCGTGGATCCCGATCGAATCACCGTGTCGTTCAACGGGTTTACCGTCTGCGCCAACGGGACCGGGGCTCCGGGCTCACGCGACGTGGACCTGTCCGGGACCGACATCGACGTCACCGTCGACCTCGGCCTGGGCGACGGCGAAGCGTCGATCCGTACCACCGATCTGTCGCATGCCTATGTCGAAGAGAACTCGGCCTACAGCACATGACGGCGAACATCAACACCGACGAACTGTCCACTCACGTCAAGGCACAAGTGCTCGCCGAGGCGCTGCCCTGGCTCGTCCAGCTGCACGGCAAGATCGTCGTGGTCAAGTACGGCGGCAACGCGATGACCGACGAGACGCTGCGTCAGGCCTTCGCCGCCGACATGGCATTTCTGCGCAACTGCGGAATCCATCCCGTCGTCGTGCACGGCGGCGGCCCGCAGATCACCGCGATGCTGCGCCGGCTGGGCATCGACAAGGGTGACTTCAAGGGCGGATTCCGGGTCACCACACCGGAAGTGCTCGACGTCGCACGGATGGTGCTGTTCGGACAGGTGGGTCGCGAACTGGTCAACCTGATCAACGCCTACGGTCCCTACGCCGTCGGCATCACCGGCGAGGACGCTCAGCTGTTCACCGCGGTGCGGCGCAGCGTCACCGTCGACGGCGTGGCCACCGACATCGGCCTGGTGGGTGACGTCGACAAGGTCAACACCGCCGCGGTGCTGGATCTCATTGCGGCGCGGCGCATTCCGGTGGTCTCGACCCTGGCGCCCGACGCCGAGGGCGTGGTGCACAACATCAACGCCGACACGGCCGCGGCCGCGCTGGCCGAGGCGCTGGGCGCCGAAAAGCTGTTAATGCTGACCGATGTCGAGGGTCTGTACACCAGCTGGCCGGATCGCGATTCGCTGGTCAGCGAAATCGACACCGCCACATTGGCGCAACTGCTACCCACTTTGGAGGCGGGCATGATCCCGAAGGTCGAAGCGTGTCTGCGGGCGGTCACCGCGGGCGTGCCCAGCGCTCACGTCATCGACGGCCGGGTCAAGCACTGCGTGCTGGTCGAGCTGTTCACCCACGCCGGGACCGGCACCAAGGTGGTGGCGGCGTGAGCAACACCGACGCCATGCGGCAGCGGTGGGAAGCCGTGATGATGAACAACTACGGCACCCCGGTGATCGCGCTGGCCAGTGGCGAGGGCGCGGTGGTCACCGACGTGGACGGCAAGAGCTACCTGGACCTGCTCGCCGGCATCGCGGTCAACGTGCTCGGCCACAGCCACCCGGCCGTCATCGAGGCTGTCACGCAACAGCTCTCGACGCTGGGACACACGTCGAACCTGTACGTCACCGAACCGGGTGTCGCGCTGGCCGAGGATCTGGTGGCCCTGCTGGGCACCGACACCATGACCCGGGTGTTCTTCTGCAACTCGGGCACCGAGGCCAACGAGATGGCGTTCAAGTTGTCGCGGCTCACCGGCCGTACGAAACTGGTTGCCGCGCAAGAGGGTTTTCACGGCCGCACGATGGGCTCGCTGGCGCTGACCGGCCAGCCGGCCAAGCAGGCGCCGTTCGAACCGTTGCCCGGCGACATCACGCACGTGCCCTACGGCGACGCCGATGCGCTGGCGGCCGCCGTCGACGACCAAACCGCGGCGGTATTCCTGGAGCCGATCATGGGGGAGAGCGGCGTCGTCGTCCCGCCCCCGGGCTACCTGGCCGCGGCCCGCGAGATCACGACACGACACGGCGCCCTACTGGTGCTCGACGAGGTGCAGACCGGAATCGGGCGCACCGGAGCCTTTTTCGCCCACCAGCACGACGGCATCACCCCCGATGTGGTGACGCTGGCCAAGGGGCTCGGCGGCGGACTGCCGATCGGAGCCGTGCTGGCCGTCGGGCCAGCGGCCGACCTGTTGACTCCCGGCCTGCACGGCAGCACGTTCGGCGGCAACCCGGTCTGCACCGCCGCAGCACGCGCGGTGCTGCGGGTACTCGTCGATGACGACCTGATCCGGCGTGCCGAGATGCTGGGCAAGTCGCTGCGCCAGGGCATCGAAGCGCTGGGCCACCCGCTGATCCACCACACCCGCGGCCGCGGGCTGTTGTGCGGCGTGGTGCTCACCGAGCCACGGGCCAAGGACGTCGAGGCCGCCGCGCGGGAGGCCGGATTCCTGGTCAATGCCACCGGAGCCGACGTCATCCGATTGGCGCCGCCGCTGGTGATCACCGAGGCCCAGATCGACAGCTTCCTCACCGCGCTGCCCGCGATCCTCGACAAGGCCGCGGCGTGAGGCACTTTTTGCGCGACGACGACCTGTCGCCGGCCGAACAGGCCGAAGTGCTCGAGCTGGCCGCCGAGCTGAAGAAGAACCCGTACAGCCGTCGCCCACTGGACGGGCCGCGCGGGGTCGCGGTGTTGTTCGACAAGAACTCCACCCGGACGCGCTTCTCCTTCGAGGTGGGTATCGCGCAGCTGGGCGGGCACCCCGTCGTCGTCGACAGCAGCAGCACTCAGCTGGGCCGCGACGAGACGTTGCAGGACACCGCGCGGGTGCTGTCGCGCTACGTCGACGCGATCGTGTGGCGGACTTTCGGGCAGGACCGGCTGGAGGCGATGGCCTCGACCGCGACGGTGCCGGTGGTCAACGCGCTGTCCGACGAGTTCCACCCCTGCCAGGTGCTGGCCGATCTGCAGACCATCGCCGAGCACAAGGGGGCGCTGCGCGGATTGTCGCTGTCCTACTTCGGCGACGGCGCGAACAACATGGCGCATTCCCTGATGCTCGGCGGGGTCACCGCCGGCATCCACGTGACGATCGCGGCCCCGGAGGGCTTCACGCCGGACCCGTCCGTGCTGGCCGCCGCCGAGCAGCGCGCCGCCGAGACCGGTGGGTCGGTCAGCGTGACCACGGATGCCGAGTCGGCCGCCGCGGGCGCCGACGTCCTGGTCACCGACACCTGGACGTCGATGGGACAGGAAGCCGACGGGCTGGACCGGGTCAAACCGTTTCGGCCATTCCAGATCAACGCGCGGCTGCTGGAGTTGGCTGACCCGAAAGCTATTGTGCTGCACTGTCTTCCGGCTCACCGCGGCGATGAGATCACCGACGAGGTGATGGACGGACCGGCCAGCGTGGTCTTCGACGAGGCCGAAAACCGGTTGCATGCCCAGAAAGCGCTGCTGGTGTGGCTGCTGGAGTGGTTCCGATGACGCGCGGCGTCTCCGACGTCACCCGGGCCGGGCGTCAGGCGCGCATCGTCGCGGTGCTGTCGTCCTCGTCGATCAGCAGCCAGAGCGAGCTGGCCGCCAGGCTGGCCGACGAGGGCATCGAGGTCACCCAGGCCACGCTGTCGCGCGATCTCGAAGAGCTCGGCGCGGTGAAGCTGCGCGGCGCCGACGGCGGCGTCGGGGTCTATGTCGTCCCGGAGGACGGCAGTCCGGTGCGTGGCGTCTCCGGCGGCACCGCGCGCTTATCGCGACTGCTGAGCGAGCTGCTGGTGTCCACCGACGCCAGCGCGAACCTCGCGGTGCTGCGCACTCCGCCGGGCGCAGCTGACTATTTGGCCAGCGCAATCGATCGCGCGGCGTTACCGTACGTCGTCGGCACAATCGCCGGAGACGACACTCTGTTCGTGGCCGCCCGGGAGCCGATGACCGGCGCCGAGCTGGCCCGAACCTTGGAACAGCTCAAGTAAACCTAGGAGATTGATTCATGTCAGAGCGCGTCATCCTGGCGTATTCCGGTGGTCTGGACACCTCGGTGGCCATCAGCTGGATAGGCAAGGAGACCGGCCGCGAGGTCGTAGCGGTTGCGATCGATCTCGGCCAGGGCGGCGAGGACATGGAACTCGTGCGCCAGCGGGCGCTGGACTGCGGTGCGGTGGAAGCGGTCGTCGTCGATGCCCGTGACGAGTTCGCCGAGGGCTACTGCTTGCCGACGGTGCTCAACAATGCGCTGTACATGGACCGCTACCCGCTGGTGTCCGCGATCAGCCGGCCGCTGATCGCCAAGCATCTGGTCGCCGCGGCCCGCGAGTACGGCGGCAGCATCGTCGCGCACGGCTGCACCGGCAAGGGCAACGACCAGGTCCGCTTCGAGGTCGGATTCGGTTCGCTGGCACCGGATTTGGAGGTGCTTGCACCGGTCCGCGACTACGCCTGGACACGGGAGAAGGCGATCGCGTTTGCGGAGGAGAACGCGATCCCGATCAACGTCACCAAGCGCTCGCCGTTCTCCATCGACCAGAACGTGTGGGGTCGCGCGGTGGAAACCGGCTTCCTGGAACACCTTTGGAACGCGCCCACCAAGGACGTGTACGACTACACCGAGGACCCGACCCTCAACTGGAGCACACCCGACGAGGTGATCGTCGGCTTCGAGCGGGGCGTCCCCGTGTCGATCGACGGCACACCGGTGTCGGTGCTCGAGGCGATCGTGGAGCTCAACCGACGAGCCGGCGCCCAGGGGGTCGGACGCCTGGACGTCGTCGAGGACCGCCTGGTGGGCATCAAGAGCCGCGAGATCTACGAGGCGCCCGGTGCGATGGTGTTGATCACCGCGCACGCCGAACTCGAACATGTCACCCTGGAGCGCGAATTGGGCCGATTCAAGCGCCACACCGACCAGCGCTGGGCCGAGCTGGTCTATGACGGGCTGTGGTTCTCGCCGCTGAAGGTCGCTCTGGACAGTTTCGTCGCCAAGACCCAGGAGCATGTGTCGGGCGAAATACGAATGGTGTTGCACGGCGGGCATATTGCGGTCAACGGCCGGCGCAGCTCGGAATCGCTCTACGACTTCAACCTGGCCACCTACGACGAGGGCGACAGCTTCGACCAGTCGGCGGCCAAGGGCTTCGTCTACGTGCACGGGTTGTCGTCCAAGCTGTCGGCCCGCCGAGACTTCGCCTTTGACGCAAAAGTCGCCGACGAAGCGTGAGCACTCGCGAGGGATCCCTGTGGGGCGGACGGTTCGCCGACGGCCCGTCGGATGCGCTGGTCGCGCTGAGTAAGTCGACGCACTTCGACTGGGTGCTGGCGCCCTACGACATCTCCGCGTCGCGCGCGCACACCATCGTGCTGTTCCGGGCCGGGCTGCTCACCGAAGAACAGCGCGACGGGCTGCTGGTCGGCCTGGACAGTCTGGCCCAAGACATCGCCGACGGCAGTTTCGGCCCGCTGGTCACCGACGAGGACGTGCACGGCGCGCTGGAGCGCGGACTGATCGACCGGGTCGGCCCCGAGCTGGGCGGGCGGCTGCGGGCCGGGCGGTCGCGCAACGACCAGGTGGCCACGCTGTTCCGGATGTGGCTTCGCGACGCGATCCGCCGGGTCGCCGCCGGGGCGCTGGACGTTGTCGCGGCGCTGGCCGTCCAGGCCGATGCCCACCCGACGGCGATCATGCCGGGCAAGACGCACATGCAGTCCGCCCAGCCGATCCTGCTGGCCCATCACCTGCTCGCGCACGCCCATCCGCTGCTGCGCGACGTGGACCGCCTCGCCGACTTCGACAAACGCGCGGCGGTGTCGCCGTACGGTTCGGGAGCGCTGGCCGGCTCGTCGCTCGGCCTGGATCCGGACGCGATCGCCGCGGACCTGGGTTTTGCCACCGCCGCCCCCAATTCCGTTGACGCGACGGCCGCCCGCGACTTTGCCGCCGAGGCGGCGTTCGTCTTCGCGATGATCGGGGTCGACCTGTCCCGGCTCGCCGAGGACATCATCATCTGGAGCTCAACCGAGTTCGGCTACGTCACGCTGCACGACTCGTGGTCGACCGGCAGCTCGATCATGCCGCAGAAGAAAAATCCCGACATCGCTGAGCTGGCCCGCGGCAAGTCGGGGCGGCTGATCGGGAACCTGGCGGGGCTGCTGGCCACGCTGAAGGCGCAGCCGCTGGCCTACAACCGTGACCTGCAGGAAGACAAGGAACCGGTGTTCGATTCGGTGGCCCAGCTGGAGTTGCTGCTGCCGGCGATGGCCGGGCTGGTCGGCAGCTTGACGTTCCACGTCGAGCGGATGGCGGCGCTGGCCCCGGCCGGCTACACCCTGGCCACCGATATCGCGGAGTGGCTGGTGCGACAGGGAGTGCCGTTCCGGTCCGCGCACGAGGCCGCGGGTGCGGCCGTGCGCACGGCCGAAGGCCGCGGCGTCGGCCTCGAGGAGCTGACCGACGACGAACTGGCGGCCATCAGTCCGACCCTGCGGCCCGACGTCCGCGAGGTGCTGACCGTGGAGGGCTCGGTGTCCTCCCGCGACGCCCGCGGCGGCACCGCGCCGGACCGCGTCGCCGACCAACTGCGCGATGTCCTGGCAAGCTGCGCGGAACTGCGGTCGCGGCTGGCCGCGCAGATCGAGAGATGACCTACGCCGCATAACCGCGGTTTGCTGTGGCCATTCTCTCAGGTCAGGGCGTTATTGCGGCGGTGCTGGCACAAAAGGAATAAACTTGCAGCTCGTAACCACAGGCTTGAACCCGTCGACCTGCATGTTCGTCACCAAGGGGTGGGACCAATGAGCGTCATCGCAGGAGTATTCGGTGCGTTGCCGCCGTATCGCTATTCCCAACGAGAACTCACCGACTTTTTCCTCAGCATTCCCGGCTTCGAGGACTACGAGGACATCGTTCGGCAGCTGCACACCAGCGCCAAGGTCAACAGCCGCCATCTGGTCATCCCGCTGGAGCGTTATCCCCGGCTGACCGACTTCGGCGTCGCGAATCAGATCTACATCGACAATGCCGTTGAGCTGGGCAGCGAGGCGCTCGCCGGCGCGCTCGACGACGCCGGCCTGCAGCCTAGCGACGTCGACGTGCTGTTCACGACCACGGTCACCGGACTCGCGATCCCGTCCATCGACGCCCGGATCGCCGGGCGGCTCGGGCTGCGCGACGACGTGCGGCGGGTGCCGCTGTTCGGCCTGGGCTGCGTGGCCGGGGCGGCCGGTGTGGCCCGGCTGAACGACTATCTGCGCGGCCACCCGGACGGCGTGGCGGCCCTGATCTCGGTCGAACTCTGCTCGTTGACCTACCCGGGGTACAAGCCCTCGCTGGCCGGTCTGGTGGGCAGCGCCCTGTTTGCTGACGGCGCCGCATCCGTGGTTGCCGTCGGTGCGGATCGCGCGGCGAGGATCGGCGCCGGCGGCCCGGATGTCCTGGATTCGCGCAGTCATCTCTACCCCGATTCGCTGCGCACCATGGGCTACGACGTCGGCACCGAAGGGTTCGAGCTGGTGCTGTCCAAGGACGTCGCGGCCGTCGTCGAGCAGTACATCGAAGACGACGTCACCGGTTTCCTGGGGGCGCACGGCCTGACCGCGACCGACATCGGCGCCTTTGTCAGCCACCCCGGCGGCCCCAAGGTCATCGAGGCGATCACCGCGGCACTGAGCCTGCCGCCGGACGCCCTGGAACTCACCTGGCGATCGCTCGGCGAGATCGGCAACCTCTCGTCGGCGTCGGTGCTGCACGTGCTGCGTGACACCATCGCCAAGAAACCGCCCAGCGCAAGCCCGGGTCTGATGCTCGCGATGGGGCCGGGCTTCTGCTCGGAGCTCGTCTTGCTGCGCTGGCACTGATGCGGGCGTATGGATCCTGGCTCGTCTCCTAGCCCCATGAATAGCACTCCCGATGAGCTGGTCAAGGCGCTACGCGCGTCGCTCAAGGAAAACGAGCGGCTGAAGCGGGAGAACCGCGAGTACCTAGCCCTGCTCACCAAGGAAGCGACCGAGCCGGTTGCCATCGTCGGGATGGCCTGCCGGTATCCGGGCGGGGTGGACTCACCGGAAGCCCTGTGGGAGATGGTCGCCGAGGGCCGCGACGTCGTCACCGACTTCCCGGCCGACCGCGGCTGGGATCTGGCCGAGCTGTTCGACCCCGACCCCGACGCGACCGGCAAGTCGTACAACCGCTGCGGTGGATTCCTTTCCGGTGTCGCCGATTTCGACGCCGCGTTCTTCGGGATCGCGCCGAGCGAGGCCCTGGCGATGGATCCCCAGCAACGCCTGCTGCTCGAGGTGTCGTGGGAGGCGTTGGAGCGGGCCGGAATTGACCCGATCACGCTGAAAGGATCGGCCACGGGCGTGTTCGTCGGCATCTTCCACGGTTCCTACGGCGGTCAGGGCCGCGTCCCCGGGGACCTGGAGCGCTACGGCTTGCGCGGTTCGACGCTGAGTGTCGCGTCGGGCCGGGTCGCGTATTCGCTGGGCCTGGAGGGCCCGGCGGTATCGGTGGACACGGCGTGCTCGTCGTCGCTGGTGGCGTTGCATCTGGCGGCGCGTTCACTGCGCTCGGGTGAGTGCGATGCGGCGCTGGTCGGCGGCGTGACCGTGATGGCCACCCCCGCGATGTTCGTGGAGTTCAGCCGTCAGCGGGCGCTGTCGGCCGATGGTCGGTGCAAGGCGTATGCCGGCGCAGCCGACGGAACCGGCTTCTCCGAGGGCGTCGGCGCGCTGGTGCTGGAGCGGCTGGCCGACGCGCGGCGGCTGGGTCACCGGGTGCTGGCCGTGGTGCGGGGTTCCGCGGTGAATCAGGATGGTGCGTCCAACGGGTTGGCGACCCCCAACGGGCCGGCGCAGCAGCGGGTGATCCGGGCGGCGCTGGAGAGTGCCCGATTGGGCACGGCGGACGTGGATTTGGTGGAGGGCCACGGGACCGGCACCACCCTGGGCGATCCCATCGAAGCCCAGGCGATCTTGGCGACCTATGGCCAGGATCGGCCGGCCGATCGGCCGTTGTGGCTGGGCTCCATCAAGTCCAACATGGGCCACACGTCGGCGGCGGCGGGAGTGGCCGGGGTGATCAAGATGGTGCAGGCGATGCGGCACGGCGTGATGCCCAAGACGCTGCACGTGGATGTGCCTACGCCGCATGTGGATTGGTCGGCGGGCGCGGTGTCGTTGCTGACCGAGCAGCGGTCGTGGCCCGCGCTGGATCGGCCGCGTCGAGCGGGGGTGTCGTCGTTCGGGATCAGCGGCACCAATGCACACGTGATCCTGGAACAGCCTCCGGTGGTGGAAAGCGTTGCGGCTGACAGTGACATGCCGGTGGCTCCATGGGTGTTGTCTGCCCGGTCGCCCGAGGCGCTGGCGGGCCAGGCGCGCCGACTGCTGGCACACGTGCAGGCCGATCCGCGGCTCGGCATTGCCGACGTGGGGTGGTCGCTGGCGTCGACGCGCTCGGTGTTCGATCATCGGGCCGTGGTCGTCGGTGGCCGCGACGAGCTGATGGCCGGGCTGGCCGGCCTGGCGGCGGGGGAGCTGGGCGTCAACGTCGTGGTGGGGCGCGCGCAGGCCGTCGGCAAGACGGTGGTCGTGTTTCCCGGCCAAGGCTCGCAGTGGGTCGGTATGGGGGCCCAATTACTGGACACCGCACCGGTATTCGCCGAGCAGTTGAACCGGTGCGAGAAGGCGCTCGGCGAGTACGTCGAGTGGTCCCTGATCGATGTGATCCGCGGCGCCGCGGGTGCCCCGGGGCTGGATCGGGTCGACGTGGTGCAGCCGGTGCTGTGGGCAATGATGGTGTCGCTGGCCGAATTATGGCGCTCGATAGGTGTGCGGCCCGACGCAGTCATCGGCCACTCGCAGGGCGAGATCGCGGCGGCCTACGTGGCCGGTGCGCTGTCGCTGGAGGACGCGGCTCGGGTGGTGGCGCTGCGCAGCCGGCTGCTGGTGCAACTGTCGGGGGCCGGGGGCATGGTCTCGCTGGCCTGCGGCCAGGACCAGGCGCACGAGCTGTTGGCGCCCGCTGGCGATCGTCTGAATATCGCTGCGGTCAACGGCATTTCGGCCATCGTCGTCTCCGGAGAGGTCAGCGCACTCGAGGAGTTGATGCGCCGTTGTGAGGGTGCCGGTGTGCGTGCCCGCCGGATCGACGTCGACTATGCCTCGCATTCGGCGCAGGTCGACGCAATTCGTGAGCCACTTGCCCAGGCCCTGGTCGGCATTGAGCCCCGATCGTCCTCGATCACCTTCTTCTCCACCGTCACCGGTGAGCCCCTCGACACCGCGGCACTGAACGCCGATTACTGGTACCGCAGCATCCGCCAGACCGTGCAATTCGCGCCGGCGGTGCGGACCGCCAGCGACGCCGGCTTCCGGGTGTTCATCGAATGCAGCCCGCACCCGGTGTTGGTTGCCGGCATCGAAGGCACCGTCGCCGACGATGCCGTCGTCATCCCGTCGCTGGGCCGCGACGATGGCGGGCTGGACCGGTTCTGGTTGTCCGCGGGACAGGCGCACGCCGCCGGTGTGACGGTGGATTGGCGCCCCGTGTTCTGCGGCGCCCACCAGGTGCAGTTGCCGACCTACGCCTTCCAGGGCCGACGATTTTGGTTGCCCCCGATGGGCATTGGTGGCGGCGATCTCGGTGGATTGGGATTGGCCGGAGCCGAGCACGGCTTGCTGGGTGCTGTGGTGCAGCGGCCCGATTCCGGCGGCGTGGTGCTGACCGGGCGCCTGTCGCTGGCCGCGCAGCCGTGGCTGGCCGATCACGCGGTGGCAGGTGTGGTGTTGTTCCCCGGCGCCGGGTTCGTGGAGTTGGCGTTGCGGGCCGGTGATGAGGTCGGCTGCTCGGTGGTCGAGGAGCTGACCCTGTCTTCCCCGCTGCTGTTGCCGGCGTCGGACAGCGTCGCGGTGCAGGTCGTGGTCGGGCCCGCGGGCAGCTCGGGCCGCCGGGCGGTATCGGTGTATTCCCTTGGCATGCAACCCGATTCGGAATGGGCGCTGCATGCGGAGGGTGCGTTGAGTGCCGCGGCGCCCGAACCTGCTACGGACTTGTCGGTGTGGCCACCGGTCGGCGCTTCCGTCGTCGAGGTCGGCGAGGTGTACGAAGTGCTCGCGGCTCGGGGCTACGAATACGGTCCCGCGTTTCAAGGCTTGCAAGCCATGTGGCGCCACGGTAATGAGGTCTTCGCCGAAGTCGCCGTGCCCGAGGTCGCCGGGATGCGGGTGGACAGTTTCGGAATCCATCCGGTACTGGTCGACGCCGCGCTGCACGCGATGGGTGTGGTCGGCGACCAGGCCGAGACCATGCTGCCGTTCTCCTGGCAGGGCGTGTGTCTGCACGCCGCCGGCGCGTCCCGGGCGCGGGTGCGGATCGCCCCGGTCGGGGTGAGCGCGGTGTCGGTGGACCTGGCCGACGGAACGGGCCTGCCGGTTTTGTCGGTGCGGGAGCTGGTGGTCCGGCCGGTCTCGACGGCCCAACTGGCGGCGGGGGCCGTGGCACCCCGCTCCAGCGGCGGACTGTACGAACCCGCATGGTCGGCGGTTGCCTTGGAGCCCAATGCTGTTGGTGGACGGGGTGTGACGGTGTGGGAGCCGGGTTCGGGCACCTCGGTCGAGTCGGTGTATGGGGCTACTCATGAGGCGTTGGGTGTGTTGCAGTCGTGGTTGGCTGGTAGCGATGCGGGGCCGTTGGTTGTGGTGACGCGTGGCGCGGTGGGGTTGGCCGGTGAGGATGTGACCGATCTGGCGGGCGCGGCGGTGTGGGGGTTGGTGCGGTCGGCGCAGGCCGAGCAGCCGGGTCGGGTGGTGCTGGTCGACACCGACGGATCATTGGACATCGCCGACGTCGTCGCCTGTGGCGAACCGCAATTGGTGGTGCGTTCCGGCGTCGCGCACGCGGCGCGGCTGATCCCGTCCCGGTCGGTGTCGACGTTGCCGGCGGGGCAGTGGCGGATGAGCGTGGGTGGCGGCGGCACCCTGGAGGATCTGGTGGTGCGCCCACTTCCCCGCGCGGAGCTGGCCGCCGGGCAGGTGCGGGTGGCGGTGGCCGCGGTCGGGGTGAATTTCCGGGATGTGTTGGTGGCGTTGGGAATGTATCCCGGTGGCGGCGAGCTCGGCGTCGAGGGCGCCGGCGTGATCGTCGAAATCGGTCCGGGAGTTCAGGGGCTGTCCGTTGGCGATGCGGTGATGGGCCTGCTGGGAGTCGTCGGATCCGAGGCCGTGGTGGATGCGCGGATGGTGACCAGGGTGCCGGCCGGCTGGTCGATGGTCCAGGCTGCGAGTGTGCCGGTGGTGTTTTTGACCGCCCTGTACGGATTGTCCGAGTTGGCGGGCCTCAAAGCCGGGGAGAAGGTGTTGGTGCACGCCGCCACTGGCGGGGTCGGCATGGCCGCGGTGCAGTTGGCCCGGCATTGGGGTGCGGAGGTGTTCGCGACCGCGAGCCGTGGCAAGTGGGATACGTTGCGCGCGATGGGCTTTGACGATGACCATATCGGTGACACCCGGACCGTGGATTTCGAGGAGAAGTTCCTGGCCACCACCGGCGGGGCCGGGGTCGATGTGGTGCTCAACTCGCTGGCCGGTGAGTTTCTCGACGCCTCGCTGCGGTTGCTGGTCGGCGGCGGGCGGTTTATCGAGATGGGCAAGACCGATCTTCGCGACCCCGCGTCGATGCCACCGGGCGTGCTGTACCGCGCCTTCGATCTGATTGAGGCCGGCCCGGACCTCACCGCGACCATGCTGTCCGACTTGATGTCGATGTTCGACGCCGGTGTGCTGAAGCCGTTGCCGATCACGATGTTTGACGTGCGCTGCGCATCCGCGGCCTACCGCTTCGTGAGCCAGGCCCGCCACACCGGCAAGGTGGTGCTCACGATCCCCGATGGTCCCGGCGACGCGGTCCTAACGGGTTCGGGCGGCGGTCTGGCCGGCGGCAGCGTGCTGATCACCGGGGGTACCGGCATGGCCGGTTCGGCGGTGGCCGCCCATCTGGTGGCGCGTTACGGGGTGGCCCATGTCGTGTTGGCCAGCCGCGGCGGCCCCGATGGCGACGGCGTGCCGGAATTGGTGGATCGACTCACCGCGGCCGGGGCCGAGGTGTCGGTGGTGGCCTGCGACGTCGGCGATCGAGATGCGCTGGCGGCGTTGATCGCCGGGCTGCCTACCGAATATCCGCTCAAGGGCGTATTCCATGCTGCCGGAGTGCTCGATGACGGGCTGCTCGCGTCGCTGACGCCGGGACGGGTGGACACGGTGCTGCGGGCCAAAGTGGACGGCGCGTGGAACCTGCACGAGCTCACCCGGGACATGGACCTGTCGGCGTTCGTGATGTTCTCCTCGATGGCCGGCATCGTGGGCTCCGCGGGCCAGGGCAACTACGCCGCGGCCAACAGCTTCCTCGACGAATTGGCGACCTACCGGCGTGCCCATGGTCTGGCGGGATTGTCGATCGCCTGGGGACTGTGGGACCAGGCCAGCGGCATGACCCAACACCTCGGCGAGCGCGACAAAGCGCGCATGAGCCGAATCGGGCTCGCCCCCATGCCAACCGAGCAGGCTCTGCGACTGTTCGACGCCGCGATGCTGGCCGAATGTCCGGTGCTGGTCGCCGCGCGCATCGATCCCGGCGCGTTGGCCGACAACGGCGCCACACTGCCCCCGCTGCTCAGTCAGCTCGTCGCCCGCCCCATCAGGCGTGTCATCGACGAGACCGACACCACCTCGGCTTCGACGACCAGCCTGGTCGCCCGCTTGCAGGGTCTGTCCGCCGAACAGCGGCATAGCGAACTGGTCGATTTGGTCAGCCGCAACGCCGCCACCGTGCTGGGCCGTCCCAACGCCGGAGATATCGACGCGGGCAGCGTCTTCCAGGACCTGGGCTTCGACTCGCTGACGGCGGTCGAGCTGCGTAACCGGCTCAAAACAGCGACTGGGCTGACCCTTTCGCCGACCCTGATCTTCGATTACCCGACGCCGATCGTCCTGGCCGAACATCTCGACACCCGGCTGGTGGTGCTCCATGCTCCGGACTCCGCCGGGCAGCCCGACCTGATGGCGCGCTTCAACGATGTCACCCGGGAGCTGCAAACGCTGCTGAACCAACCCGATTGGCAGCCAGCAGACAAGCCGCACTTGACCACCCGCATCCAGACGTTGCTGACCACACTCAGTGCCCACCTGGATCCACACGACCAACAGGAAGCCGACGACGAGGACATCCACACTGCCAGCGAAAGCGAACTGTTCGCGATCCTCGACGAAGAACTCGGATCGTAAGACGCCAAGGAGCGCCCGTGTCGGACACCGACAAACATCTTGATTACCTGAAGCGGCTGACCGCCGATCTGCGGCGCACCCGGCGCCGGGTGGCCGAACTGGAGGGCAAGCTGTCCGAGCCGGTGGCGGTGGTCGGGATGGCGTGCCGGTATCCGGGTGGAGTGGATTCGCCGGAAGCGTTGTGGGACATGGTGGTTGAGGGCCGTGACGCCGTGTCGGATTTTCCTTCGGACCGGGGCTGGGATGTGGCGGGGTTGTACGATCCCGACCCCGATGCCCCCGGCAAGATGTACGTGCGGCAGGGATCGTTTCTCGGCGACGCCGGCGATTTCGATGCCGGGTTCTTCGGCGTCGGTCCCAGCGAGGCGCTGGCGATGGATCCACAGCAGCGTTTGATGCTGGAGCTGTCGTGGGAAGCGTTGGAGCGCGCGGGCGTCGACCCGCTGGGGTTGCGGGGCTCGGCGACGGGCGTGTTCGCCGGCGTTATCCATGCCGGTTACGGCGGGCAGGTGGAAGGCGAGCTGGAGGGCTACGGGCTCACCGGCTCGACGTTGAGCGTGACCTCGGGCCGGGTGTCATATGTGCTGGGCCTGGAAGGCCCGGCGGTATCGGTGGACACCGCGTGCTCGTCGTCTCTGGTGGCGCTGCACCTGGCCGCGCAGTCGTTGCGATCGGGGGAATGCGACTTGGCCCTGGTCGGTGGCGTCACGGTCATGGCCACCCCCGCCGCCTTCGTCGAATTCAGCCGCCAGCGAGCATTGGCTCCCGATGGCCGCTGCAAGGTGTACGCCGGCGCCGCGGACGGCACCGCCTGGTCGGAAGGCGCCGGTGTCCTGGTGGTGGAGCGGTTGGCGGACGCACGCCGCGCCGGACACCCGGTGTTGGCGATCGTGCGGGGCACCGCCGTCAACCAGGATGGCGCGTCCAACGGGCTGACCGCACCGAACGGGCCCTCCCAGCAACGCGTCATCCGCACCGCGCTGGCCAGCGCGCGCCTGACCGCGGCCGACGTCGACGTGGTCGAAGGCCACGGCACGGGAACAGTGCTGGGCGATCCGATTGAGGCGCAAGCGTTGTTGGCGACCTACGGCCAGGATCGGCCGGCGGACCGTCCGCTGTGGCTGGGGTCGATCAAATCCAACATCGGTCATACCTCGGCCGCCGCCGGCGTGGCCGGGGTCATCAAGATGATCGAGGCGATCCAGCACGGGGTGCTGCCGCAAAGCCTGCACGTGGATGTGCCGTCGCCGCATGTGGACTGGTCGTCGGGCGCGGTGTCGTTGTTGACCGAGTCGCGGGCCTGGCCGAGCGGCGACGGGCCACGCCGGGCCGGGGTGTCGTCGTTCGGGATCAGCGGGACGAACGCCCACGTGATCATCGAGCAGGCACCGGCTACCGAATCCGAAGACGTTGTCGCCGAACCGGATCCGCGCGAGACCGCGTGGGTGCTGTCGGCTCGCTCCGAGCAGGCTTTGGCCAATCAGGCCAAGCGGTTGCTCGCCCACGTGTCCGGGGACGCGAAGCTGAGCCCGGTGGACGTGGCGTGGTCCCTGGTCACGACACGCGCGGTGTTCGACCATCGGGCCGTGGTGATCGGCGCGGACCGGGATCATCTGATCGCCGGCCTGAGCGAGCTGGCCGCCGGTGACCCGGGCGCCGGCGTCACGGCAGGGCGGGTCCGCTCGGCAGGCAAGACCGTGTTCGTGTTTCCCGGCCAAGGTTCGCAGTGGTTGGGGATGGGCCAGCAGCTCTACGAACGCTTTCCGGAGTTCGCCCGGGCGTTCGACGAGGCGGTCACCGCACTGGATCCGCAGCTGCGGTTGCCGCTGCGGCAGGTGATCTGGGGCGAGGACGCCGAGCTGCTGCAGAGTACTGAGTTCGCGCAGTCGGCGCTGTTCGCCGTCGAGGTGGCGATCGCGGCGTTGCTTGCGCATTGGGGCGTGCTGCCCGACGTGGTGACCGGCCATTCCGTCGGCGAGATCACCGCGGCCTACATCGCGGGCGTGCTGTCGCTCGCGGATGCGGCGAAAGTCGTTGCGGGGCGCGGCCGGTTGATGGCGGCGCTGCCGCCCGGGGGGGCGATGGTCGCGGTCGCCGCCGGCGAAGCCGACGTCTCGCCGATGCTGAGCGCGGAGGTAAATCTCGCCGCGATCAACGGCCCTGACGCCGTGGTGATTTCGGGCCCCGAGGCCGCGGTCACCGCGGTGTCCGACGAACTCGCGGCCCACGGCCGGCGGGTACATCGACTGGCCGTCTCACACGCTTTCCACTCCGCGCTGATGGAGCCGATGCTCGGGGAGTTCGCGCAGCTGGTCGCCGCAGTGTCACCTGCGCCGCCGCGAATAGGGTTGGTGTCCAACCTGACCGGCGAGCTGGCCGGGCCCGGCTACGGATCGCCGGAATACTGGGTCGAACATGTGCGCCTGCCGGTCCGTTTCGCCGACGGGGTGCGCACTGCCGAGTCGTTGGGCGCCCGGGCTTTCGTGGAGGTCGGTCCGGGTCGCGGTCTTATCGCTGCCGTCGAGCAGTCGTTGACCACCGAGCAGGCGACGTCGGTGATCACAGTGGCCAAGGATCGCCCCGAGGCGGAGTCGGCACTCAAGGCGCTCGGGCAGTTGTTCACGATCGGCGTCCAGGTGGACTGGGCCAAGGCGGTGGGAAACGGGCACCGCGTCGACCTACCCACGTACGGCTTTGTCCGGCAACGATTCTGGCTGCCCCTCGGCGCGGTGGGGTCGGGCAATGTGAGCAGCGTCGGGCTGGTCCGCGCCGCACATCCATTGCTGGGCGCGGTGGTGGAGCGGCCCGACTCCGGCGGCGTGGTGCTGACGGGCTCGTTGTCGGTGAGCGGATCGCCCTGGCTGGCCGATCACGTCGTCGACGGGGTGGTGTTGTTCCCCGGCGCCGGGTTCGTGGAGTTGGCGTTGCGGGCCGGTGATGAGGTCGGCTGCTCGGTGGTCGATGAGCTGACCTTGTTGGCACCGCTGGTGTTGCCACCGGGTGGCACCGCGCGCGTTCAGGTCGTCGTGGACGCCGCGGGCGAGTCGGGTTCGCATGCCGTGTGGGTGTATTCGCGTGGTGCGGCGACGGATTCGGTCTGGGTGCTGCACGCCCAAGGCGCGCTGAGTGCCGCGGCGCCCGAACCCGCCGCGGACTTGTCGGTGTGGCCGCCGGTCGGGGCTTCCGTCGTCGAGGTCGGCGACGTGTACGAGGTGCTCGCGGCTCGGGGCTACGACTACGGGCCCGCGTTCCGGGGTCTGCGAACCCTGTGGCGGCGCGGCCAAGAGGTCTTTGCCGAAGTGAGCGCCGGTGAGGGTGTGACCATGGGCGGCTTCGGGATTCACCCCACCGTGCTGGATGCCGCGTTGCACGCCTGGGGGATCGCCGAAGGTGGTGACTCCACGATGCTGCCGTTCTCCTGGCAGGGCGTGTGTCTGCATGCCGCTGGGGCCTCCCGGGTCCGGGTGCGGATCGCGCCGGCTGGCGCCGGCGCGGTGTCGGTGGACCTCGCCGACGCAACGGGCCTGCCGGTTTTGTCGGTGCGGGAGCTAGTGGTTCGCCCGATCTCGATCGGTGCGCTGTCGACCGCCTTGGCCGCTGCCGCCGGCGGCGGCGGCGGACTGTACGAACCCGCATGGTCGGCGGTTGCCTTGGAGCCCAATGCTGTTGGTGGACGGGGTGTGACGGTGTGGGAGCCGGGTTCGGGCACCTCGGTCGAGTCGGTGTATGGGGCTACTCATGAGGCGTTGGGTGTGTTGCAGTCGTGGTTGGCTGGTAGCGATGCGGGGCCGTTGGTTGTGCTGACTCGTGGCGCGGTGGGGTTGGCCGGTGAGGATGTGACCGATCTGGCGGGCGCGGCGGTGTGGGGGTTGGTGCGGTCGGCGCAGGCCGAGCAGCCGGGTCGGGTGGTGCTGGTCGACACCGACGGATCATTGGACATCGCCGACGTCGTCGCCTGTGGCGAACCGCAATTGGTGGTGCGCTGCGGCGTCGCGCACGCGGCGCGGCTCGGCGCCGTCGGGGCCGGGGCAGTGCTGGAGTTGCCACCCGGCGGCTGGCGACTGGCCGCCGGTGGTGGCGGCACCCTGGAAGACGTGGTGGTCGCTCCGGCCGCACCGGCGGTGCTGGCTGCCGGGCAGGTGCGGGTGGCGGTGGCCGCGGTTGGGGTGAATTTCCGGGATGTGTTGGTGGCGTTGGGGATGTATCCCGGGGGCGGCGAGCTGGGTGCCGAGGGCGCGGGGGTGGTGCTCGAGGTGGGTCCGGGGGTTGTGGGGCTGTCGGTCGGGGATGCGGTGATGGGCTTGCTGGGGGTGGTCGGGTCCGAGGCCGTGGTGGATGCGCGGTTGGTGACGGGGGTGCCGGCCGGCTGGTCGCTGCCGCAAGCCGCGGGCGTGCCGGTGGTGTTTTTGACCGCCCTGTACGGATTGTCCGAGTTGGCGGGCCTCAAAGCCGGGGAGAAGGTGTTGGTGCACGCCGCCACTGGCGGGGTCGGCATGGCCGCGGTGCAGTTGGCCCGGCATTGGGGTGCGGAGGTGTTCGCGACCGCCAGCCGTGGCAAGTGGGATACCTTGCGCGCGATGGGCTTTGACGACGACCATATCGGTGACACCCGGACCGTGGATTTCGAGGAGAAGTTCCTGGCCACCACCGGCGGTGCCGGGGTTGATGTGGTGCTCAACTCGCTGGCCGGTGAGTTTCTCGACGCCTCGCTGCGGTTGCTGGTCGGCGGCGGGCGGTTTATCGAGATGGGCAAGACCGATCTTCGCGACCCCGCGTCGATGGCACCGGGGGTGAGATACCGCGCGTTCGACCTGATGGAGGCCGGCCCGGACCACATCGCCTCAATGCTGTCAGACCTGATGTCGATGTTCGACGCGGGTGTGTTGAAGCCGTTGCCGGTCAAGACTTTTGACGTGCGTTGTGCAGCCGCGGCGTACCGGTTCGTCAGCCAGGCCCGCCAGATCGGGAAGGTGGTGCTCACGATCCCGGATGGCCCCGGTGACGCGGTCCTCACCGGGGCCGGTGGCGGGCTGGCCGGGGGCAGTGTGCTGATCACCGGAGGTACCGGTATGGCAGGTTCGGCGGTGGCCGCCCATCTGGTGGCGCGTTACGGGGTGGCCCATGTCGTGTTGGTCAGCCGCCGTGGCGCCGATGGCGAGGGCGTGGCGGAGTTGGTGGATCAGCTCGGGACGGCCGGGGCCGAGGTGGCGGTGGTGGCCTGCGACGTCGCTGATCGCGATGCGCTGGCGGCGTTGATCGCCGGACTGCCGGCACGGTATCCGCTCAAGGGCGTATTCCATGCTGCCGGGGTGCTCGATGACGGGCTGCTCGCGTCGCTGACCCCGCAACGCGTGGACTCGGTGTTGCGGGCCAAGGTGGACGGCGCGTGGAACCTGCACGAGCTCACCCGGGACATGGATCTGTCGGCGTTTGTGATGTTCTCCTCGATGGCCGGCATCGTGGGCTCCGCGGGCCAGGGCAACTACGCCGCGGCCAACAGCTTCCTCGACGGTCTGGCCGCCCACCGGCGTGCCCACGGTCTGGCGGGATTGTCGATCGCCTGGGGACTGTGGGACCAGGCCAGCGGCATGACCCAACACCTCGACGAGCGCGACAAGGCCCGGATGAGCCGGGCCGGGTTGGCGCCGCTATCCACCCCGCATGCGCTTCAGCTGTTCGACGAGGCCATGCTCGCCGACCGTCCGCTGCTGGTGGCTGCCCGCGTCGATTCGGCCGGGCTGGGCGCGGGCGGTGCCATCCCGCCGGTGCTGCGTGACCTGGTCAGGCGACCGGGTCGGCGACTGATCAGCGATGCCGACGCAGGGGCGTCGACGTCGGGTCTGGCCACCCGATTGCAGGGACTCAGTCCTGAGCAGCGTCACCACCAGCTGGTGGAACTGGTGTGCACCAACGCGGCCACCGTGCTGGGCAGGTCCAACGCCGACATCGAGGCTCAGCTGCCGTTCCAGGACCTCGGGTTCGACTCGCTGACGGCGGTAGAACTGCGCAACCGCATCAAAATGGCTACCGGACTTACCCTTTCACCGAGCCTGATCTTCGACTTTCCCACACCCGCGGCGCTCGCCGAACACATCGACGAACAACTCAGCTCGGTCACCACGAGCGCACCCGCGGCCGCGCCGGACCAACTGGCGCGGTTCAACGACATCGCCCGCGAGTTGCAAACACTGGTCAACCAACCCAACTGGACGCCGGACGAAAAAACTCGCTTGGCCGCCCGCCTCCAGGCGATCGTCAGCGAGCTGGCATCCCCAGCACCGCTGACCACCGAATCACACGTCATCGACGATGACATCACCACCGCCACCGAACGCGAACTCTTCGCGATCCTCGACGACGATCTCAGTCCCTGATGTCACCCACCGACGTCGCAGTCATCGGCCTCGCCTGCAGGCTGCCCGGTGCCGCCACCCCGCGGGACTTTTGGCGGCTCGTTCGCGACGGGTTGGAGCAGAACCGGCTACCCGGTGAGATCGCCGAGTTCGACGCCGACTTCTTCAATCTGTCGCCCCGCGAGGCCAGCGCGATGGATCCCCGTCAGCGGGTCGCCCTCGAACTGGCTTGGGAACTGTTCGAAGACGCCTTTCTGGTACCGGAAACCCTACGCGGCGAACAGGTTTCCATCCACCTCGGAGCGATGACCGACGACTACGCCGTGCTGACGCTTCGCGACGGCGCGGACAACCTCGACCACTATTCCTTCGGCGGGGTCACGCGGGCCATGATCGCCAACCGGATCTCCTATGCGCTCGGCTTGCAGGGGACCAGCATGGTCGTCGATTCCGGTCAATCGTCCGCACTGGTCGCGGTGCACCTGGCCTGCGAAAGCCTGCGCGCGGGCGAGTCAGCGCTGGCGATAGCCGGCGGGATCCACCTCAACCTGGCCGACGAAATCGCGATGCTCGAAACGGAATTCGGCGCGATGTCGACCTCCGGCCACACCTATGCCTTCGACGGACGTGCGGACGGCTACGTGCGGTCCGAGGGTGCCGGTATGGTCCTGTTGAAGCCGCTGGCCGCGGCCCTGAAAGACGGAAACAGAATCCGCGCCGTCATCCGCGCCAGTGCGGTCGGCAATGCCGGCCACAGCTCCGCCGGCCAGACCGTACCGTCGGTGCCCGGGCAAGCCGACGTCATCCGGCGGGCGCTGGGCCGCGCCGGCCTGGGCGCCGACGACATCGACTATGTCGAGGCGCACGGCACCGGGACGCAAGTCGGTGACCCAGTCGAGGCGCGGGCACTGGGTGAGATCTTCGCCGGGCGCCACCAGAACCCGGTACTGGTCGGCTCGGTGAAGACCAACATCGGACACGCCGGCAGTGCCGCCGGAATCGCGGGCTTGCTCAAAGCGGTACTGGCCGTCGAAAACGCGGTGATTCCGCCGAGCCTCAACTACGACCCAAACACTGTCGGCAACAGCCTCAAAAACTATGGGCTGCAAGTCAATACAGCGTTGATGCCGTGGCCGAACGAGGACCGGCCGCGGCGGGCCGGTGTGTCGTCGTTCGGAATGGGCGGGACGAATGCACACGTGATCGTCGAGCAGGCGCCCGCGCAGCCGGAAAGCGTTGTCGCCGAACCGCAACAAGTGATCCCGCTGCCCTGGGTGCTGTCGGCGCGCTCGGAGCAGGCCTTGATCAACCAGGCCGGGCGGTTGGCCGCCTACCTCGACTCCGAGGACGCGGCGACCGTGACGGATGTGGCGTGGTCGCTGGCCACCACGCGGACGGCCTTCGAACACCGGGCGGTTCTGGTGGGCAGCGATCGTCCAGCGCTCACCTCGGGCTTGACACGGTTGGCCACCGGAGACCGGTCCGCGGTCACCGGCCGCGCTCGAGCGGCCGGCAAGACCGCGTTCGTGTTCCCCGGCCAAGGTTCGCAATGGTTGGGGATGGGCCAGCAGCTCTACGACCGCTTTCCGGTCTTCGCCCGAGCATTCGACGACGCTCTCGACGCGTTAAATGTCCACCTGCGGTCGGGTTTGCGCGATGTGATCTGGGGTGTCGACGCAGAGTTGTTGGCGAATACCGAATATGCGCAGCCGGCGCTGTTCGCCATCGAGCTGGCCGTGGCGGCATTGCTGCAAAGCTGGCGAATCGAACCCGATTTGGTGATGGGTCACTCGGTGGGGGAGATCACCGCTGCGCACATCGCCGGCGTGCTCACGCTCGACGACGCCGCACGCCTCGTCGCGGTGCGGGGCCGCTTGATGGCGGCGCTGCCGGCCGGTGGCGTGATGATCGCGGTGGCCGCCAGCGAGGACGTCGTAACCCCATTGCTCGCCGACGGCGTGGCCATCGCGGCGGTCAATGCCCGCAACGCCGTAGTGCTTTCGGGCGCCGAGGCCCCGGTGGCCTCCGTGGCCGACCAGTTGGCGCGGCAGGGGGCGCGGGTGCATCGCCTCGCGGTCTCGCATGCGTTTCATTCGGCGCTGATAGAGCCCATGATGGACGAATTCGCCCGCTTGATAGCTGACGTCAAAGCCGACGAGCCGCGGATTGACTTGGTGTCCAACGTGACTGGTGAGTTGGCCGGCACCGACTACGGAACGGCGGAATACTGGGTTGAACACGTACGCCGGCCGGTTCGCTTCGTCGACGGCGTTCGGCTGGCGGAATCGTTGGGAGTCAACACGTTTGTCGAGGTGGGGCCTGCTGCCGGCCTGAGCGCTGCAGTGGAGCAGTCGCTGAACACCGAGCATGCCTGCGCGGTGGCCACACTGGTCAAGGAGCAGCCCGAAATTGACGCGCTGATGAGCGCGGCCGGGCAACTCTTCGTCAACGGCACGGCGGTTGACTGGCCGTCGATCGTGGCCGGCCTGGGTGGACGGCGTATCGAGTTGCCGACGTACGGCTTTGCCCGGCAACGGTTTTGGTTGGGATCACGCACGGACGCACCCGCGCCGCCTATCGACCGGGTGGCGGATCTGGCCGAGCAGTTGCGCGCGATGGCACCCGAGGACCAGCACCGTCAGCTGGTGGAACTGGTGCGCGCTCACGCGGCAACGGTGCTGGGGCACTCGAGCGGGCGCGACATCGACGTCGACCGTGCCTTTTCCGACATAGGCTTTGAATCGCTCACCGGCGTCGAGCTCCGCAACCGTCTGAAAGCCGCTACCGGGTTGGCCTTGTCGCGCACGCTGATCTTCGATTTCCCCACCCCGGCGGCGTTGGCCGATCAGCTGCGTCGGCAACTGCTGCACGGCGAGCGCGAAGTGTCCGACGACGAGAAGACGTGGGCGGCGCTGAGAAAAATCCCGTTGGGCGAACTTCGGCGAACGGGCTTGCTCGACAAGCTTTTGCTGCTCGCGGGCGACTCGGAAACGGCGCGTGCCGAAACCCAAGTCGACGACGACGTCATCGACTCGTTGAGCACCGACGCGTTGATCGCGATGGCGTTGGAGTCCAATAAGTCCGATGATGTTGAATGACGAAATCCCTGCTGGCGGGCCTGATTCCGCGCGGGTCTCCGAGGCTGTATCCGACACATGTTGAATAGCCGTATCTTTGCGGCCCTGAACCAGACCGCATAAACTTCCGTGCAATGGGGAGGGAACCGTTTTAGGTAGAGGTCAGGTATGAGCGTCATCGCAGGTGTGTTCGGTGCCGTGCCACCGCACCGTTACAGCCAGGGCGAGATTACCGACCAATTCGTCAAGTTCCCGGTCTTGCAGGAACACGAAGCGATCGTCCGGCGCCTGCATGCGGGCGCGAAGGTCAACAGCCGCCACCTCGTGCTGCCTCTCGAGCAATACCTGTCGCTGACCGATTTCACCGAAACGAACGAAATCTTCATCGAAAATGCCGTCAACCTCGGCTGCGAGGCGCTGCTGGGCGCTCTCGACGAGGCGGGACTGCAACCCCAGGACGTCGACTTGATCGCCACCACGACCGTCACCGGCGTCGCGGTGCCGTCGCTGGACGCCCGCATCGCCGGGCGGATCGGCCTGCGCCCGGATGTGCGCCGGATTCCGCTGTTCGGCCTGGGCTGCGCCGGCGGGGCGGCAGGCGTGGCGTCCCTGCACAACTACCTGAAGGGCGCGCCGGACGGCGTCGCGGTCCTGGTGTCCGTCGAGCTGTGCTCGCTGACATTTCCGACGGTCAAGCCGACCGTATCCGGGCTGGTGTCGACCGCGATGTTCGGCGATGGGGCGGCCGCCGTGGTGGCGGTCGGCGATCGTCGCGCCGACCAAGACCGGCAACTGCGTGCCAGCGGGCCCGACATCGTCGATTCCCGCAGTCGCCTCTATCCGGAATCACTGCACATCATGGCGTGGAACGTCGGCCCCGCCGGGCTACAGCCCGTGTTCTCCCCGGAGCTCGCCACGATCATCGAGCGCCACCTGGCCGGCGACGTCGACCGGTTCCTCAGCCGACACAGCCTGACCAGGGCCGACATCGAGGCGTGGGTGGCCCATCCCGGTGGTCCCAAGGTGATCGACGCGATCGGCAAGAGCCTTGAGCTGCCTCCCGAGGCGCTCGAGCTGACCTGGCGCTCACTGGGTGAGATCGCCAACCTCTCGTCGGCGTCGGTGCTGCACGTCCTGCGCGACACCATCGCCAAGCCGCCGGCCAGCGGCAGCCCGGGCCTGATCGTCGCGATGGGCCCCGGATTCTCCTCCGAGCTCGTGCTACTGCGCTGGCACTGAGCCGGCGATTTCGACGACCAGTCCCGGGGTGGGACTGAGCGCGGCGAGGTTGGCCGCACGGATTCGCTGAGCGGGCAATCGCATCGTCGTCCGGGCCACCAGCCGGGCCAGCATGACTGTCATCTCGGTCGTCGCCATCACCGCCCCGATACAGCGGTGCAGCCCGCCACTGAACGGAATGAACTCATGTGGTGCGGGCTTGCGGTAATCCGGCGCGTCCGGGTCCCAACGGGCCGGACGAAACGTGCGCGGGTCCGGCCACACCTCGGGCAGCCGGTGGGTGACATAGGCGCTGAAGATCAGCAATCGGCCGGCCCGGATGCGGTGTCCGTCGAAGCTGAGGTCGCGCATCACCCGGCGGGCGGAGATCACGCCGGGGGAGTACAGCCGAAGCGTCTCCTGCACGACGCCGTGCAGGTAGGTCAGCGCGTCGAGGTTGGCGGCGGTGGGCGCCTGGGCGCCGAGTATCCGCCGGACCTCGTCGGCCGCGGCGTCCCAGGCGCCCGGCAGGGTCAGCAGCGTGTAGATCGCCCAGGCCAGCGCGCCGCTGGTCGTCTCGTAGCCGGCGGTGATCAGCGAAATGATCGAGTCGCGAATCTCGTTGTTGCTCAACGCGTATCCTTCGTCGCCGCGACCGTTGATCAACATGGTCAGCATGTGGTCGTCGGGTCTGGGCGCGGTGCGGGCGTCGGCGATCAGGCTGTCGATGAAGTCGTCGAGGCGCTCGCGGGCAGCCATCGCGCGGCGCCACCCGCGGGAGTTGAGACGCCGCTGCAGCACCACGACCTGGGGCAGCTGGTGGGTGAGGTCCAGCAGCGGCTGGAGTTGCTCACCGAGAAAGTCGGAGTGCGCCGCCAGGCGTGGGCCGAACAGGCTCTCGGCGGTGCTGCGCCGCACCGCGGAGCGGCACTGCTGGTAGATGTCCAGCCGTTGGCCCGGCCGCCAGCCGTCGATCACCGCGTCAATGTTGGAGACCATGGTCTGTACGTAGTCCTGGATCTGCCGGTGGCGCAGCCCCGGCGCCACCACGCTGCGGCGACGGCGATGATCGTCCCCGTCGCTGACGATCAGCGCGGTGGGCCCGTCGACCCAAGCGAGGCTCTCGAACGTCTGCGCCCAGCTGAACGCGTCCGCGTTGGCAAACACGAACTTGTTCGCCTCGGGGCCGAGCAGATAGGTGTAGCCGTGCCGGCCGACGCCGGAATTGATCACCGGGCCCCGCAGCCGGTACAGCGCGAGCAACCCTTCGCCGGGAAGGTAGCGAACCGGTCCGTGCGGCTGCTTCGTCATGGTTTTCTCCCGACCCGGCTTGTGGCCGAACATTCCGATTGTAGTGCCTCGCGACGCGGATTGACTTGGGCTGCTTGGGGAGTCACGCTGCGTAAGAGGCAACGCCCCACGGCCGGTTGATCATTCGAGTGCTTCCGAGATCTCGAGCCACCGGCTCTCCAGCGTGGTGACCTCGTCTTCCAGGCCGCGCAGTTCGCCGGTCAGCCGGGAGACGCCGACGTGGTCGGACTGGTCATGGTCGGCGAGTTCGACGTGTTTGGCCGCGATCCGATCGGCCAGCCGGGCGAGCTGGCGGTCCACCGAGGCGAGCTCCTTCTCGGCGGCGCGACGTTGCGCGCCGGACATCGCCTCGGGTTCGGGTGTCGCGGGCGCCGATGGCGCAGCACCGGTCGACCGGGCGGCCAGGCGCAGGTATTCGTCGACGCCACCCGGCAGGTGGCGCAGGCGGCCGTCGAGAATCGCGTACTGCTGGTCGGTGACGCGCTCCAGCAGATAGCGGTCGTGCGAGACGACGATCAGGGTGCCCGGCCAGGAGTCGAGCAGATCCTCGGTGGCGGTCAGCATGTCGGTGTCGACGTCGTTGGTGGGCTCGTCGAGCAGCAGGACGTTCGGCTCGGACAGCAGCGTGAGCATCAGCTGCAGTCGACGCCGCTGTCCGCCGGACAGCTCGCCGACGCGCGCCGAAAGCTGGCCGCGCTCGAACCCGAGCCGCTCCAGCAGCTGGGTGGGGGTTACCTCGCGGCCGTCGACCTCGTAGCCACCGCGCAGGCCGGTCAAGACGTCAGCGATCCGATCGTCGGCATACTGGGTCAGCAGATCGCCCTGTTGGTCGAGCACCGAGAGCACAACGGTCTTGCCGCGCTTGACCCGCCCGGTGTCCGGCGTCACGGTGCCGGCGATCAACCCCAACAGCGTCGACTTGCCCGCGCCGTTGGCGCCGACGATGCCGGTCCGTTCACCCGGGCCGATGCGCCATTCGACGTCGCGCAGCACGGGACGTCCGTCGAACGAGACCGACACGTCCAGCAGATCGATCACGTCCTTGCCGAGCCGGGCGGTGGCGAGCTTGGCCAGCTCGACGGTGTTGCGCAGCGGCGGCACGTCGGCGATCAGCTGGTTGGCGGCGTCGATGCGGAACTTCGGCTTGGAGGTCCGCGCCGGCGGACCCCGGCGCAGCCAGGCCAGCTCCTTACGCATCAGGTTCTGCCGCTTGGCCTCCACCGCGGCGGTCTGCCGGTCCCGTTCGACGCGCTGCAGCACGTACGCCGCGTAACCGCCCTCGAAGGGTTCGACGATTCCGTCGTGCACCTCCCAGGTCGTGGTGGCGACCTCGTCGAGAAACCAGCGGTCGTGCGTCACGAGGAGCAGCCCGCCGGTGTTGCGCGCCCAGCGCTGTTGCAGGTGGCCGGCCAACCAGGTGATCCCCTCGATGTCCAGGTGGTTGGTGGGCTCGTCGAGGGCGATGACGTCCCACTCGCCGATCAGCAGCTCGGCCAGCTGCACACGCCGCCGCTGCCCACCGCTGAGTGTGGAAACCGTTGCATCCCAAGCGATATCGGCTACCAGCCCACCAACCACGTCGCGGATGCGCGGATCGCCGGCCCACTGGTGCTCGGGTGTCTCGCCCACCAGCGCCCAGCCGACGGTGTGTTCGGGGTCCAAAGTGTCGGCCTGGCTCAACGCGCCGACCCGCAATCCGCTGCGCTGGGTGACTCGCCCGGAATTGGGCGCCAGCTGACCGCTCAGCAGGCGAAGCAGGCTGGACTTGCCGTCGCCGTTGCGACCGACGATGCCGATACGCGCGCCGTCATTGACCCCGAGCGAGATCGAATCGAAGACGACTTGAGTCGGGTATTCCAGGTGAACGGCCTCGGCCCCCAGTAGGTGCGCCACCGGCCGACGCTAGCAAGGCGGGCCTGGACGCCGCGGCTAAGGCTGCTGCTGAAGATCCCCGAGCTGCTGCTGCAGCGCACTGACGACCGCCGCGACGGTGTCCTGGAGCTGCTGCTCTTCGTCTTCGGCGGCCGCGATCGTGGCCGCCTGCGCCGTATGTAGGGCCTCGTTGAGGCGCTGCTGGACCGTTTCGGCGCCCATGCGCAGCAGCCCGGGTTCGATCTGCAGGCCGGTCAGCCAGCGATCTCCGTTGACGGTTACCGTTACGGTCTCGGTTTCGTCTGTGGCAGTGAAGGTTCCGGTGCTCGTGCGAAACGCATCATCCTCGAAGGCCGAGACAAACCGCTGCAAATGCTGCAGCGCTTCGGTCACCTGCGGGTCGGTCTGGCCGGTCATCCGAAGTCCTCACTCGCGGCACGCTTTTGCCGGAGCATACCGACTGTGTGCTCGGCCGGGCCGATCGTCGGTATACGACGCATTAATGCTGGATGACCGAAGAAAGTTTTCCGCGCAGACCCCAGCGGCGGCGTTGTTAAGCTGACGCCCACATGCCGTCACGCAATCGGCACCGGGCGTATGCCGACCACAACGTGCTCGTTGACAGATCCGGCTGGTGTAAAGGGGTTGTGTCGAATGGTGAACTGGGCGAGCTTAACCAGTCTGGTTTTGAAACTTACGGCTAACTCCGCAGGCGCCTGGAAGAGTTACGCCCTCGACGGCGATATCGCCAATATGAGCATCAGTGTTGGCACGACATTTCAGTTGGTTCTACAGGAAGGATTGAAGGCGCTCTGCGGTGACAGCATCAAAGATATGCTCGAACTGAAGCCAACAGTCTACCTCGAGAATGCCGTAGCGCTGGTCAGCCTGTTGGAATGGTTCAACGGGTTCGGTAAACCCGACAAGGGGACAGTGCTGACGGACGCGGCGAAACCGAATTTCGATGCGGCCCTGGCTAACCTGAAACTCGCGGCGCCTGATGAACTGCGCTGGTCCGGTAAGGCGTCGCTCGCCTACGGTCAGCTGATCCACGAGTTGCAAGAGTGCATAAAAGCGGTGCAATCGACCGATAAGGATCTGCAAGGCTATGTGAAATCCGAAGCCGAGCTGGTTTTCAATGTGCGACAGCAATTCGGATATACAAAAGCTGCACTCGCCGCTTGTATTCCGGTGGCCTGGGCGATCTACGGTTATGCCTTGGTGGCTGCCTCGGCCGAAAACGTGCTCTGGATTCCCCCGCTTACTCCTCAGATCATTGCTCTGCAAACTACCAAGAGATGGCAGATTGCATTCATCGTGGCCGCGCTCGGAGCCCTCGGGGTCGAGACGGGAATTCACATTGACAAAGTCGCGTCGAACGCTGCCGCCATGCAGGCCGCCGTGCCGGCCAAGTATGACGCCGCCCGTGGCGCCTTGACGATGCCGAATCCGGCGAATGCCCTTCAGGCGGTGTTGACAGCGGGCGGGGGATCGGTCGCTCCCGACTTCCACACGCCGTCGGCCGCCGGCGGCACCATCTCGGGTGCCCCGTCGGGGCGGCACGCCGTGGCGACCGGCACGTGGGCGCGCGGCGGTCTCCCGGCGAGGGAGCACGCGACACCGGAAGCGCCGGCCGCAGTGTCGACCCGGGCCGCCGCAACGGCTACGCCCGCACCGGCGTTCACGCCGCCCGTCGTGTCGCAGCCGGCACCAACCGCGGTGTCGCAGCCCGCGAGACACCGCAAAGACACGGGGGCTGCGGCCGAGCGGGCCGTGGGCGCAGAGTCCGCGCCCGAGGTAGACGTCGCCGATTTCGGAGCGGCTGCGGGTGCGGCGGGTGCCGAGCGTGCGCCGATCGACGTCGCGGCCGACACCGGCGAGCAGGCGCCGGATGCAAGCGCGGCCAGTCGTTAGAGAACCAAAACCGTTGCAAGAGAAGAGTATTCTTTCAAGGAGACCGGCGCTGTGGAAAATGTAATCGTCGATCCGACCTACATCGACAACCTGCGCACCTCCCTTGCCGCCGTCCGTACAAGCGTGTACGCGGCCTTCGGGGCACCACGATCGGTGACAGGCGGATACCCCGACAAACTCATAGACAGCCACGGGCTTACCGCCCGCGCGGGCGCCAACGCCATGATGGCAACGCTGGATGGGAACCGCGCCGCCGTGCAAGCGCGCCTCGCCGAATGCCTGACAGCGTGTGACCAAGCGCTGCAGGCGGCCAAGGCGATGTACGCGGCGACCGATGGGGCGCAGCGTGATGTCCTTGACCATCAGCTGGATGCTGGCAACTGACCGAGGTACACGAGTCGAAGAAAGAGAAAGCGATGTCCCGAGACGACGACGGCCAGGATGACGTTTCCGCCCTGGTTTTCTTCGATACCCACCAATCCGGTGCTGACGACGACGGGACCGCCGACAGGCAAGCGCTGACTTTCGCAGCCGGCGGCGATGTCGATGCGCCCTCGGGTGTCGATGCGTTGCGAGTTCAGGGGACGGGTCAAACCGTGGACGCGGAGCGAGAACACGATGAAGGGCCCGGTTTCCTGGCCAAGGTGACCAATCCTCCCGGAACGGTCTCGATCACCGCACTGCCGGACGGCAGCGTCGTGCAGATCGAACTTTCTCCGAAGGTGACGAGCATGACGGAGGCAGCGCTGGTTGACGAAATACTTGCCATGGCCGAGCTGGCCCGGCAAAAAGGACTGGCCGGCCAGCAGGCGTTCATCGTCGATGCCGTGCGGGCTCTGGGGTTGGGTCCTGGCGACGGAGTAGACGACGAACTCATCGTGGGGGCCGCGGAATTGCCGACACCGGAACAGGCCGAGGCGGCACAAGCGCACGTGTTCGCCAATCGCTACGTCAATACCGACTGATCGTTCGAAACGGCGTTTCAGCCTCACCGCGCTGTCAACACTGCGGACGAGGAGAGGACATGACGATGGTCTATCCCGGCGTCGGCCCCGGGGCCGAATCCGTCCCCCAGCCCTGGGCCGCCGAACAAGCATTCCGTGCCGGTGCGCGCGCGGAGCAAGCGTTCCGACGGGCCAGAGCAGCGCAGCGAGCCGCGGCAATCAGCTTGGACCACTCCGCGGCCAGTCAGGACCGGACGGCGCAGGCCTTCGAGGGCCTGGCCGAACGCGAGCGCTGCGACCGTCAGCGTGACCAATATTTGGCCTACGCGGCCCGACACCGCGCGTCCGCGCGCGACGATCGTGAGGTGGCCTGCCGGCTGCGCCAGACTGCCACCACCTGACTCACTTTGGGCCGTCGGCGGCTTCCGGCGGAGGCGCAACAGGTTCGACCTTGCGTGGCCGACGGCCGATGACACCTTCGGTCCACGGCCGTTCCTCCGTGTAGAGGGCCGAGTCGTCGGGATCCACGCGTTTAGCTTTGCCGGCATTTTGGTCCTGCGGGGGCATTCCGGGCATCGGGGGCATGGCGCCGGCCTTGGCGACATGAGACCCCGCGGAGTCCGACGTCGATCCGGGCATGCGAGGCGCGAGCTCCGAGGCGGGCGCGGGCCGCGGACCTCCCTCGTGTAGGCCGGGGCCCTGCACCGGAGCGTGGACCGGGGGCGCCAGCGGATGTTCCACCCGCGTCGACGGGACGGCGCCGGCGCCGGCGACCGGTATGTTGATCCCGCCGCCCATCGTCCCGCCCGCCCCAGCCCCGTGCGCCACGTTGGGTACATGCCCGCCTGCGGGCAGCGGCGGCACCCACGGCACACCCGGCTTGGTGCCGCCCGGGGGTACCGGGGGCGTCGCTTTGGCGGCCATTCCTTTTGCCATGTTCGCGAACTGGTTTACCGTGCCCATCAATTTCGACACGGAGGGGACCTTCGGCATGCCTGCTTTACCAGCCTGACCGGCCGCACCGATCGACTTGGCCAGGGCTGCCTGTTGGGCGTTCATCGACTTGGCGAAGTTCGAGGTCATGGATTTCTGCATTTCCTGCGCCTTTGCCTGCGCTTCGTCCGCCTTTTCCTGCGCTTCCTGCCGGGCCCTTTGCGCCTCTTCGCGTGCTTCTTGCCGTGCCTTTTGGGCGTCTTCTCGTGCCTCTTGTTGTGCCTTACGCGCCTCGGCGCGGGCCTTCTCCGTCTCTTCTCTCTGTGCTTTCAGCATCGCTTGGATCGGCTCCATGGAGCGCGTCTGAGCCTTTGCCGCCTTCTCGTCCGCCTTTTGTTCGGCCGACTTGAAATCCGAGGCGACCCTGGGCGGCACTGCCGGATTCAGTGGCGCCAGTGGCATGCCGGCGCGCTCCCGGTATTTCCTAAGTACTTCTTCTGATTTTTTCTGCAATTCTTCGAGCTCTTTTTTCGCATTGACCCATTGCCAGTGGGTGATGTTGCCTTTCTCCATCACGGTATAGGGTTTGGCCACGTCGCCCGGCGTGGGATGCTCCGCGTGCAGCAGGCGATGCGCGTCAGCGATCTTTTGCGACTGTTCGGAAATCGTCCGGCAGTTCTGTGCGGTGCTTCGCAACCAGTTCAACTGCAGCTCGAACTGCTGATGAGCCTGGTCAGAAGCATCGCCGCGCCATCCGCTGATACGGCGGAATCGATCCTCGGCGCGTACCAGCGATCCACTGAAGACATGCCAGGCGTCCGCATAATTGGACCAAGCATTGGCGTTCGGGTCGAGCGAAGTTTTCGTCACCTTCAGACTTGGAGTCGCCGCGCCCGCGGAATAATGGATTTGGTCGGCAGCTTCTCTGACCCGCACAAAGAGAGTGTCAATATCCTTATAAGAAGAATTGACTTTGTGCACGTAGTAATCGCCGGCGTGCTGCAGCGGCGAAAGCTTGTATTGAGGGGTGAACCCGGCCGGCGGGGGGCGCCGGTATTCGGCTTGCAGGTCATACTTCGATGTGGGCTCGGGCGCCGCCCACGCCACGGTCCAGTACGACTTGATGCGGCGTGCGGTGTCCTCGTCCATGCCCCGATACGCGGTCGCCGCGTCGATCAATAATCGCGCTAATTGCAGCCACTCCTCTTGGGCTGCTCTGATCACATGCGCCATGTTGTCGACGGACCGTTGCAGGGCAACAATGGCATTACTGGTCATCACCAGCCGGTTCGGCGGCTCCGGTGTGTTCCCGGGCCACCTGCCGAGCGGCTCAACCAGCTCGCTGGATCTTCTCGACAGGGTGGACGCTTCCACGCTCATTTTGCTGGGATTGCTCATTGCGAGTCCTCTCCCGGCTGCCGCAAACCAACCGAATTGGAGTGGCAACCATCGTCGCGTACCGCCGCGTGGGCAAACCGGCCCGCGTGTCCGCCCCGAAACAAAAAGCGCCGATCAGGGTTGTCCGCCCGAGGCAACCCCGACATCACGCTCGGTAGCCTAATCGACATCCGGCCGCTGAGCGCGCAATACGCGAGTATTCGACCCAACGTCGCCGTCCGCGAAAAGCGCAGTCGCACAAATCAAGTCACCGATCGACGAATGCAGGACGGCGAGGAGGATCAATAGCCGGCCGCGGCCTCGTCGTAAAAGGCGGCCACTCGTCGCACGTACGTTGGGTCGGTGAAAGCATTTTCGTGCAGGATGCCGAGGCGCTTCCAGTAGAGCCAGTCGGCCACCGCAGAACGTCGCGAATCCGGGTCCGTCAGCAAGCGTGCCTTCTTGAGCGCAGCGCGTTCGGCGAAAGCGGCGTAGGTATGAAACGCCCTCAGGTGGGCAACTTCTCGTCCGGTAGCAGTGCTGAGCATCGGTTCCATCACCTCCATCCACAGCATGAACGGTCCTACCGCCTCCGCGTCGTCGTCGACTGGCGCTTGTGGTAGGCGGTCCAATAAATCCCGATCGGGGATCGCCGCTAGCCATTCGGCCCCTTGTGGGTCGACTACCTCCAACCGAGTCCGGCCGACCATCTCCGCGCTGTCCGGGATGTCGTCCCGTTGCAGCACCACCTTCTCCACGCCGGGATCGGACTCGGCCAGCTGTTCCTCGGTGGCGATGACCGCCCGCAGCGTCAGGCCGTGGTGGCTTGCCCACCCCCGCACGGCCATCACCGGGTAGGTCGCCCAGAAGGCACGCTCGCCGGCCGGGATCTCGTCGTCGGCGCTGGCCATGACGACCACTTCGGGTAGCTGAAGCCCATCCGGGATGTGGGTGATGCCGTAACTGTTGGCCACCACGATCGTGCCCTCGGTGGTCACCGCCGTTACCCAGAAGAACCCGAAATCGTTCTCGCCGCCGCTGCCCGGCGCGTTGAGCACGGCGGCGATGCGCCGAGCCAACAGCAGCGGATCGACGCCGTCGCGACGCGACGCTTCAGCGCTGGCGGCCTCGGCGACGGCATCGCGTTCGGCGCGCGCCGGTGACACCGGGATCGACGCCATCAAGGCTTCCCGCGTGCGCGGCACCGACGCTGCGGCGGCCGGTCCACTTGCCGGCTTCGAACCGGTGTCCGCGGGCGGATCGGCAGCCGCGGGGGAGATGGCCGGCGACGCGGGTGGCGATGGCATGCTCGGCGCAGGGCTGGACGCCGCCGGGCCCGTGCCTCCACCCGCGTCTGGCGCCGAGGGCGGAGCCGGAGCCTGCGGCGCCGCCGGCGCCAACGGAGCGTGTGGGGTGGTCGGACTCAGTGGAGCCGCGGGCGCGGGCGGACTCAGTGGCGCGGCGTGCGCGCCGACCGGCCCGACCGGCATCGGTCGCGCCGCCGGGCCCGGAGCCGCTGCGTGCGACGCGGCAGGCTGGTGCCCGGGCGCCGCGTGCGGGACCGCGGGCCGGTGCGGTGTGGCGGGCGGCTTCGGCGAGCTTGCGAGAGACTGCGGGATTCCGCCGCCGCCCCCGCCGGCGCCGGCTGGTGAAACCGAAAACAGCCCTCGACCGGCGGCACCCGCACCCCGCGGAGGAGCCGACGCGGGGCGGTCTTTTTGCGACGCCGGATTCACGGAGGTTCGTGGGTCAGCCGGCGCTTTCGCGCCATCCGGCGTGCCGGGACCCTGGCCGTTTTGGCTGCCCGGTCCCGCCACCTCCGATATTGCCGGGTCGTTGGCCGTCCCCGGGCCAACCGCCGTTCCCGGATCGTCGTCGGTCCCCGGACCATCGTCGGTCCCCGAACCACCCGTTACCTCTTGGTCCGTCGGGTTTTGCGGTTCCCCGGACGCGTCCTGATCCGTCAGCGCGCCGCCGGAATCCGTCGACCCGTCCACCGAGGCGGGTTTCACTGCACCGGCGGATGCGTCCGGGTCCGCGGGAGCGTTCCACCCCATGGAGTTGAGGACCTCGTCCGCGTCCGGATCAGCCGGGGCGGACCACGGTGCGGGGTCGAAGGCATCCTCCGGCGCTTGCGGGTTCAGCGACGTCGCCGGGCCGGCGCCACCGGGGTCCGACGCACCGGGACCGCCCGCGGTCAGCGCTGTCGAGTGCGGTAGCTGGTCCTGCGTCGGGGATGGCGCAGATAGCTTGGGGCCGCTGTCCGGTGCCTGGGGTGCGGAATTCGTGGAGCTGGACGGCGGGGGTGCGACCTTATCTTTACCGCCGGTGAAGTGGGCCTGGTTGAGTTGGCCTCCCAGCTTCTGGTCGGTCTCGGCGTATATGCGACCCGCGGCAGCGATTTTGGACCCCACAGCGTTGATAGCGGCCTGGGTGGCGGGCAGCCCCTCGACCACCGGTGCCTCGATCATCGGCATGGTCACGTTGATGGCCGTCGACACTGCATCCGATCCGTTGGCGGTCAGCGGTGGCGGCGCCGTCGGTAGAACCTGGCCCAGCAAAGTGGCGCCCGCAGCCTCGAGATAGGCGGGGTCGACGATCAAGGATTCAGGCATCGCCCAAATCCCTTGTATCGGAGCGCATTCGATACCCCCGGCAGAATTGGTGCACCACGATCGCGAACAGGCTCACGTCGGCGGGCGAACGCAACGCTGAGCTGACGGGAGCCTAGCAGTTGTTCGCCGCGCAACCCGTGATGTTTCACCGACGTTGGCCCGATAGGGGTCTGTGCGTAACTATGCCGGCCGCGTGCTCGTGCCTGAATGTGTCGTCGGCGGGTTGCCGATGAACTACGAATAATACTGTGCAGCAAGCAGTTTAACGAGTGAGTAGGGTCGCTACGTCGCGAGGTCTCCGACCGTCTGGTCGAGCTTGTCGAGGGCCGCTGCGAGCGTTTGGTGAAGTTGCTCGGCGGCAACTTCACCGGCCTCTGACGCTGCGGCCTGCGCCGTGTACAGGGCCTGCAGGATGCGTTGCCGAACCATTTCAACACCCAGGCGCAGCAGGCCCGGTTCGATGTACAGGCCGGTCAGCCAGCCGTGTCCGTTGACGACTACTTCGACGGTAGCGGCTTCGTCTGTGGCCGTGAAGGTTTGGGTATTCGCCCGATACCGCTCGTCCTCAACAGCGGAGATGGAGCGCTCCAGCTGCTGCTGCGTGTCAGTTAACGCCGCGTCGGGCCCCATGGTCATATGAAATCCTTTGATTCTCGCGAGGGATCCAAAGATAGCCGATGGCGCCAAAAGTGTCTCGGCTAACGGTGCTGGTAGGTGTACAGCGTTTGAATGCTGTCTGACTCACCGGAATTCGGAACGCGGCGCGGACTGGTGCTTGTTAGGGTCATGCGGACGATCGCGTCTTCGTACGGGTGGCGTGTGCGGTTGCGGAAAACTGCCCGATTTGTGCGGGTCCAGTGAGTATCAGGAGGCCAAGTCCGTTGGTAAGCAACGCTTTTTATCTCGCTGTCGCTAAGGCTGCTGCCAGCGGTCAGGGTGCTTACAAGAATAAGATTGACAAAGAATACGGCAGCATGGTCGCCAATATTACCTCGACCCTTCCAACGCTGATATTTGCCGCGGCCGCAGAAGCTAAGGGGGATGATTTTTGGGGATCCTTAGGCGATTTTATGAAGGCGAAACCCTTACAATGGTTGGAAAACGCGATCGCCGTCATTGCGGTCCTAGATTTTCTGAATGGCCTTTCGTCTCCCGACAAAGGGCTGTCGCTAACCGAAGCAGGCGCAGCCGCAAGTTTCGATTCAGCGATCAAGAGCTTGCGATTAGCTATGCCGGACGAATCGAAGTGGTCCGGCCCGGCGGCGGAGGCGTACCGCAACGCGGTTAAAACACTGCAACAAGCTCTGATAGAAGTCAAACAAGCCGACGCGAAAATGCAGGAGGCTGTGCAAAGCCAGGCTTTAAGAATTATCAATCTACGAAGCAAATTTGCTTATACAAAAGTAGGACTGATGGTAGCGATGGCGCCTGCTCTCGTCATATACGCGGAAACCTGGGCGGGCCGGATGACTTTCTATTTGTCAGAGGGAAATCCAGCTGCGGCGAAACTAGCCCAACGAGACGCGATGGCTGTTACTCGCAAATTCCAGCTCGGGACGATTGCTGTTGCGATGACCGCGATCGCCGGCTTCCTGACTGACCATACCGTCGAGACGCTATCGCAGTCCGCGGCTGTGGCGAGCCTCGCGGGCGGCCAATACGACGCCGCCGCGAAATTGGTGCCGTCAACGGCAAAATCCACCCCGGTTCAGCAAGCTGCGGCCGCGAGCACTAGTACGACTTCCAAACTTTCGAGTTTTCAACGGATTCCCGACGGTGCGGGCAATTCCTCGAACGCCAGGTCGTACCCCGTAGCTGGTGGTGCCGCAACGGCTAGGGCCACGTCGTACCCCGTCGCCGGCGGCAGCGGTACGCCTGGTGGCGCCGGAACGGTCTCGACTCCATCCACGCCGTCGGCCCCGCCTGCGACGGCGGCGACGTCAGCGACCGCGGGCACCGGCCATTCAGGCCAAGGCGTCAAGCCGGGTGTGGGTGGTGCCCCGATCCCAAAGCCTGCCAAGCAGACTGACGCGCGTGGCGAGGAGGCCGCTGGCAAGGGGAACACCGCAGCGGCGGAAGGCGCCGAAGCAGCCCGGCGTGCACCGATCGAGGTCCCAACGGCCGTCGCGGGACACGCGCAGCGGCCAACATCGCCCACGAGTGCGGTGTAGCGCGCCAAGAACCGTGTATCTGACAATCTCTTGAAGGAGGTACCCCGTGGACGGACTAAGAGTCACACCGGAGGAACTGACAGCACTCAAGAATGAACTCGGCGAGGCGAAAAAGGCGATAGATGCCGGGTTTAATGCGCCCGAGCATGTCGGCGGTTACCCCGACAAAATTGAGGATACTCACGGTTTTTCCTCGCGCATCGCCGTTTACCGCATGCTCGAAGTACTGAGCAACAACCGTGCGGACGTGCATACGAAAATGACGGCAGCCATAACCGATTTGCAGGCAAGCCTTCAGGCCGCGTCGGCCATGTATCGGAATACCGATGAGTCGCATGCCGGTGTTCTCAAGCAGCAAGTAGACACCAACGGCTGATTAGAAAGAAAGAGAAATCGATGCCGCAGTACGACGATGGCCAAGATGATATCGCTGCCCTGACTTTCTCCGACTTCAGCCAGCCGGGCGCCGACCGCGACAGTGATGTGCAGGCCCTGGTTTTCTCCGCAGCGAGCGATGGGGGCGCCCAGGAGTCAACCATTGAGGACTTGCGCGCCTGGGCGCCCACGCAACCTGATGACGGCGTCGCCGGCGAAGGCGACGCGATGCGTGCCCAAGTCAGCGGTGCCGGGGACGCGGATGGAGCCGACCAAGACGAAGCGAGCCAATTTCTCGCTACGGTGGCCAACCCGTCCCGAACCATTGTCGTCACGGCACAGCTGGATGGCAGCGTCCAGCAGCTGAAGCTGTCGTCAGAGGTGGCGAGCATGGCCGAATCGGCGCTCGCCGACGAGATATTGGCCATCGCCGACCTCGCCCGCCAGAAGGGCCTCGCGGTACAGCGAGCGATGGTGAGCGCCTTCATGACGGGAATGGCACTCGACAGGGATCTGAATGACGACGTGGTCAGACAGGCTCTCGAGGAATTACCCACGCCGGAACAGGCGGAGGAATCCCGGGCGGAAGTGTTCGCCAGCCGCTACGCGTCCGACACCGATTGAGCGTTCGCTCGGCGGCCTAGCCTTCTTTGCTGGTAGGGCCGAGCTTGCGCGGGGTAATGCCGATAATGCCTTCGGTCCACGCCCGCTGCTCGGTATAGAGCGCCGAGTCGTCGTCACCCACTCGCTTGGATTTACCGGCGCTGTCTTGGGCTTTAGCGCCCATGCCACCCATCGGGGCCCCACCCATACCACCACCGGCGCCGGCTGCCCCGCCGTGCGAACCCGCGCCGGCAACGCCGGGAGTGAAGCTGGCGGCTGCGGTCCCTGGGCTGCCGCCTGGCCAGCCGCCCGGTAGTGAGGGGGGCTGCAATGGCGCTTTGCCAAGTCCACCGCCGAGCGACGGCACGCCGCCGCCACCTCGACCGGGCATCGCAGCAGCCGGCGACACCTTCGGCGCGTGCGGATCCAGGGGCGGCAGGCCCGTTCCGGCGCCTCCCGGTGCGGGCTTGTGCCCCATCCCTTTCGCCAGGGTCGCCGCCTGGTTCACCGCGCTCAGGAGTTTCTGGGGTGACGGCAGCGACGGTGGGCGGGTCGCGCCCATGCCGGCCGAGTTTGCGAGGGCGGCAGCATCAGGCTGCGTCATCGTGCCGGGGCCTTCTGTCATGTCGTCGATCAGGGCGGCCGTGTCCCGCTTCAATTGCTCTTGCTGTTTTTTTCGGTTTCGCTCCGATATCTGCTCGGTGGTCAGAAACAAATCGCCGTCGACACGATCGGGTACCGCGGGTTTATCCAGCGGCGCCAAATTATTGACCGATTTCCGATAGGCGGTTAATACGTCCTGAGAAGTTTGCTGCATTTTCTCTAGTTCCGCCATGGCTTTGTCGTACTCAGCCGCGCTTGCCTTCGCGGACGAATCTAGCCTGCGGTAGATGGCGTCTATATCTTTGAGCTTGGGATGGTTAGCGCAGGCGGTGGTGTACGCGTCGGTGACGGTCTGGGCGTTTTGGCTCAGTGCCCGGCAGAGGCCCTCGAGGTTTCTTATCATCTCCGCATGCCGCTGAAAGTACTTCTCGACCTTGGTGGCCGCTTCGCCCTCCCAGTCGTTAAAACCTCGGAACCGAGTGGTGATACTGCGCAATTTTTTCTCGTACTCAGACCATTCGTACCGGAAAAGATCTAACGAGTTTCGGTTACCTGATTCGAGTAGTTGTGCCACAGTTTTGACATCTAGAAATTTTGAGTCTAATTCCCCACCAGTTATGTAACGCGCCGTCTGAGTCTCAAAAAAGCGATCGATGAAGTCCTCATCGAAACTAAGCCCGAACTTACGGTTGGTCAGCCCGTAATCTAGCCTCTTTTTCGCCTGCGAATGGTAGACGGTTTCCTTCATCCTCGTGTAATTCCGCGACGACGCAGGCACCAGCTTGTTGAATGTCAGGCTGCCCGCGACGCCAGGCTCTTTCACCTCAATCGCCGACCCTGGGTTATCGAAATCCAGGCTGCTGGCCGCGCTCTCGTCGACACCTTCGTAGGCATTGGCCGCACCCATCACCGCCTGGGCCAGAGCTTGCCATCGCCGTTGGCCTTGCCCGAGGGCGTCGAGTATCACATCCGCGCCTTCTTGAAGTGCGATAGCGCCATTCTTCGCCGCGTCGAGCTCACACAGTGCCTTCGGCGCTACCTCTGGCCATTGCGGCAGCGGCTGCACTATCTCTCTGGCTCTCTGCGAGAGCTCGGCGGGCACCACATTCATCGATGTCATGGTGAATCCTCATCCGGCTGCCATGCGCCCACCACGGGTGGGAGCGGCGGCCATCGTCCGTACCTACACGGTGTCCGTCGAGTTAGCGGTGCAGTGATTGAGGTCAACTGTGTTGTGTGACAACAGCCGAGCGGGGATATCAGGCGATAGCTTAATTGACGCACGCGTCTTCGGCTGCCCTAAGCGACCGCAGACTTGCTGCCCTGAGAAGCTACTCGTACGGGGCATGGAGTCTTCATCGAGTGCTGCTGGCTTGAGCCTCTTGGAGGAGTGCTCGCAGCAGTCCGATGATGCGTTTCCAATAGAGCCAGTCGGCCACCGCCTTGCGCCGGGCAGGCGAATCGGTGCTGCCGTGCGCGCGCCTGAGGGCGGATTCTTCGGCTTCGGCGGAATAGATCATGAAAGCTCGTAGATGTGCGGCCTGACGGCTGGGATGGTCGCTGAGCAAGGGTGTCGTCACCTCGACCCACAACATATCTTGCTCTTGATCGGTCAACTCGGCCTCAGTCCCGGCCGGCGGCAGCAGGTTGGCCAACCGCTGATCTGGCGTGGATGCCAGTCGCTCGGCCGCTTGGGGATCGACCACGGCCAATCGGGACCGGCCGGTCATTTTGCCGCTGGTAGGGATGTCGTCAGGTTCCAGCACAACTTTTGTCACGCCAGGGTCGGACTCGCCGAACTGCTCTGCGGTGGCGATCACCGCACGCAGCTGTTCATCGCGATGGTCGGCCCAGCCCTTGACGGCCACCATCGGATAGGTGATCCAGCGGACTCGATCGGTAAGCGGGATGGCGTCATCGGCACTGGCCATGTGCACCGGCTCGGGTAGCTGTATCCCATCGGGGAGGTACGCCATCCCGTAGTTGTTGGCGATCACGATCGCACCGCTGGTCGTCACGCCGGTCACCCAGTAGAAGCCGAAATGGCGCTCGGGGCGGGTGTCGGGCGCGTTCAACGCGGCCGCGATGCGCCGGGCCAACTGCAAGGGATCCGCCCCGTTGCGACGCCTCGCGTCCGCGGCGGTGGCCTCGGCGATCGCATCGCGTTCCGCGCGTGCCGCGGACACCGGAGTCCCCGCCGTGGCACCGTCTTTGCTTACCGGCGGTGGGGTGGGCGACTTAGCCGGCGGCTTCGGCCCGGCGTCCCCGTCCGGCGTACCGCCGTCCTTGGCTGCGGCCGGAGCCACCGGCCGCGACGGGCCGGGCGGCCCGCCGGGAGCCATGGGTGGCGCCGCCGCGCCGGTGCCGCCGTCGATTCCGCCACCACCCGGTGGCATCGATGCCGGCGTGCCTGATGGCGCCGCCGGTGCAGCCGGTGGACTGAGGTGCGGAGTCGGCAGCTGCTGCGACGGACCGGGTGGAGTCGACGGACTCAGCGGTGCGGCGTGTCTGCCTCCCGTGGCTGCCGACGCTGGGGGCAGATGCTGGCCGGGCGCCGAGGCCGGCGTGACCGCGGGATGATGCTCGGGATGGGCGTGGCCGGCCGCAGGTGCGTGGGGCATGCCGGACGGCTTCGTCAATCCCGTCAACGATTGCGGGACGCCTCCACCGCTGGCACCTCCGCCTGGTTGCGAGACCGCCATCCGCCCTTTGCCGGTTGCGCCCAGACTCTGCGCCCGCATCGGCTCCGGTCGCCTCGAGCGGGGTGTCGTATCTCCGAGTGTCTTTGGATCGCCCGACTTTGTCCGATCGTCCGATGTGCGGGTACCTGTTCCCGATTCCTCGGGTCCGGGCTGGCCCGCAGTCGCCGGTTGCGTGGCTAATGCGCCTTCGTCCGTTGCGGGATCCGCTGGACCCTGCAGGCCGGCCGGCAACTGCTCATTGTCCGGTGCAAGCTGATCCGTCAAGGAGTCGGTCGCGCTGTCCTGATCGGTGAAGGTGTCCTGACCCGCGGGGTTCTCGGGATCGCCCCACGAGTCCAGATCCGGGCGAGCTTCCTCGACCCCGTCCGCAAAGTCCGTGTCATCCGAACCTTCCCAGGCTTCGGGACGCACACCGGCCTCCGACACGTCCGCATCGCCAGGGTCCGTCCACCCCGTCGAGTTGAAGAACTCGTCGGGAGCGTCCGGATTCAGCGAAGCCGAGAGTTCGTTATCGGCGACATCCCAGGTCGACGGGCCAGGCCCATCGGGCGCTGCCGTCAATACCGGCGAGTCCTCCGCGGATCCGGACGATGGCGGCTGCGCATGAAATTCCGACGCCGGCGCCTGGGCCGCCGGATGGGGGGCGTCAGGCGACGGGCTCGCCAGCCGGCTTTGAGTGCCACCCGATCGAAATGTGGCTTCGACGCCGTTCGACGGCGAGTTGGACCCGGCGTTATCGGGCCGAACCTGGTTGAGCTTCTTGCCCAGCCTCTGGTCGGTTTCGGCATACATGCGAGCCGCGGCAGCGAGTTTGGATCCGGTCGCTTTGATCGCGACTTGGGCGGCGGGCAACCCATCGTTGACCGGAGCTTCGATGATCGGCATCGTCACATTGATCGCTTCCGACGCCGCATCCGATCCTTCGGCGACGATCGGCGGCGGTGGCACCGGCAACACCTGGCTCTGCAATGTGATGCCCGCACGTTCGAGAAAAAAGGGATCGACTGCCAACGGTTCAGGCATCTTCTTTTTCCAGGTCCAAATCCCGCGCGTAGGAGTGCATTTGATAATCCCGGGAGAACATTGGTGTGCCGCGAACCATTTCGCGGCAGAGCGCCGACACCCAGCCGTGCAGTCGGCAGCTTAGCAGTCGCACGGCCCGCAACCTGCGATGTTTACGGGTGCGTCAGTTAGGACGGGGGCGCGCGCAACCCTGTGTCCCCAGCGGACACCACATCTTTGCCGGCTGGTCGCCAAACGTCGCCGCCGACACCGCAGGGAGCAAACAGCCTGACCAGAACCGCTAAGGACAGCGATGTGCCATGATGTCTCAGCTGTCGAGAGTGGGGAGCAGCGGTGGATCTGAACTTGTCGATGATCACGCGGCCGGTGGAACGACTGGTCGCGACGGCCCAGAACGGCCTGGAGGTCTTGCGGCTGGGGGGCCTTGAGACCGGCACGGTTCCGTCGCCGTCGCAGATCGTCGAAAGCGTGCCGATGTACAAGCTTCGGCGCTACTTTCCGCCCGACAATCGCCCCGGCCAGCGTCCGGTGGGCCCACCGGTGCTGATGGTGCACCCGATGATGATGTCGGCCGACATGTGGGACGTGACCCGCGAAGACGGCGCGGTCGGCATCCTGCACTCGCACGGGCTGGACTGCTGGGTGATCGACTTTGGTTCACCCGACAAAGTCGAGGGCGGCATGCGCCGCAACCTGGCCGACCACATCGTCGCGCTGAGCCAGGCGATCGACACGGTCCGCGATGTCACCGGCGCCGATGTGCATCTGGTCGGGTATTCGCAGGGCGGGATGTGGTGCTATCAGGTCGCCGCCTACCGCCGTTCGAAAGCGCTGGCCAGCATCGTGACCTTCGGCTCGCCGGTGGACACCCTGGCCGCGTTGCCGATGGGCATCCCGGCAAACTTCGCCCCACCCGTCGCCAACTTCATGGCCGATCACGTCTTCAGCCGCTTGGCCATACCGGGCTGGATGGCGCGGGCCGGCTTCCAGATGCTGGATCCGCTCAAGACGGCCAAGGCGCGCGTCGACTTCGTGCGTCAGCTGCACGACCGCGAGGCGCTGCTGCCCCGCGAACAACAGCGCCGGTTCCTCGAGCGCGAGGGTTGGATCGCCTGGTCCGGTCCGGCGATCTCCGAGCTGCTCAAGCAATTCATCGCGCACAACCGGATGATGACCGGCGGGTTCGCTGTCAACGGACAGATGGTCACGCTCACCGACATCACCTGCCCAGTGCTGGCCTTCGTCGGTGAGGTCGATGACATCGGCCAGCCGGCGTCGGTGCGCGGTATCCGGCGCGCCGCACCCGACGCCGAGGTCTACGAAGCCCGGATCCGCACCGGTCATTTCGGCCTGGTCGTCGGATCCAAAGCCGCAGAACAGGGTTGGCCCACCGTCGCCGCCTGGATCGAGTGGCTCACCACCGGCGGCGACAAGCCCGACAACATCGACCTGATGGCCGATCAGCCCGAAGAGCACACCGACAGCGGCGTCGCGCTGAGTTCGCGGCTCACGCATGGCATCGGCGAGGCGTCGGAGGCGGCGATCGAGCTGGTGCGCGGCGCCACTGGCGCGGTGGTCGCGGCCAACAAATCCATGCGGACCCTGGCCGTCGAGACCGCGCGTACGCTACCCCGGCTGGCCCGGCTCGGGCAGATCAACGACCACACCCGAATCTCGTTGGGCCGCATCATCACCGAGCAGGCCCGCAACGCGCCGCGGGGCGAGTTCCTGCTGTTTGACGGTCGTGTGCACACCTACGAGGCGGTCGACCGCCGCATCAACAACGTTGTCCGGGGCCTGATTCAGGTCGGCGTCCGGCAGGGCGACCGGGTCGGCGTGCTGATGGAGACCCGACCCAGTGCCTTGGTCGCGATCGCCGCACTGTCCCGGCTCGGCGCCGTCGCGGTGGTGATGCGCCCCGACGCCGACCTGACCGCATCCGTGCGGCTTGGGCGGGTCGGCGAGATCATGACCGACCCCACCAACCTGGAGGCCTTACGCGATTGGCCGGGCCAGGTGTTGGTGCTCGGTGGTGGTGAGGCACGCAACCTGCATCTGCCCGAGGACGGCTCGAAGCAAAACCAGGTCATCGACATGGAGCAGATCGACCCGGATGCCGTCGAGCTCCCCGCCTGGTATCGGCCCAACCCGGGATTGGCCCGGGATCTGGCGTTCATCGCATTCAGCGCCGTCGGCGGCGAGTTGGTGGCCAAGCAGATCACCAACTATCGGTGGGCGGTGTCGGCGTTCGGAACCGCTTCGGCGGCCGGCCTGGACCGCCGCGACACCGTCTACTGTCTGACGCCGCTGCACCACGAATCCGCCCTGCTGGTCGCCCTGGGCGGCGCGGTCGTCGGCGGTACCCGCATCGCGTTGTCGCGCGGGCTGAACTCGGACCGGTTCGTCCATGAGATACGGCAGTACGGCGTCACCGTCGTGTCCTACACCTGGGCGATGCTGCGCGACATCGTCGACGACCCGGCCTTCGTGCTGCACGGCAATCATCCCGTCCGGCTGTTCATCGGCTCGGGTATGCCGACCGGATTGTGGGAGCGGGTCGTCGACGCATTCGCCCCCGCGCACGTCGTCGAGTTTTTCGCCACCACGGACGGACAGGCCGTGCTGGCCAACGTGTCCGGCGCCAAGATCGGCTGTAAAGGCCGGCCGCTGCCGGGTGCCGGGCGAGCAGAACTCGCGGCCTACGATGCCGAACACGACCTGATCCTGGAAGACGAGCGAGGCTTCGTGCAGGTTGCCGACGTCAACCAGGTCGGGGTGCTGCTCGCGGCTTCCAACGGGCCGATCGATCCGACGGCGTCGGTCAAGCGCGGGGTTTTCGCGCCCGCCGACACCTGGATCTCCTCCGAGTATTTGTTCCGCCGCGACGAGGACGGCGACTTCTGGCTGATGGGCCGGCGCGGCTCGGTGGTGCACACCGCGCGCGGGCTCGTCTATCCCGAGCCGGTCACCGACGCGCTCGGCCTGATCAACGGCGTGGACCTCGCGGTGACCTACAACGTGCCGTTCGGCAACCTGGAGGTGGCGGTGTCGGCGGTGACGTTGTTGCCCGGAGCCACCATCACCGCGGCGGACTTGACCGAAGCTTTCGCCGGCATGCCGCTCGGGCTGGGACCCGACATCGTTTGTGTGGTGCCGGAGCTGACGTTGAGCGCGACCTACCGCCCCACCGTCAGCGCCCTGCGGGCGGCCGGGATTCCCAAATCCGGGCGGCATGCCTGGTATTTCGACACCGCCAGCTCGCAGTACCGCCGGTTGACTCCGGCGATACGGTCCGAACTGGCCGCCACGTATCGAGGTGACGATGCTTGACCAGACCCTGCTGAGCATTCTGGTGTGCCCGCAGGACCGCGGCCCGCTGCTGCTGGTGTCCCAAGAAGACGGGGCCGAGCTGCTCTACAACCCGCGGCTGCGCCGTGCATACCGCATCGAGGACGGCATCCCGGTGCTGTTGATCGACGAGGCGCGCGATGTCGACGAGGACGAGCACGCCCGCCTCACGGAACGAGGCTAGGCGGCGGCGGCCTCCACGATTCTGAACGGCGAGGGTGTCGACACAACCCGGGTCATCTGAAAGCCTGATTGCTGCAACAGATTTCGATATTCGTCGACGGTGCGTTCCCGGCCCGCATTCACGACCAGCATCTCCAGGTCCGTCCATTTGGCGAGATCATCTCGATCGTGCGGGGGTATCACGCATTCGACGAGCAAGACGGTTGTTCCGATTTGAGTTGCCGCGCGCAGGGTTTTGAGGATCTGCTGAGCTTTGTCGTCGGGCCAGTCGTGGATGATGTTCTTCAGCAGGTAGAGGTCGCCGCAATCGGGGACCGCATCGAAGAACGATCCCGCGATGACGCGCACGCGCTCCGCGACGCGGTGCTGGGACAGCAGTGGTTCGGCGCCGGCCACGACGTGCGGCAGATCGAAGAGGATGCCAGTCGCGGTTGGGTTCTTGGCGAGGATGCCGGCCAGCAGCCGGCCGTGCCCGCCGGCAACGTCCACGATGGTGCGATAGTCGGCGAAGTCGTATGCGGCGGCCACCGCATCAACGGCCATCTCGGAGAGGTTCGTCATCGCCGAATCGAAGACTGCACTGAGTTCGGGGTGGCCCGAGAGCCAGTCGAAACCGTCCATGCCACGTAGCTTGGGAACGACCGCCTCGCCGGTGCGAATCGCATCGATGCAATGGCTCCAATGTTCCCGCATCTCCGGCGTGCCGACCATCCGGGCCATCCCGGCCACGGAACCGCGTGCGTCCCAGCGCAGCGTGCCTGCCAGCGACGTCAGCCCGTACCGGCCGTCGCGGTGCCGGCGGAAGATTCCGCGGCTGATCAGTGCCCGCAGCAACCGGCCCAGCGCGTCCTGGTCGGCGCCCACCCGGGCGGCCAGCTGATCGAGTCCGAGGGGTTCTGCGTCCAGCGCGTCGGCGATGCGCAGTTCGGCGGCGACGGCGATGGCCTGGGCCACCCAGGCCCCGGACACGAGTTCGGTCATCACCGCCGGTGCGGGGGCGAGGGACTGGTGAAGCCGCAGCAGACGCTGGCGAAACCGCTGCACTGCATTGACCAACTGGACCGGCGGGACTCGGGGCGCGACTTTCATGGGGATTCCTCTCTAGTGCGTCTGCATTGCATTTCGGAACGACTATCCGGCGCCGCGGGGTCCACACCATCGGCCAGAACGCGGAAAAAATCCGGTGGGGGGTCGGAGAAACCGCACGACGGCCAGCGAAATCTGCGCGGTTTCGCGGATGTTATGGCGCTGGCGAGCACTGATGCTGGCTAACATGAGCGAGATTGACCCACGCGCGGGGATACCACCGATGAACGAGAGCGACGTAGGGCTGACAGAGCTACCGACCGGCACGGTGACGCTGCTCCTCGCCGATATCGAGGGGTCGACGCGGCTCTGGGAAACGCAGCCCCGGGAAATGGCGCAAGCTGTCGCCCGGCTCGACGGCGCACTCACCGAGCTGATTGCCGCCCATCGGGGTGTGCGCCCGGTTGAGCAGGGCGAAGGCGACAGCTTCGTCGTCGCGTTCGACCGCGCCAGCGACGCGGTCGCATGCGCTCTCCAACTGCAGTTGGCGCCTCTGGCGCCGATCCGGCTGCGGATCGGTCTGCACACCGGCGAGGTCCAGTTACGGGACGAAGGCAACTACATCGGGCCGACGATCAACAGGACCGCGCGGCTCCGCGACCTGGGGCATGGCGGACAGACCGTCCTGTCCGGCGCAACCGAAGAGATGGTGGCCGACCACTTGCCGCCTGACGCCTGGTTGCTCCCGCTGGGCAGCCACCAGCTGCGTGATCTTCGCCGCGCCGAGCGAGTGATCCAGCTGTGCCACCCCGACCTGCACAACCAGTTCCCGCCGCTGCGCCTCCCGGCCGCGGTGTCGGTCGGGCTGCCGCCTCAGCTGACCAGCTTCGTGGGCCGCCAGGAGCAGATCGCGGAGCTGACGCGCATCATTGCGGAGAATCGACTCGTCACCCTGACCGGACCCGGCGGTGCGGGCAAGACCCGCCTCGCTGTACAGGTCGCCGGCCGGATAGCCGCCGATTTCCGCGACGGCGCACACTACGTCGACCTGGCACCGATCACCGAATCCGACCTCGTCCCCGCCACGACCGCCCGCACACTCGGGTTGACCGACATTCCCGGGCGCTCTGCGGGTGACGCCTTGCTGCGGTTCATCACCGATCGGCAGATGCTGCTGGTATTGGACAACTGCGAGCACCTGCTCGATGCGACCGCCGAACTCGTCGGCCCGATCCTGCGGGCCTGCCCCGGTGTGACAGTGCTGACGACCAGCCGTGAGCCGATCGGCATGACCGGTGAAGTGATCTGGCGGGTGTCATCCCTGTCGATCACCGATGAAGCGGTCGAGTTGTTCACCGACCGTGCGCGTCTCGTCAGGCCCGAATTCGTCATCAACCAGGACAACGCCGCCGCGGTCGAGGAGATCTGTCAACGCCTTGACGGCATGCCGCTGGCGATCGAACTTGCCGCGGCGCGAGTGCGGGCTCTGTCGGTCACCGACATTCTCACCAGCCTGCATGACCGGTTCCGCCTGCTGACCGGGGGGAACCGCACCGCGGTCCGACGCCAGCAGACGCTGCGGGCATCGGTGGATTGGTCGCACGCGCTGCTCACCGACGTCGAACGTCTGATCTTCCGGCGGCTGGCGGTGTTTCGCGGCGGATTCCACCTCGATGCCGCCGAAGCCGTTGCCACCGACGATCAGGTGCAGCGCCACCAGGTGCTCGACGAGCTCACCCTGCTGGTGGACAAGTCGCTGGTGATTGCCGAAAACATCAGCGGCCGAGCGCGATACCGGCTGCTCGAGACGGTGCGGCAGTACGCCTTGGAGCGGCTTGGCGAATCCGGTGAATCGGATGCGGTTCGCGCCCGGCACCGTGACCACTACACACAGCTGGCGGTAGTTCTGGATCAGCCGAACTCGGCCGGCCGACGCGAGCAAGTCGAACAGGCCGAGAACGAGATCGACAACCTGCGAGCCGCGTTCACCTGGAGTTGCGATACCGGCGACGGCAACCGGGCGCTGCAACTCGCGTCCGCCCTGCAGCCGTTGTGGCTCACCCGCGGGCGGGTCCAGGAGGGCCTGTCGTGGATCAAGTCGGTGCTGTCCGACGGGTACTCGCCGCAGACGGGGGTAGCGCCCGCGGTCTACGCGCGGGCGCTCGCCGACCATGCCGTGATCGCCGCGGCGGTGGGGGATCCGATCGGCATGGAGGGAGCCCAGCGCGCCCTTGCCATCGCGCGAGAGGTCGGCGAATCCGGCCCCTTGCTCCATGCCCTGGTCGCGTGCGGGTGCACCGCCGCCTACAACCCGGAGGTCGCGGGCCCATACCTCGATGAGGCGGCAGGTCTGGCGCGCGAATCCGGCGACAAGTGGAGACTGAGCCAAATCCTCTGGTGGCAGAGCTACGCGGCAATATGCGGCGGTGATCCCACCGCCGCGCTCAGAGCAGGGCAGGAAGGTCGCGACCTCGCCGACGAGATCGGAGACCGGTTCCTCTCGCGAATGTGTCGATTCTGGGGCATCGCAACTTCCCACGTCATGCGCGGCGAACCGGCCCGGGCCAATACCGAATTCAACGAGATCATGGCGGAGGCCGAGGCCGATCACGACCCGCTCATGCGGGAACTCTGCCACTGCCACCTGGGCCACACCCTGGCGTGGATGGGAGACACCGAAGCCGCGTTGGAGGAGGCGTCCGCCGCGCTTCGAGCCGCATCCGAATTCGGTGCCATGGCCGAAGGCATGGCGGGCGGCCCGTTGGCGCTGGCGCAACTCGCGGCGGGCGACGTTGCGGCTGCGGTGCAGACGAGCGAGATGGCCGCACAACGCATCAGCGCGCAGCAGGGACACACCGTGGTCAATGCGAACCCGATCGCCGATGTCATGCTGGCGCATGGTGATATAGCCGCGGCCAGGCGGTGGGCGGACGCGGCGGTAGCGGTGACTGCCGGCTGCCACTTGGGCCTGGCGCTCAACACCCGCGCCCGCGTCGCGAGCGCCCAGGGTGAGCCCGAGCAAGCGGAACGCGACGCCCGCGAAGCGTTGGCAATAGCGGCCTCACACGACGCCCACGTGATCACGCCCGACGCCTTGGAGTGCCTTGCCGGGCTTGCCGCCGGCGCGGGCAGTCACCGGGAAGCCGCGCGGCTTTACGGCGCGGCTGACGCGGTCCGGCAAAGCACCGGCGTGATGAGGTTCAAGGTTTACGACGACGCTTACACGACGGCGATCGATGCCGTCCGGGAAGCGTTGGGACCCAGCGAATTTGAGAGCGCTTGGACTGAGGGCGCGGCACTGTCCGTCCAGGAGGCGATCGCGTATGCCCGTCGAGGGCACGGCGACCGTAGGCGGCCGACAACCGGTTGGGGCGCGCTGACCCCCACCGAGCACGACGTCGTGCGGCTGGTCGGCGAAGGCCTGGCCAACAACGACATCGCCAAGCGGCTGTTCATCTCGCCGCGCACGGTGCAGAGCCATCTCACCCACGTCTACAACAAGCTCGGCGTCAGCTCGCGGGTGCAACTCGTGCAAGAGGCGGCCCGGCACCACTAGGAACCAACGGTGCTGCCCGACGTCGGCGAAGCTTGGCCTGCTGGAAAGCTCCGCTTCAGTCCTGCAGATCCGGCAAGTCCCCGGTGAGGTAACGCTGCAGGTTGGGCGCGATGGTGCGGGCGATCTGTTCGGCCGGCAGCGACGCGAACGGCTCGAGTTGAAATATGTAGCGCGCCATCACCACTCCTACCAGCTGAGACGCGACGAACTGGATGCGGATGACGCCGCTGCCCGGCGGATCGTCGACGCGGGAACCCACTTCGACCGCGATGATGTCCTGGATGAACGTGCGGAACAGGTTGACCTCTGCGCCGGCCAGGACCGACCGCAACACCGCGATGAACCCGGTGCCCAGCTCGGAATCCCACAGCGGCAACAACATCGACGGCAGCCGGTAGCCGATCTCCTCGATCGGCACCTCGCGCAACGGACCGATGATGTCCATCGGGTCGATCGGGATGTGGACGGCCGCGGCGAACAACTTTTCCTTGGTGCCGAAATAGTGATGCACGAGTGCTGAATCGACACCCGCCGCCGCGGCCACCGCGCGAATCGACGTGTTGCGAATCCCCTTGCTGGCGAACAGCTCTCGGGCGCTGGCCAGGATGCGATCGCGGGTATCGGAATTGCCGGCCGGACGCCCGGGTCGTCTGCGCCCGGTCTTGGCGGCCGTCACGTTATGGCGTCCGTCGCCGCAGTGTGGCCGCGGCCAGGCACAGCGCCGCGAACGCCGAACCCGCCACTACGGCGATGTCGCGCACCGCGATGCCGGTCAGTTCGGTATGCGAATTGACCTGTTGCAGAGCTTCCAGCGCGTAGCTGGCCGGCATGACATTGCTGATCCATTGCAGCCAGTCTGGCATCAGCGCTCGCGGGACGATGATGCCGGCCAGCAGCAGCTGCGGCACCATCACCAGCGGGATGAACTGCACGGCCTGAAACTCGGTGCGGGCGAACGCACTACACAGCAAGCCCAGGCCGACGCCCAGCACCGCGTTGACGATCGCGATCACGAACACCCACACCCAGCTGCCCAAGGTATCGAACCCGAGGAACCAAAACGACACAGTGCACGCGACCGTCGCCTGCGCCGCCGCGGCGATCGAGAAGGCGGTTCCGTAGGCGATCAGCAGGTCCAGCCGGCGCAGGGGAGTGGTCAGGATGCGCTCCAGCGTCCCGGAGGCCCGTTCGCGTTGCATGGTGATCGCGGTGATGATGAACATCACGAACAGCGGGAACAGACCCAGCAGGATCAGGCAGGCATTGTTGAACGGCGCCGGCGTGCCGGGCGGGTGGTGGGCATTGCGAAACATGAAGTACATCAACGTGATAACCAGAACCGGCACGGCGAGGATCATCGCGACACTGCGGTGATCGGCGGCCAACTGACGCAGAATCCGCGTCGTGGTGGCGGTGTATCCCTTGAGCCCTAGCCGGCTTCGCGCATGATGGTGCGCTTGATGATGGACAGAAACGCGTCCTCCAGTGACGTGCATCCGGTGTCCTCTCGTAGTCGGGTCGGCGTGGTGTGGGCGAGCAGGTTCCCGTCCCGCATCAGCAATAGGTCTTTGCAGCGATCGGCCTCGTCCATCACGTGACTCGAGACCAGCAGGGTGGCGCCCGCACGGGCGAGGTCGTTGAACTGATCCCAGAGGTCGGCGCGCAGCACCGGGTCGAGGCCGACCGTGGGCTCGTCGAGCACCAGCAGCTCGGGCTGGCATACCAGTGCGCAGGCCAGCGACACCCGGGTGCGCTGGCCACCGGAGAGGTTGGCGCAGAACGCGGTCCGGTGATCGGTCAGCCCGACCCGCTCGATCGCAGCGTCGGCGGCGTGGCTGTCGAAGCCGTAGAGCGAGGCGAAGTAGCGGACGTTGTCGGCGACGCGCAGGTCGTTGTAGATGGTCGGGTCCTGCGGCAGATAGCCGACGCGGCGGCGCAATTCGGCGGAGCCGGCGGGTCTGCCGAGCACGGTTACGGTTCCAGACGTCACGATCTGCGTGCCGACGATGCTTCTGATCAGCGTGGTCTTGCCGCAGCCGGACGGGCCGAGCAAGCCGGTGATGCTGCCCTTCCCGATCTGCACCGAAAAGTCGTGCAGAGCTGGGCGTTTGCCGCGGATAACGCGGAGATGGTCGATGTCGACGGCAACGTCGCTGCCGGTCGAGATTAATTCATCACGAGATGAAATCATCATGCGATGAATATTCGTCCTCGTGGTGAGGCTTTGTCAAGGGGTGGTCTGGAGTCAGCCGGGGGAGCCGGGACGGCGCAACGGCAGATGACCGTGCACGCCTTCGGCGTAGGCGGTCTCGGCGTGCTGGGTGAAGTCGACGCCGGTCGTCTCGTCCTCGGGGCTGAGCCGGAAACCCATCGTCCGCTCGATCACCTTCGCCAGGACGAACGTCACCGCGAACGCATAGACCGCGACGACGACGATCGCGAACGTCTGCTTGCCGAGCTGGCCGAACCCGCCCCCGTAGAACAGGCCCTGCGGTCCCGACGTCATCACGGCAGTGGCCAGCAGCCCGATCAGGAAGACGCCGACGACTCCGCCGACGAAGTGCACACCGACGACGTCGAGCGAATCGTCATAGTTGAAGCGCAATTTCGCCGTCACCGCGAACGCGCAGACGACGCCCGCGGTCAGGCCGACGGCCGCGGCGCCGAGCGTGTTGACGGTCCCGCACGACGGGGTGATCGCGACGAGGCCGGCCACCACACCGGACGCCGCGCCGAACGTCGTGGGCCTGCCGTCACGGATCTGCTCGACCGTCAGCCAGCCCAGCATGCCGAGGCAGCCGGCCACGAGCGTGTTGAGGAAGATGGCCGCGGCAGTTCCGTTGGCGGCCAACGCGGAACCGGCGTTGAACCCGAACCAGCCGAACCACAGCAGTCCGACACCGACAAAGAGCAGCGGCAGATTGTGCGGCCGCATGGCGTCTTTCTTGAAGCCGATGCGTGGTCCCAGCACCAGCGCCAGCGCCAGCGCCGAGGAGCCCGAGACGATCTCGACGACCAGGCCGCCCGCGTAGTCCAGCACGCCGAGCTTGCCCAGCCAGCCGCCGGGGCCCCATACCCAGTGCGCGACAACCGAATACACGACAATCGCCCAGACCGGGACGAACACCATCCAGGCGGCGAAGCGGGCGCGGTCGGCGATCGCGCCGCTGACCAGGGCCGCCGTGATGATCGCGAAGGTCAATTGGAACGTCGCATAGAGCAGTTCGGGAACCGTGCCGTGCAGGCTGTCGGGTGTGATGCCGAGCATCCCGAGATGACTGAGGTTGCCGATGAACCCGCCGGCGCCGTCCTCGGAGAACGCGAGCGTGTAGCCGACCAACAGCCAGGCCACCGTGACAAGCGGGATCGAGACGAAGCTCATCATCATCATGTTGAGCACCCCGGTGGTGCGGACCATCCCGCCGTAGAAGATCGCCAGGCCGGGGGTCATCAACAGGACCAGTGCGGTACTGGCCAGCAGCCACGCGGTGGCAGCGGGGTCGATTGCATGCATTGTTTGGGCTCCTTCGCCACGCGGCAACCGGGAGTTTGCCATGTTCAGGCTCTCGGTAGGTTCGGTGGGTGGGTGCACGCAAGCTGGTAGTCGACCCGGTCGCGGCCGCGCACCGGCTACTCGGCGCCACCCTCACCGGCCGGGGCGTGCGCGCGATCGTCGTGGAGGTGGAGGCCTATGGCGGGGTTCCCGACGGGCCGTGGCCGGACGCGGCGGCGCACTCCTACCGGGGACCCAGCGGCCGCAACGCCGTGATGTTCGGGCCGCCGGGCCGGCTGTACACCTACCTCAGTCACGGGATCCACACCTGCGCCAACGTCTCGTGCGGACCCGACGGCACGGCCGCCGCGGTGCTGCTGCGCGCCGCCGTGATCCAGGACGGCGTCGACATCGCCCAGGGACGCCGCGGCGAGGCCATCCGCACCACCGCGCTGGCCCGTGGTCCCGGCAATCTGTGCGCTGCGTTGGGAATTACGATGTCCGACAACGGGATTGACCTGTTCGCCCCGGACTCGCCGGTGTCGCTGGCGTTGAACCCGACCGATGGCGCGGTGGCGGGCCCGCGGGTGGGCGTCAGCCAGGCCGCCGACCGGCCCTGGCGGCTGTGGCTTGCCGGTCGACCGGAAGTCTCGGCGTACCGGCGAAGTCCGCGGGCACCTGCCCCGGGCGCCAGCGACTAGATTCTTACCCCATGATCATCGACGAGCTGGGCTGGCGTGGGCTGATCGCGCAGTCCACCGACCTCGACGCCCTGGCCGCCGAATCCCAGCGCGGACCGCTGACGGTGTACGCCGGCTTCGACCCGACGGCGCCGAGCCTGCACGCGGGACATCTGGTGCCGCTGCTGGCACTACGGCGTTTTCAGCGCGCCGGGCACCGGCCCATCGTGCTCGCGGGCGGGGCGACCGGCATGATCGGCGACCCGCGTGAGGTCGGGGAACGCAGTCTCCACGAGGCCGGCACCGTCGCCGAATGGACCGAACGGATTCGCGGACAGCTGGAACGCTTCGTCGACTTCGACGACTCACCGACCGGCGCGATCGTCGCCGACAACCTCGAGTGGACGGCCCAGATGTCGGCGATCGAGTTCCTGCGCGATCTTGGCAAGCACTTCTCGGTCAACGTGATGCTGGATCGCGACACCATCCGGCGGCGGCTGGCGGGCGACGGGATCTCCTACACCGAGTTCAGTTACATGCTCCTGCAGGCCAACGACTACGTCGAACTGCACCAGCGCCACGGTTGTGCGCTGCAGATCGGCGGCTCGGATCAATGGGGCAACATCATCGCCGGGGTTCGGTTGGTGCGCCAGAAGCTGGGCGCGACGGTGCACGCACTGACCGTCCCGCTGGTGACGGCGGCCGACGGCACCAAGTTCGGCAAATCCACCGGCGGCGGCAACTTGTGGCTGGACCCGCAGCTGACCAGTCCGTATGCCTGGTACCAGTACTTCGTCAACACCGCGGACGCCGACGTGATCCGCTACCTGCGGTGGTTCACCTTCCTGTCCGCCGAGGAGCTGGCCGAGCTGGAACAGGTGACCGCCGAACGTCCGCAACAACGCGCCGCGCAGCGGCGGCTGGCCACCGAACTCACCGTCTTGGTGCACGGCGAGGAGGCCACCGCGGCCGTCGAACACGCCAGCAAGGCGCTGTTCGGCCAGGGCGATTTGGACCGTCTCGACGAAACGACGCTGGCCGCCGCGCTGCGCGAAACGTCGGTTGCCGAGCTCATACCCGGCGGGCCCGACGGCATCGTCGACCTGTTGGTGGCCAGCGGCCTGTCAGCGAGCAAGGGCGCCGCGCGACGCACGATCGGCGAGGGCGGCGTTTCGGTCAACAATGTTCGGGTCGACAGCGACGAATGGTCGCCGCAGGACTCGGATTTCCTCCACGGCCGGTGGTTGGTGCTGCGTCGCGGAAAGCGCAACATCGCCGGCATCGAGAAGGTCTAGGAAAAAAGTATTCAGCGGAGATCTCGTCAATCGGAGGGGAAGCCGATATGAGAGGAGGGGAGCCTCGTTTGGAAGGAGCGACGAGATCCCCGCTGTGAGAACTAGTTTTCCCGGATTGACCGCTCCCCGGTATCCCTCAACCGGTTGAATCGCGGGTGGAAATCCGGTGTCCCCCATTCGGGGGACATCACCGTCTGGCCTGGCGCCGCTGGTGGGCTCAGATCGCTTGGGCGACAAGAGATTCGGTGTACCGATCTGGTCGGCCGCCGATGGTGGGCGATCAACGGCGGAACATACTGCACCCGAGATTGTCAAGACGTCAGAGCAAAACGCGGTGGTGTGCAAACCTTTACCTGGCCGTGCCCTAAACGTGACACTCGTTGGCCACTGTAGTCACAATGAATTTGCGCAGCCACCACACAATCGACGAGAGCGAGAGATGACGGCGCAAGCAATGGCGTACCAGTGGACCTTGCGGGCCGGTACCGAGGTCAAGGCCTTCGGGTTTATGGTCTTGACGGCGGCTTTGATCGTCGCGGCGGCATCGATGGCCGCCCCCATTCGCGCGGACATAGCGGGCAACGCCTTCCTGTCCAGGCTGACCAATGCCGGTATTGCCGTCACTGCGCCGGCCGCCGCACTGGCGCAGGGGCAGTCGGTCTGCCCGATGCTGGTCCAGCCGGGTCGGTCGTTCGATTCGGTCGTCTCGGAAGTGTCCAGCGGCAACGGCATGACCGAGAAAAATGCGGGCATCTTCACGATCATCGCGATCGCGAGCTTCTGTCCTTCGATGATCGCGCCGTTGGTTCCGGACCGCTTCAAGGCGTAGCGAGACCCACACCCGGGTGCCCGTATCCTTTTCGAGGAGACCGGGAGCAATCGAGGTGAACGACACGAGTGGGCGACGACAGACAGCGTCACAACGGCGAACGACGCCCGCGCACGGGATCTGGGGGCGCACCGAAGCGGCGCACGGGCCGTGACGGTTCCTGGTCTGGACCGGGCCGCGCGCGCACAGCCCAGCCGCGCAACACCCCGCAGGACCGCGATCGCCCGTCGGACAGCGGGCCCCCGATACCGCCCGACGTGGACCCCAAACAGCTGGCTCCCGAAATCCGCGGCGAACTGAGCACCTTGGACCGCGCGACCGCCGATGCGGTGGCACGCCACCTGGTCGCCGCCGGTGAGCTGATGGACGAAGACCCGGAAGCCGCCCTGAACCATGCCCGTGCCGCGCGCGCCAGGTCCAGCAGGATCGCCGCCATCCGCGAAGCGGTCGGCATCGCCGCATACCGCACCGGCGACTGGGCCCAGGCGCTGTCCGAACTGCGTGCCGCCCGCCGGATGGGCAGTAAGTCCTCCCTGCTGGCGTTGATCGCGGATTGTGAACGCGGCCTTGGCCGGCCGGAGCGGGCGATCGAGCTGGCCCGCGGGGAAGAGGCGGCCCAGCTGTCCGGCGACGACGCCGATGAGCTGCGCATCGTAATCGCGGGTGCCCGCTCGGATCTCGGTCAACTCGAACAGGCGCTGACGCTGTTGGCCACTCCGCAACTGGACCCGATCCGCTCCGGCACGACGGCCGCCCGGTTGTTCTACGCCTACGCCGACACCCTGCTGGCGCTCGGCCGCAATGACGAAGCGCTGCAATGGTTTTTGCACTCCGCGGCCGCCGACGTCGACGGCGTGACCGACGCCGAAGACCGGGTCAGCGAGCTGGGCTGACGATGCTGGGTTCGATCAAATGAAAAGCATTGCGCAGGAATATGATTGCCTGCTCATCGATCTGGACGGGACGGTGTTCCGCGGTCACAGTGCCACCGACGGCGCGGTGCAGACCCTCGACGAGGTCAGCAGCCGCAAGCTGTTCGTCACCAACAACGCCTCCCGCAGCGCCGACGAAGTAGCGACTCACCTGCGTGACCTCGGCTTCACCGCCACCGGCGACGACGTCGTCACCAGCGCCCAAAGTGCCGCACGCCTGCTTTCCGGTGAGCTGCCCCCGGATTCGCCCGTGCTGATCGTCGGTACCGACTCGCTGGCCAACGAGATCTCCGCAGTCGGGCTGCGTCCGGTGCGCCGCTTCGACGACGACCCGGTCGCGGTCGTGCAAGGACTGTCGATGACGATCGGCTGGCCCGACCTGGCCGAGGCCGCACTCGCCATTCGGGCCGGCGCGCTGTGGGTGGCGGCCAATATCGATGCCACGCTGCCCACCGAGCGTGGTCTGCTGCCCGGCAACGGATCTCTGGTGGCCGCGCTGCGGGCAGCGACCGGGGCCGAACCCAAGGTGGCCGGAAAGCCCGCCCCGACACTGCTCGACGATGCGGTCGCCCGCGGCGACTACCGCGCGCCGTTGGTGATCGGCGACCGCCTGGACACCGACATCGAGGGCGCCAATGCCGCGAGGCTACCCAGCCTGATGGTGCTGACCGGGGTGAGCAGCGCACGCGACGCGGTGTACGCGAGCGCCGAGCAGCGGCCCACCTACATCGGCCACGACCTGCGCGCCCTGCACCAGGGCAGCAACCTGCTCGCGGTCGGGCCGCAGCCCGGCTGGGCGATCGACGTCGCCGATGGTGCGGTGACGGTCACCGGTGCCGGCGAAGCAGACGACGGGGACGGACTGTCGATCGTGCGCGCCGTCGCCAGCGCGGTGTGGGGCGGCGATTTTGACGGGCGGCCGGCGCGCATCCGGCCCGGCGACGACCGGGCACACGACGCGCTCGAGCGCTGGTCTCTCGTGCACGGGGACTAGCGGATGGCTACCGTAGAACCGCAATGAATATCGATCCCGAACAGATTCGCGCCGACATCGACAACCTGCTGGCGCAGCTGCCCGACCTGGCCGACCCGGAAAACCGGGAGACCGGGCCGTCCCTGGCCGAGCTCGAAGACATCGCACGCCGGCTATCGCAGGCCCATGACGTGCTGCTGGCCGCGCTGGAGTCGGCGGAGAAGGGCTGAGGTGCGGGCATGGCACGACGCGCCCGCGTTGACGCCGAGCTGGTGCGCCGCGGACTCGCACGATCCCGTCAGCAGGCCGCCGAGTTGATCGGCGCCGGCAAGGTCAGCATCGACGGCATGCCCGCGGTCAAGCCGGGCACCGCCGTCGCGGCGACTGCGGCCCTGACCGTCGCCGACGACGGCGAGCGCCGATGGGTGTCGCGCGGCGCACACAAGCTGATCGGTGCGCTCGACGCGTTCGGGATCCCGGTCGCGGGCCGGCGCTGCCTGGACGCCGGCGCGTCGACCGGCGGCTTCACCGAGGTCCTGCTGGACCGTGGCGCCGCCGAGGTGGTGGCCGCCGACGTGGGATACGGCCAGCTGGCCTGGTCGCTGCGCTCGGACTCGCGGGTGATCGTCGTCGAGCGGACCAATGTGCGCGACCTGTCGCCCGAGGCGATCGGCGGCCGTGTCGACCTCGTGGTGGCTGACCTGTCGTTTATCTCGCTGTCCACCGTGTTGCCCGCGCTGGCTGGTTGCGCCAACCCCGACGCGGATATCGTTCCCATGGTGAAGCCGCAGTTTGAGGTCGGGAAGGGCCAGGTCGGTGCCGGCGGGGTCGTCCACGATCCCGCGATGCGCGCCCAATCGGTGCTGGCCGTCGCGGGACGTGCCGGCGAGCTGGGCTGGCACACCGTCGACGTCACGGCCAGTCCGCTGCCGGGACCATCGGGCAATGTCGAATACTTCCTGTGGTTGCGCGCCGACACCGAGCGGGTGCTGACCGGTGACGGGCTCGTCGACGCGGTGCGCCGCGCGCTAGCGCAGGGCCCGCAATGACCACCGAACGCACCATCCTGCTGGTCGTGCACACCGGGCGCGAGGAAGCCACCGAGACCGCGCGACGTGTTCAGAAGGTATTGAGCGACAACGGAATTGCGCTTCGCGTGTTGTCGGCCGAGGCGGTCGACCGGGGGCCGCTGCCGCTGTCTCCCGACGACGTACGGGCGATGGGCGTCGAGATCGAGGTGGTCGACGCCGAGCCCGACGCCGCGGAAGGCTGCGAGTTGGTGCTGGTGCTCGGCGGCGACGGAACCTTCCTGCGCGCGGCGGAATTCGCGCGTAATGCCGGCATTCCGGTGCTGGGCGTCAACCTGGGCCGCATCGGGTTCCTGGCCGAGGCCGAAGCCGAAGCGATCGACCGGGTGCTCGAACATGTGGTCGCGCAGGACTACCGGGTGGAGGAGCGTCTGACGCTCGACATCGCCGTACGGCATCGCGGGAAGGTGATCGACCAGGGCTGGGCGCTCAACGAGGCCAGCCTAGAGAAGGGCCCTCGACTCGGCGTGCTCGGCGTGGTCGTCGAGATCGAGGGACGGCCGGTGTCGACCTTCGGCTGCGACGGCGTCCTGGTGTCGACGCCGACCGGATCGACCGCCTACGCCTTCTCCGCCGGCGGCCCGGTGCTGTGGCCGGACCTCGAGGCGATCCTGGTGGTGCCCAACAACGCTCACGCACTGTTCGGGCGGCCGATGGTCACCAGCCCGGACGCCGCTATCGCGATCGAGATCGAGGCAAGCGGCAACGACGCCCTGGTGTTCTGCGACGGTCGTCGCGAAATGGTGCTACCCGCGGGAGGCCGGCTCGAGGTGAAACGCTGCGGCACCGCGGTGAAGTGGGCACGGCTGGACAGCGCGCCGTTCACCGACCGACTGGTGCGCAAGTTCCGCCTGCCCGTGACCGGTTGGCGCGGAAAGTAACGGCGCCGCAGCGGTGCTGACGCCATGCTGACCGAAATCCGCATCGAGTCGCTGGGTGCGATCAGCTCTGCCGTCGGCGAGTTCGACCGCGGCCTAACCGTTCTGACCGGTGAGACCGGCACCGGCAAGACCATGGTGGTGACGGGACTTCATCTGCTCGGTGGCGCCCGTGCCGACGCCAACCGGGTGCGTTCGGGTGCCGAACGCGCGGTCGTCGAAGGCCGGTTCACCACAACCGATCTCGATGACGCTGTGATCGCGCAGCTGGACGAGATGCTGGACGCGTCCGGCGGGGAGCGCGACGAGGACGGCAGCGTGATCGCGCTGCGCTCGGTCAGCCGTGAGGGGCCGTCTCGTGCCTATCTCGGCGGTCGCAGCGTGCCCGCGAAATCGTTGGGGGACTTTACTACCGGGCTACTGACCCTGCACGGCCAGAACGACCAGCTGCGGTTGATGCGGCCCGAGGAGCAACGCGGCGCGCTGGACCGGTTCGCGAAGGCCGGCACCGCGCTGGAGCGCTACCGCAAAGTGCGCGACGCCTGGCTCACGGCGCGGCGCGACCTGTTCGACCGGCGCAACCGCATGCGCGAACTCGCGCTGGAGGCAGACCGGCTGAGCTTCGCGCTCAACGAGATCGATGCCGTGGATCCGCAGCCCGGCGAGGACGATGCCCTGGTCGCCGACATCGTGCGACTGTCCGAACTGGACACCCTGCGCGAGGCCGCGGCCACCGCCCGCGAAGCGCTCTCGACCGAGGATCTCTCGGGTGGCAGCGCGGCCGACACTCTCGGACGGGCAAGGGCCGCACTGGAATCCACCGACGACGCCAAGCTGCATGCGTTGGCCGAGCAGGTGCGCGAGGCGCAGACCGTGGTCGCCGACGCGGCCCAGGAACTCGGCGGCTACCTCGAAGAGCTGCCGAGCGATGCCAGCGCGCTGGAGTCCAAGCTGGCCCGCCAGGCCGAGTTGCGGACACTGACCCGCAAGTACGCCGCGGACGTCGACGGCGTGCTGGCCTGGGCGGCCGAATCTCGCGACCGGCTTGCCCAACTCGACGTGTCCGAAGAAGGGCTGGCGGCGCTGGAACGCCGCGCCGACGAGCTCGCCGGTGAATTGGCAGAAGCCGCAATAGATCTCAGTAAGGCCCGGCGTAAGGCCGCGAAGAAACTGGCCAAGGAAGTGACCGCCGAGCTGTCCGGGCTGGCGATGGCCGATGCCGAATTCACCATCGAGGTGAGCACCGATATCGCCACCGAGAAGGACGACCCGGCCGCCCTCATGCTGCCGTCCGGCGAGCTTGCCCGCGCGGGCGGCGACGGCATCGACCAGGTTGAGTTCGGCTTTGCCGCGCACCGCGGCATGACGGTGCTGCCGCTGGCCAAGAGCGCCTCCGGCGGCGAGTTGTCCCGGGTGATGCTGGCTCTGGAAGTGGTGCTGGCGGCCTCGGCGCAGGGCACCACGATGGTGTTCGACGAGGTCGACGCCGGCGTCGGCGGCCGGGCCGCGGTCCAGATCGGGCGGCGGCTGGCGCGACTGGCCCGCACTCACCAGGTCATCGTCGTGACCCACCTGCCGCAGGTCGCGGCGTATGCCGACGTGCACCTGGTGGTGCATCCGGCCGGGCCGCGGGGGACCAGTGTGGTGCGCCGCGTCACCGACGACGAGCGGGTCGCCGAGCTGGCGCGGATGCTGGCCGGTCTCGGCGAATCCGACAGCGGCCGCGCGCACGCCCGGGAGCTGCTCGCCGGCGCCCAAAACGACGAGATCTGACCGTCGTCGCCCCGCGAACGTCGCCTTGGCGTGGCCGTTCAGCCCAACAGTCGACGGTCGAGACCAGACCGCAACCCGCCTGTTACGGATGTGACTCTAGATAACTTCTGGGGCTAATGTTACGGCGCGCCTCCACCCCTGAGCCGACGATCGCGGACAGAATCGCCCCCATGAAGATGTCAGGGCTGCTCACACGTAATGCTTCCCGGCCGGGTCTGACCGGCACCGCACGGGTGGACCGCAACATCGACCGCCTGCTGCGCCGGGTCTGCCCGGGAGACATCGTGGTTCTCGACGTCCTGGACCTGGACCGCATCACCGCCGAGGCGCTGGTCGAGGCCGACATCGCCGCCGTCGTCAACGCATCGCCGTCGGTCTCCGGCCGTTACCCGAACATGGGCCCGGAGGTGTTGGTCAACAACGGCGTCACGCTGATCGATGAGACCGGGCCGGACATCTTCAAGAAGGTCAAGGACGGCTCCAAGATCCGGCTGTATGAGGGCGGGGTGTACGCCGGCGAGCGTCGGCTGATCCGCGGCACCGAGCGCACCGACCACGACATCGCCGACCTGATGCGCGAGGCCAAAAGCGGCCTGGCCGCCCACCTGGAGGCGTTCGCGGGCAACACCATCGAATTCATCAAGAGCGAGAGCCCGCTGCTGATCGACGGCATCGGCATTCCCGACGTCGATATCGATATGCGCCGCCGCCACGTGGTGATCGTCGCCGATGAGGACAGTGCCGCCGACGACCTCCGCTCGCTGAAGCCGTTCATCAAGGAGTACCAGCCGGTCCTGATCGGCGTGGGCAGCGGCGCCGACGTGCTGCGTAAGGCGGGCTATCGCCCGCAGCTGATCGTCGGCGACCCGGAGCAGATCAGCACCGACGCACTCAAGTGCGGCGCTCACGTCGTGCTGCCGGCCGACGCCGACGGCCACGCGCCCGGGCTGGAGCGCATCCAGGATCTCGGGGTGGGGGCGATGACCTTCCCCGCCGCGGGTTCGGCCGTCGACCTGGCCCTGCTGCTGGCCGACCACCACGGCGCGGCGCTGCTGGTGACGGCCGGCCACACCGCCAACATCGAGACGTTCTTCGACCGGACGCGCACCCAGAGCAACCCGTCGACGTTTTTGACCAGGCTTCGGGTCGGGGAGAAGGTGGTTGACGCGAAGGCTGTCGCCACCCTCTACCGCAACCACATCTCGGGCGGTGCCATCGCGCTGCTGGCACTGACGATGCTGATCGCCGTCATCGTCGCGCTGTGGGTGTCGCGCACCGACGGCGTGGTGCTGCACTGGGTCACCGACTACTGGAATCACTTCTCCCTGTGGATTCAGCACCTGATCACGTAGTCCGTTCTAAGGGGGTGCGCTCATGATCTCGTTACGCCAACATGCCTTGTCGCTGGCCGCGGTCTTCCTCGCGTTGGCCGTCGGCGTCGTGCTGGGCTCGGGCTTTTTGTCCGACACCCTGCTGTCCAGCCTGCGCAACGAGAAGCGTGACCTCTACTCGCAGATCAACGGCCTCAACGACCAGAAGAATGTCCTCAACGAAAAGCTCAGCGCGGCAAACAATTTCGACAACCAGCTGATGAACCGGATCGTGCACGACGGGCTGGCCGGCAAATCCGTCGTCGTCTTCCGCACTCCGGATGCCAAGGACGACGACGTCGCCGCGGTCGCGAAGATCGCCGGGCAGGCCGGCGGGACCGTCACGGGGACAGTGGCACTGACGCAAGAGTTCGTCGACGCCAACTCGGCCGAAAAACTGCGGACCGTGGTGAACTCGTCAGTGCTGCCCGCCGGCCAGCAACTCAGCACCAAACTCGTCGACCAGGGGTCCCAAGCCGGTGACCTGTTGGGTATCGCCCTGCTGATCAACGCCAACCCGGCGGTCCCACCCGTCGATGACACCCAGCGCGACACCGTGCTGGCGGCGCTGCGCGAGACCGGATTCGTCACCTATCAGCCCGGCGACCACATGGCAGCGGCGAACGCCGCGCTGATCGTCACCGGTGGCGCGCTGCCGCAAGACGCAGGCAATCAGGGAGTCAGCGTGGCCCGCTTCGCCGCGGCGCTGGCGCCGCACGGCTCGGGCACGCTGCTGGCCGGGCGGGACGGATCGTCGACGGGCGGTGCCGCGGTCGCGGTGGCACGCGCCGACGCCGGCATCAACTCCGCGATCAGCACCGTCGACGACGTCGACGTCGCGCCGGGTCGGATCACCGCGATCCTCGGCCTGCATGACCTGCTCAATGGCGGCCATGTCGGGCAGTACGGCACCGGCCACGGCGCCAGCTCGATCACCGTCCCGCAGTAGCTGCTGTCCGGCTGCCGGGCGTGTTAGCCGCGTCCGGCGGTCGCTGGTGTTAGGGTGGATTTCCGTGGGTCGGCAGGCCCAGCTTCTTAAAAGCTAGACGAAAACGACGCCCTGCCCGTCTTCACGGAGGTCGCCTGTGCGTAAGCACCCGCAAACCGCCACCAAGCATCTCTTCGTCAGCGGTGGGGTTGCTTCCTCGCTCGGCAAGGGGTTGACCGCGAGTAGCCTTGGCCAGCTGCTGACCGCCCGCGGATTGCACGTGACGATGCAAAAGCTCGACCCGTATCTCAACGTGGACCCGGGCACGATGAACCCGTTCCAGCACGGCGAGGTGTTCGTCACCGAGGACGGCGCTGAGACCGACCTCGACGTCGGCCACTATGAGCGGTTCCTCGATCGCAACCTGTCCGGATCGGCGAATGTCACTACCGGGCAAGTGTATTCAACCGTCATCGCCAAGGAGCGGCGCGGCGAGTACCTCGGCGACACCGTCCAGGTGATCCCGCACATCACCGACGAGATCAAACGGCGCATCCTGGCGATGGCCCAACCCGACGACAACGGGCGCCGCCCGGACGTCGTCATCACCGAGATCGGCGGCACGGTCGGCGACATCGAATCGCAGCCCTTTCTCGAGGCGGCCCGCCAGGTCCGCCATGACGTCGGCCGCGAGAACGTCTTCTTCCTCCACGTGTCGCTGGTGCCCTACTTGGCGCCGTCCGGCGAACTCAAGACCAAGCCGACCCAGCACTCGGTGGCGGCGCTGCGCAGCATCGGTATCACCCCGGACGCGCTGATCCTGCGCAGCGACCGTCCCGTTCCCGAACCGTTGAAGAACAAGATCGCGCTGATGTGTGACGTCGACATCGACGGTGTCATCTCCACCCCCGATGCGCCATCGATCTACGACATCCCCAAGGTGTTGCACCGCGAGGAGCTCGACGCCTACGTGGTGCGCCGGCTCAACCTGCCGTTCCGCGACGTCGACTGGACCGAATGGGACGACCTGCTCCGCCGGGTGCACGAGCCGCATGAAACCGTCCGAATTGCTTTGGTGGGCAAGTACGTTGACCTCTCCGATGCGTACCTCTCGGTGGCCGAGGCGTTGCGGGCCGGCGGCTTCAAACACCACGCCAAGGTCGAGATGCTGTGGGTGCCCTCCGACGACTGCGAGAGCGCCGCGGGTGCCGCCTCAGCGTTGGCCGACGTGCACGGCGTGCTGATCCCCGGCGGATTCGGCATTCGCGGCATCGAGGGCAAGATCGGCGCCATTCGCTACGCACGGTCGCGCGGGTTGCCGGTATTCGGGTTATGTCTCGGGCTGCAGTGCATCGTGATCGAAGCCGCCCGCTCGGTCGGCCTGACCGAGGCCAACTCGGCCGAATTCGAACCGTCCACACCGGATCCCGTGATTTCGACGATGGCCGATCAGGAGCACATCGTGGCGGGCGAAGCCGACCTCGGCGGCACCATGCGCTTGGGGGCATACCCCGCGGTGCTCGAGGCGGATTCGATTGTGGCGCAGGCATATGGGTCTACCCAGGTGTCCGAGCGGCACCGGCACCGCTACGAGGTGAACAATGCCTACCGCGACAAGATCGCCGAAAGCGGTCTGCGATTCTCCGGCACCTCGCCCGACGGCCACCTGGTGGAGTTCGTCGAATACCCGTCGGACATTCACCCGTTCGTCGTCGGCACTCAGGCCCATCCCGAACTGAAGAGCCGGCCCACCCGGCCGCACCCACTGTTCGTCGCATTCGTCGGCGCGGCCATCGACTACAAAGAAGGTGAGCTGCTTCCGGTGGAGATCCCCGAGCACACGTCCAACGGCAACCAGCATCGAGACAGCGCCGAGCGGTCGATACCTGAACCCGCCACCCGTGGCTGACCACGTCTTCGAGACGGCGTCGAGCGAAACGCTCTACACCGGAAAGATTTTCACGCTGCGCCGCGACGAGGTGCGGATGCCCGGCGGCAACACCGCGGCGCGCGAGGTCGTGGAGCACTACGGCGCCGTCGCCGTCGTGCCGATGCGCGACGACCACAGCATCGCGATGGTGTATCAGTACCGGCACACCTTCGGCCGGCGCCTGTGGGAGCTGCCGGCGGGCCTGCTCGACGCCGAGAGCGAAGCACCGCACCTCACCGCCGCACGCGAACTCGAGGAGGAAGTCGGTCTGCACGCCGACTCCTGGCACGTTCTCGTCGACATCGACACCGCGCCCGGATACAGCGACGAATCGGTGCGGGTCTTCCTGGCCACCGGCCTCAGCGAGATCGGCCGTCCCGAAGCGCACGACGAAGAAGCCGACATGCAGATGCGCTGGGTCCCGATCGACGAGGCGCTGCGGCTGGTCTTCAGCGGTGAGATCGTCAATTCCATTGCCGTGGCCGGGATTCTGGCCGCACACGCCGTGACGACCGGGCTGGCCCAGCCGCGTGGGGTGGACATCCCGTGGCCGGACAAGCCCACGACATTCGCCGCCCGAAAAGCGGCCGCGCAATGACGACCGCGCTGATGCTCGAGTCGCAAATGCAGGGCTACCTCGACCATCTGACGATCGAGCGGGGAGTAGCGGCCAATACGCTCAGCTCTTACCGGCGCGACCTGCGTCGCTATTCAAAGCACTTGGAAGACCGTGGAATTCACGATCTGGCCAAGGTCGGTGAGGACGACGTCAGCGAATTCCTGGTCGCACTGCGACGCGGTGATCCCGATTCCGGAGCGGTGGGCTTGTCGGCGGTGTCGGCCGCGCGGGCATTGATCGCGGTGCGCGGATTGCATCGCTTCGCCGCCGCCGAGGGGCTGGCCGAACTGGACGTGGCGCGCGCTGTGCGACCCCCGACCCCCGGTCGTCGGCTGCCCAAAAGCCTGACCATCGACGAGGTGCTGGCGCTGCTGGAAGGCGCGGGCGGGGAGAGCCCGTCCGACGGTCCGCTCACGCTGCGCAACCGGGCGCTGCTGGAGCTGTTGTACTCCACCGGATCACGCATCTCCGAAGCCGTCGGACTCGACGTCGACGACATCGACACCCAGGCCAGATCGGTGCTGTTGCACGGTAAGGGCGGTAAGCAGCGGCTGGTGCCGATCGGGCGGCCCGCCGTGCAGGCGCTGGATGCCTACCTGGTGCGTGGCCGCTCGGAGCTGGCCCGCCGGGGCCGCGGCACGGCCGCGATATTCCTCAACGCCCGCGGCGGACGGCTGTCGCGGCAAAGCGCCTGGCAGGTGTTGCAGGACGCCGCCGAGCGCGCCGGGATCACCTCGGGGGTGTCGCCGCACATGCTGCGGCACTCGTTCGCCACGCATCTGCTGGAGGGCGGGGCCGACGTGCGCGTCGTGCAGGAGCTGCTCGGCCACGCCTCGGTGACGACCACGCAGATCTACACGTTGGTCACCGTGCACGCGCTGCGCGAAGTGTGGGCCGGAGCCCACCCGCGCGCTCAGTAACTCTTTTGCGGCGACCGTGCTGACCACGCCCACGCGACGTGGGCGTGAATCCTCATCCTGGCTCAGGCCGCTGAGCCGTAGCGCGGTCAACTTCCGACCTATTTACGACGTGACCTAGGACCCTAGCCGCCGAACGCCAGCGTGCAGAAGGCTGCGATTCGTAGAACGCCTACTTGCGGGCACAGTTGAGCAACCGCTCACCGTTGTGTCCCTTGAGGAGACGAACAAAGGGCGCCGTCAACAAGGACGCGACATGAGAATTCAGCCCATGGCTTCGGTGATCGGGGTCGGTGTAGTGGCGTTGACAGCTGGGTGTGGGGGAGGGCAGGGCGGTGGCCACAGCACGACGTCGACGTCGTCCACGGTCGTCCCGGCGGCAGCTCCGACGATCGCGCCCAAGGACATCAACGCGCTCATCGTGCCACCAGATGCGGCCGGCGAACTCCTCGGGACGAAATTCAACTGGGTTGGCAGCCCTCCGCCGGGGTGGACCAGCCCTCCATCGCCATTCGTCATCGACGAGGGTAACCCCGAATGTGATGCAGCGATGGGGCTGGACAGCAACACGGTTGGTGTCGTTTACACCGCATGGCGGAGCAATCACTACAAAGAAGACAAGGACACTTTCGACCATGCGGTCTACCAGGTTGTTGCGACGGTTGCCGACCCGAAAGCGGCCAAGCAGTTACTTGCCGACGCTTTGGGCAAGCCTTTGAACGACTGCAACAACGTTGTCATCCACCGTAAAGACGACAAATATCACTGGAGAATCCAAAAGAGCAGCAGCACCGACACCGAGGTGCTGTGGACGGCAACCGAACTGCTCGACGGCCAAGTTGTTGGTTGGGTCTGCGCCAATGAAGCCCGGGCAAAGAACAACGTGGTCATATCTGCGCAGGTGTGTCAAAACGGCAACGGCGCTCCGGTCGCAAAGAACATGGCGGACATGATCTCGGCGAAAATCCCGGGATAGCCCGGCGGAGACAAGCTTCGAGTCCAAGCTGAGTGCTAACATTTTTGTTACCTGGCTAACTTTGTGAAAGCTATTACCCCTTGTTGATTCAGCTCGATCGGAAATTCGCGATGATACTGAAACGCGTGGTCGCGGCGGCAGCAGTTGCCGCCCTCGCCGTAGTCGCAGGCGGGTTGCATGCCAGCGTCGTGCGGGCCGATCCGAATCCGTCTCTTCCGTGTCCGCCGCGCGCTGTGCTTTGCAGCCCGGCCTCGGACGGGGAAACCGAGGCCCTCCCCGCTAGCCCCCAGGCTCTCAACCCTGTCGTGGGCAGACAACCTCCGCTCAGCACGCCCAGTAGCCCGTTAGCCGTGAACGTTTCGACCGGGCGTACCCCCAGCGGTCCCGTTGCCGTCAACCCGGTATCGAGTGGACAGTCGTTCAGCACGCCTGACAGCCCCGAGTACCTACAGCGGTAACCCGGACGCATTAAGTTCGACGATTCTCCACCGCGTGCGGTGGGCAGACCGCGCCTTCGATGCTGCGCGAAACGAGACTGCGTGCGGCTCCGACGCCTGGCACCGCCCGCCGGGCTGCGACTTCAGTCCCGTTCACGACGTGACCTACGACCCTAGCTGCCGCACACCAGCCGAACAAAGCTGCGATTCATGAAGCGCCAAATTGGGCAGTTGCTCATCGCGATCACAGTGCTCGCTGTCGTTGCATGCTCACGCCACGCAGCGGAACCGTCGTCGTCGACAACGGTCGCGCCAACGACTGCATCCACCACATCGGTAACGCCAACCAGCACGTCGCCAACCCCCACCGTCCCGCCGGGGCCGCATTCCGCGCTGGCCGACATCACCTTGCCATCCGGATCGGTTCTGATGAAGACGTACAGCAACGATAAGACCGGGGCGGACGCGGTCAACGAGGAGTTTTATTCCAATCCGGCACCGTACGACACCCTCGTTGCCGATATCGGAAAGCTGTTGAGCGCGAACCAATCCCCGAACGGCTGGTACAAGGGCAAGCTGCCGCTCTGCTACCGGACGCTCACGGCAACCGGTCGCGAAGTGCCCCCGCCGTGGCCGATGGGCGACAAATTCACGGAATGGGCGTGGGCCGGTGGCAGGGCATTAGTAGTGGAAGTGCACCGTCCAGGAACAGACACACTCGCCGGCAATGACTCACAAATCACGATTATGGACTTGCCGACGAGTTCGGCTGGATCCGCGGCGGCGCACTGTTACTGATGCGCGGCGGGCCTAATGAGAATTCGTGATGTGGCTTCGGCAGTGGGAATTAGTGCGGCCGCATTGGCGGGTGGTTGCGGTGGCGACGGCAGCGGCCACAGCACAACGACGACGGCACCCACGACGACTGCACCGACGATAGTACCGACGATGGTGCCCAAGGACATTGACTCGTTGATCTTGCTGCCGGAGGTGGTCGGCGAAATCGTCGGGGCGAAATTGAACTGGGCGTCCAAGCCCCCGCCGGGCTTTAACTATCCGCCAACGCCGACGGCCGTCGAGGAGGGCAACGCCGAATGCGGGGCGCTGTTAGGGCCGGACACGAGCACCGTTGGTGAGGATTACACCGCGTGGCGGAGCATCAAATACAGAGAGGAGAAGGACAAGTTCGACCACACGGCCTTTCAGGCTGTCGTGATAGTTGCAGATGCTAAGGCAGCGATACAGTTGCTAGACAATGCTTTTGGCAAGCATCTGAATCCTTGCAACAACGCCGTCATCCATCGAAAAGACGAAAGCGACCCTTGGCGATTCCAAAAGACCGACTCCACCGACCGTTACGCGCGTTGGACGGCAACAGAACTCAGGGACGACCAAGTCATCGGGTGGGTCTGCTCTAACGAGGCCCGGGCAAAGAACAACGTGGTTACATTTGCGTTCGTATGCCAATACGGCAACGGCGCTCCGGCCGCAGCGGCGATCCTCGATAAGATCTCGGAGAAGATACCGGGATAGGGACCCATTTTCGACGCCGTCGCTGACGAGCTTCACGTGTGGCCGCTGCTCACAGTCGTTCCAACCCCGAATCGGTTAAGCACCTGTCATCGGCTTCGACGTTCGGCCGTGGATTCAGCCCAGGTAGTCGGACTCCAGCACCAGGTCGGACACCATTGATTGGTATTCCAGGTGGGCCTTGTGCTCCACGGTGTTCCACACCTTGCCCTGCTGCTGGCGCATGTACTCGCGGTACTTCGGCGCGCCGGGCACCCGGACGTTGTCGGCGACCGCGATCGAGCCTTTGTGCAGCCAGCCCCGGTCCATGATGCTCAGCAGATCAGCGAGGTAGGCGTTCTTGTCGTGGTCGAGGAACAGGAAATCGAGTGCGCCAGAAGCGAATCCGTGCTCGCCGGCAAGCGCGTCGAGCGTGCGCCCGCCGTCACCGATGGTGCCGACGACGCACGTCACCCGATCGGCGACACCGGCGTGCGCCCAGATCCGCCGGGCGTTGGCGGCGTTGGCCTCGGCGAGTTCGACGGAAAACACCTTGGCGTTCGGCGCGGCCCGGGCGATCCGCAGCGCGCCGTAGCCGCAGTAGGTGCCCAACTCCAGGGCGAGCGCGGGATCGGCCCGGCGCACGGCCGCGTCGAGCAGCAGGCCTTTCTCGTCGCCGACATTGATCAGCATCGACTTCTGGTAGGCGAATTTGTCGATGGTGGCCAGCACGTCGTCGATGTCGCCGGCGCGGGCGTTGGCGACGACGTAGTCGACCGCGGCCGCCTCGCGTCCGTCGCCGATCTGGCCGGTCGTGGTGATGTTGCGAGCTCCGGCGGCCATCCGCCATACCGACCACCGCAGCAGCGGTATCCGTCTCCTGAGGTCCATGGGGCCCACCCTAGCGCCGGCAAGCGTGGGCCGAATGTGGCTGGTGTGACTAAAGTTAACTCTGAAATCCCCTGCGGGCGCTGGCGGCGAAATCCGCACATATTCCCTGGTATCTCGCCTGCGGGTCGCCCGGTTTACGCGCGCCTACCCGTTAGACTTTCCGACGATGTTCACCTCCGCAACACCCCGGGCATGACGACCGAGCACCCGGATAGCGCCGTCGAGATCGGCTTGACGGGGCGTCCGGCGCGGGCGATCCCGGAGCCGCAGCCGCGCACCTCGCACGGCCCGGCCAAGGTCATTGCGATGTGCAACCAGAAGGGTGGCGTCGGGAAAACCACGTCGACGATCAACCTGGGAGCCGCGCTCGCCGAGTACGGCCGACGGGTGTTGCTGGTGGACATGGATCCGCAGGGCGCGCTGTCCGCGGGCCTCGGCGTCCCGCATTACGACCTGGAAAAGACGATTCACAACGTGCTGGTGGAGCCGCGGGTGTCGATCGAAGACGTGCTGCTGTCCACCCGGGTGAAGTACCTGGACCTGGTGCCCAGCAACATCGACCTGTCGGCGGCCGAGATTCAGCTGGTCAACGAGGTGGGCCGGGAGCAGACGCTGGGCCGGGCGCTGCATCCGGTGCTGGACCGCTACGACTATGTCCTGATCGACTGCCAGCCGTCGCTGGGCCTGCTCACCGTCAACGCGCTGGCCTGCTCCGACGGCGTGGTCATTCCGACCGAGTGCGAGTACTTCTCGCTGCGCGGCCTGGCGCTGCTCACCGATACCGTGGACAAGGTGCGCGACCGGCTCAACCCGAAGCTCGAGATCAGCGGCATCCTGCTGACCCGGTACGACCCGCGCACCGTCAACGCCCGCGAGGTGATGGCCCGTGTCGTGGAACGCTTCGGTGACCTGGTGTTCGACACCGTGATCACCCGGACCGTGCGTTTTCCGGAGACCAGCGTGGCGGGCGAACCCATCACCACCTGGGCGCCGAAGTCGGCGGGTGCCATCGCGTATCGCGCGTTGGCCCGCGAGTTCATCGACCGATTCGGCGCGTGAACGGCACAGCGAATGGTGAAGCGGCAGCGCAGAACGGCTCCTCCACCGGTTTCCAAGTCCGCCTCACCAACTTCGAGGGGCCGTTTGACCTGCTGCTGCAGCTGATCTTCGCGCATCGTCTCGACGTGACCGAAGTGGCGCTGCATCAGGTCACCGACGACTTCATCGCCTACACCCGCGAGATCGGCGCCCAGCTGGACCTGGAGGAGACCACCGCGTTCCTCGTGGTCGCCGCGACCCTGCTGGATCTCAAGGCCGCGCGGCTGCTGCCGGCCGGGCAGATCGACGACGAGGAAGACCTCGCCCTGCTGGAGGTGCGCGACCTGCTGTTCGCCCGGTTGTTGCAGTACCGCGCGTTCAAGCACGTCGCGGAGATGTTCGCCGAGCTGGAAGCCACCGCGCTGCGCAGCTACCCGCGCGCGGTGTCGCTGGAGGACCGGTTCACCGAACTATTGCCGGAAGTGATGATCGGGGTCGACGCCGAGCGTTTCGCCCAGATCGCCGCGGTCGCGTTCAGCCCGCGGCCGGTGCCGACAGTCGGGATCGGCCACCTGCACGAGGTCAAGGTCTCGGTGCCCGAGCAGGCCCAGAAACTGCTGTCGATGCTTGAAGCCCGGGGCAGTGGCCAATGGGCGACGTTTTCCGAGTTGGTCGCCGACTGTGAGGTGCCGATCGAGGTGGTCGGACGCTTCCTGGCGCTGCTCGAGCTGTATCGGTCCCGGGCGGTAGCATTCGACCAGTCGGAGCCGCTTGGCGTGCTCCAGATTTCGTGGACCGGGGAGCGTCCGACCACCGAAATACGGGACGAATAGATGACTGAAGACTTGCCCGACCTCGAACTCGGCCCGGGTATCGAGGGCATCCCCGACATCGCCGAAGCAGCGCCGCTCGACGACGAGGAGCTGCGCGGCGTGCTGGAGGCGCTGTTGCTGGTGGTGGACACCCCGGTCGCCGAGGAGGCGCTGGGCGCCGCCACCGGGCAACCCGTCTACCGGATAGCCGCGAAGCTGCAGCTCATGGCCGAGCAGCTCGCGCACCGCGACAGCGGGATCGACCTGCGCAAGACCGGCGAGGGTTGGCGGATGTACACCCGCGCCAAGTACGCGCCCTACGTGGAGAAGCTGCTGCTGGATGGTGCGCGCTCCAAGCTCACCCGGGCCGCGCTGGAGACCCTGGCTGTCGTGGCCTACCGCCAGCCCGTGACCCGCGCGCGGGTCAGCGCGGTGCGCGGTGTTAACGTCGACGCCGTCATCCGAACCCTGTTGGCGCGCGGCCTGATCACCGAGGCCGGCGTCGACGAGGACAGCGGCGCGGCCACCTTCGCCACCACCGAGCTGTTCCTGGAGCGGCTGGGGCTGGAGTCGCTGACGGACCTGCCCGACATCGCACCGCTGCTTCCCGATGTCGACACGATCGAGGACCTGAGCGAATCCCTGGACAGCGAGCCACGTTTCATCAAACTGTCCGGTGGCCAGACGCCCGAACAGTCGCTGTCGTTTGACGTGGACCAGGATTGATGGCCGAAGATCAGGGCATCCGGCTCCAAAAAGTGTTGTCCCAGGCCGGAATTGCGTCGCGCCGGGCCGCCGAGAAGTTGATCATCGACGGCCGCGTCGAAGTGGACGGGCAGGTGGTGACCGAGCTGGGCACCCGCGTCGACCCTGATGCCTCGGTGATCCGCGTGGACGGCGCCAGGATCGCCCTGGACGAATCGCAGGTGTATCTGGCGCTGAACAAGCCGCGCGGGATGCACTCGACGATGTCCGACGATCGTGGCCGGCCGTGCATCGGCGACCTGGTCGAGCGGCGAGTGCGGGGCAACAAGAAGCTCTTTCACGTGGGACGGTTGGACGCCGACACCGAGGGGCTGATCCTGCTGACCAACGACGGCGAGCTGGCGCACCGGTTGATGCACCCCTCCCACGAAGTCCCCAAGACGTATCTGGCGACGGTCTCCGGAACGGTGCCGCGCGGGCTGGGCAAGCAATTGCGAGCCGGTGTCGAGTTAGAGGACGGCCCGGCGCGTGTCGACGACTTCGCGGTGGTGGACGCCATTCCAGGAAAGACGTTGGTGCGCTTGACGTTACATGAAGGACGGAATCGGATTGTGCGCCGGATGCTGGCGGCGGTAGGTTTCCCGGTGGAGGCCCTGGTTCGCACCGAGATCGGTGGGATTGCGCTGGGCAAGCAGCGGCCGGGCAGCATCCGGGCGCTGAGCCAGGGCGAGATCGGCCAACTGTACAAAGCGGTGGGCCTGTGAGCGACGGCGTCGTGGTGGCGATTGACGGCCCGGCCGGAACCGGAAAGTCCTCGGTGTCAAAGGGATTGGCGGAAGCGTTGAGGGCGCGTTACCTGGACACCGGTGGGATGTACCGGATGGTGACACTGGCCGTCTTGCGCGCCGGGACCGACCCGGCCGATGCCGACGCGGTCGCGCGGATTGCCGAGACGGTGCGGATGTCGGTCGACTACCACCCCGAGGGTGATCGTTATTTCCTTGACGGAGAAGATGTTACGGCCGAGATCCGTGGCGACGAGGTGACCGGCGCGGTGTCGGCGGTGTCCTCGGTTGCCGCCGTTCGGGCCCGGCTGGTCGCCCTGCAGCGCGAGATGGCACAAGGGCCGGGCAGTGTCGTTGTCGAGGGGCGCGACATCGGGACGGTGGTGTTGCCGGACGCACCGGTGAAGATCTTTTTGACCGCATCGGCCGAGACCCGCGCCCGTCGGCGCAATGACCAGAACGTCGCCGCGGGTTTGGCCGACGATTACGACGGGGTCCTGGCCGATGTGCGCCGCCGGGATCATCTGGACTCTACCCGTACGCTGTCGCCGTTGCGACCGGCGGCGGACGCGGTGATCGTCGACACCAGCGACATGACCGAGGCGCAGGTGATCGATCACCTGCTGGAGTTGGTCAAGCAGCGAAGCGAGGCAGTGCGGTGAGTCAGGACGGCACGTGGTCCGACGAGAGTGATTGGGAAGTAGTCGATTCCGATTCGGGAGGCTTCGACGAGCCCGGTCCCGCGCCGGTGGTGGCCATCGTCGGGCGGCCCAACGTCGGCAAGTCGACGTTGGTCAACCGGATCCTGGGCCGGCGCGAAGCGGTGGTGCAGGACATTCCCGGCGTGACCCGCGACCGGGTTTCCTATGACGCGTTGTGGACCGGCCGCCGGTTCGTCGTGCAGGACACCGGGGGATGGGAGCCCGACGCCAAGGGCCTGCAGCAGCTGGTGGCCGAACAGGCGTCGGTGGCGATGCGCACCGCCGACGCGATCATTCTGGTGGTCGACGCGACGGTCGGGGCGACCAGCGCCGACGAGGCCGCCGCCCGCATCCTGCTGCGTTCCGGCAAGCCGGTCTTCTTGGCCGCCAACAAGGTTGACAGCGAGAAGGTCGAGTCCGACGCGGCCGCGTTGTGGTCGCTGGGTCTGGGCGAGCCGCACGCGGTCAGCGCAATCCATGGCCGTGGGGTGGCGGATCTGCTCGACGAGGTGCTGGCCGTGTTGCCCGAGGTGTCCGAGGCGGCGCCGGCGGTCGGCGGCCCGCGCCGGGTGGCGCTGGTCGGCAAGCCCAATGTCGGCAAGAGTTCGCTGCTGAACAAGCTGGCCGGCGACGAGCGCTCGGTCGTGCACGACGTCGCGGGCACCACGGTCGATCCGGTGGACTCGCTGATCGAATTGGGCGGCAAGGTCTGGCGTTTCGTCGACACCGCGGGGTTGCGTCGCAAGGTCGGTCAGGCGAGCGGGCACGAGTTCTACGCGTCGGTGCGCACGCACTCGGCCATCGATTCCGCCGAGGTGGTGCTCGTGCTGATCGATGCGTCGCAGCCGCTGACCGAGCAGGACCAGCGCGTGCTGAGCATGGTGATCGAGGCCGGCCGGGCGCTGGTGCTGGCCTTCAACAAATGGGATCTGGTCGACGAGGATCGCCGCGAGCTGCTGGACCGCGAGATCGACCGTGAACTGGCGCAGCTGCAGTGGGCGGAGCGGGTCAACATCTCCGCCAAGACGGGACGGGCCGTTCAGAAGCTGGTGCCGGCGATGGAGACCGCGCTGGCGTCGTGGGACGCCCGGATCGCGACCGGCCCGCTGAACACCTGGCTCAAGGAAGTCGTCGCGGCCACGCCGCCTCCGGTGCGCGGCGGCAAGCAGCCCCGCATCCTATTCGCCACCCAGGCCGCCGCCCGCCCGCCGACGTTCGTCCTCTTCACCACCGGCTTTCTCGAGGCCGGCTACCGGCGCTTCCTGGAGCGCCGGCTGCGCGAGACGTTCGGGTTCGCCGGCAGCCCGATCCGCATCAACGTGCGGGTCCGCGAAAAGCGCAGCGCCAAGCGCCGCTGACTCTTGGGTTCTGCCCTCTGCGCCTGGTGTGTGCGGCTGCGGCGTTGAGTGTGCAGCCGCGGCTTTGACCGTGAGCTCACGGCCGGGAGTCCCGGCGTATTCCCGGCCTCAGCACACACTCTTTGCCCCCAGCGCACACTCGCCGCCCTGAGCGCGCACTCATCGAGCCGCAGCGAGAAGCTCGGCCGTCGCCTCCCAGAGCCGTGCCTCGCGACGCGGATCAATCGCAATCGGCTTCACCTCTCGCTCTTCGTCTTTGAGGACGAAGGCGCCGTCGCGCAGATGCGCCCAACGCTGATCGAGGACGATCGAGGCGAGCAAGGGCCCGGAGCGCACCGGTGACGAGACGCCGGGAATTTTCTCCAGCAGACGCCCGATTCGTTGCAGGGTGGGACCGTTCGCTCTGCTCAGACCGGTGCCCGGCATGAATCCCGGTTCGAAGACAATCACGTTGACGCCATGCGGGGCGTGGCGCTGCAATTCGTGTGCGTAGTACATCAGCGCCAGCTTGGAATCGGAGTAGGCGGTCCAGGACAGCTCGGACGTCGCCGGCAGGCTCGCGGCGGTGGGCTGGGCCAGCTCGATGGGATCGCGCCAACGCGCCGGGGGCACGTGCAGGATCCGGCGAAAGATGTTCTGGTGGTAGGTGTTCGAGCCCAGGAGCACGACGCGGGCCGGAGCCGTCAATGAGCCGAGCAGATCGCCGATCAGTTGCGCGTGTGCGAGGTAATTCACCGCGAAGGTGAGTTCGTAGCCATCCGCCGAGGCGGTATGCGTGTCGGCGACGGTGAGGCCCGCGTTGGCGACCAGTGCGTGCAGCGGGCGCACCGCGCCGGCATCCAGCAGCTCCTTGGCCTGCTGACCCGCGGCGCGCACGTCGGCCAACCTGGAGAGGTCGCAGCCGATTTCGTACACTGTTGCGCCGGCCGTTCGGGCCTCGTCGGCCACCTCGGCCAAGGCATGGCCCGGCCTGCCGAGCAGCAGCAGGTCGGGGCGTTGGGATGCAGGCCGATTCGCCAGCGCCAGTGTCGTGGACCTGCCCAGTCCGCCGGTCGGCCCGGTGAGCAATACGGTTCCGGAAGCGATCGAAGTCATGGCCCGACTGTTAATCGATGTCGCAGTCTTAGGGAGCCGTCTGGTTGTCGTAGGACTGCCAGTGCCACCACAAAGCCTTTCCCCGGCTACCCCAGTCGCGCACAGTAGAGGGGTGCAGACGTGGGAATTCGGCCGCAGGGTGCGCCAGTGGCGCGACCGCGTCACGCCGGCGGCCGTGGGTATGCCCGTCGGCGGGTGCCGTCGCGCCGCGGGGCTGCGTCGCGAAGAGCTTGCCGGGCTTGCCGGAATCTCAGTCGACTACTTGACCAGGCTGGAACAGGGTCGGGCAACCTCGCCTTCGGTCCAGGTCGTCGAGGCACTTGTCCGTGCGTTGCGCGTCTCGGACGCCGAGCGTGATCTGCTGTTCCGGCTGGCGGGGCATGTCGCTCCGGGACGCGACGTCGTCTCGTCGCGCATTTCGCCGAGCGTCCAACGGATGCTCGACCGGTTGGCGAACAATCCGGTGGCCGTCTACGACGCCACCTGGACCCTGCTGATCGCCAACGCACCGTATGACGCGCTGATGGGTCCGACAACCAATTTGCGGGGGCTTGAACGCAATGGCGTGTGGCGCAACTTGATTGGCGCCGGTACCCGTGCTGTGCAGACGCCCGAAGAGCGTGCCGTATTGCAGGCCGGGCTGGTCGCCGACCTACGTGTGACGGCGTCGCGCTATCCCGCCGATCAACGGTTGAAGCAGTTGATTCGCGAGCTGTCCGCGCAAAGCCCCCGGTTCGCTGAGCTCTGGGACGCGGAATCCCCGGATCTTCTTCACGACGTCGGGCGTCGAAAAGTCATCGACCACCCGGACGTCGGGCGCATCACCCTGGACTGCGACACGCTGGTTGTCGCCGGAGATGACCTGCGCATCATGATCTTCACCGCGGAACCCGACACCGAGGACGCCGAGCGTCTCGGTCTGGCCATCGTGCTGGGCATGCAGACATTCGCGGAGTGAAGCACCGTTCCCCGCAATGCAGGCGATGTGAGCTATATCTTGGGAGTTCTGTGTTGACTTTCATCGCGGCGCGTCCCTAATCTCTCGTATAACGGGTGGATAATCCCGTAGTGCAGGAGTTGAGGTGAGATGAAAAGCGCGGCGCGGTTCAGCGTGCAGGACAAGTCGATACTCATCACCGGCGCGACCGGCTCCTTAGGCAGCGCGGCGACCCAAGCTCTCGCTGAAGCGGGGGCCAAGCTGACGCTGACCGGCGGCAACACCGATCGCCTGGCCGAGCTCGCTGCTGAGACGGGCCGGCACGACCTGGCGGTGGTGATCCGACGCCCGGACACTCCGGCCGACGCGCAGGCCATGGTCGACGCGGCGGTGGCCAAGCATGGCCGGCTCGACGGCGTTCTGGTGGCCTCGGGCATGAACCACGTCGAGCCCATCACCGAGATGGCCGTCGACGACTTCGACGCCGTGATGAAGGCCAATGCGCGCGGCGCCTGGCTGATGTGCCAGGCAGCCGGACGGGTGCTGCTGCGGCAGGGCGGGGGAGGCAGCGTCGTGCTGGTCTCGTCGGTGCGCGGCAGCCTCGGTCATCCCGCCGGATACAGCGCCTACTGCCCGTCGAAAGCGGCCACCGACCTGCTGGCCAAGTCGTTGGCCGCGGAGTGGGGTCCACAAGGGATACGGGTAAATGCCCTGGCGCCAACGGTTTTCCGCTCCGAGTTGACCGAGTGGATGTATGCCGACGACGAAAAGGGGCGCCAGACCCGTGAGGCGATGTTCGCCCGAATCCCGTTGCGCCGCTTCGCCGAACCGGAAGACTTCGTCGGCGCGCTGATTTATCTGCTCAGCGACGCGTCAAGTTTTTATACCGGCCAGGTGATGTATCTGGACGGCGGCTACACCGCGTGCTGACACGAAAGGAAATGTCGTGACGTTCACCTGGCCGCTTGGCGACGCCGAATCGAAGCTGGAGTTTTACGACCTGTCCCACCCGTGGGGGCATGGTGTGCCGGCGTGGCCGTACTTCGAGGACGTCAAGATCGAACGATTGCACAACATGGCCAGAAGTCGTGTGCTGACCCAAAAGATCACCACGGTCATGCATTCCGGCACACACATCGACGCGCCGGGCCACGTGATCGAAGGCACGCCGCTGCTCGACGAGATTCCGCTGAGCGCGTTCTTCGGCACCGGGGTGGTGGTGTCGATCCCGAAGGAGAAGTGGGAGGTCGTCACCGCGGAGGACTTGGAGAAGGCGACGCCGCAGATCCGTCCTGGCGACATCGTCATCGTCAACACCGGCTGGCACCACACCTACGCCGACAGCGCCGAGTACTACGCCTACTCGCCGGGCTTCTACAAGGAAGCCGGGGAGTGGTTCGCGGCCAGGGGTGTCAAGGCCGTCGGCACGGACACCCAGGCTCTGGACCATCCGATGGCCACCGCGATCGCCCCGCACGGCCCCGCCGAGCACACCGGTGGCCTATTGCCCTGGGCGGTAAAAGAATACGAAGAGCACACCGGACGCAAGGTGCTCGACGACTTTCCGGAATGGGAGCCGTGCCATCGTGCGATTCTGTGCAAGGGCATCTACGGCTTCGAGAACGTGGGTGGCGACCTGGACAAGGTCACCGGAAAACGGGTCACCTTCGCGGCTTTCCCGTGGCGCTGGGTCGGCGGCGACGGCTGTATCGTGCGGCTGGTGGCGATCATCGACCCGACCGGCACCTATCGTCTCGAGACCGGGGCCTGACATGAGCGTCGACGCAGAAGAGGTACGCGGCAGCGGAATTCAGGTCATCGCGCGCGCGGCCGAGATGCTGCGGCTGCTGCAGGCGCATCCCGGCGGGCTGAACCAGGCCGAGATCGGCGAGCGGCTGGGCATGGCGCGCTCGACCGTGAGCCGGATCCTCAACGCGCTCGACGACGAGGGCCTGGTGGCCTCGCGTGCGGCGCGAGGTCGCTATCGGCTGGGGCCCGAGATCGCCCGCATGGCCACCACCGTGCGCCGCAGCGTCGTGTTCGATCTGCATCCGTTCATCGAGGAGTTGTCGCGCGAACTGGAGGAGACCGTCGACCTGTCGATCCTGGACGGCGACCGTGCGACGTTCATCGACCAGGTGGTCTCGCCGCACCGGCTGCGCGCGATCAGTGCGGTGGGCGAGTCGTTTCCGCTGCACTGCTGCGCCAACGGCAAGGCGCTGCTGGCCAATCTGTCGGCCGAGGGTCAGGCGCGAGCGCTGCCGAGTCGGCTGGCCAAGCTCACCGCGAACACGATCACGACGCCGGCGGCGTTGCGCAAGGAACTGGACCGCGTCAAGGCCGAGGGCGTGGCGTATGACCGCGAAGAGCAGAGCGAAGGCATCTGCGCGGTGGGCGCGGTACTGAAGAACGTGGGCGACGAGATGGTGGCCGTGAGCGTGCCGGTTCCATCGCAGCGGTTCTACCGTCGGGAAGCCGAGCTGGCGCAGGCGCTGCTGGAATTTGTCGGCAAGGTCGACGCCTGGTTCGCCAAAGCCGGTCAGCAGGAGACTCGCAGGTCAGCCGGGCAATAGCGGTCTGGGGCCCCGGCTGCGGTAGGCTTTCGAGCTGCTGCCGGTGGACTCACCGGTGCGCGGGCTGTGGCGCAGTTTGGTAGCGCACTTGACTGGGGGTCAAGTGGTCGCAGGTTCAAATCCTGTCAGCCCGACACTCTGGTGTCGCAAGACATCGGAATGGCCCTGAACCTACGTTAGGTTTGGGGTTTTTTCCGTGTGGGGCCTTTGGGGGCGCCGGTGGGTTGGTAGTTCCTGGTGGGGTCGAGGGTGAAGTCGCGCAGTAGTTCTCCGGTGGCGGCGTTGATGATTCTTGAAACGCCCTGGTTCTGCCGGAGGCTCGGGCTATTGGATTTCGACCAGGGGTTGGTCGGTCCGTTGTGCATCGTAGAACGCTGCTTCGAACTCA
>NZ_JBCHKV010000006.1:0-307080 GCF_039023525.1 Mycobacterium sp. 050272 | reverse complement strand
GCCGGAGGGAGGACCGCCGGCGTTGCCGGCGAGCGCACACGGCGGCTCACGCCGCCTTGCTCGTGTTCTATGGTTGCGTTCTGTTGTGCGCCTTGCGTTTTCGTCGTCACCGGCTTGTTCCCGCTCGGGCTTCGCCCTTCGCTCTGCCGGATCGAATCTCTTTGCATATCAATCACTTTCACTACCCGCATGGTCGCGACTTCGTCGCTATCCAATGTCGTTATTCTACAGTCTAGTTCGTGGCTCCGCTCGTCTTCGCCGCGCTTAACATCAATACTACCAACACTTTTCGGGATATCGCAATGTCTATCCTCATCACTCAATACCCGTTCATACCAACCAAATACGACCACACCAACGCGGCACCAACGCGGCGGGGCTCACGCCCCACCGCCCACCCCTGCCGCCTTACCCCTCAATCCAACAACACACACACCACACCTGATGTTGAATCCGGCGGCCCGCACCCCGCACACTCAACACCATGCGACTGCTCGACTGCTCGTCCTCGCCGACACCGAACCCCCCTGGACCTCCATCCCCCACGCCATCACCACCCACCACGCCGACACCCTCATCACCGCAGGAGACCTCAACCACACCTGGCTCAACAACGCCCACATCACCGACGCACCCGTACCCACCATCGGCATCTACGGCAACCACGACAACGGCACCTACCTCACCACCCTGGACATCACCAACCTCCACCTCACCCCCACCACCATCAACAACACAACGCTTGGTAGACAACATGATTCATGGCAGCGCCTACCGGACTGGTGACACGGTGGCACTCAGACCTTCGCGCCACGCGGGCACTCCTCTTGCAAACACTGAACCGGCGGCCCGACGATAGAACGCGTGATTGACCAGGCCGAAGTGTGGATACAGCGTGCACGGCAGCTCCTAGGCACCTCAGTGCCGCCAGAAGTCACCCTCCCACGCTGTGGGCCGGCTCCGCAGCACCCCGACGCGTGGACCGGTGAGGCCAGCGATCGGGCACGTGACCTTGACGAGACACTCGCGGAGCGGCGCCAGCGTTTACGATCCGCCCACTCCTCAGTCGCGGATACGGTTCGCCAGGCCAATCTGCTCACCCAGAAAGCTCAGAGTGAGCTGGCGGCCGTCGAGCAGGCTTGGCAGCGGGATAAAGCGGCGTTCGCACACATATCGGGCACCGCCGAAGGCCGAGCAGCATTATTGCGGGCTGCGCAGTCACGGATCGATGAAGCGAGCCACGTCGTCAGGGACGCTGCCGCGCAGTTCCAATTGGTCGCCGCCCAGGTGCATACGGCCACAAGCAACGTCACGGCGCTCGATAATTACGTGTCGACCGGCACCTCGCACATTCAGAACGTAGGCGCGGAAGCGCTTGGTGTGCGGTCAATTCCGCCGAAGACCGGCGACGACTGGGATCACATCGAGGAGATCCTGGAGCATTGGAACCGTACGAGCAACGCCGGCCTGCCGGCTATGCCCGATCCTTGGCCCCCCGAATTCTAAACGGCCGCCTGAACCCTATCGTTTGGGTCAGCGGTTAGCGACGCGCATCCGCTCGATGATGTCGCGCCGGACCCCTTCCCCGCCGCGCCAGGCCCGGAGCCGGCCGACGTGGTACTCGTCCTCCCCGCCGCAGGTTAAACCGGCCGGCGCCTCACACACTGGGCACTCGATTCCATATGGAACGCCCACTCCCGGAACCCCCATGTCGTCCACACCCTTTCGCAGCTTCCCGGGCCGACCCTGCTGACCTGCCCCAACACCGTTCATACTAATGAGCCCCACCGACAGAACCGCCCACCGATTCGGGCTACCTCTGCTGCCACACAACGTGATTCACTGGTTTAGCGTCTACCCAGGGCCCGCTGTTCACCACACCGCTGGAGGCGCGAAGTATTCTGCATCCGGATCCTGCTCATCGGCGTCAGTCACCCGAAGCACGCCGCGCTCCACGAACTCGCACCCATCGTCATCCAGGCTTGCCAACTCGTTGGCCAAATCACAGCGCTCCGGCTGGAAATCCCGTGGCACGTTGACCCGAACCTCGTGGTGAGACTCCTCTACAAAGCCAATCACTACTGTCTTCCACGGTGCTGCACCGTCGACGCCGTGGCGAGCACCATCGAGGTAGGCATCCAGGTCTGACAACCTCAACGTAAAGTCGCCCCGGTTATTCAGGCCGCCACCAAACACTCGGCGCGGCAACAATGGAACCGCCACAGCAAGGCTCGCATTGCTATCAACCAATCCACCAGCCGTAGCAAGGTTCCCCGACACATCCACCGACAACCAGCTCCGTTCGTTGACCACCATCCACGACCGCACAAGAACGGCCGCCCGGCGCTCGATTCGCCTAAGTACCCGATCACGATCACCTAGCAGCGCGCTTAACTGCTCGTCGACATCACCGGCATCGTGGCGACGCTCCCCGCCATCGCGAGTCATCACCACGGCACACCCAGCCGCTCAGCCACGATGTCGCGCGAACACGGCCCAATTCCGGCCGCTCCAAAGACTGCTGCCTTCATGACCAACAAACCCTTCTAACTGAACGGGCCCACCCCGGCTGGCGTGCCCTTACAACACCTGATTCTACCGATGACGACCGACACATCACTCCGCTCTCAAACAGGTGTGCCCTCAATGCAATACGGCACCCCCTCCCCAACCCAGCGGCGGGCAGGGGTGCCGTCATCTCGGGATTGCTTGTCGGTGCTCGTTGCGATACTTGAAAGGCAGCCGACGGGAGCCACACCCGAACGAGTTTCAGGAGACAACAGACGAAGCCCATGAGAGGGGATCAGACGATGTGGGACGCGGTGGTATTCCTCGACACCGAGACGACTGGCAAGGGGCCGCGTCGCCGAGCGTGGGAGATCGCCATGATTCGACGCGACGCCACTGGGGACCGCGAGATCACGCTCTACGTCGACGTCGCCGACCTGGACTTGCCTCACGCGGATCCCAAGGCGTTGGCGATCGGCCGCTTCGACCAGCGTCATCCTCAGCGCGATGGCGTCCTGACGACGCCGAACGCTCACCTCCTGCCGGCCTCTACAGCGGCCGCGGTCGTCCAGCGTTGGACCGCCGGCGCCCGGGTATTCGGGGTGGTGCCCTCGTTCGACACCGGCTGCCTGGAAGCGCTGCTGGAGCGCCATGATCGGGCGCCGCGGTGGCACTACCAGCCCTGGGACATCGCTGTCCTGGCCACCGGCTACCTCATTGCCCGCCAGATCCCTGTCCAGCGATCGGCAGAAGCGACGTCGCGGGCCTGCGGAGTCGCCACGCCAGGCCCTCACGAGCGTCACACCGCACTCGGCGACGCGCGGTGGGTCCGGCGCCTGCACGACCGGATCTTCGCGGAAGCGACCTACCCGCAGCCCTGCGTTGCAGCTTGAGCTCGTCGACCACCTCATCACTGTCCGGCGACGGCTGGCTCGGCGTGCTGCTCCCAGCAGCGATCGCAGACGTATGCCCGGTGAGTCGGCAGGAATGGCCGGCGCACTGGGTGCGGGCCGCAACACACCACGCAGGAGTCACCCGAAGCTGCAGCGGCGCGGACAGCCGTTGTTCGGCCCAACCCGGTTGGCGCTCCCTGCGTGACCCCGGTGAATCGGTCGCTCTCACGACTGGGGTCGGCGGTGGCGGAATTGCTCCGGTGGATGGCTTCTTGGCCCGTGGTTGTGCGGCCGTGTGGAGTGCTCTTGTTGGCCCGTTTGGGCAAGAGCCGCAGTCTCGATGCCAAGAACGCCCCTGGGCTGGCGATTTCGTTCGGCCATGACCATCCTCGGGCCCGCATATCGCGGTTGAGTGCTTCGGTGATGGCGCGGGCTGACCAGACAGCCGGGTCGATCCCAGCTGACGCGATTGCATCGCAGATTGCCCCGACATGTCCCTGATCAAGGCCCCGACACAACGGGTCACGACGACCGGCCGGGGTGACGAGCTCGGCCGCAAGGCGCTGCAGGGCCAACGGCCTCGGCGCAGTCCGTGCCGGTGGTTTGTTTTTCTTCGTGGGGGGATGAACTTTCTTGGCGGGCGCGCCCGGGCGCGCCTTTGGTGAGTTCGAACTAACTGGACTTAACCGCCTATCCCTTCGGGATGGCGGTAGGTGGACAAACTCCACAGGCCGGCCGATCTCTGTGGACTCCACTTTGCGGCTCACCAGATGCCAGATCGAGGGCCGGTTGCCGCAGCTTGCCGTCGAACTGGATCCGTGGCCGCGCGCTGCTTCGACTGCCCAACCGGCCGCGCCGAGAACCGTCCACGCCCTGGTAACCGTCCTGGGGTCGCAGCCGGCCGCTGCCGCCACCCGTACTCGCGTCACCGCCGCATTGCGGCCGGTGCCGTGGTCGGCGAACTGCGCCCAGGCCGTCGCCACGGCAGCCAGTGTCGAGCTGGTGATCGAGACGTTCGTCGAGGCACACACAGCCTGTAGTTCATCGCTTTGCGCCCACGCCTTGACGCTGCTGATCCAGCCGGCGCGCGACGTCCACATCGGCGTCGACGGGGCAGTCTCGCCGGCGCGCTGCACCCAGTTCCGCCGTTGCTCGCGGTTCCTGATGCGGCGCAGCCGCTGTTGGACCGCAGCCGACTGACACTGTTCGGCGTAGTCGCCTGCGGCTCGCCCAATCGGGCTCGGGGCAGAGCCAATTCTGAGATCACGGTTTCGCGCGGCGCCTAGACGGTGTCGAGGGTATGCACTACCGTGAGACGAGTCCTGATACGACATCGTCCCTTCCAAGGGGCACTGGGTGCGGACCTGGATCTGAGCGCCAACTCAGATCGAACCCTTGACGCGGCCCCGCTTTCGAGCGGGGCCTTCGTCGTGTCACAGTGGTTGGCCCACACCGATATTCACGTTTTCTGGCGTTGGCCCACTCCGCTCCGAATAGTCGCTGGTGGGCTCTACACGGCTTAGGCGATCACGGGCGCCCCCTCTCGCGCGGCAGGAACTGTGCCGCGGAACGTTCGCCGATCTGTGGACGCAGTCGGGTTGCCGGCCGGCTGGATTGCCTGCGATGGGCGGTGCGTGATGTCAGGGATCTAGTTGGGCGGCATACGTTTCCGCCGTCGATTGCGCCGAACGGCGCAGGCCGGTCAGACACCGAACGAGTGGCACTGTCGAGTATTGCGGACATCATCGACAGATCCGCCGCGTGTCGGCTCGATCTACCAAGATCTGCACGCAGACATGCAGTATCCTGAGACGTGTCATCAGACAGTCCCTTTCCTAGGGGGATGGCACGCATGACAAACCCAAGGGTCGAGTGACAGCCCGACTCCGACGTAGCCCTCGGTAGCCGCCGGGGGCTTGCGTCGTTTTAGTGGGGAATCCGCGTGAAAAGTGTTACGAGAACACCTAATTCGAATGCGGCGTGTGCATCGATGGGCGCTCGCAGATGATGGCCGTTGGCCAGGAGTTCGACTGCCGCGGCATAGGCGGCCTCAGCGCATGGAACCTCCTTTCAGCAGGTGTGACTGCTGGGAATCGTCCCACGCGCATCATGGTTAACCATGATGCGACACGCACATGGTTAACCATTCCCTCGTCAATACGACGAGGGGGTGCTTTATCCGATCACATCAGCCTGCGAGGCTGGTTCCCTCCATGTGCTCGTCGTACTCGTCGAAGACGGGTTGCAAGTAATCCCGGATGAAGTACTGCGCCGACTTCTTCTTGCACTGGTCGGCCTTCCATTCCAGTGCGAGAAGTTGACGTCCGGTTAGGCGCAGCCCCATGAGCTCGTCGAGCTCGCGGCTCTCGACCTTCGACTCCTTCGGAACCGCGGCCTGACGAGGTGCGCGATCCTGGCGCTGTCGAGTCGCTCGCGAGGATGCCATTACCTGCTCCTAAATACGCTCAGTGCTCTACACGCCGCCGCCTGACACTGTAACCCGCACTGCCCTTAACTGCCCTTAGGTGCACAGTGAAGGTTGCCCGTGTCGCACGGGCCGGCGCGTCTTCTAAGATCAGTGAAGTACATATTGGTGCATCTTGGGACGTTGCGGGCTACCTTCGAGGACGATCGACATCCAGGAAGGGGGGTTGTACACCGTGTCCGATAGACTCAAGTACCCCCCTGACGGCGTCGAAACCGCTCCCACCAGCCGTGACGTTGTCGGGCTGAGGGAAGCTGCCAGGCTGCTCGGCAAGGATCCCAGGACCGTACGTAATGCGATCGTCGCCGGCCGGATTCGTGGCGGCGCTGAGCCGTATCCCCAGCGCTTGCGCTGGTATGTCTACCCAGACCAGCTCCCCAACCATCCACAAGAGCAGGTGGGCCAGGCCCCGGGCGGTCTGGCCGAAGCTGCGGGCGCCGGCGCCCCGGAATCGACTACGCGTCTCATCGCCGAACAGCAGGCCGTTATCGCTGATCAACGCGCCCAGATCGTCGCCTTGGAGCACAACAACCGGCTCCTGTCCACGGCCGTCGATGACCTCCTGGACGCACTGGAGGAGTACAAGGCCGGCGGCAACAGCTACCGGGAAGCTGCCGGCCACTTCCAGTCCGCGGCCGACGGAATCGCCTCGTCACTGCGTAAGCATCGTGACGCGCTCGCCCAGTACACCACCCCTGGTCACCTTGGCGACTTGATCACACCGGACTAGCACCTCCGCCGGGCGTTAGTCCGCTGTTGTGGCTGCCACCGTGAGCTGTCGGCCGACGGACTCGATCACCGAGTCGGAGAGCGGCGGAAACATACGGAATGCCACCGGGTCATTGCTGGAAGAGGTAGCGAGGAACCCGTGGCCCGGACCGGTCAGGAAGTATGCTGCGTCGGCACCAAGGAGGTACCGCGAAGCCTGGCCTGTGATCGTTTTGAAGACGATTCTGTAGGTGGAGTTTTCGAGAATTCGCCACATGTAGCCCCGCTGGAGATCCTGCGCGGAGACCAAGACGCGCACGCCCAGCTCTCGTCCGTGGCGTAGCACGTGGAACACGGCCGCGGCCGTTGGCTCGTCCTGGGGTAGCTCGTCGACCATGATCACCGTATAGGGCATCGGCGGCAGCTCGGCGCCGGCGTCTCGTGCCTTGTGGTAGGCGTGGACGTCGCGGAACCTTCGGCCGGTGAGTTCCATGCCGGCGTCGGTCAGCGCCTGGCTGCGCTGCTCGATCAGGCGGTCCAGTGCCTGCGCGATGTCGCCCGCCTTAGGTTCGCTGCCAGCCTCGCCCGCGGGCTGGATGGTGACGTGGGGGTAGTTAGCGAACGCGTCGAGCGCCGATTCTTTGTACCCGCTCACCGGAATTACATGAAGAACCTCGGGTGAATGCAGTGCGCATAGCCCTAATACCATCGTCTGCAGGGCTGTGGATTTGCCGCTTCCGGTCATTCCGATCATCACTCCGTGTGGCCCCTGGCCGCCGAGCGGCGCGTCTTTGAGGTCCAGCCAGATCGGGTTCCCCTCGGGCGTCAGGCCAAGAGGGGTACGTAGCAGCATCTGCCGGGTCGCGCCGGCCGGTCGACGGTGTGGCTCCCACAGCGCCTCGACGTCGAGGCTGTCAGGGTTCTCGATACCAAGCGCAGACAAAAGCGTGTCAGCATTCACCCGGCTTTGTGCGTCGTACTCGCGATCGACCTCGCGCCTGGCGCGGGTGTAAGAGACGCCGTTGGCGATCTGTTGGCGGCGAGCCTTCTTCTTCCACGAGTTGTTCGTCATCGCGAGAGTCACATCCCATCCAAAGTGGTTGTCGCAGCAGCCCACATCTGCGTTGCGACAGTCTCTGAAGGGTTGGTGCGCGGAACCCCGTGGGTCTTGTCCCGATCGCTCGTGAACGAATCGATGTGGGCGATCCGTCGTTTGTCGGGATTCCGGCCGCCACGACAGCGGCACAAGTTTCAGCATAAACACCCCGGATGCCACCTACCAGAGGGCCCGAGGACCGCTATTGGAATCGGTCGGGCTGCCCTTCCCGTTCAGCGACAGCCTGTGTGAACACGCCGGCGGCGTCCGAGGACATCCCGAGCATCTCCCCGAGGGCCTGGTTGCGAGACTCGACCGCTGAGGCGCCGTCGCCCTGCGCGAGCAGCTTCACGGTCTTGCCGCCATCCTGGACAAACATCTTCCAGGAGTCGGCCCAATATTCGGTATAGGTGTTGTCGGCGATGATGACGACCCGGGTGGCATCCTCGAACGCCTGGTCGCCCATGTTTGTGCGGTCGTGTTCCCGCTTCTTGTCGGCAAGAACGTCGTCCCAGTCAGGTACCTGCTCGGCCACGCTGTTTTGTCTCCCTCACCCTTCCGGGGGCGGGCTCATTCCGCCCCAGTGGTTATGTCTCGGGCCTGAATTCCAGGATCTCGTCGACGATGTATCCGACCTGGTAGGTCGCCGGCAAGTTGGACCACGTCGGGATGATGATCTGCATCGCGATCTCCTCCCCGAGCAGCTCCTTCAGCTTGTCCTCGTCCCCGTCGAAGAACGCTTGCATCAGCTCTCCTGCCGGATCAACCGTGATGGTGTCGTACTCGGCGTCGGGGTTGGTTGGGATGTCCTTCGGATATTCCTTGCCGTTGATCACCACAAAACCCTTCACCCTGATCCGTACGACGATCCCGGCGGCTGGGATCGGGGGCGCGCCTCGGCGCTTCCCGATCGGAAGTTCTGCGTCGGGATCTGGTGAGTCCCGCCACCGCCGTACCTGTCCTTCGCTCGCGCCGATCTGGCGGGCGAGGTTTTCGATCCCTCCGGCCCTGTCGATCGCCGCCCACCTGTCCAGCCACGCTTTGTCCACGCCGGGGGGCGGATCATCCTGTCGAGCGCGCCGGGCGATCGTCCGCTCCGATAGCGGCTTCTTACCTGTGTGCTGGGCGACACGACGAGCCATTTCTCGGCGAGCTCGACGAGCGGCTTCGGCCCTCTGTAGGCGCTCCGGTAGCAGCCGCCATCCCGCACCGAGCTCGTTGAACCGGCGCTGCGTCAGGGCATCCAGCGCGTCGCGGAAGCCCTCTCCTTCGGGTTCGGGCTGGGAACTGTCACCAGGCAGATCCCAGAACTCCATGCTCACGAGTCGTCGGCTTCAGCGTCCGGTGGGCCGTCAGGGGTCTCTGCGGCGGGTGGAAGAGCTTTGAGCCGGTAGCTGCCGTTTTTGCGGAGACCAGTCTTCTCGTCGAGCGGATCCTCCAACTGGTGCGGTTTGAACCCTTCTGGCACGCGGTAGAACCACGCGTCGACCATGCACTCGGTGGGGTAGAGGTTGAAGTCACGTGCGATACGGCATGCGTATCGCATCGCGCGCCACCGCGTGAGCCCCTCGATCGCGCCGAACCATGCCGGCTGCTGTAGCTGCAGATATGGATAGCTCCAGGCGCTATCCCCCACAGCGGCGCACCGCCCGAACACGCTCTTGTACAGCGCCTGGCACATCTGCTGATAGTCGAGCCTGTCTACGGCTCTCGCCTCAGCAAGCTTGGTGCGCAACAGGATTGCGAACTGCTTGAGCCACTGGTGCTGTTCTGGCCACACGTAGGCAACGTGGAAGTCGATCTCGGCGACGGTCAGGCCGGCGCCACCGTTTTCCACTGGGGCGAGCAGCTGCTGAATGTCGATGGTGGTCGCGGGGAAGGTTGATTCCTTCGTCCAGGACATACCCGGGTGCGGTACCGGCAGTTTCGGTGAGATCCCGTCGCACTTGTTCGCCGGCGGCACCGTGATCTGGGCTACCAGAAAGGGCGGTCGCTGCTGGTCGAACCACTCGGGATCGGGTGTCACGAATTCTGGTGTCCCCCAACCTAGATAGACGCCCTCAGCGGAGGGCAGGTACGCGGCCTGCTGATCGACCTCCACGTCGACGCCCGGATTGTTGGCCCGGTGCTTGCGGTTCCAGCTGTCTTTGGTCCACCATGCGTACGGCAGATTGCCGCTCTTGGACAGGCGCGACGGCAGTGGGCACGGCACGAGCTTCGCGCCGGGGTCGTTCTTGATGGTTGGGCGGGCCTTGCCCATCCGCACCCTGGCGATCTTGCCTCCGACGCGAGACCATCGCGGCCCCGGCAGTGCGCCTTCAAGCCCGTACAGCCAGGCGATGCGATCACCTAGCAGATGTGCTGCTTCGGATTCATCGGCCGGCAGGATCGTCGGTGTTCCGACAATGCCCAGTATTCCGCGGTCGTCGGGCCGTGACTTCGAAGGTTCGGAGTGCGTGTAGGGCATCAGGACAACGTCGACTTTGCGGTCTGGCCAGTTCGTCGGATCCGGTGTCGGAAACGCGCAGGTGAAGAACCCGGATTTCTGGTAGGTGACCTCGCAGCCGAAGAAGTCCCCCACGATGTCCTCGAGTTTGGCGGTCGAGCCAGCGCCCGGTACCGGGAAGTCGAGCTCGCGCAGCGCCTGCCCGGTGATCCAGATCTGTGGGTCGGCCTCGCCCTCTCCGGATGCCCACGGATACTTGACGGCCAGCTTCAGCAGATTGCCGGGCTCGCCGAGCGGGGGCTTGACCACCGCGCCGGCGGGATTCACGATGCCGAATGTTGTGACGATGAGTACGCGATCGTCGGCGCCGGAGTACTCCACGTCGTCCCACTGCCGGCTGCGTAGTGGCCAGGCATCTGCTCGCCCGGGCGTGTGGTGGCCGGCGGGCTCGTCGACGTCATCAGCAGGTGCGGCCGCGGAGGTGCGCACGCCGGCCAGGTGGTTCTGTACCGTCGTCTCCCACCAACCGCGCACCCCTCCCTGGTCGGGATCACCGGTGACGACGTCGTGTTCTGGGAAATCCGCCGGGATGCCCTTGCCGAGTCGGCTGACGATCTGCTGGCGCGACAGCGCTAACATCGGGCCGTCCGCGCTCTGGTGGCACTTCTCGTCGATAATCCAGTTCAGCAGGTCGGCGAGTTCGCCATCCGGGTCATCGCGCAGCTGCCAGGTTGTCCCGTCACGCGTGATCGCATAGCTACTCATCACTTAGTTGGCCTCTCCTCGTGTGGGGGCGCGTGGTGGTGGTGGCACCTGGTCGGCGAGCCCGGCGGCAAGTTGTCCAAGCCGCCATTTCCTGCGCAGGTTCTCGACGGCTGTCGCGGTGCGCCCTACCTGTACCGCGGCTTCTGGCACGCTGAGTGAGAGATCCAGCGCCACGCGCGCGTCGGTGATTGTCCAGCGCATCTTTGTGTTGTTCGCGGTCGACGCCGTCCGTTCGGCGCGCCGGCTGGTGTAGCTGCGCCGCTCGGCCGGGGTGCGTTTCTGTGCCTCTGGCATGGATGGACCCTCCTGCGGCTGCCACGGTCAACGATGCCCTCACTCTAAGCACGTGGTGACAATGAGGCTTCCGACGGTGGGTCACGTCGCGCCTCCGGTGGTCGCCGGGCACTGTCGGACCGCGATGTCGCGATCGTTCGTGGTGATGTTCAGGTCATAGGTCACCGCCACGGCGAGGTACCGCGCGATGTAGGTGCACTGGAAGTCTCGGTTCGGGGGTAACCACTCAAGCCCTGAATCGGACTTGTCGCGGTTGGCCGGACCTGAGACTGCGAACAGATTCACGGGGTCGTTAGCAAGCGCCACGCGCTTGGCCTCATCCCAGAGGGATGCGCCGGCGTCCCAGCTGCGCCCGAGGGCGAATACGTGGTCCAGCTGCACAGCGGACGGGTCGCGACCGGCGTCGTAGGCGATGATCTGGCCAGTGTAGGGATCATGAAGTGTGCCCGAAAGTACCTTGCAATTATGGGTATTCGGCTTCACGGTGACATCGGTCAACTGAGCCTGCAGGATGCGCGAACGGGTGTCGCAGCCGGAGTGATTTTGCGGATCATTCCAAGCTGGTCCAAACGAGCATGCCTGGCCGCGCTTGCAACCACGTTCGTATCCGGGCACGTTTGGCAAACTGTCCACGACGTGAGCGTGGTCGAGGAGGTCGGCGATGACGTTGCCCGTCTCCGACGGGTCCAGGGGCGTGGCTGCCGGGGCGGTGGAGTCAATCGTTGCCCACATCGACTTCAGTGCCGACGTAAACGACTCGGTCGACCAAGGCTGCCCAACAGCGGCCGCCGTGGCGATCGCTACGACGCTTAAAAATAGCACCCGTCGAGCGACTTTCATACAAACCCCTCGTTCTTCCTTCACGGACTATGCCTGCGTGATCAGGGCGGCGTTCTCAGTTTCTCCGCGGCTCGTCACATAGTGTATCACTCAATCTAAATACGTAAATAGATTGAGGGCTAACCTGGTCGCGCCATGTCGACAAAACGGGATAGATGCAGTTGGTGCGCGACGGTCACCGTCCGCGTGGGCCCGTTTCGATGTTTTGCCAGAATCAGGTCTGCTTCACCGCCGCGGGGATCGTCGCGCTCGAACGCATCGGGGCGATGCAGCAGGATCACCATGTCGGCATCCTGTTCCTGGCTACCACTTTCGCGAAGATCAGACAGTTGCGGCTTCTTGTCACCCCGCTGCTCGGGCCCGCGATTAAGCTGACTGAGCGCCACGACGGGCACCTCAAGCTCCTTTGCCAGCAGCTTGAGCGACCGGGAGAAATCAGAGACTTCCTGCTGCCGGGACTCATAGGCCTTGCCTGAGGTCATGAGCTGCAGATAGTCGATGACGATCATCCGCAACTCGGCCTTCTGCTTGAGTCGGCGCGCCTTGGCCCGGATCTCCATCATCGTCAGATTGGGCGAATCGTCGATGTAGAGGGGTGACTCGCTGATTTCCCCGAGCCGCCGCGCCATCTGGGCCCAGTCGTTGTCGCTCAGCTTGCCCGACCGAATGTCCTGCAGCTTGATACGCGCCTCAGCAGACAGCAGCCGCATCACGATTTCGGACTTACTCATCTCAAGCGAGAAGATGACACTGGCCATCTTGTGCTTGATGCTGCATGATCGCAGAAAATCCAGTGCCAGAGTCGATTTCCCGAGACCGGGACGGCCGGCGACGATTACAAACTGGCCAGGGTGCAAGCCGTTGGTGACGTCGTCCAGGTCAGCGAAACCGGTCGGCACACCGCGGCTGTTCGCGCCCGAAGCGATCGCGTCGATCTCATCAAGAGTCGGCCCCACGAGATCTTCAAGGGCAACGCAGTCGTCACTGCGTCGCTGTTCGGTGACGTCGTAGACTTCGGCTTGGGCGCGGTCCACCACCTCAGAGACGTCCGCTCCGTCGACGCCTGCATATCCGTATTGCACGATGCGGGTGCCCGCCTCGACCAGCCGCCGCAGTAGCGCTTTTTCCGCGACGAGGTCGGCGTAGTAACCCGAGTTCGCGGCCGTCGGCACTGTGGCGATCAGTGTGTGCAGATACGGTGCGCCACCGATGCGTCGGAGGACGCCACGCCGATCGAGCTCGGCGGCCACAGTCACCGCATCCGCCGGTTCACCACGGCCGTAGAGGTCCAAAATCGTATCGAATATCACCTGGTGCGCGGGCCGATACAAGTCTCCCGGCCGCATCCTCTCCAGCACGTCAGCGATCGCATCCTTGCTGAGCAGCATGCCGCCCAGAACTGACTGTTCTGCGGCCTCATCCTGCGGAGGCAGCCGTGTCTCACCCTCAGTTGGCCCGGGCGTCGATCGCTTCCCTGATCGTGCCGGTCTTTCCTGCATGGTTGTCATTACGCGACCGCCTCGAATTCGTCAGCGGCAGAGTCGAACTCGGCCTTGACCCCTTCCCAGCACGCGTCGCACACCGGCAGAGGTAACGGCATACTCGACCGCAACACCCCAGGCTGGGAATCACATTTGACGCAGCAGCCGGCAACAACCAGCTCCGTCACCAGGCCGCTGAGCGCAGGCGTCGGTGCCGACACGTCGATGGGTGTCCCGCCAGCCGCGGCCCTGCTTGCGAGCACATCATCGGCCCACCGGATCAACGCAATCTTGAGATCCACACCAGGAAACAACCTGCTCACACGCCGACCCGCTCCAGCCAGGGCGGCGACGGGCATGTCGACAGCGCTGCATCCGAAGAACGCCGAATGGGCGCGCAGCAGCCGCGACCGTTCGGCGTCGGTGGTGACGGCGCAAACCTGGTCGTACCAGCGTGCGTCTCGTGCGTCGGCGGCGCGGCGGCACGCCTGTGATTCACGTCGGTCCCACGCGGACTGCAGGGGCCGCAGCCGCGGCCCTGAGCCGATCAGGTTCTGCGTCAGGCGCCACATGGCCAACTTCCACGGTCGCTGCAGTTCCGTTGGGGGTTCAGCACCGAGAACAGCAAGGATCTGCTGCGGCGTGAATCCCCGAGATAACCGCAACCGGATCGCAGCACCGAGCTTCCACCGCAGATGCGAAGGAAGCTGCTGCAACATCGTTGGCATTTCGCGAAGGACGTAGCGAACCTCGTCCGGGCGAACGTCTACCTCAGTCGGTCGGGCGGAGTGTTTTGCGGCGGCGCCACGGGAGCTGCGGAGGGTAGGGAGGTTAGATTTTTGGCTTATAGAGGGATGCTGGTCGGAAAAGGTGACGGATTTGGTGATGACGTGGCCCTGGGCGTCCCGCTGCAGGGGCTCAATGTTGTCAAGAAACCGTGGGTGAATTGCGACGCCAGCAAAGCCTCCACGGCCCTGTGCGGGGCGGTAAGTGACAAGTTCAAGGGCGGCCAGTCCAGCCAATGCGCGGCCTACCGTCTTGAGGTGGTAGCAGCGGCCGCCACGCGAGGTGATCTCTTGCGCGAGTTGTGTGAGTCGCATTCTGTCGTCGGTGACCCTGGACCACCGTTCGCACAGCATCGCCAGCACCGCGGCGAGCACCAGTCGCGGCGCACCCCGCAGGCCCTGGGCGGCGGGGTCATTTTGCACTCTGCTGATGACGCGTTGAGCATCAGCGAACAGCACCCGTTCGCGATGGCCACTTGGGCGGCTGAGGCCGGTATTCGGCTTACAGCCGACCGTGGTAATTGCGTGGGAAGGAGTCTGGTGATCGCGGTGTTGGTGTGCAACACACGAGCCTCCAGCTGGTCTTGCCCCTGCTTGAGACAGCAAGCTAGTATGAGAGCTACCTGGCACGGTATTCCCTTCACATTGAGGGGACCCGAGATCGAAGTTGGTCCTTCGGTCTCACGCGAGAGAGAGTCGGAGTTGGTCCTCCGCGGATCTCGTTTCTTCTAAATCAGAGCCCCCCTATTTGGGGGGTATCTCTGCCCTCGTCGAGTCCCGGTATGGAGTTGTCAGCAAACGGCCCTGACGGGCCTGTCTAGGTGGCGATCGGCAGCTCCTCTCCCCCGCCGGCGGTGAACGAGTGGCGGGAATCAGCGCGATGAGGTCGGACGCCGAATGCAGGGGGCCACATAGCTGGCCAGGGGCGCCAGCACGCCATTGCGGCTTGAGCCGTGGCTAGGGCTGGTCGAGGAGCTCGGGTATCTCTCGTGCGGAGTGTTGCCATTACGCACGTGCCTCCGCCAGACGTGGTGATGGTGCGGAAACCATGCAACGGCCCTCGGCGATCACGTCTGTGATGACTGCCGCGATCGCTGCGTCGAGCTCGTCGTGGGCCTGTTGAACCATGTGCCCGCAGTGCGGCAGGTGTAGATGGCGGCTACCGGGGATCCTCGCGGCGATGTCCTCCGCGAGTACGGCCGGCGTGAGGAGATCGGTGCCGCCGCTGATCACGACGGTCTTAGCCCGGATAGAACCCAGCGTGGAGTACTGGTCAAACTGCGCCAGTGCCGGCAAGAATCCAACGGCAGTGCGCAGGGAGGTCGTCGCCAGAGCGTCAGCGGCTACTGCGGCCAACGCGCACCCGGAACGTGAACCGTGCCAATGAGATACACATCGGCAGACGGGACCGGCCAACAGCCTCCGCAACGGCTGCAGCGTCGGGCCTGGAGCGCTCTGAATGAGTCGAAGCAACGTCGACACCCCTGGTGCCGTCAAGAGTTGGCCAAGCCCGAACTGGGTGAGGTGCCCGGCTGCGGTCGCAGCGAGGACAAGTCCGTCGACCCGCCGGGTGTGAGGACTCGCATGGCGGGCGCAATGAGTGAGGGCGGCCATGGCGCCCATGGAGTGACCGATTACCACGACTGAACCGGTTGGGGCTACTGCGTGTAGGACCGTATTGAGGTCATCGGCGAGACGGTCGATGGTATAGCTGTCGGCCGCGGCGGCCATCGAGCGGCCGTGGCCGCGATGGTCGTAGCACACGGCTTGCACCATCGGCCCGAAACTGTCTACTACAGAATCGATCTGGAGTGCCCACGACACTTGGGAGAGGCATAGCCCGTGGAGAAACACCACGGTGCAGGGGGCGCTGCGTGCGCCGTGCACCGTGAGGTGAAGTGTTACCCCGTCGTCCGTTCGCACAGACAGCTGCCGTGGTTCCCGGCGCGACCGCGGCACCTCGGCCGCTGAGCCCACTGCCCTGTCGCCGCGGCTCCTTGCTGGCAACGGTGTGACCGCGGTCTGGACCGGCAGCACTTGAGCCGGCCCGATATCAGTAGTAGTCACCGCCCCTGCTCCTCTCATGATGCGACTTGCGCCTCAGCAATGTCGGTGTCCGCCAACGCAGTAACTACGTCAACCGGTAGACCGCTACGCTGTGCGACTCGGTCGATGCGGTAGCCCTGTTCCAGCAGTGCACGCGCCCAGGAGTAGGAATCCGGATCGACGGTCTGCGTTGAGGTGGCCTCCTGGGCGAGTACTTCACTCAGCGTGGGTACCGGCTGGCGGAACCTCTTGGCGGGCGCGCGACGTGTCCCGAGGCGCTCCGCGAGATTTGCGATGCGCTCGGCGCTAGCGGCTGTGATCGTGTCGCGGCGGAGCTGCAGGGACGTGCCGAGGCCAGCTTCACGGGCGATCCACGACTTTGGCCAGTTCCGTGCGATCATGTCGTCGAGCAGCTCCCAGGTGGGGCCGGCATCGACGCGGCTACCGGGTGCGGCCGCCGTGCGCACGTCGTTCAAAGTGGCCGCCAGAATCACCGTCTCGGTCTCCGGGAGAATGCGTTTCGTCTCCGCGGAGAGGATCTCGACGATCGTTTTGACGTTGAGGTTGCAGGCCCGCGCTAAGGCTTTCTTGGTGGCCCCGGCGGCCACTAGTCGTTCAAGGTGCGTCCGAGCGGATCCTGCATCAACCAGATCTGTGGTAGGTCCGCCGGCGGCGGCGCGGGCGGCACGTTCGGCCTCTTTGGCGCGGTTGGCGTCCGTGCATTCTTGGCATGTGCAGCCCTTGACGTAGCCGGTGCGCGTGCCGTGACGGACATCGCCGATATCACGCAGAACACGCGGGGTGGGCTGACGTTCCCACTGCCAGCCTGGGACTGCGGCGAGCAGGCGGGCACGTTCAGCGACCATATGGCCGTGCCGGTACAGATGCCGTTGCCGCGTGCACCAGTCATATAGCGGGAGGGAGAAATCGGGGAGATCCTCGTAGTGCGAATATGGTGGGCGGCAGTGACCTTCGCGTGCCACAAACTGGCGCAACGCTTCCAAACCGAGCAGCCATAGGGTGGCACCGCGGTACCAACGCAGAGCCCCCTCGGCCGCGCGCGACGGTGTGACGCACTCAATCTCATCGAGCAGACCCTGCGTCAGGGCGCCGGTAACGCGGCGCCTGCGGACGGTATTGAGCCACTGACCGAGTGCAACGCCGTCCTCGACCACATCGGCCGGCGGATTTGCGTGCCCCTTCCACGCCACGTATTCACCGAGCAGGTCAACCGCGCGGGCATCCTCGGCGGAGACGACGCTCCAGGACCAACCGGGGATCTCATCGAGGCGTAAGCGCCGACGGTCATCGAGTTCCCCACGCCGCGCCAACTGCCGCTGCCACGCGCACCACCGGCCAACCGTGGTCACCGCCGAACGATGTTCGACTCGCTGCAGGGCAACCTGAGCGATCTGCGGATCCTCAACGCCCAGACTCTGGCCAGCAACGGCGAGATCGTGGACCTGCCTCCACTGATCTAACCAGCGCTGTTCAGCCAGATCCCATGTCCACCCGGGAAGGGAGGACAGCTGATTTACGCGCTCGGGAGCAAGCATTCCGCGCCGGTAGGCCCGCCGCTGACGTTCGCACCACTCCCCCAGCCGTGTACCACGACCGGGCCGCGCATGGCCGTGCTCGGCAATGAACTGGTGCACCTCAGCGAGCGCCAAATCCCATGCTGGCGAGAGGAATTCGACAACGCGGGCGTGGAACCGCTCCGGTTCGGCCAGAGAATGAAGGTCAAACTCAATGTGAGAGCCGCGCGACCCGTCACAGTCTCCGCGCCTCGACCGTTGCCGTGTGATCTCAGAGATCTCGGCGCGTAGCCGCGAATCCATGCTGCGCAGTCCGCGCAGGATTCGCCAGACCGCGGCGAAATCGCCGCTCGACAGAACCGTGTCATCGTCAAGTCCTGCGGGAACACATACCGGGATCATCACCATCCCGACGGTCTTGGACGGGGCGGTGCGCAGCGCGCGTCCCACCGACTGGATGACGTCGACGTCGGAGTTCTTCGGGTCGGCGAAGAGCACCCCATCGACGGCGGGAATGTCAACCCCGACGCTCAGGCAGCGTGCGCTGCTGATCACGATGAGCTGATCAGGACGCGCCGACGACAGCAACTCCAACGCGTCCTCACGCTGGGTCGTGGGGTCTATCCCGGCGACGGAGCGGGCCACCACGGTGCGGCCGTCTTCGAGACGATGCCCGTCGATAGCATCGGCAAAGGCACGGGCCTTGGCGACGCGGCCGTGAAAGCTCAGCACACTGGCGACACCTTGACGGGCCGCGACTGCCAGGGCAGCGATGGGATCAGGTGTGACCCCTGCCTGGGGTGTTTCATAGACCATTACCCGGTAATCGACCAGGAGGCCGCGCGCGATCGCTTCGGCGAAGTCGAGCCGATAAGCCACTGGCCCGAACAGCGCAGCGTCGTCCATTGACAGGGGTGATGAATCCTCTTGCGCTACACCTCCGTTGGAGGAAACAACAGGGGTGGCGGTCATAAAGACGCGGCGTTTGGCTGGCAATTTGTCGTCGAGAGCGACGCGGAAGTCCTCCCGCGACTGCCCCGCCAGGGTGTGCGCTTCGTCTGCGATCACGATGTCAATGACCACCTTCGCCGAGCGGGCAGCCTCGGCGACGACGTGCAACGAGTGATAGGTCGAGAAGATCACCAATGGCTGCAGGGCGCTGTGCCCGGATAGCCGGGCGGCGACCACCGCAGCGTCGGTTGTCACCCGCGCGCGAAGCCGTGTCCAGAAGGACTCGGAAATGTCTTGTCCGTCACCATCAGCCCGTTCGCTCACGCCGTCTGCGGTGCTCGGATCCGAGCACGTGATGAGTGCTTGGAATGGCCAGCCGCCACCCGATCTCCACTCGCGCACCGTCTGGGCAACCAGACTCAGTGAGGGCACCACCACTACGGAGACGGCGGCGCCAACGCGCTCGGCATACCAGCGGCCGACGAGCGTTTTTCCAGTGCCGCACGCCATCACCAGCTGCGCCCGGTCATGCCTCTGTAGAGTGTTGTCTAATGCCGAGAGCGCCTCGACTTGGTGGCCTCTAGGCGCCCGGATCGCTGATGTCTGCATGGCTTTCATGACCGCGCACCGCGATAAAGCCGGCCAGGACTGTGGTCGACGAGGGGTACCGCAGGTTCACATCCGCAACGCGCAGCGTGGGTCAAGGCATCTAGGACAGCAACCGAGCGCAGCAGGCGTCGGCGAGACGTCCATCGGCGGCATGTGCAGTGGCCGCGCCACCGCCATCCCCATCGCGAAACCGACACCACACCGTCGGAGGGCGAGCTCTTGAAAACCTCATGGGCTTCGTGCCGTTCGACGCCCAGTCGATGGGTGTGAGGCATCGTCATGCCGCCCCCCGGTCCGAGTGTGAGGCCGCGGCGATCGCGCTGTCGAAGAGGGTGCAGATCTGATCCCGCGTCGCACCCAAGTTGAACTCCATCAGGCCTTTTCCGTCAGGAAGGACGGCGTGCAGTGCCTCGATCACCCGACGGTGCGGTAGCCGGAGTCCAGTCGCCTTCCATGCCTCACTGATGCATTCGTAGGCGTTGAAGCGCTGCCAATGCCACGACTGGGCGGCGACCGCGCGTGCGTGGCTTAGTACGTCGACGAGCGCACTTCTGGTGTCGGCGTCGGGAACATCAGGTGCCGCGTTCGGAGCAGCGGGTGGTGGTACTCGCGAAGCGGTGCGACGCTGGGCTAGCAGGGTGCGTGCGGCGTTCAGGCACATCTCCAGATCGGCGACGGAGCCTCCTACCGGAACGGCCTGAGTGGGGATGACCAGAGTCGCCCCGGCGAGATCGACCGCCCAGCCCCGAAATTCGACGCGGGTCACTCGGTGCTTGGTTATCGGGTCCGCGGCCACGCGGACCTGGACGTCACCTCTGGGCGTCGGGGCGGGCCGGTCCATCGGGCCTTTATCTCCACTGTCGAGGGTTAAAGGACCGTTGGTGCGGGGCGCCCACATCAGGTTGGTCAGACGCACGTCGTTGCGCCGGCCATTCTTGGGGCGCGCAACGTGGCCTTCTGGTGCCGGGCCAACGAATGTTTCCAGGACTAGCGCTGCGATAGGGCGGCGTTTCTCGGATCCATTCCGAAACAGCGAGACCTGTGGGTACTCGTCGCTCTTGATCGGTGTCAGTAGGGCAAGGCGTGTAAGAGACCACACCCGCCCGTAGTCGGAGATCTCGTAGAGGCCTTCATATCCGAGGACTGGGCGCCAGATCTCACGGATATTTGTAAGCGGCGGCGGGCATTTCAACGTCTCAACGGTCATGGAATTCGCACCCCTCTTCGGCGACGGTTTAAGCGACCAGATGATGGGTATCGGCGAGTAGGGCCGACCAGCGCGGATCGACATCGCCAAAATCGGTGTGGGCATGCGCGGTGACTGTGGACAGCACGGTGTGAGGACAGGCGAGGCCAGGGCGGTGTCGATCCGGCAAACCACAGGGGTGGCCTTCGGCGGTCCAGCCCACGACTGCGACCGCGGCGCTGGTTTCCTGGCAGATCTGCCAGATCCGGCTGGCTACCGCATTGGCCCTGGCGGCCGCAGCGTCGCCACCCCATGCGAAGACGATGACGTCGTGGCAGTAGGCCGCCCGCTCGATCCACCAGTCGTTGTCCGGGCCCACCGGGTCGGAGGTACTCGTCAACAGGTGCGCGTCGTCAGCCGCAACCGCGGCGTACAGGCAAAGCGATGTGTAGCCGCCGTAGCCAAATCCACGAGCGAACGCTGCCGCGCGGCGGGAGGCGTCGTCGTCGTGGTGCTCGTTGGCCCCCGAGGGCCGCAATTCGATGATCATCAGGGACGGCCCGTCATCCCAGCGTCGGTGCAACCGGTATCGGTAGGACCTATCAGCCGAGAACTGGGCCCCTCCCGCCCCCGTGCCGTGCCACGTCGGTAGATGCAGGTCCAGGGACAGTGTCATGACGCCACCGCCACTGGGGGGAAAACCTGTGGGCAGGCCGGTGCCGCGGGTCCGTGAGAATGCACCTGGGAGCACTTGGCTTCATCGGCGCAGCAGATCGCGCACACATGGAACAGGAGTCCTCGTTCGCAGGTAAGGCCTACCCCGTCGATGACGAAATGGGTTTCCATGTAGTCGATCTCGGCCGGATCGCAGCGGCACTGCTCATAGACGCCGACCGGATCATGAAGTGCCCGAGCCGAGATGCCGTCGATGTGCGGGCCGTAAGTGCCATGCTTTGCTTCCGCGTTCCGACTGATCAACGTCGGTTCGGTCTGAGTGTTTGGGAATGTCACAACGAGCTCCTTGCTGCGTGGCCGGAAAGGGTCGATGACTCCCACACCGACGCTCCAGCTGCGCTGTCGAATCGTGGATGGATGTGCCGGCGGGCGGTGCAGCGCGCCGTACAGATGGCGATGCGCCAGCCGGTCAGATCGCTGGCCAAACGCACGTTGAGCGCGTCGCGTCCGATGGCTGTGGCGAAGTTGTGGACGGACACGATGACGCGGATATCGCGTGAGGCGGTGGAGACAATGTCGGCCGACTCAATCTTGACGGCGAGCGCGTTGACGACATATCCGACGGGGTCCGAGTCGTAGTTGACGACCGAGATGCGTTCACCAGGAATCAGGGCTTCCACTTCGTGGACGCGGACGCCCCGTTGCCCAATGCACGTCGAGGCAGCGTTAATGCCACCAACCGTGGCCGTCACCGCGACCTTTGCGTAGCGCCCGGGGTCGCGAACCGCATCGACCACTCGAATAGCACCGGTGGCGACCTCAGGGATACGGCGTGCGAACAAGGCGGAGAAGAACGCGCGGTCGGATCCGATGCTGTGGCGGTATGCGGGATCTCGGAAACTGGTCATGAGATGAACCTCTCGATAGCCGCGGCGGGGTGGCTGTTCGTGCTGGCGTTGTTGACCCAATAGACCGAACGTCCTCGGCTCGCGACGCGCTGCGCCTGACCACGACGCTCCAGGGTGACGAGGAGCCGATAAGTACCCTCGACAAGCAGGTCGGAGAAGCCGTGTTCGCTAGCCCGGTGGCGAAGCTCTGATGTGGAGACTGCGCGATCAGTGGACCGCAGCTGCACCGCAAGAAAGTCCCGCAACGCTGCGGTCGTTAAACCCATTGGTAGGCACCGTGGTTCGGCGGCGAAGCGCAGATGCGGCGCCGGGTCGTTAGGAGATACGCTCATGAAGGACAGGCCGATCTGTATGGGCGGCGAAGAGGAATGCGTTATCCGGCGTGGGCGGGTGAGAGGTGACCGAATGCCAACGCCAGCTGAACCGGCGAGTTGGAGCACTGGCGCACCAGCGTGTGCCGATTGGTCAGCGAGATGACCGCGGATTGGTCGTCGCGGATGTCGTCATCTTCGTCGAGGTCGTCGTACACGGATTCCGGCGCTGGCGTGATGTCTGGCGTGATGTCGATGTCGTCGCATGCGATTCCGTCGACAGTGGTGCCCTCAAGTGCGGGGTCTTCGACCCGTTCGCCCGCCAGAACAGCAGAGGTTTCAGGGCCAGGCGAGAGGGGAGGGCCCATTTCCTGGCCGGCGATGATAGCTAGCTGCGCCCGACTGACCTCCAGGCCTGGACCGGGGGCGAGCCGGTAACCGGCCCAGATGCCGAACTCGGCGCCGGTCTTCAAAGCTTTGATGGCGCACTGTCTTTGGAAGAAGCATCCCCAGCAGGCGGCCATAGCCTCGGGATTGGGCTTCTGCTCGTCGGGATGCCAGAGTTCTGGGTCGTAATAGCAGGGCGTGGGCCGCTCGGGTTCGTCGTGAAGCTTCGGAAGAACCGCCTGATGAGGACGACCTGGTGGGCGTCCACGGCCTCCGGCGTGTCCTGATGCCCTCGGTGGGGCCTGTTCCGGGGCGAGTCGGGAAATAGACACAGAACTACTCCTCAAAGGTGTGACGAGTGTGGGAACTCACCGGCAGTGGATGAGTGAGCGCAGCAACGACCCACGCAACGGTGGTAGGTGGTTCGCGATGCCGCGAAAAGAAAGGATGTTGCCGTGCGCGCCGGAGGCGCTACAGGGCCGAAAGGTGAAGTTACGGAACCAAAGTGGCGAATTGGGCGCTGTGCGAGTTGTAGTCGCCGGCGCCAGCTCCGCCGGGTGCAGTTACTGGCAAGTCCTCAGGGGTGGCTCCCTTCGTTCCGGGTAGGCCCCAGTGGTAATGCGGGGCGGCCTGACAGAGTCAAAGTAACATGGAGTCACGACTTGCGACAACATTTACTTTGAAATTGCCGCCTCGTGTACTTCTGCCAACCGTCCGACCAGGCGAACAGCCCTCGGACGCGTCTCTGGTGCTAGCTGCGGAATCAAAGTAGACAAAAGCGTCAGTGCTTGTTCTGCGCGTTCGCGGATCTCGGTATCCATCTGATCGCGGGCGGCCGGGGGCAGTGACTCGGCCATGGCTGCCGCGCTGGCGGCGAAGCCTAAGACCGTCTCGGCGAGAGTCTCGGCCAAGGACAAGGTCTCGTTGGCCGAGGTGGTGTTCGGTGCAGCCGCCGCGGGCGGCGCCGATCCCAGCACTGCACGCAGCTGATCATCAGGTATGCCGAACAAATGAGCCATCCGCGGCACAAGAGCGGCCCCCGGCGGGTACTTACCTAGCTCCCACCCGGACACGGCCGACGGCGTAACTCCCAGCTCGTGGGCGAGGGCGGCCTGAGTCAAACCAGCGGCAACGCGGTAGTGCTTGAGCTCCCACTGCTGTCTGGGCGGCATTTCCAGGAAATCAGCCAGACTGCCACCGAAGAAATCCACCATCCGGACCAACAACTTCATCGACGGGGTGGATCGGCCGTTGAGCAGACTGCTCAACGTTGTCGGGGTAACGCCGAGCTCGGCCGCGATGGCCTTCTTTGTCGTCCCAGCCTGCTCGCACGCACGGCGAAACGCCTTGGCGGAAAAGAAGTCTGCGGTGTTGTCAGCCATCGCCATCCGAATCCAGAGGCCGCGGCATTACACACCAGATCGCGCTACCCGCTCGGCAGCGGCCAACCACCGATGGGAGCGCCACGCAGGAATCGCCTACGTCACACCGAAGTGCTGCCGGCTACATCCTCTGCCCCGGCCTGGTCGGCGCCGACATACCGCCCATGCGCGTCGCGCAGATCCTGGGCGTGCGACGAGTAGCGGCCCGCGAGCGCCGTTCCTGACTGGTAAAACGCTGTCTGGAATTCAGCAACGGCGGCGGTGAACTCGGCGCCGACGGGACCGTAGCCGGTCGTCATCTGTTCGAGCAGATCAGGATCGGGCTGGCAGCCTGCCTCGACTTCGCCAGCGACTCGATCGTTGGCGGTAGCGAACTGAAGGATCTCGTCCTCGTTTACCCGTAGTGCCATGTCAAAAGGGTATAGCGGCAGTGGAAGGACGAGCAAGACCACCACTTGATCCACCGCGTACCAGCTGGACCGGGCGGACGACAACCACCGGCGGCACTACCGCCTGGTAACCACCGCTACTACCGAGCTACCAGTGCAGGTCAGCGACGTAAATGAGCCACCGCGCGGCCGTGTGAGCGAACCCACTGCCAGGCGCTTACCGCGGCTCCTACCTCAAGGCTCTGGAGAACAATAAAAGCTGCTGCCAGCATTGATTCATGACCGACTTGCTGGACAAGCTCCTGGCCGACCCGGAGCTGCTTGAATGGCCTCGATTCACCACGCCGGCGGCGGACGACCCCGGTGGGGCGCCCGCTGATGATATGGCGCCCGCGGGAATGGCGTCGCACATGACGGGCGCCGCATCCGACGACCGCGAGTTGGCCGTCGAGAAATTGCGGTCATACATCGATGAGACCGCTCCCGGAGATCCAACAGCCAGCGACGCGGAGTTCGGCCGACTCGGATTCGATGCACCGCCGGCCGGCGACGATGCCGTCGATGCCGCCCAGCGCACCACAGACGACCAATATGCGGCAGAGACGACCGCAGATTCGAAATCCGCGGCACATTCAGGAACTGCCGAAAACAGCGAAGACCACGATCCGGCAGACAACAACGAAACGCCCTTGGCTTTCGACGATATTGCCGCCAAAAACAATGCCCTTTCCTCCGGCGTCGGCGCTGTCGGACAATGGCTCAAAGACCAGAACTGGAAGAGCCCCCGCACACTGGGTATAACAGCGGCCTCAGTTATCGCGGCAGCGGTCCTCGGGCAGTGGATACTGCAAGGCGCTGGCGACCACACCCCGACAGCCCAACTGGCCGCACCATCGACCAGCCATACGGCAGCGCCGGCAGCGCCGGCGGTCCCGGCGGACGGTCCTGTCCAGGTATTGACCGCAACAGCGCGTTGCCCAGCGCCGAGCTCGGACCCGATGAACGCTCTGCGCGTGGAAAGCACCCAGCCATGGATCTGCGTGCGTGCGTGGCAGATCGACGGTCAGATCCTGGAGGTGACCTTCGACAAGGCCTACGTGATTTCAGCGGTGTCGATCATGCCGGGCGCCGACAGCGAAGAGGGCGGCGAGGACCAGTGGGCCAAGTTCCGCACGGTCCAGTTGCTCAACTGGTCATTCAATGACGTCGGGAGGACCAACTGCGACCAGGACACCCGCAACGAGCGCAAGACAGCCACGTTGGAGATCAACGCGGCGAACTGCTACCACCAGGGGCCTTGGCAGCCGGTGGTAGCTAGCTCTGTGACGATCACGATTCGCCACACCGATCAACCGTCTAACCCGAACTCCGTGGGCACACCCGCCGGCGATCCGAGTGCCAATGCGGACTACACCGCCTTCGCGGTAAGCCACCTCGAACTCATAGGGCACCCCTCGGGCGGCTAAAGCCTCCTACCGCAATCGAGATAGCCTGCTACCACGCTGATCTGGTAGCAGGCTATCTCTGTGTGGAAGCCATGTTGGTAACAACCTATCAGTGCTGGTCAGCTAGCTGCATAGCAGCGCTGGAATGCCAGCGGACACCCAAGTTAGGCCCCTGACAACCCCACTTGCAGGCTCAGCTACCTACTCAGAAAGCTAGCAAGTTATCAGCTAATTTTCCTAGCGAACCTCTCGGCGCTCCTTCGCCTGGCGGCTCGTCGCGCCGAGCTTAGCAGGGGTTGTCAACCACAGCAACATCGTGTAGGGGGCCCGACGAACTTGTCGCTTTTCTCGCTAACGTGTCACTCCAGGGCCGTTGCGGTGGGAAACCCCAGGCAGACACCCGATTCCGTCGAAGCGCCCGGCTCACATGCCGCACGACCCAGCCGCGTGCCAGAGGGGCGACCCTTGCCGGCGCCCTGCTCGATGCGGAGCCGATCCTCGACGAGGTTGGGGATGGGCCTGGCCCGGAACGGCTGGTCAGGACAGCGCCGAACCCCGCCGCAGACCCGAACGCCACTCCGGCCGGGTTCGAAACCAGCGTTCCCGCACCTCAGAGGCGGTCCTCTGGAAAACGGGTATTCCCCTCTGCATCGTTTGACCTGTGAGTTTCCGCCCCAGCACCGGCGACCGGGTCCGCCACTGGACCCAACAACACCGCCCTAGTCGACGCACCGTGTCTCGCGCCGGTGTCATCGCCTGCCTAGCCCTCGGCGCCCTCGGCGGCTTCAACGCGATCGCCACAAGCTGCGCCCCCGACCACACGGTCACCGTTGGCCAACTCGACACGACGCTCAACCGCGGGACGTCGGTCAGCGGCTTCGCCGACGCCTACGTCAACGTCTACCTGACCACGACATCGGCGAGCGCCCTGACCGCCTTCACCGGTGCCCGCATCACCCCGACTGCCGTGCCGGTAAGCGTGATCAAGACCGCCCCCTGGTCGGTGACGCGTCAGCCCAGCGGATTCGCCAACGTCGACTACTGGTCAGTGGTCATCGGCGCATTCGTCAAGCCCATCTCGAAGGCACCCGAACTGCGCTTCTATCAAGTCCCCGTCGCCGTCGTTCAGGGAAACCCCCGCATCACCACCGCGCCAGCCATCGTCAACGGCCCCGACATCGGATACGACATCGACCTGGACTACCCGTCCCAGGTCTCGCAGGATTCCGACGCCTATAAAACCGTAGCCGACTTTTTGGACACCTGGCTGAAAGGAACGGCCAGTCATCCTGCAAGCGGCGATATCAGCCGCTACAGCATTTCTCCCCGGATCCGCCCATTCGACAACGCTCCATTCACCAAGATCGGTATCGACTCAATCAACGCGCAGGCCGACATCCCAGCCGACGCGCAAAACGGATTCACCACGAAAATTCTGGTTACCGCGGAAGGGTCGATAAATGACAAGTCAAATCAAACATTGACCTATCCATTAGTCATTGTGCGCCAGAGCGACAAATGGTTTATCTCCGATATCGACCCGGCACCTCAGATTGCAGGCCGCATCGCCAAGCCGACTGAAACGACGCAGCCGCCATCCAGCGCGTCCACCAATGCCCCCGGATGACGAGAAACAACTCGCCCCGGAAAAAGAAACCGCAATTCCGCGAACAGAAAAGGAGGGTAGAAAATGAACTACCTCAACCAGGTGCTCCTGAACACCATCACTCAGGGCAAGACCACCATCATCCTGGTCATCACACTGGTGGCCCTGGGTCTCATCGCCCTGCTCTACGCCAAGCACCACGGCTCGATCACCAAAGTGATCGTGGTGGTCGCCAGCGCCATCGGCGCCGTGATCATCGTCGTCATCCTTCCGGACCTGCTGCGCGGTTCGGCCAGCGACACCGGCGGACTCACCGGTATCACCAGCCGCTACTGACACCCGACACAGGCACCAGAGGGACCGCATGAGCTCTGACGAATCATCCCGCGGCAGCGCCGACGTTGCCGAGCGCCGGGATCCGCCCATATTCGTCTCGATCTACACCCTGGCGCGCAAGTTCCCGAAACTGATCGGGAAATTCCCGAACGGACAGCCCATCCCGTTCGGTCCGTTCACGCGCATCCAATGCGGCGTCTTAGTCGCGGCGGCCGGGCTCATTCTGCTGGTGTTCAAGCTGCTGGACCCGCCGATCCTGCCCACCCTCTTCGTCGGAGCTGCGATCACCATCCCGTCGGTCATCCTGGCTCGCCGGATCGGGTTCTCCATGGCCCGTACCAGTTCACGGCTGATCTGGCTGGTGCGACCCCGCCTGTACCGCGCCCCGTTGAGCACCGGTGGTCGCCCACCGAGTAAGCACCAACGTCCCGCCACTACCGGGAAGAGCGGCCACGTCCTGGACCTGGAGTTCCTTCAATGATCGTGACCCTGCAGCAGCCCACCCTGGCCGTTACCGACAACCTGCGCTGGACCCGAAGCGGAGTCGTCTACGCCGAGTGGCTACTCGGTGCGCTGCCGAACGGTCATGAGGAACGCAGCGAGAAAACCCGGATCGACAACCAGCACCGGCACCTGTTCTCCGACCTCGGTACGACGATTCTGACCAGCGTGGTTGCCCCGATCGCGATCCCGACGATCGCCGAGAAGATCACCTCCTCGGCACGTCGGGCCGCGCACCGCTACGTGGCCGCCCACCGCGCCGCCCCCAGTTCCGGGGCACGAAGCGACTTCCTGACCCTGTTTCCCGACGCCGCCATCGAGGCCTCCGCGCGGCTCGCCGAGATCGAGACCCAGGATCCGCCGCCGGCCGAGCGACTGCACTGGTTGTCAGTCCCGCTGTGCGGTCCCGCCCGTGGCGGAGACCTGCCCGACGGCTATCAGCCCACCGCTAAAGATGTGAAGGCCTTCACCGTCCTCGCCGCCGACACACAGCGCAAGATCCCCGGGATCTTCCGACCCCAACGGGTCAGCGAGCATCAGATGCACTGGCTGTGGGAGCGCAGCCACACCCGTGGCGTCGACTATCGCGCATACTTGCAGGCGCTCAACGGATCCGAACCCAATCCGTCGGCCCCCCGCCCTTTCCCCCACCGCGCCGCCGGCCCGCACTCGGTCCGCCGCCGCCGCGGCTTTCGGCTCGACGGAGAAGTGGACCCACGGCTGTCACGCGCGGTCAAAGTGGGATTTCCCGACAGCGATATTCCCCCGAGCTACCAAACATTCCTGCTCGTGGATGACTTTCCCGCCAAGCTTGCCTGGCCAGGCGTAGCCGACCAGGTGTTCGCGCTGCTCAATCACTTCGAAGGCGCCGGGGTCGATTACACTCTGCACACCTGGGTCCGCAACCGCGCCGACGCTCTGGCGCACAACGCGAGCTCGCTCAAGCAGCTGGCTGAGCAGATGGACGAACGCGACAGCGAAGTGAGCTTCGCTCAGAACTTCCTTGTCACACGCGGCCAGCAGCTCGCCCAGTACAACACCCACCTGGAAGGCAATCCGGCCGAGACCGAGATCCACTTCTGCCCGATCATCGCGGTGTCCGCGCCCAGCTACGAGGAACTCCGCGACCGCGTCCAAGACGTGCACCGCACGTTCAAAGACATCCCGATCAAGCTCGTCGATCCCGCCGGCGCTCAAGAAGAAGCCTGGGCCGCCTGCCAACCCGGGTATGCCACGCAGCGGGTGACCGCCGATTACACCCATGTCACCGCTACCGACTACTTCTCCAAGTTCACGCCGATCACCGCCGCCAAGATCGGCGACGACGCCGGACCCTGCATCGGCGAGTGCCGGCTCTCCGGGTTCCACGAACCCGTGTACTTCGATCTGCTGGGCGTCACAGAGAAAAACAAATCCGCCAGCTTCGCGTTGGTCGGCGACCTCGGATCCGGCAAGTCGGTGCTGCTGAAAGTCTTCGGTGGTCTCACCGTCGATCACGGCGGCCAGGTGTTCGCCATAGACCGCTCCCCCATGGGCGAGTACGTGTCATTCGCCGAATCCGTAGCCAACGCGGTCGTCATCGATCCGACCAACCCCCAGTACACGCTGGACCTGCTGCGGGTGGTGCCCGGCGCCGACGTCGCCGAGCGCATCCTGCCCGTCCTCATGCGCCTCTTCCAAATCAAATCGGGCAGCCCCGAATCCACCCTGCTGTCTGATCTCATCGAGCCGAATTACCGGGCACGGCACAAGATCAAAGGCCTGCCGGAACTGGTCACCCACACCGCCAACCTGGTCCGCAACCCCAGCCTGGCCACCGGAGCTGTCGCTGATGCCGCACCCGCGGTGATCGCGAAAGTCGCTTCCCAACTTCGCTTCTGGTCGCAACGCACCTACGCCCGTGTCCTGTTCGCCAACGACCTGCCACCGCTGCCGCTGGACGCACCGTTCGTGGTGCTGCGCACCAACAGACTCTCCCTACCGGACGAGAAGAGCAGCCTGGCCGACGATCCCACCAAGCTCTTCGGCGACGTCATCTACACACTGTTTGCCACCATCGCCCGGCAGGTGCTGTTCTCAGAGCCCGATGATCCCGATCCGCGCTTCGGCCTCTTCCTGCTCGATGAGGCTCGCCATCTGACCCGGTCGGCCATCGGGGACGGGATCATCGAGGACTTCGTCATCGACGGGCGCAAACACGACTGCGCGATCGGATTGGCCTCCCAGGATCCAGCGCACTTCCGACGGTTCACCCACCTCATCCCGACCCTGTTCCTGTTCCGCCAAGTCGACGAAACACTCGCCACCGAGGAACTGCGCATGGCCAGCAAGGACGCGGCCCGCGACCGCAACCTGGTCAAGCAACTGATGACCGACACCAGTCCCGGGACCGGCGAGGACGGCGAAACCCCTCCAGAGCGTCGCGGAGAATGCCTGATGAAGGACATCCGCGGCCGGCTCGTCGAGATCAAGATCAAGCTGCCGGCGCGCGGCGACCGCGCCGCCGCGGTGAGCACGACTCCTGGGGCGGCCGCATGAACCGCAATCCATTCCGCATCGCCGCCCGAGCCTGGCGCCGCGTTGTGCTGCTGCTGACTCCAGCGATGATGAGCATCATCAACGCGGCCCCCGCCTGGGCCAGCACCGGCGCGACCGCGGCAATCCTGTGGATCGGTGTCACCGACAGCGCGCATGTGCCACTTGGCTCCTACGGCTTATCGCTGAACAACGGCTCGCTGACCGATCCCGCCGCCGCACCGCCAGCCCTGAGCATGCATTGGTTCTACAGCCTGTTCCTGGGCATCATCGCCACGCCGATCTGGCTGGTGAACAACGTGCTGTCCTTCAAGTGGCTCAAGGTCATCTCACAGCCGTTCGACTTCATCGGCCACCAGCTGACCGTGATGGTGCACAACCCTGTGGTGCTGACCGCAATCGGCCTGATCGCCGCGTCCATCATCGCGGTGACGTTCGCGCTCGGCAAAGTCGGGAAAGCGGCAGCGCAGATCACCACGGCCATCCTGCTGGCTTACATCTCGATCGCTCTGGCCAACAAACCGGTCAGCGAACTCCTCGGCCCGAACGGCGCGCTGACGATGGGCCGCGACATCGGCGTGGAAATCAGCAGTGAGCTGTCCGGAAAGCCCCTAGAGGGGCAACAAGCGGTAGATGCCCTGTCGCAGTCGCTCGCCGACCACTTCGCCCGCACCCCCACCCTCATCTGGAACTTTGGACAAGACCTCGACGCACCGCCCTACAACTGCGGTCAAGCATGGTCCACAGCAATCACCAGCGGACCCGTCGACAAGGTCAAAGACGCCGTCGCCCAGAACTGTCCAGGCGGACAAGACCTCCACGACTACGCCATGAGCGATCCCACCAGCAGGAAAATCATCGCCTTCGTTGCGATCATCTTCGCGCTGGCCGTCGCGATCGTCTTCACCTACCTGTGCGTCCAGGTCGTCATCCTCGCGCTATCGGCAGTGTTCTGGGCGATCGTCGGCATCGTCGCCCTCATCACCGGATGGATCCCCGGCGCGAGCCAAAACCTCGCGCTCAAAGCCGCCCTCGATGCGGTGTTCTCCTTCGCCGGCATGACAGGGATGGTCGCCATCGTCGGTCTTACCGGGACACTTGCCGGTGCCATGTTCTCCGCGGCCGGCGGCGATCTCGTCGTCGCTATGCCCCTGGTCTCGCTGATGCTTGTCGCGATCTTCATAGCCCTGCGCAAGGTCCGCAAAGGCATCCTCAAGGCCCGCGAGCGCACCGTCCAGGCCCTGCAACGATTCAATGGATCCCAGGGTGAAATGTCCGGGGCCACAAACATTCTCGAACGCCTCGACCCGCTCACCGCAATCCCGAACGCGACCCACCGAGTCACCAGCCTCGCCCGCCACGGCGCCACCACTGCCGCAAAGCTCGGCATCGCCGCAGCGGCCCCCGAGGCCGCGCCGTTCCTCGGCGCTGCCGACCAACTGCAAAACAGGGCGAGCATCAGGAACCTCAAGGGATCACGCAGAGCCAAGGCCGAAACATCAGCTCAGCAGACCCCTGCTGCCACGGAACTTGAGACGCCTGCTTGGGACGCAGAAACCGTCGAAGTAGGTGACCGGATCCGTTATTCGGGTGGTTGGGACGTCGTTGGCAGGGTGAACGACCAGTCCGTGCGCCTGGTCAACCTGGACGATCGGCTGCCCTTCGATCAGATCGAGGAGGTAAGGACGAGCGCCGGCGCCGGGGTCCGCGTGGTCAGTGGCCAGCGGTCGATCATTGACCAGGTCACCGCCACGGGCGCCCATAACAGCTATTCCCAATCGGGAGCGCCGGCGCCGCCAGTCGGTGGCGGGCAGGCCGCCGAGCCCATCCTGGCCGCCCCTTCTGAACGCCTCTATGGCGCCGAACGCATTCCTGGCCCTACGCTGCCCCACGCTGCGAGCGTCGCCGAGCACCGTCAGCGATTCCCGCACCTGTGCGGAGCACCTACCACCCGCGGCGGCTATTGCATCAACGCGGCTGACTCCTGCCGGCACCACGGCGGCTCGGCGCCGGCGATCCACCCGGCGATCGCCGCGCTGGCTCACCAGAGCGGCGAACCGCGCACCGACGATCCCGACGCCATGCCGGAGTTCTACGCCGACATCCGAGGCGAACTGATGGGACGGCGATAGGTGATGACCACCGCCGTCAAAATGGCCCTGGCCGCGGCGGTTGCCGCGCTTCTGTGCATGCTCGCCCTGCCGATTGCGATCACCATGATGGCCCTGCCAGGTCAGGGAACCCAGCAGTTCTTCGCAACCTGCACCGCGGCGCTCGGCATCCGGGGGGCCATCGTGGCAAACCCCCCCAATGACGCCCCATCTGCGCAGGAAGTCCTGTTGAAGATCGAGCAGACCGCCGAAACACTGGGATTTGGCAGACAGGGGGCAACCGTGACCGTGGCGATCGCTATGCGTGCAACTGGGCTGGCTAACGCCGCAAACGCCAGCGACGCCGACACGCAGCGCTATGCGCATAGCGCAGTTCTCAACGACGGCGGCGCCGGCGCCCTTGGGCTGCCGCTGTCCTGGGGCAGCGCCGCCGATCTCATGACCCCAGAGGTATCCACCGCACTGGCCCTCGACCACATGGTCGACACGGAACCCCGCTGGCGCGATACGGATCCCAGCCAGCTGGCAGCACAAATCACCGGACTGACGGCCGAAGACTTCACCCAGTACATCGCCGACGCCCAAACCCGCCTTGGGGCACTGCCCGCGCCAGCCGAAACCTCCAGCACCGCTGCTACTGCACTGACCTCCGCCGCCCCGACCACCACCCAGCAGACAGCCCAACCCGCACCCCCGACCACAATTGCCGCGACCTCAACGGCAACCACCGTGCTCAACCCGGACCAGGCCAGCTCGGCCATGTCCACCGCGCCCGCCGCCGCGAACTGCCTACACGCACTGACCACGCCGTTGCCGGCTGCTGCACCCGGCCACAACCCCGCCGGACCTGACATCGCTGCCGCCGCCCAGCGCAGTGTGGGCACCGACCAGACCGCCACCACCACCGCCGCACAATCTGCGACCAACGAGCCCATCCCGGCGCAACCGACCACGCAGCCAGCCAACACCGCCGACTCCGCCGGTTACGTCGCCTCGATCCTGTCAAGCACCCTAGGAACCGCCATTCCCACCACCATCGCCGAACAGCTGCAGATCGGATACCGCGTGGTCGCCGACCCCGAACCGGGTGACGCCGTCTACATCGACATCAGCGCGGGCGCGGGCCCACACCTGGCCGGCATCGCCATCGACGCCGACACCATGGTCACGGTGCTGCCCGGGCACTCAGCGCCGGAGTGGACCCGCATCGGGCCGAACCGCGTGATCCGACGCATCGAGGGAGGCCCCGCCGCATGACCCAACCCTCCGCACCCATCGCCACCGCCGAAGATCCGGCCACCAGCGAGGCCGAGAATCATCCCTCCACCGCGAATCCCCCGCACCCCGCGCAGGCCACCGGTCAGTCCGAGGGCCCGGTGCCGGTCAAGCCACCACCGTTGCCCGGCACGTCGGCGCCAGGCACGACACCACCTCCCACCACTACCGCCGCTCCTGCCGCGCCGGGCGCCACGACACCAAACGGCCAGAGCCCCAATGGCACCGGAACCGTCCCGGCCACCACTGCAACCCCCTCGGGCGACACCAAACTGGAAGACGACAAAAAGGATTCGGAAGCCGATCACAAAGGCGACCACAACAACGCCGACAGCGACTCCGACAGCGACGCATCAGCCGACACTCCACCGGATCCAGGTCCGTCACCAGACGCCCTCGGCCAACTGGCCAGTCTCGGCCCCCAGCTGGCGAGCCCGCTCATCAACGCCGCCACCGGCATCCCCGCGGCCGCACTCCAGGGCGCCGGAAGCCTCATCCCGGCACTCGCATCAGCCGTCATGCCCCAACTCGCCGCGCTCGCAAACCAACTCGGCACCGGCGCACCCCCCGGAACCCCCTCGGGCCGCGTCAACACAAGCGGCGCCGACAGTCTCGCCGGCCCCCTAGGCTCCCTGGTCGGCGAAGGCCCCGCCGCCGACGCGGCCCGCAACAAGAACGAGGCCCTGGCCCGCCAAGTCGGCGCGATGCGCGACGTCGAACGCCAACTCGGCGAGATCCTGGGCCTGTCGTCTGCCCGCACCGAAGAAGATCGCGCGAAAATCCAAGGCGTCATCGACGACGTGGAAACTGCCCTCATGTCGGCCGGTGTCCAGGGCGACACCCCCGAGGCGCAAACCGCGGTCATGACGGCAATGCGCAAGGCGCTCGACGAGGCCGGCAGCGTGGTTAGCTCCTCAGCACGCGACAAACTCACCGACGCTCAGTTCGTCCGATCTCTCATCCACAACTACCTGGCAGCAGCCGGCTCGACCGACTCGCTGCACGCGGGAGTCGCCGGTAGCGGCGCTGGCGCCAACGCCGCACGTATCGCCCATGACGCGCTCGGCCTCCCCTACGTCTGGGGCGGCGGCGGCGCGCTAGGGCCCACCGGCGGCGGATTCGACTGCAGCGGTCTTACCCAGTGGGCCGTCGCCCGCGCATCCGGCGGCCGCGTAATCCTGCCCCGCACAACCTACGAGCAGATTCACGCCGGAACCGCGGTACCGCTCAACGCACTCGCCCCAGGTGACCTGGTCTTCTCCAATTGGTCGTCGCCGGGTGTCCCCGAACACGTCGCGATCTACATCGGAAATGGGCAAGTCATCGAAGCCCCGCAGCGAGGTGTACCGGTGCACATCAGCAACCTGCCTTCCGGCGCGCAGGCCCGCCGCGTTCTATAACTGAACAGAATGCATTGACCTCAGGAAAGAGTGTCTAGATGATGGCTAATGACACCACTACGGACGGATTCGAGATCAGCGTCGACGAGGGCGCCTACCTCGTGGAACACCTCGACCTCAGTGGCCGCTTGCCCGAAGTCCTCGCGCTGTACAACCCCATGACCGGCCCCGACCTCGCCGAACCGTGGAAACAGCTGCAACGAGATCGCCTCACCGAACGCGGCATCCTCACTGCCAACGGAACACTGCCCGAAGTCACCAGTCTGGTTCGCACCATCGCGCATGCCGAAGAAACACTCGCTATCCGGATCATCCCGCTCCACGAGCCCAACACCATGTTGCGCGTCGCCATCGCCTCCCGCTTCGGCCAGTACGTCGTCGCCAGCCGCACCCGCCACATCTTTCTGGTCCAACAGGTGCCGGCCGCCGACTGGCTCACCGCCACCACAGCAGTCCTCGCCGTCAACCTAGGCACCATCGAACCGGCCCCCCTCACAGATCTCATCCAGCTCACCGCCGCGGAGGCGGCACGCATCGCCGACACAGCCCCCGGACACGCCACCGACCGACTCATCGAACACGGCCTCGACCCCCACGACGCCGCCATCCTCAACGCCTCGTCCAAACCCGACGTCGTCACAGAAATCACCGCAATGCGCCGCGTCGACGACGTCACCCGCCGCACCAAAACGGCAGTGTCCCTCCTCGACACCGAGAACTACGGACGCGTCCTCGCCTGGCCTCACGTCGGCGTAGATCGCCAAACCCATCTGACCTACGCCCCGATGTCCAACCAACGCCTCGACGGTGCACTGCGGGCACTGTGGGGCTCACTCGACGACCGCTAGCCCGAACATTCGCGTTACCTAAGGGACGTCTTTCTCCTGACCATCGAAGGCGCCTTCCTAACAGCTACCTAGCCTGGGTCAAAACCGCTGCAGGACAACCTATAACGCTCCGGTGAACTGGTCCTCTTGAGAACGGGGCGAACGGCCTCAAAAGTGGATGAGGTGAGATCATCGCTGTTCGCTCGCCTCGCTGCCGTCGCCAACTCGCCGCGTCCGCGGCCCAAGCCGGTCCGCGAATTCCACGTGCCCGCCGAGCAGCTCCCCCAGCAGGTTCTTGATCGGTTGCGCCACCCCAGCGCGCCTACCTATGTGGTGGCCTGGGACCGCACCGCCCATGACGCCGTATTTCGCCCCAGCGAGGTTCCCCTGAGGTGACCAGTGGCCAGACGCGCAAGACCGCAGATGAGGAGAACCCCGCAGCTGTGCTGCTGGGCATCCTGGTCATCGTCGGTGGTGCCGGCTACCTGGGATACCGGTACCTACGCAAGAACACCGACCTGGCGGCCTCCGTGGACATCCCGACTGCGGCCGCGGTCATCGGCGCGACGCTGATTGCCCTCGTTACTGCAGGCATCGTGTGGCACGGCGCACGCCCCGGTGAGCCGTCGGCGGCCGAGCCCGAAAAATGGACGCTTGCACTGCCGGTGGGCCCAGCGACCATCGGCACCGCATCGGCGGCTTTCGCAGTGACAACCGGCGCCGCCCGCTGGCTTCTCGCGATGCCATTCGTCACCGCGATTGGAATCGCCCTGGCCGCCGGCATCGCCACCGCCGGCCTCACCATCGAGCCCTACCGACTGCGGTGCGCCCGCCTGCAATTACGCGGCACCCTAATCCAGGCGCTCTACGCCCCGCTCGGCCACAAGCAACCCTCACTGCAGGTCGTCCCACAGGCGAAATGGGACGCCAAAGCCGCAGCGCCCCAGACGATCACCATCCGAGCAGGCCGCCCGATGACAGCCACACTGCCCTCTAACGACGACCGGCTCGAACTCGACGACGCCATCGGCACGACAACAACCACCACCGCCCGACGCCTCGATCCCGCCACCACCATCCGCCGCGCCCTGCGCACCCATTGTGACGCCCACTATCGCGTCAGCGCCGACCCGTCAGCGCTGGTATTCACCGCCACACAGTTCGTCCCCGAGCAGATGGATGAGGAGCTGGCCGACCTCACCCGCAAGGCCCGCGACATCTTCGAATCGTCTGCCACCGTGACAGGAACTCTCGCCGACGGGTTCACCATCAAGCACGCGATCGCCAAGAAACTGATGGGCGACTTCCGTAAACGGGTCGCCGAACAGAACCTCACCGAACTTGTTGGTGGCACTTGGCGGGTCAAATGGGACATGCCGGCATCGACTGTGACGTTCACCCCCAAACCGGTGCTCCCATTCCCGCTGTTCACCAAGCCAATTCCCGCTGTCCGGACGATCGAAGAAGCGATCGGCCAATACCGCCAGACACGGTTCGCCTACGGTGTCGACCTCGACCTGGGCATCCAGGAATGGGATCCGCTGGATTCGCCCCACACCCTCGTCAGCGGAAAAACCGGCGCTGGCAAGACGGTCTACCTCCGCGGCCTGATCATGATGGCCGCGCTGCGCGGCTGGGCGGTGGTTCTCGTCGACTTCAAGGGCGGCTCGTACTCCGACTTCGTGGGCTGGCCCAACGTGCACATCATCAGCAGCGACCCGTTCGAGTCGATCGCCACCATCCACCGCATGTACATGCTCATGGAGGACCGCAACGCGCGAGCTCGCTGGGACCAATCGCAGTGGGAGCACAACCTGCCGTACCTCATCGTCGTCGACGAGGCAGCCCAGTTCAAAGTTGTACTCGAACGGCTGTGGGCCAACCTGAAACCGAAGAACGGCGCCAAGGAATGCCCGACATTGACAGAGCTCGGCGAACTGGCGCGCCTGGCGCGGACCGCGCGGATGCACCTTGTGGTCGGCATGCAACGGCCGGACCACACCCTGATCGACACCGAGGCCCGCGACAACTTCGGCAACCGCGTGTCGGTCGGCCCGATATCACGGATCGCGGCCGAAATGCTCTGGGACGACAGCTATGTCGGCCGCTACATTCCTCGGATCAAGGGTCGCGGCATGTCCACGGGCACACACCAAGATCCACGGGAGACCCAGTACTACTTCACTCCAGCGGCCAACAGCACGGTCCCCGAGGAGGCCGCCGTCATCGAACAACTCCGGCCCCCCGTGACGCTTGTCCCCCGATACGTGCCGGAGCTACCGCTGATGCTCGACGGGATTTCGTGGAACGAGATCGCGGATGCGCCGTGGTTCGCGCTGTCGGAGCGGCCCGACCTCGATCCCACCAACTTCTTCCGGAAAGTCACCTCGTTCGATGGAGATTCACGTCTCGGATTCGATGTCGCTGAGATCATCCGGGAAGCCGAAAACGAGGGTATGGAAGAACTGATGCTGGCGCCTCGGGATCTGCAGCCCAAGGATGTCGTGTCCTTCGACGATGGGCACGTCGGTGAGGTTGACGGCATCGATGTCGCCGACGATGGCGTGGTCACGGTGATGTGGCAAGACGACAACGATGGCCGCCTCTGCGTGTCCAGCTTGTCGCCGACGAGCCGTCTGGCGGTCCAGCGCAGCTCCTCTTGAGAACAGCCTGCGTACGGCCTTAGCGTCGTAGGCAAACCCGCTGTATTCGCTGGCGGGACCAGGAAAGGGGCGCAAGCAGCTCATGTCTTTTGAGGATCTGCTCGATCCGGGCGACATCTTGAGCGCCGCCGCTGGGGCTCCATTTGGGCCGGCGGGGCTGGTGGTCGGCCCCGTTTTCCGGGAACTGTTTGACATCGGACGCGAACTTTTCGGCTCGGGTGACCATCCGAAGATGCCGCCGCCGCCCCAACCTCCACCGGCGACACCACCGCCCAACGGGCAGGGGCCAACACAGGAGCAGATCGACAAGATCAACCAGGTGCTCGCCGATATGCAGAAGCAGATCGAGGAGATGCACAAGGCTGGCGAGACCGCGGCCGATGAGACCGGGAACAATTCCGATGCCGGCCGGACAGCGCATGATCAAATCCTCAGCGGCGGCGGTGATCTGGGTCCGGCACTCGCGGCACAAGGTGGCACCCCGGAGGCCGACGCGGGCAGGCTCGCCGCGCTGCAGCAGCAACTCGACGAACTGAAGCAGAACGTGCAGGAAAAGGCTGGCAACGCCGACGGCATCGCTGACAGCCTGCGCAACCTGGGAATGGGAATGCCTGGAATGGGCATGCCCAGCCTGGGCGGCGGGCCCGGCCTAGGCATGCCCAGCCTGGGCGGAGGAGGCCTCGGTGCGCCGGCGGGTCTTGGTGCACCGCCTCCGCTGAGTTCCCCCGCGCGCAACAAGGACGATCTGAAGCCAGCGGACCTGTCCAAGCCCAGCGATGCGCTCAAGCCCGCGCCGGTGACCGACCCAGCCGCACCACCGCCGACGGTGGGGACACCAGCCGGTACCGGTGCCGCTCCTCCGCCGGCAGGCGCCCCGCCCGGCCCAGCTGCGGCTCCCCCTGCAGGTGCTGCGCCGCCACCAGCCAAGCCTGCGCCCGATGCTGCGGGGAATGCACCCGCGAGCAAGGACGTCACGCTGCCAAGTGGCCAGGTTGTCACCGCGCGAACACCTCAGGGCGCGGCCGCGGTACGCCAGGCACTCACCCGGACCCCCGACAGCGGCGATGTCGCGACGGCCGCATACGCCGGAACTGGTGTGGAGCTTCCCACCGACGGCGCCGAACTCGGCAAGAAGGTCGACCCCGCCGACGTGAAACCCGGTGACATCGTGGTCTTTTCCGACCACACCGCGATCGTCGCCGGCAATGGCCAATTGATCGGCCCGGACGGAAAGCTGCAGCCGCTCGGCGTGATCAACGACATGCCCGGCTTCAAGGGATTCTTCGATCCGACCGCAACCGCCGATGCACCCGCCCCGGCGACCGGCGCCACACCCGGCGCGCCAGGAAGCCCGCCGGTAACAGCGCCGACGGCCCCGCACGGCTCAGACCCGAGCAGCTCGACTCCCACATCGGCCGTGATGGCCAGCCCGGGAACCACGAAGCCCACCACAGGACCAATCAAGCCGCCGAGCGATCCGGGCTTCGGACTGCCCGCCCAACCCAACCATGACAGTTGAGCAGGTCGTCGACGACTACCTCAAAGGCGTACGCGAAATCGTCGGAACGACACCCGCACCGACTACCCCGACGTCGCCGTCACCATCGGCGCTGCCTGAATTCCCCAGCGCCGACTGGACGGGCAACGCTCACGACGCTGCGATCGCCGCTGGCACCTCGCTGCAGCAGGCGCGACAGAACCTGAACACCGCCGCGGGCGGCGTGGCCACCGCCACCGAATCGGCCAACAGGATCGCCGGGGACGCCACGACCCAGCTCGACGTGATCGCCGTCGAATGGGAACACGCCAAGGCCGCCGCCGGCGTACTGCCCTCCCCCGGCCCGCGCGATGCCGCGCTGATGCCTCAAGCGCAGATGACCATCGGTGAAGCCGTTGTCCTCATCTCAGCGACCACCGCCAAGTACGCCGACGCTGCCGCTGAGGTGCGCAAACACACCGCTACCCTGCCCAATCCCATACCTGTGCAGAAGCAGCCGGATCCTGAAGGCGACGGCGGCGCACCACCCTCGCCCGGCCTGTCGACGACAGCGACCCCCGGCCCAGATGTAGCGCTGGCCGGAGGTGCGCCGATGCCCACTGGCCCGATGGACGGTTCGGTGGGCGCGAATTCAGCACCCACCGCAGCAATGTCCAACATGCTGCCCGCTGCGGCCGGGATGATCCCGGCCGCAATGGGTATGCCCGCAGCGTTTATGCCGATGGCCTCCGCGCTCCCGGCGGGCGCGGCGCCCCTCGGCGGGATGCTCAGCCCGTTCATGCAGGCCGCCGCCGGCAGCCCCTCGCCGTCCACCACCGCCACCGGTGGCGCCGAGGACATCCCGAGCAGCGGTGCTCAACCCTCCAAACACACCGGACAACCGCGCACGATCAGGGAGGCGATCGACGGAGCCCTCGACGCGCTCGGCATCACCGATCCACAAGCGCGCCAGCGCTGGCAAGAGGGCTACCAGACGCTGATTGACCGCGAGTCGAGCGGCAGAGTCCATGCGATCGCCAACGGCGATTCGAACGCCGTTGGTCCGATGATGGCCGACGGGGGGCATCGAGGATCCTCCCGCGGCCTTGCGCAGGTCACACCCAGCACCTTCGAAGCCTTCTGGGTGCCTGGCACCAGCAAGGACATCTTCGACCCGGTCGCCAATATCGCCGCATCCATGAACTACGTCATCAGCGACCCCAAATACCACGTTTCCCCGAGCGGTGTCGACCTCGCTACGAAGATCGCCCAGGCAAACCCCCGTTCCCAGGGCGGAGGTTACTGACCATGACCAGTGTCGTCGAGGCGGTGGACGCCGTCATCCGGGAAGCTCGCACCCTCCTGGGTAGCGGACAAGGAGCGGTCCCCAGCGCCCCAACCCAACCCGGTGCTCCCGAGAATCCTCAGGGCTGGAACGGCCAGGCCGCCGGCGCCGCCGAAACCACTTCCACTCGCCTACTCGGGCTTCGCGGCAAGCTCACCGACGCACACACGGCGGCCATCACCGCTATGTCGGTAGGGCCCGACATCGCCAGGAACGCCCACAACGGTCTGGACGCCATCGAAACCGGTTGGCAGACCGACAAAGAACAGCTCGAACCTTTCGCCGGCACCCCGGAAGGCAAAGTTGCGCTCGCCGTCGCCGGCCAGGGGCGCATCGCAGAAACACAATCGCTCGTATTCGATATCGCTACCCAATACGGCGACGCGGCCGCCAACGTCGACGACGCCACCGCGAACCTCCCCGAGACCGAGGAACACCCCACGGGGACCGACCCCACCGATCCTGAGCACAAGCACCCGAAAGACGGCAGCGATCCGCTGACCGACCAGAGCGAGGACTTGGAAGGCGATCACACCGACGACCTACTGGCCGGCACAGCCTCCCCCGACCCAACCGCAAATCCCCTCTTCGGTCAGGCCAAGATGGCGGCCGAACCTGCCGGCCTGCCCGCGCAGCCGATGATGCCGTCAGGCATGCCCATGGGCATGCCGACAGGTGGCATGCCCACCGGCGCGGGCATGCCCAGCGGCGCAGGACTCAGCTCCCTCCTACAACCGCTGACCCAAGCAGCAACTACTGCGGCCAGCGCCGCCGACACCGCGCCGCAAGGCGACGTCGACGACAACGACCAACCCGACCACGACGCGAGCACCGGCGCGCGCGTGGTGAAGAACGCCGACCGCGCCCTAGGGCTGCCGTACATCTGGGGCGGCGGCGGGGCCGGCGGACCCACCGGCGGCGGCTTCGACTGCAGCGGCCTTTCCCAATTCGCCGTCGCGCAGGCTACTGATGGCCGAGTCCTGCTGCCCCGCACCACTTATGAGCAGATCCATGTCGGTGAACGCATCGACCCATCGAACGCCCGGGCCGGTGATCTGATCTTCTCCAACTTCTCGTCCCCAGGTGTGCCGGAGCATGTACAGATCTATGCTGGCGACGGAAAAGTCATCGAGGCGCAGCAGTCTGGTGTGCCGGTGAAGTACAGCGATGCACCCACAGGGTCCATCGTGGTCAAGAGAGTCGTCTAGGGCTGCATCGCCGCAGCTCACAACCGGCAACGTTCTCACGCCGCCACAGACGGCCTAACAGGCTGCTGGTCGATAGAGCACACCGGGGAATGCGGCACATGCGTCTACGTGCGAATCAAGGGCCAATACGGCGTTTTCGCCATTTCAACGACGCCAGCAACCGCTGATTCACCGTGAATCGACTGCCGCGTGGGCGTGTCCCCTGGAACACGACCCAAACCCCCGATACATTCCCTACATGTACCGATTGCTGAAGGGATAACCTGTGGCCACCAACTCATCAGAGACAACCGACATCCAACTGCCGAAGGCCCGCACGATCAAACGTAGCGCCGGCACCACTTCACGCCGATCCGTCACGCGTGTTCGAGCAGACGCATCCACAACGCCGGCCTCTCGCGCCGGAATGCTTAGCGGACTGACCCCAGACGAGGCGATCGCCCAAGGTTTGAGCGTGGTGCAGATCGAGCCCACCGCCCTCATCCCCCACCCCTTCAACGACGCGAGCCGCTCCATCGTCGATGACGACGATGAAGGCTGGAAAGAGCTTCTTGTCTCTGTCGAGGAAAAGGGTGTCCGCATCGCCGCAGCCGCGGTGACACGCAAGGCATTCACAGCGCGGTGGCCACACTCGCTCACGGGCGACACACACGGCGAGTACGTCCTCATCTACGGACACCGCCGCAGGGCGGCCGCACTGGCCACCGATACCGCCGCAATGCCAGTCATCGTCGACGACACGATCCTCGACACTCCAGACGGTGGACTCCTGGAGATGTTCAAGGAGAACCACGCGCGCGAAGGCCTCTCGCCCCTGGCCGAGGCAGAGTTCCTCGCCAGACTCGCGGAAGAGCTGCACATCTCGCAACGCGAGATCGGCAAAGCGGTCGGGATCAGCCAACCAACCGTGCAGCGCAGGCTATCGCTAATCTTCCTCGAAAAGACACTGCAAGACGCGGTCCGCGACAAGCAGCTCTCCCCCACCGAAGGGTCGACGCTCGGCTCACTCCTGCCCTATGGACCCGTCCGGTCCTTCCAGAACGACCCCGACCCCGACCAAGACACGGATGCGCGCCGAGAAGAACAGTTCCGCGCCTTCGATCTCACCCAGAAGAGCGGCATCCTGATGAGACAGGCCGCAGAACGGGTGATCGCTGAGCGGCGCTCCCGCGCCATGGCCAACGACCAAGGCATCGAACTCATCGACCCCTCGACACACTTCGGAGATGCGGCAACCGCACGCCGTCATCGCATCTACGACACCGTTACGGACCCCAGCACGGTGGTAGCGGCGATCGACGATACCGGCGCACTCGCCTACTACAGCATCGAAGCGCCTACACCAGTCGATCCAGAACCACTCCCCTCCCCCACCGCGCCAACGGGGACCGGGTCGACATCGACCCCCAACGCCCAGGACGGGGCGGAGCCCACCGCGCCTCCGACGCCTACAAAGCAGAAGACCGAGAAGTCGACTGCAGGCCGCGCGGCGGCAACGAAAAGTCGCCGCGCCGCCGCGGAACGTATCGCGCTCGAACCGCCACCCAAGACCGATATGCTTCAGATTTTCGCCGACCTCTATGCACTGAATACCATCGCCGAAGTCGACTGGTCAGCGGTCGATGCCCTCGCGAACAAGTGGGGACTCGACACCATGCCAGCACCGACGAATGCCAAAGCGCGGCTAGCACGAGCGTGGACGACCGCTCTGGCCACCTACGAGATCCACGCGGGGGCAAAGTCGCAGTGGGGCGAGGTCGACAAGCTCTACTACACGCTGCTTCGGGATCGAGCCAAATATGAGCCAGGACCGTGGGAGCGCGAGCAACTCGACAACATCACCGAGAACTGATTCACCGTGAATCACCGACGCTGCTATCAGCACGCGCCTCTTCTTGTCCGCCGTGGCCCGATTCACGGTGAATCAGACCCTGCTGCTGCCGACACGGTGGTGGGTTGGGATGCCGCGCCGATATCGATGTCCCTAGGCCGCCTGATTCACGGTGAATCAACTGAGCGGCGCCCACGGTTCCTGATTCACCGTGAATCGGATGTGGGGGAGGTCGGGCACTCTGCCCGCCGGGACGCCTCCGGTCTCCGTAGCTTGCGGGACCGAACCCGCCGCATGATTCACCGTGAATCATCTCCATCGAGGGGCGAGAATCTGATTCACCGTGAATCAGGCATGGGGGAGTACGACGAGTACGAGCACTCTGCCTGCCTGTGGAACACCTCCCGTCTCCCTGGCTTGCGGGACCGTTTCCGATACCTGATTCACCGTGAATCGCCCATTGGGGACGCCACGGCCATACCCAGGTATGTCGGGCACCCGCAACTCGGGAAAAGCGCGGCTACATCGATCGCGCGTTATCCCCACATCGTCACGCGGCGCCGCCTCTCAGGAATATCGATTCACCGTGAATCGCCTATCCCGCATATCCACCGCACCGCATCCAACAACACCGCGTCGATGCCGACGCATCTACTCACCTCGACACCGATTCACCGTGAATCAGAACATCCAAAGGAAGGCCCTACATCGTGAGCATCTATGCCACTGCGACTATCGCCGGGTCGGCCGGCAAGACAACCAGTGTCACCTCGTTGGCCGTACTGTGCGCCAGTAGAGGTGCCAGTGTCCGCGTGATCGACTTCGATCCACAGGGCAATGCCAGCCGACAGCTCGGATACGCAGACCTCGACGAGAACGAACTGACCGTGGCTGACGTGCTCGCCGAGGCGGCAACGATCGCCGACGTGGAGAGGCCAGCACTAGCGCCGGCGGGAATCTCAGAGGAGGGGCTGCCGATCTTCGACGACGAGTCCGACATCGAGAACCTCACCGTTGTCCCAGCCTATTTCCCAACTCTTGATGAAATGAAGGAACGCTTGGGACACATCACCGGGGGAGTGACGCGGCTACGCCGGGCAATATCCGCAGCGCCTCCAGTAGACGTCACGCTGATCGACGCACCGGGTGTGAAGGGTGCGTTGACACTGTCGGCGATCTTGGCCACCCAGGTCGACCAGACGAACGGTGCCTCCGGTGTCCTAACGTGCACGCTGCCCAAACCCAAGGAGATTGAGGGGATCGGCAAGCTGGAGAACCTTATTGCCGCCGTGAACGAGGATCGCGATCTCGCCATCACGCTGAAGGGAATCATCGTCTGCGACGTCCCCACCAACAAAAGGAAGCTCTACCAGGAGAGCGTCGCAGACCTGCGAGAAGGCTACGGCGACCTGGTGGCCCCGTCGATCGGCCAGGCCGTCGGCGTCCCGGAGGCGTACAGCTTCTACACCCCGGTCCCACTCTTCCGGAACGCCCGTAAGACAACCCTCGAATACATCAAGGTACTCGACCATTTCATCGCCATCGGACTGTTCCCCGAGGTGAAGGCCATCTGATGGTGCGCCCGCACAGTACCGTCAATGTCGACCATGATCGGCATGAGATGGCCCGCGCTGCAGTACGCCTAGTCGCCCGGGAGACCGGGCGAGAATACCCACTCGCACAATTCGTCCGCGATGCATTCGACGCCCAGCTAAAGCTCATCTGGGACGAGTACAACGAAGGCCGGCCAATACGACCCGACGCCACCCGACTTCCAACGCGCCCGGAAACCGACCTCGCTGCCTCCACCGGCGAAAGAGCCGCGGCGCCCTCGGGCACCAATGGCGATGATTCACGGTGAATCGCGACCGGAGACCGGAATACCGTCTGTTGACGGGCGGCATACCGGTGGGGGAGGGGAGTGGTGCAGAACACGATCGGCCGCGCTGCCCTTACTACATGTTTAACATGTAGTAAGGGTCCGCGGGCCCGGACGCTAAGACTTCTCAATGGGGCACCGGACGAGAATCAGCGAACGGACCCCGAGCCATCCATCAGGATGTCGCTGGCCGTCAAGGACGAACCGTTCTGGACGACGAGTCCGTTACGCACCAGTTCGCCCCAGTACGTCGAGAACGTCCCCGAAGACGACACAATCCCGGCGCGGGCACTGATCTCCTCCCGCGACAATCCGGCGGGATACGCGTCGATCACCGCTTGCAGCATTCGGCCGGCACCCGCTCGAAGAATCCCTAGATAATGCTGCCGAAGCTCGTCACCGCTCATCGGCTCCGGCCGGCCACCGAGGAATGCGAATCCCGTCTCGGTAAGCGTGAAACCGTCCGGGGTCTCGTCGATCAGGCCGGCCCGACGCAGCTCACCGAAATATGTCGACCAGGTGCCCGAGGTGTGCCGCATCTTGGCGACCACCGCCCACTGCGCCTTGGTGAGTCGCCGCGGAGCCATCCGCCCGAGAGCCTCAATCATCCGAAGAGCGCCCGCGCGAAACCGCAGCGGCTCATCACCGGCGAGAGTCCGGGGACCGCCGGCTCGCCCGGCGGGAGCCTCGCCAGGGGCCGCAGCAGCGACCTTCGGCTGACCGTCGGCCCGGATCTGCGGCGCCTGATCCGGTGCGGGTCCGGTGGCCTGCCTACCTATGGGCCGCGCCCGCTCGATCACCTGCAGGACATCCGCGATGCGGTTTGCAGCGGCGCGCAGCGACTCGTCGAGCCCCTGCCCAGATACCACCGCTTCCAGTTCGGCCAGGCGGCTGCGTAACGTCGCGATCTCAGCGTCACGTTCACGCACCGTCTGTTCGAGCACCCCAATACGCGCCTGAACAACGTCATCAGCGGGCGCCGGCGCACCACTCTTGCCGCGGGCTGCTCTGCCTCCGCCGTGCTCGGCGGCCTTGGCGGCCGTCGCCGCGATCTCCGCAGTGAGCTTCTTCAGATCGATCTCGGCGCGTGTCTTGGGGATGACGCGCGCCTGGCCCGGCCGCGGAGTGGCGTGTGAGTCGAACGTCTCAAAGAGTGGCAGCTGCACGCGCTGGAGGAGGCTCAAGAATGCCGGGCTCCACACCCAGGCCTCGCCGACCCTCAGTGTCGGTAGGGACTCGACAACCTCACGGGCCCGCGTCCCTGTGGAATCGGCGTTCACGCTGATCCAGTCCTGGGCGGCTTTGATGGAGCGCGGGCCGGTCGTGCGCAGCAGGATCACCGTCTCCATTAGTTCGAGCACAGACTTGGCGACTTCTTGGCCGCGCTGGGTGGCCACCGTCATCCCCAGGCCGCGGCTGCGACCTCGCTTGGCGAGATCCTCCATCGCGCCGAGTAAGCGGGCGGTGTCTGCGGTCGCACGCTGGGGGATGAGAACATCAGCCTCGTCGATCACCACGTGAAGAGGATCCCGGTTGCGGGCATAGAGACGTTCCACGAAAGCGGTCGCGAACGCGCGCGCTTTGGCCTTACGCATGTGCGACAGATCCAGGACCGCCGGTAACCGGTCATCGACGATCAGGTCGGCCAGAAGCTCGCCGGCGGTTGGTTCGAGGGGAACATCGGCGTGATCGCCGCCGAAGATGACGAAAGGCAAGCCCGGCCCGGCGCCGTCGGCGGACGATCGGATGCCCCACCAGTCGCCTTTGACGTCGATGACCACTGTCGGCAGGCCGGCCTGGTAGAGCTGCTCGACAAGGCGGTGCGCGGTAGCGGACTTGCCGCTTCCGCGTGTCGCGAGGATGGCGAAGGTCTCCGTGACCGCCTCCGGCGGAAGGATCAGCGTCTCGGCAAGAACGATGCGGTGACCGTCTTCGATCGATGCGTCCGAAGGCATAGATGCGGTGGGGGAGCGCCCGACGTCGAACGCTGGCGCACTGTTCACTGTCTGCTCCCCGGTTTCGTCCCGTCCCTGGTCAGCGGTGGTCATCAACCAGCTTCGGTGTCGCGGTGATTGGTTGCAAGGGGATTCGCCTGACCCAAGGCTTGATGGAAAGCGAGATAGCTGTAATGCTAGCAAACAAGTAAGACAGCAAACACGTAATATGTTAAGCTAAGACACCAGTGAACTATCTAGCAGATAAATTAGGAAGATATGTTGACTGCTAGATCTGAAACTTGTAAACGAGGAACTAAGTAACCAAGTAGTACAGCAAGAGAGTTAGTAGGAAAGCCAGCGTGTGAGTCCTCTAGCAATCAATCCAAATAGGGAGTACACATGCAGGAAAGCAAGCATTCCGGGAGGGCAACCATCCCGGCCCGCGAAACGAGATGCGCGTATGGCCGACTACGACCAGATCAGCTTCAGGGTGGATCCAGACCTCAAGCGCCAGTTCGAGCTCGCCTTGGTGTATCGATCGGTGCGACAGAAGAGGAAAGCCACCGCCGTCGGCGTCCTCACCCAGAAGATCGAGGAGTTCATCGCCGAAGAGGAAAAGGCGCGGGAGGCTGCACCATGATCCGCCGACCACCCGCAGGAAGCATCACAGCGGCCATCACGCTGATGGTCGCTGTGATGCTGACACTCGTTTCTGCACCCATCGCGGCCGCCAGCGCAGGAAGCCCTCTGGTGTATCCCGGGATGACCATCATCCAGGGCAGCGCCAAGTGCACCCTCGCGTTCATCGACACCATCCGTCGAATCGGCTACTCGGCCGGACACTGCAACGACGGCAGTACCGTGACCGATGAAACCGGCACCCCAATCGGCACCGTGATGGCATCCCACAACAACCGTGCCGGGCAGACCTCCACCGGCCCGGACGACACCGTCATCGACTACGAAACCATCAGCCTCAACGATGATGCGGACCTGACCAGCCAGCTCGGCCCCGCCCTGACCCGACCGATCATCACCCAGCCCGGCGTCACACCAACGGCAGGAATGGTGGTCTGCCACCGCGGCGCCACGACCGGAGCATCATGCGGCGAAATCGACGATGTCCACGACGGCTGGTTCACGATGAAACCCGGCACCCTCACCAGCGACCACGGTGATTCCGGGGGACCGGTCTACACCTACACCGACGCCACCGGATCCACACCGGTCATCGTCGGAATCCTGCGGGGCCGCAACGGTTCCCGCACCGCAGCCGTCAGCTGGCCCGACACCCTGCGCCAGGCAGCCTACGACGCTGCCACACTGATCAACGGATAGGCCGAGGCCTGCGCGCACCACGCCTTCCGACGACGGAAGATGGTGGGCGCTTCGCGACATCAAGACTGGAGCGATCCTCCATCCATGACCGGGTCCGCGAGTTGACCCGAGAACAGCCCGGCTATGTGACTGAGTACCGTCGGAGCGATCTTCACGTGAATCGGCGCAACGGCGTGGATATGCTTAGCGGCAATCACCGACGAGTGAAGGACGCCGCCAACGGATGCCTGGACAGATACACGCCCTCTGCGACGATGTGCGGGCGCAGCTTGCCGAGGCGATCAACCAGCAAATCACCAACAACGGCTGGACCCAGGCCGAAGCTGCAGTGCGACTCGGGGTCAAGCAGCCGCGAATCTCACATCTGGTCAACGGCCAGACTGAACGTTTCACCGTCGACGCATTGTTGAATATGGCCACACTGGCGGGCCTGAAGGTCGAGGTCCGCGTCAAACACTGACCAACCACAGAGGACACCTGGGGATGGCAGGTCAGGAATGCCGTGTCCACCAGTCGTAGAGCTGATCGAGTGTTGGGACTGGATTTCCGCCGTGAATGGTACTGATTAGCAGGTCGCTGTCGGTTGTCCACGCGACCGTTGGCACGCCCGCCTGCATTCCGCACACCACGGTCCCTGCCACCCGGTCGGGAGTGGCCAGGCGACGCCAGGGACCGGGTGTTCTCTGCCCGACAGGCGTGTCGAACGCGTTCGGGGATTCGGGTCGGTGATGATGAGGGCAACGCCCGTGAGGTGAGAGGGAAAACCGGTGATGGCTGGTGACATGGCTGATGGTTGGACTCTTCATTTCTACGATTTCCGGCAGCGGTTTGCGCCCGTGGACGATGTGGTTCCTGGCGTGGGCGATATCCCGGCGTGGGCGAAGCGCAACGGTGCGCGTGACGGCACCCCGTTCTTTCTGGATCCCTGGGGCCGCGCGGATGCGCTGGTGAACGCCTACTGGCGGGATCCGCTGGTGAGGGGACGGGCTACCGCGACTGTGCGCCGTTACGCCTTGTCGTTGAAGGTGTGGCTGGATTTCCTGCACGTCCTGGGCGTCGGATGGGGGCAGGCGACGCGCTCGGAACTGGCTGCCTTCAAGGAGTGGCGTCTATCGGCGCGGGAGAACCCACAGCATGTGAGCGCCGATACTTTTTGCGTCGATCGCGCGGCGATCCGCGGGTTCTACTGGTGGGCGGCCGAGCAGCACGGAATCGACAACCCCATCCGAGCCCGTGCAATAGCGAGATCCGGAGGTATCGGGGGTCACGCCGCGCTGGAGAGCACTCCCGCCGGGATGCGCAGATCCGACGTGAAATGGCTGACGCCGCAGGCATTTCGGTTGTGGCGGAATCTGGGGTTGCGTGGGTTCACGGTGGAAGGCTTGCCGCGCCACGATTGGCGGGGAGTAACTGAGGATCGCGATGTCGCGTTCGTGGAGGGGTTGTTCGGGACGGGTTTGCGAGTCGGCGAGTGGGCTGCAATGTTGACCATTGAGGTGCCGCAGCCGGGATCTGAGGGACTGCTGCGTTCGCGCGTCGCGTCGCGTTGCGCGAAGAATGGGAGCGGTCGCACCTTCTGGATGCGCCGTCGTGTGGTCCAGCACGTTCACTTCTATCTGCAGGAAGGTAGTCGCAGAGCCGCTATCGCTCGCGCGCAGGACGCCGGTCGGTATGAGCACATCGCAGACCGATGGGTCCTTGAGCGTGTGCGGCGGGACGGGCAACTGGAGGTCGTCGCCGAGAATGGATCGCTTCGTAGGGTCCGTCTGGACGCACTGGGGCCATCGACGCGAATGAAACTGTTCCGCCGGGGCACTGATGGTCTGGAACCGATGTGGCTGTGGCTCAATCACGACGGGACACCTCGGCGGAAAGAGGCCTGGTACAAGACGTTCGACCGCGCGAACACCAGAGCCGCGAAAGCGCTTGCCGAAGCTGGAAGTCCGCCGCTGTGGTGTCGACCCCACATGCTGCGGCATTCCTTCGCGCTGCGCTGGTTTTGCATCGCCACGTTCGTCGCGTGGCGCCGGACCGACATGTTGACCAGGGAGGAGCAGCGCGACTTCCGCAACCAGCTTGGTGACGTCTGGTTTCTCCTGGCGACACTCCTCGGACATCGCAGCGGTGAAGTAACGCGCAGCGTCTACCTGGAACCGTTCCAGGTATTGCAGGTCGAGGAGCTCATCGCGCTGATGGACGCCGACGATCGAGAAGCCTTGGAACGTCTCGTCGCAACAGTGGGTATCGGCGAGTCTCGCGTGTTGGCGGTCCAACCATGACGGGTCGCCCCGCGGCGCAGCCGGATCCGTCGTGGCGGCCGGTATCGCGGCGTCGCGGGCTGATCGTGACGTTCGTCAGCGAGGACGGCACGCAGCGCAAGGACTTCGACTTCGGCTCTATGCCGGGCACCCACGGAATCCGCCACGATTTCGCGGTTGCGTTCGAGGACGCCACCGGTGTGCTGGGATCATCCAAGCGATTACGGGGCGCCGCCGCGCTGTGGCAGGCCGCCCGGCATGGCTGCTGCTGGCTGGCCGACAACCGGCCAGGCATACGAGGGCTGGCTGAAATGTCCGCTGCGGATGCCCGGCTTCTCGCTCTGTCGTGTCGGGTACCCAGCGGCCCTGGCTCGTTGCATGGCCTGAAGACTCTGCTGCGCTGCAGTCCTGTTGTCTCCCAGCCGGCGCGTCAGGCGTTCACGCGCGTGCGTCACCCAAAGACGAACACGGCGCGACAACCGTATTCCGCTGATGAGCTTCGCCGCATCACCGTGGTGGCACGGGGAATGGTTCGGCGGGCGCGGACCCGGTTAGAGACTCATTGGGCAATGGTCGCCGATTATCGTGGGGGGCGTTTCGATCACCTTCCCCGCGCCGACCCGCGCCGCAGTCTGGCCGAGGCGCTGGATCATTGCGCTCGTGAGGGTGACTTCCCCCGCACCGCGTCGGGTGCACGGGCGTTCGTGACACGGCGGGCGGTGACCGCAGCCGGTGGATGCCGCCTGATGTCGTTGCTGCATCTGACTCCCGGTGAGGCATGGGCGTTCGGTGTTCTGCTGGCGGCTTTGACCGGGCTGAACCTGTCGACGCTGGACTCGTTGGCTGCCCCGCACCGACATGCCAGCAGTCCTGCCGAACCCGGCATCGTGTTCGTCGGCGCCGACAAGCCCCGCCGTGGGCGGCGGTCGGTGATGACGGTGCCGGTGACCGCGCTGCGCCCCGAACTGCGCCCGCTTGCTGGCCAGGATCGGCGCACCGCGGTGGCCAACACGTCGCTCACCACGGCCTATGGGGTGTTCATGTCGCTGCTGGAGTTGACCGACCCGGCCCGCACGCTGACCGGAAACCAGCAAGCGTTCATCTACTACAGTGCCCAGCCCGACCGCTGCGAACAGAAACTGTTCGGCTACGGAATCAGCAGCACCGCTTCCGGATTCGATGCGCGACGGCGGTGGATGACGCCGTGGCTGACCGGCGATCCCGGACACGACGAGTTGCTCTTGGGGATCAGTATGGATCGGCTGCGCAAGACCTATCTGGAGCAGGTCCGCCAGCCCATCGCGCACACCCCGGCGACGTTGGCCGGTTATCTGGGGCGTATGGAGTCTGTGCGCAACGAGGGGTTCCAGATCGTTCGCGAGGCCCTCGATGCCCAGGTCACCCAAGCACTGGCCCGCCGTGCCATGACGACACATCCAGACAACCAGGACGACGGATCCGGGCGCGACGCGGTGCTGGGCGCCTGCGCTGATTTTGACCACTCACCGGTCGACGGGAAGCGGTGCCGGCAGTCGTTCATGACGTGTCTGGACTGCAGCAACGCCCGCGCCTTCCCGCGGCATCTGCCCGTTCAACTGGTCGTTGCCGACCGGCTTCGCGAACTGCGCACGCAGATGCCGCTGGGGCAGTGGATCGCCGATCACGCGGGTCCGCTCGCGCAACTGGACGACATCTTCACCGAGTACGAGCAGGCCCAGCTGAGGGCGGCGCGCGCCGAGATCACCGACGGCGATCATCGAAAAGTGGATCTTTTGCTGGCCGGACACCTGGAAGCGTCATGACCCGCGCGGCTGTAGCACTCGACGTCGTGGCCGGTATCGGCATCGGCCCAGGAACGGAGGTGCTGCTGAACCGCACCCTGCACGTGGAGGGGGTCCGGAGCCGATTCGGTGACCCGGTGTGGGATCTGTCCGGGGCGATCAAAGACCGGCACAGCGCCCGGCAGGCCGTGCACTGGGGCCGGTTCCCGGCGCCGTTTCGCCACGCTTGCAAGCTCTACCTGTTTGCTCTACTCAACCTCGTTGATGACGCACCTCGGCTCGACAGTGCGCGATCGCTTCATCCGCACGTCAAGACGATCTTGGGCGAGCTGGTGCCGCTGCGGCGGTTCACGACGTGGCTGAGCGACGCGGGTGTGACATCGTTCGACCAGGTCAGCACCGAACACCTCGACGATTACCTGCATTACGTCACCGACGCCACCGGTGAGAGCGCCGGAACCAAACGCTGCGCGCTGCAAGCCATCAAACGGCTACACCTCTATCGGGAGGAGTTGCCCGCCCAGTGCCGGCTCCCCGCGGGCCCGCTGTGGGGCGGTGCGAGTGCACGAGGACTCGCCCACTACGAATCCTCTTGGGGCAAGCCCAACACCACCCCCCGCATCCATCCGGATGTGATGGAACCGCTGCTCTCCGGGGCGATCGCGGTCACCCACACGATCGCAGCCGACCTGCTTCCCGCCGCACGCAACCTGCTCGCGATGCGCCATCTTGCCCACCAGATCGCCCCCGCCATCCGCCGGGCGCCCACGCGCACGGTGTCGGTATTCGAGACCACCAAGGCCCAACTCGAATGCATGCTCGCTGCACTCGACCGCAACGACGCCGCACTTCCCGGGATCCGGACCGGTGAGGTGACCAGTGTCGACCTGATGGGCCTGGCGGTGGGCGGATGGATGCACCACACCGAACTGAAACGCATGAAGGAGACGCCGGTCATGTTGGCGGTATCCGGATTGCCGATAGACGTTAATCTGTTGCGTATCAACACATTCAACCACATCGGCACCAAGCCCTGGCGTGACGAGCCAGTCGATGCGCGAGAACTCGTCGGGCTGCTGCGTCATGTCACGGTTGCCTGTTTCCTCGTGATCGCCTACCTCTCGGGTGTGCGGACCGGCGAGGCCCTGAACCTGCGGCGCGGATGCATCAGCCGCGACCCCACGCTGGAGTTGACGTTCATGTCCGGGCTGCAGTTGAAGGCTGATGATGGGCGCCGACAGCGGTCACCTGCCACGATCCCGTGGGTCGTCACCGACGAAACCGCCCACGCCGTCACCGTCCTGGAACAGATCACGGTCAGCGACCTGCTCTTCCCGGCATTCAGCGTGTGCTCCCAGCAACGGTTCCTCTTCGGGGCCACCCGTACGAGAACACCCGGCTCCATCAACACCGACATCACTCGTTTCATCGACTGGTTCAACCAAGAGGTCGCTCCGGTAGTCGATCATCCGCTGATACCTGCTGATCCGTACGGCAGCATTCAAGTGCCGCGCCTGCGACGGACCCTGGCATGGCACATCGTCCGGCGGCCAGGCGGAACCATCGCTGGCGCAACGCAATACGGCCACCTGCACACACAAATGATCCACGGCTATGCCGGTGGAGCTGATTCAGGATTTCCCGACGACATCACCTTCGAACGATTTCTGCACCGCGCTGAGACCATCCACGACGATGCCCAGCGCCTCGAGGCCGGTGAACACGTCTCTGGTCCGGCCGCCGAGGAATACCGGGCTCGCATCGCGCGGGCACGCACGTTTGCGGGACTGACGGTGACCACCACCGGTCAGGTCAACGCCGCGCTATCGAACCCCGCCCTGCAGATCCACCACGGCGCGGTCCTCACCTGCGTGTTCCGACGCGCCACCGCGGCCTGCCTGCCACCCAGCGATAGTTCCGATGAACCCTCCTGGACCCGGTGCCGGCTCGGTTGCGTCAACGCCGCCCGCACCGACCGCGATGCCGTCAACCTTCGCGAGCACGTCGGCGCACTCCAGCAGGACATGGCGGCGCCCGGACTGCCCGAACCGCTGCGACAACGCATTCAGACGCGTTTGATCGAGCACCTGAAGACCCTCGCGGACCACGAATCCAGCCGCCCGACGCCAAACCCAGACCAGGACGGGGACAACGAATGACCACCGTGCGCGTTAGCGCCGCCCGAAACGAGGAGGAACGCCAACTGGTTCAGGCCGCCATCGGCCGCCTCCGCGACAACCATGCCGAGCGGAGCACCGGTGCACGCACCGTCGTGGCACTGGCGGTCGAATCGGGCGTACCACGGCAAAGACTCTACGAACATCACAGCGATTTACTCAACGAGTTCAAGGCGGCGGTCGGGTGCGGACCCGTTGCCCCGAGCATCGAGGCCGTGCAACGCCAACTCGCACACGCCCGCGATCACAATCAGCAACTGGCCGCCGAGAACACTCAACTACAAGCCAAGATCAGAACACTTGCAGCGGTGATCACCGAACTCACCCACGATGCCGCCGGGACCACCGTCGTTGTTCCGATGCCACGGGGACTGTCCGATTAAGGGCAACCCTCGGGCGACGCACTGGTCGCTGCCGCAATAGACCTGGACGCGACAGTGGTCCACCGACAGGTCATCTCTGGACCGGATGAGGGTGCTGGCGCCCGGGAAGTAGCACGACGCGGGATTCTCCCGGGAGTTGCGCCTCGCAGCACGAATGGACTGAGGCGCCGACGACCCGAGGCAGGACGGCGCTTCGCGCGACAGCGCGCTTCGCCGCGGCGAAAGTGGTTCCGGATGCTCACCCATGAACGTGCGTGCAGCTTTCTTGGTGGGATGAGGGTCTGCGAGGAACCGTCACTGCTGGAGTGGCGGCGGGTACAGGGCGCTGCCGACTATTCAGTACACGGAGAACAGATTATGTGTGCCACGGCGGGCGGCCCGGCCGGGGTCAGCTTGGCTGTATTTGCATGACTACGGCCTTGGGTTCGGTGAAGAATTCGCGGCTGAAGGTGCCGCCTTCGCGGCCGATGCCGGAGTCGCCGACCCCGCCGAAGGGTGCGCGCAGGTCGCGGACGAAAAAGCAGTTGACCCACACGGTGCCGGCCCGCAGGGCGGCGGAGACCCGGTGGGCGCGGTGCAGGTTTTCGGTGAACAGCATCGCGTTTAGGCCGTAGCGGGTGTCGTTGGCCAACCGGATCGCCTCGGCCTCGGTGTCAAACGGGATCACCACCGCCACCGGGCCGAAGATCTCCTCGCGGCTGCAGCGGGCCTGCTGGCCCAGTCCGGTCACGACGGTGGGCAACACACCCCAGCCCTCGCCGAGCCCACCGGTGACGATGGAACCGCCTTCTGACTCGATGGTTTCGACGTAGCCGCGCACCTTGCGGTAGTGCTCTTGAGAGGCCAGCGGGCCGATCTGGGTGGTTTCCTGTTTGGGGTCGCCGACCACCATCGCCTGCGCCGCTTGGGTGAACCGGCGCAGGAACTCGTCGTAGATGTCGCGCTGCACATACAACCGGGACCCCGCCAGACACACCTGGCCGGTGTTGGTGAAGATCGCCTTGACCGACCACTCCACCGCGGTGTGAAGGTCGGCGTCGGCGAACACCACGTTGGCGCCTTTGCCGCCGAGCTCCAGGCTCACCGGTGTCAGGTTGCCCGCCGCTGCCCGGGCGATGATCCGGCCGGTGCCCGATTCACCGGTGAAGGTGATCCGGTCGACGTCGGGGTTCTCGGTGAGCGCCTGCCCGGCAGAGTCGGGCCCGTAGCCGTGCACCACGTTGAGCGCGCCCGGGGGCATGCCGGCTTGGATGGCAAGCCTGCCCAGGATGGTGGCCGAGGCGGGGGTGTCCTCGGCGGGTTTGAGCACCACGGTGTTGCCCCACGCCAGCGCCGGGGCGATCTTCCAGGTCTCCAGCATCAGGGGGAAGTTCCACGGCGCGATGGCCGCCACCACCCCGGCCGGCTCAAACCGGGTGTAGGCGTGGTGGCTGCTGTCCATGGGCAGCACTTCCGCGGTGGCCAGCCGCGCATGGTCGGCGAAAAACCGGAAGTTCGCCGCAGCACGCGCGACGTCGTTGCCGCGGGCTTGGCTGATCGGTTTGCCCATGTCGCGGGTGTCGGCCATGCCGAGTTCATCGGCGTGCGCCTCGATCAGATCGGCCAGCCGGTGCAGGATTCGGCCCCGCTCGCCGTATCCCAGGCGCGGCCACGGCCCTTCGTCAAAAGCGCGTCGCGCCGCGGCCACCGCGCGAGCGGCATCCGTGGTGTCACCCAAAGCGACCTCGGCCCACTGCTGGCGGGTGTAGGGATCAATAGACGCAAACGTCGCATCCGAGGCCGACTTGACCTCATCGCCGTCGATGATGTGGCCGAAAAACTCCATGCCCGGTTAGGCCTCCGTGGTCGTTGTCGATGTCGTGGTGGCGCGTTCGGCCAGGGTCATCCCGCCAGCCGACCAGTGGGTGGCCGGGACCTCCCGCACCACCACCCGGATATTGGGCTCCGGGGCGCCGATCGCCCGGTGCACCGCGGCGTGCACCTCGGCCAGCAACGCCCGGATCTGGTGGGCGTCGCGGCCTTCGGTGAGAGTGATTTCCACCAGTGGCATCACTCACACCTCAATGTCACTGAGCCGAGATGACAGAATTCGGCGCTGACCTGGCTGCCCGGCTCGGCGAACACCGCATCAGTCAGACCGCCCGTCAACACCACCCAGCCCGGCTCCAACGCCAGCTGCCGCGTGGCCAGCGCGTTGGCCGCCAACGCCAGGGCCTCACCGGGATGGCCCTGCACCGCAGCGCCGGTAGCGGAGTCGACGACTTCACCATTCACCGACAGCAGGCACGCCTCCAGCGCGAGGTCTATTTCGTCGGGTTTGCGAGCCACACCCCCGATCACGAACCGCGCCGAGGAGGCGTTATCGGCCACCACATCGGGCAGGGTGAACGTGAAATCGGTGTAGCGGCTGTCAATGACCTCCAACCCGCCGTACACATGCGACACTGCCTCCATCGCCCGCGCCGCGGTGACACCGGGCCCAGACAGCCGCTCGCCGAGGACGAACACGATCTCGGGCTCCACCCGCGGATGAATCAGCTGCTCGACGACCAGCGGCGCGCCCGCGGGCAACACCATCCGGTCGGTCAACCACGCGGTCGACGGCGAGTCCACCCTCATACGCTGCTGCTTGGCCCGTGACGTCAGTCCGAGCTTGACCCCGACGATATGCTCACCGGACTCCACCCTGCGACACACGATCTCGTCCTGCACGCGATAGGCGGTGTCCAAGTCCAGCCCAGCCCACTCGGCCGTGATCGGGCCGCGGTCAACACGCTGCGCCTCCGCGTCCATCAGCACCGCCGCCGCCCGCGCGACATCCCACACGTCCGTTTGCTGGCTTGCGTATTGGTCGGTCATTGGATCGCCACCTCCATGTCTTCCGCGAGCGTGCGGGCACGCGCACGGTCGCGGTCGTGTTCTCGGCCCCAGTTATTGACGCCGACGGGGCAGTGGTCGGCTCCGTTCAACCAGAACCAGACTCCGACCCGGACGCGACTGTTGGAACTTTCGTCGGGTGAATCGAGCGGTGGGTCGGTGCCAAGCGTGATGCCCGACACGAAGCGACAGCCCTCACCCGCCGGCGCCGGGTCGCTGCAATCCCGAACCACCGCGGACGTGTCGTCGCCGTGGATGTGCAGGCGTCGCTGTGATTGGGCCAGTGCGCCGGTATCGGCATTGCCCGGTCTGATGGGCGCCGGCGATGTGCGCGACCAATAGGTTGCGTAAGATGCGCGTGTCATCGAGTTCTGTTGTGTTCTGTGAATCTGGCTGTTACCGAGCCCAGCCCGCCGAACGTCGCGGTGACCACATCTCCCGCGGTCACCGGCACCGCGGCCGTGACCGAGCCGGGCAGCACCACATGACCGGCTTCGAGTACGACCCCGCGGGGCCCGAGGGTGTTGGCCAACCAGACCAGCGCGTTCAACGGCGAGCCCAGCACCGCGCCGCCGGCGCCGCTGCCCACGAGCTCCCCATTGCGGTGCAGCACCCCGCCGACCAGCCGGACGTCCACCTGCGTCAGCGGGACGGCGGTGCTGCCCAGCACCACCGCGCCCGAAGACGCGTTGTCGGCGATGGTGTCGACCAGTTTGATCTTCCAGTCCCGGATCCGCGAGTCGATGATTTCCAGCGCCGGGGTCACGAACGCCACCGCGGCCATCGCCTCGGCGACTGTGACTCCCGGCCCGGCCAGCGGCTTGCCGAGCACGAACGCGATCTCGGGCTCCACCTTGGGCGCCAGAAACGTCGACGAGTCGATCGGCTGCGATTCCAGAAAGAACATGGTGTCGGTGAGGTGACCGAAGTCGGGCTGATCCACCCCGATCTGGCGCTGCATAACTGCCGAACTCAATCCCACCTTGTGCCCCTTGATCACCGCGCCCTCGGCCAGCCACCGCTGCACCTGGCCCACCTGGATCGCGTACGCGTCGTCGACATCAAGGGCGGGAAAGTGTTCGGTCAACGGATCGATCGGCTCGCCGCTGCGATACGCGGCTAGCAGTAGGTCGATCGCGTGGGATCGCGCCTCGGTCGTCATCGTGTGCCTCGCTTGTGGTGGTCGTGGGTTCGGCGGGGCTGGCCGCCTGTTGGTGTTGTGCGCTGGTAGGCGCGGGTCACAGTGTTTGAGCGACCCCGGGGTAGCGGGTGATGAACCGGTCGGCGTAGAAATGTTCGATGTCGGTGCGGATCTCGCCGATAGCGGCCTCGAGTGCGTCGATCATCGCCGGCGGTCCGCAGGTGTAGATGTGGCAGTCGTGCAGGAGCTGGGTGGGGAGCTGGTGTATGGCGTCGGTGACGAATCCACGCGCACCGGTCCAGGCCGATTCCGGTGGCTCTTCCGACAGGACGGCGCGGAACTCGAACTGACCGTTCCAGCCACGGCGTAGGTCGTCGATTTCGGCCAGGCAGTATAGGTCGCGCTGTGTCCGTGCCCCGAACAGCAGGACCGTGGGACGCGCACAGCCCCTGCGGGCGGCGTCTTCGAGTAGCGCCTTGATCGGTGCCAGCCCGCTGCCGCCGGCGACGCAGAGTAGGGGCTGCTCGGCGGGGCGTAGCCAGAGGTCGCCGAACGGGCCGGCTAGTTGTAGACGGGCGCCTTCCCTGTTGCTGTCGAACAGCCAGTCGCTGAATTGCCCTCCGGGTACGTGGCGGACGTAAAAAGTGGCGCGGCGCCGGTCGGCGTCGTCGGGGGCGGTGGCGAAGGAATATGACCGGGGGCCGGTTAGGCCGTCCATCCGTAGTTCGGCGTACTGGCCGGCGGTGTATTCCAGGTCGTGCTCAAGTGTGACGGTGATCTCGGCGATGTCGTGGGTGAGGGCTCGGTGTGCGCTGATTACCGCGCCGGTGTGGACGAGGGGGTGCTCGGGCATGTCCGCCAGCCCGGCGACGTCGAGTTCGATGGAGGTGCGGGCGATGCTTTGGCAGGGCAGGATGTAGCCGTCGCGCAGTTCTTGCGCGGTCAAGGCGATGGCGGAGTCGACGATTTCGCGGACTCTGCCGTGGAGGAGTTTGGATTTGCAGGTGCCGCACGTGCCGACGGTGCAGCTGTGCGGGAACGCGATGCCGGCGGCCAAGGCCTCGTTGAGGATGGAATCTTTGCCGGGCACCTCGAACTGTTTGTTGGTGCCGATGATTGTGGCGGTGCGCGGTCCCTGGTTCTTGCTGCGGGAGAAGAGTTTCACGGTGGGTTGTCCTCGGGGCGGTGGCCGGTTCGGCTCTGGCGGGTGGGTTATTGCTCGTCGGCCAGAAACGCCGCGACCAGACGGTTGAAGGACGCTGCGTGTTCGATTTGGGTCCAGTGCCCGCACCGTCCGAACAGGTGCAGTTCGGCGTTGGGGATCAGCTCGAACAGCCGCCGCGAGGTGTCAGGTGGTATGACCTGGTCTTCGCGGCCGTGCACAATCAACGTTGGACATGGGATGTGACGGATGGCGTCGTCGACGGTGATCATCGCGTCAAGCCAGCGCTGGCGGGGGGCGGGGAACATCGCCGCGTAGGACTCGTGGAAGCCTGGTTGCACGCTGGCTTGATAGCGCGCGGTCGCCAGGTCGTCGGTCATCAGGTCGCGGTTGTAGGCGAAGTAGTCCAGCACGCGGCGCATCGCCGGCACCGAGGGCTGATAGCCCCACACCGCGTCGAGGCCCTCGGTGACCGGGAAGGGCACCCCGGCGCTGCCCATCAGCACCAAACGCTGGACTTGGTTGGGATGTCGGGTGGCGATTCGCAATGCCAGCGCGCCACCGAAGCTGTTGCCCACCAGCGAATACGATGTGAGTCCGAGCCTGTCGAGAAACGCTTCGATGTGGGCGATCCAGGTGTCCATAGTGTAGTCGTGCCCGTCGGGGCGTTGGGTGTAGCCGAAACCGACGAGGTCGGGTGCTAGGACATGGTGGGCCGCGGCTAGGGCGGGGATGGTCAGTCGCCAGTTGGCGTAGGCCGATACGCCCGGGCCGGAGCCGTGCAACAGCACCACCGGTGCCGCGGCGGGGTCGCCGGCATGCAGGTAGTTGGTGGCGATTCCGTCGGCGTCAACCGTTGCGCCGATAGCGGGGTTGGTGGTGTCGGTGTTGGCGGTCATCAAGGCTTTCCGTTCTGTCGTGCGAGGTCGAGGGCGACGTCGATGATCATGTCTTCCTGACCGCCGACGAGGCCGCGGTGTCCGACTTCGAGCAGGATGTCGCGGGTGTCGAGGTCGTATGTCGATGCGGCGTGTTCGGCGTGGCGCAGGAAGCTGGAGTACACCCCGGCGTACCCCAGGGTGAGGGTTTCGCGGTCCACTTGAACGGGGCGGTCCTGCAGGGGCCGCACCAGGTCGTCGGCGGCGTCCTGGAGGGCGAACAGGTCGCAGTGGTGTTGCCAGCCGAGGATGTTGGCCACGGCGATCAACGGTTCGATGGGGCAGTTGCCGGCGCCGGCACCCATTCCGGCCAGGGACGCGTCCACGCGGGTGACGCCGTTTTCGACGGCGGTCACCGAGTTGGCCACGGCCAAAGACAGGTTTTGGTGTGCGTGGATGCCCAATTCGGTGTCGGGTTTCAGGATGTCGCGGTAGGCGCGTACTGTTTGTGTGCGTCGCTGCCGGCGGCGCCGGTGCACAACACCGGTGCCGGGGTGGAGCTGGGCAGCGGACGGGTGAGATGGGCGGTGCGTTCGGTGAGTACCCGCATCGACCAGCCGTCGAGCGTCAGAGTGCGTGCGCGATGCTTGCTTGATCCGTGTGCCCACACGGTCGCTGCCCGTAGGTCGAGATCGGCTGCGGTGATGTGGCCTAGCTCGGAGGTGTGGGCCCCGGCGAGCAGCAGCGCGGCGGTAGCGGCATGCCGGGTGGGGGTGGCGCGTTCGGAGAACAGCCGCACTAGCGCGGCCTCGTCTTCGCTGAGCGGGCGTTGCCCCGAGGATTCGCGGGCGGGTACGGCGATGTCGACGGTCGGGTCATCCAGCGTCAGGCTTAGCCGGCGCGCGGTGCGGAAGAACGCTCGCAGCGCGGCACGCCGGTTGTGCATGGTCGCCACCGCCGCGTCCGATACGACACCGTGGCGGGTACGCCCTTTGGCGGCAACGAATTTCGTGACTAGCGCCCGATCCACCGCCGCGAGGGTGGTGACGTCGTGCACCGCGGCGAAGCGGCTAAATCGGCGGATCAGCAGCCCGAACTTGTTCAGCGTCTGCGCGGCCAGCACGCCATCGGCGATCCACGCACTAGTCACCGCCTGCACCGCCGCGGCCAGGCTTCCGTCAGCCATGGCCGGCCCCCACCGAAGGGGCAGCAGTAGCTGCACTCCGGGCCTCTGTGGTTCCCCCCGAATCGTGGAGGTTTCCTCTATGCGGCTTCCCGGTTGGTGGCCGCGGCTTTCTCGTAGGTGATTGGGCTGACCATCCCGATCGTGGTGTGCCGTCGGACGTGGTTGTAGAAGCCGTAGCACCAGTCAAACACGACAGCGCGGGCTTGGGCAATAGTATCGAACCTATTGCGTGACAACACTTCCCACTCCAGCGAGGAGAAGAACGCCTCCGCGGCTGCGTTATCGAAACACGAACCGACTCGGCCCATCGATTGGCGGATCCCCATCTCGCGGCACAGTTTGGTGAAGGCGTTGGCGGTGTAGGTCCTGGGTTCAACCGGTCGTTGCAACACCGGGTTATTGGAGTGAGCGTAGCTGCTCCTCGAACACCTCGGCAGGCGTCTTCCAGTTGAGGCTTTTGCGGGGCCTGTTGTTGAGCGCGAGAGCGACTGCTTCGAGGTCTTCCGCGGTCCACCGTGAGAGGTCGGTGCCCTTCGGGAAGTACTGGCGCAGCAACCCATTGGTGTTCTCGTTCGTCGGCCGTTGCCAGGGCGAGTGGGGGTCGGCGAAGAACACCTTCGTGCCCGTCTCGAGAGCGAACTGGGCGTGGCCGGAGAGTTCTTTGCCGCGGTCCCAGGTGAGCGTCTTTCGGAGCTGTTCGGGAAGCTTCGTCATTGATGCTACGAGCGCGTCGTTCATCGCGACGGCGCCGTAGCCGCCCAGCGCGGGACCGTTCTTGACCGGCGGTATCTCGCCATAGCCTTGCAGTCGCGGCAGGTGCACCAACAGGGTCGAGCGGCTCTTGCGTTCGACGATCGTGCCGATTGCGGACCGGCCTGTTCCGATGATCAGATCGCCCTCCGTAAGACTGAAGCCGGCCCAGGAGGGTCGGGTGTGGCTGAGATCGCCTTGCGCTGTGGTCGCTTATTGGGAATGTTCGCCCGGCTCTTCGGGGTGCCCTGGCTGCTAATTGAGATCTGCGCTCGGTCGCTTGGTTACGGATGCGTCAGCGGGGTGTTCCACGGGCCGTTGTCAGCACTTGGACCAACGGACGGAGCAGCGTGACCGCACCTCGAGACATCGCCTGGGTGGGCATTGATGTCGGCAAGACCCATCACTGGGCGTGCATGGTGGATGCCGAAGGCAAGACGGTGTCTTCGATCAAAGTCGCCAACGACGAAGCCGACATAGTGGCACTCATCACCGATGCCGGTTCGCAAGCAACACAGCTTGTTTGGGCCATCGACATCATCGGTGCGCCATCGGCGTTGCTGCTGGCGTTGCTGGCTCGAGCCGACCAATCGGTGCGTTATGCATCCGGGCGAGTCGTTGCAGCGATGAGCACGGCCTACGCCGGAGAAGGCAAGACCGACGCCAAGGACGCCTACGTCATCGCTGAGACTGCTCGCCTGCGCCGGGACCTGTCGGTCGTCGACACCGGTACCGATCTGGTGCGCACCCTCGCGGTGCTGACCGGGCATCGCGCCGATCTGATCGCCGACCGGGTGCGCATGATCAACCGGTTGCGTGACCTGATGACCAGTGTCTTTCCCCGCCTGGAGCGGGCCTTCGACTACTCCGCGCATAAGGGAGCGTTGGTACTGCTCACCGGCTACGTCACCCCTGACCAGATCCGCCGCATCGGACAGACTCGGCTGACGGGCTGGCTGCGCAACCGCCGCGTGCGCGGATCGGCCGACGTCGCCGCCCGCGCCATCGCCGCGGCCAAGGCACAAACCGTGGTGCTGCCCGGGCAAGAGCTCACTGCCAGCATCATCACCGAGCTGGCCACCGCCATCCTGGGCCTCGACGACCGACTCAAAGCCCTCGATGCCCAGATTGAGGCGGCCTTCGCTCAACATCCGCAGGCCGCGATCATTCAGTCGATGCCCGGTTTCGGCCCCTTCCTGGGGGCCTCGCTTCTGGTCGGGGCCAACGACTTACGTGCATTCCCCAGCGCCGGGCATCTTGCTGCAGCGGCCGGGCTCGTGCCCGTCCCCAACGACTCCGGCCGGCGCACCGGCAACCTGCACCGACCGTCGCGCTACAGCCGATCGTTACGACATGTGTTCTACCTGTCAGCCCAGACCAGCATGATGCGCGCCGGACCCAACCGCGACTACTACCTCAAAAAGCGTGCCCGAGGCGCTACCCACAGCCAGGCCGTCATCGCCCTGGCGCGCCGCCGAATCGACGTCCTATGGGCACTACTGCGCGAGAACCGGACGTGGAGCGCGGAACCGCCACCGCTCGCTCAGGCGGCTTGACAACACCATTGAGATTCCCAGTGTCCGGGGACGGCGCGGTCTGCTGCTTCTGCGGGGCGCTGGGAGAATACGACGTCGGCGGTGACGTGTCCTTGCGGGCGGTTCTGCGTGCGAGCCCGTGGCTGGCGCAGTGCGCGGCCGGTTCGCAGGCAGGTGACGAGTTCGCGTTTGAGCGCACCACGGCCCTGGATGAACAGCGACTGGTAGATCGCCTCGTGGCTGATGCGCATGGACTCATCATCGGGGAAGTCGACCTTCAGCCGGTGCGCGATCTGCTCCGGGCTCCACGCGGTCGCCCACCGCCGGTCCTGGCGGTGGGGTTTGTTCAGCCCCTTCCACGCGGGCGGCTGCGGCCCGACAACGATGCTCCCGTCCGGGCGGCGTACGTTCCCGGCGAGCCGTTCCTGGACGTACTCGCGCAGCTTGTCGTTAGTCGCGAGCTTTGCCGTTTTCGGCCGTTTCGCCGTCTGCTGGGCCTTCCACTGCGCCACCAGCGCCCGGTACTCCTGCTTGCCGCTGCGCGTGGCCGCGTTGCGGCGCAGTTCGCGGGAGATCGTTGCCGGGTCGCGGCCGATCCTGCGCGCGATCTCGCGAACGCCGATCTGCTTGGCACGGAGCAGCGCGATCTCCTCGCGCTCCTCGAAGGACAGGTAGCGGCCGGTGGGCACGGCAAGCGAGATCGGTGGCATGCCGCCAGCGTGGCGAAACCAACGGGTTCCGACCGGCACGGACACGCCCACGTTCAGCGCCGCTTCGGCCGAGGTGATGCCCGTGGCGATCAGCCGCCAGAACTGCCGCTGCACCGCCCGTGAGGGCTCAGGCCGCCCGGGCGAACGCATCGGAGGCCGCAACGCCCGATCCGCACGCCACTGCCGACGCGCACCCTCGGGCACATCACTCGTCTTCGCCGCCCAGTCCTTCGTCGCCACTGCCGAACACCTCCACGGTCAAGGTGTTGCGACGACCAGTTGAATCCGCCGGTCGAACCCCGGTCACTATGAAAGATCACCCGCGCCGGTTCCTCAGCGCGCCAGATGGCCGCCTTACCGCCCCGGGTAGCCAGCGCCATCTGGATCGCCGCACACGCCAACTCGGCATCGGGGTGGACACTGGTGGCCGCACCCAGCAGCCGGCGGCTGAACAGGTCGATCACGGTGGCCAGATACAGCTTGCCGGCCGCCGTGGGCACCTCGGTGATGTCACCGACCCATTTGAGGTCCGGCCGATCGGCGGTGAAGTTGCGTTTGAGCAGGTCAGGGAACTTCGGCGCGGTTCTGTCCTGTTTGGTCAACCCATTGCGGCGTTTGATCCGCCGGGCCACCAGCCCTTGGCGACGCATCGAATCGGCCACCGTCTTCTGCGACACCTGCCAGCCGGCATCCCGCAGGTCGGCATGCAACCGCGGTGACCCATGCAGGCCCTTGGCGTCGGTGAATGCCGCCGCGACCGCGCGATCGAGCGCATCGCGGCGCCGATCCCGATCGGTGTACAGACCGGCTGCCGCATCCGGGCTGGCCGCGCGGGCGATCCACTTGTAGAACCACGCCACGCTCACCCCGAGCAGGGCGCAGCAGATCGTGTGTGGCACCCGGTAATGGGTCCTCTGGTCGGCGATGAAACGTGCCACGCTCACTTCGTCGCCTCCTTCACCCACAGGACCACTGATCGCTTGAGGACATCACGCTCCATCCGCAGTTCAGCGACCTCGCCACGCAGCCGCTTAAGCTCGGCGAGATCATCGCCACTCACCTGGCCCTGGCCGTCACGCTGGGCCCGTGCCGAAGCCACCCAGTTACCCAACGTGCCCGCGTTGATCCCCAGATCGCGCGCCACCTGCGCGATCGCTTTCCCCGTCTCCTCGACGATCCGAACAGCTCCCTCGCGAAACTCCCGGTCGTACTTCTTCCGCTTCTCTGGCATCGTGCTCCTCATTGTCGATGCCTCTACGGTTCGGGGGGAACCTCACTCAGCATGCGGGGCCGTCGATAGCTGGATCATCTTGGTGACCCCTTCCCGACTGGTGCGTGTATGCACCATTGGAGCAGAGGGGTCCGACACGTCGACCTGAAGTGACGGTGCCGCGGGATATCGTGGGCGTGTGTCGCGCAGCAACGGCGACCGTCCGCCAATCGCCTACGTCATGCGGGGTGTGTGGCCGGACGCCGAACTTGACCCCGACGCGCCACCGTCGGCACCCGCCGCCCAGCGGCTGGCCCGCGCGCTGCGCGGGGCCATGAACGAGACCGCCACCGGTCAGCGAGCGCTCGCAGCGACAAGCGGGGTGGCGCACACCACCATCGGGCGCATCCTGGCCGGCACCGTGTTGTGCGACATCGGCTCGCTGGCCCGCCTGGAACACGCCCTGGGCCGGCCGCTGTGGCAAGAGCGCACTGAGGGCAGAATCCGGCCTCGCTCCAAACGCAGCGTCACCGCCTGACACACTCCTGCCGTCTGACACGTGAGGCAGGCTACAGAAGCCTAATTCGATTCCGGACCAATTGATACTGCGTGTTGCACTTGACTCACGTTACAAGTGTCAGAACACTAGGTGACGCGCGAACGCAACGCGTCAACAACCGATCCGACGGGTGGGCCGACTATGGGCAAGACCAGCAGATCGCTGATCGATTTGATCGACATCGCCGCGCAACGCCACGGCGGCGCGTCCGGACGCAGGCTGGCCGAGCTGGCGCAGCACGCCGGGCACGACATCTCGCACGCGACGCTCAACCGGCTGCGGCAGGGCACCTATGCCACCCGGCCCACTGACGCGTCGATCCGGGCGATCGCCTACCTGGCCGACGTGTCGGAGAACACCGCGTTCACGGCCGCCGGAGTGAAGGCACCGGCCGCGGTGGCGTATGAACCGCCATCTGAGGCGCAGCGCATGAACACCCGGCAACGCAAGGCGGTTGACGAGCTCCTACGCGCCTTCATCGCTGACGAAATCGGCGTGGTAGCGACACACGGCGGCCTGGCCAACCTTGTCGATGCGCGGCAGCGGCTTCGGGCCGCGTTGAGCGCGATTGAGATAGAGCAGCCCACTGCTGGCCAGCTGGTGGCCGCCGCGCGGGATGCGGTGCGCTGCATCGACGAGACGCTGGACATGTTGAGCGACACCAGCGCGATGGTTCCGTCCTGGCACGGCAAGCAGCCGGAGGAGATGACCGACGCCGAGTTGGATGATGCCGCCGCAGCAGGGGATCCCTGGCCTGCGTACATTCGCACCAGGGCGAAGGAGCGAATCGACGTCGACGGGGGGTAGTGATGCTTCCGCGCTGCGTTGGGGAGCACGGAACACTACCTACGGGCATCCATCGCGCGACGTTGGATGAGGTCCGCGCCCGATTCGTCGACGACGCTCCGGATCACACGCGCCAGCGGCGCGGCTTGATTTTGGATGCGGTGCGGATTCACATCACTCTTGTCAGACGGTTGTTCTATCGTCACGAGATCACGATCTGGCTCAGCGGCGGCTTCTGTACCCACAAGGACGACACGCCGCGCGACGGCGATTTCGCGTGTCTGGTGCCAGCTCAGGCGTTGGAGGAGGTACACGGTGATGCCGCACTTCCGCTTTGGGCGCTCGGCTCGGTCACCGGCACCCTGGGACACAGCGACCTGGTCGTGCGGACAGACAAGTTGCATTGCATGGGCGGGCTCACAGATGCCCTGGTGGTGAACCGGGACAACCCGTATGCCGTTGAGCGGCAACGCCGGTGGTGGTCACGGGTGATCGGCCCGGACGGTGAGATAATCGACGGTGTCACAAAGGGCTTCGTGGAGGTGATCGACGAATGACCGATCTCGGCCACCTCTCCGGCGTCAGCGACGACGAGCTGCTTCGGGCCGCCATCCGCTATGAATACGAGCATTTCCCCGAAACGGCGGATTTCGCGCTCGGCCAGATGTATTCGGGCACGGTACAAGGCAATCCGGCCGCGGAACGCGTCTGGTTCGAAGAAACCGCGCCCGAGCAAGTCGAGCTCGACATGCACTTGGAGGGCGCCGGCGTGCGGGGCCACGCCACCCGCGCAGACAAACTTGCATCGTTCGTCGCCGGAGTCAACGACGCCACCAAGGCGATCGTTCGAGACAGGCTTCATCTGAACGCCCTCAATCGAAACCTGCTCGTGCATGGGCTCAGTCCCGGCTCGGTCCGGGTTGTGCTGCGCGCCGACGCACCGCTTGACGGAGATGCGAAGCATGTACCACTCAGCGGCACAAGCCAATTCGCCTCAAGCCCGGATTCGGAGGCGCTGCGCACAATCGCCCGGCTGTTCACCAACGCCAGCTCCAGTGTTCCTGCGGTCGGCAGCGACGTGCGTGACCTACCGATCAAAGCGCGACGAGGCCTGTTGCGGTCCACGTTCGCGATGAGGACAGCGGGTTGGGACATCGCCGGACAGATACGCCAGCGAGGCCTCGGATCTACCGAAGTTGAGTTCACCCAGGCCGGGGCGGCACTGCTTGGCAGCGAACTGAAGAACTACGATTACGACACCGAAACCACTTGGGCGATCGGCACGATCGACGGCTTCCGCCGCAGCCTCGGCAGCCTGTACTTCACACCGTCAGGCACGAAATCCCCTCTGGCGGTCAACGTCAGCGACCCGGACACGCTTGCTGCAGCCGCGCGGTTGGCCGCCGAGGAGGGAGTGGTTGTGCGGGTGCAGATCGAAACTGTTCGTGCGCTCAGCGGTGAGGAATCGACTCGCATGACAACCAGCCGCGGTCTGCTGCAGATCGAGCGTGCCGCCGAGTCGTTGCCCTACTCGGAATAACCTTGCTGTCGGGCAGCCGACACGGCGGGTGGCCGCTGCCGCTACCTCTACCGTCACCACCGGTGCCTCCAAGCACTACAGCGCGGCACCCCGCCAAGCGGCCAATATTTCAGCGGGGTGCCGCGCACTCATCAGTTCCTCGTCACACTGACGGTGCACACGAACAAGATCAACCCCGCCACCACACCGGCAGCCTCAACGGCGAATGGCCACCCCGTGGACGTCATCCAAAGGGACGGTCAACAGACGCCAAGGACATACGTGTAATCGCCGCGATCGCCGGTATGCGAAAGCGTACAGCCAGTGCGGGTCGGGATCACTCGAGCCAACGCTCACGAGGGAGTAGCGGCTCGTCGAGGCGGCCCTGTGTCTCAAGCATTCGCTCGAACTGGTTCAGGTGACGCAGCATTGCGCTCGACGCGCGGTCGGCGTCGCCGGCAGCCACCGCCCGGGCGATGTTCTGGTGCGCGCGGCGGGTGTCCTCCATGTCTGACTCGCTGAGCGCCTCACCGGGGACGTGCCACGACAACTCCTGTTCGAACATCGCGATGACGAGCCGCAAGACCTCGTTGTTGCTGCATACCGCTAGAGCCTCGTGGAACTCCACCGATGGTTCCCATGAGCCGTTTCGAGACGTGGCGTCAGCGACCGCGAGCAGCCAGCCGCGCTGCTCGTCGGTGGCCGATCGGGCTGCCATCGCGGCAATAGAAGGTTCGAGGAGTTTGCGGAACTCGTAGAACTTGCCGGTTGTGGTTTCGGCCAGGGTCAATAGGAGTGCAACGGATCTGCTGATCTGCCGCAGGTCTGGACGAGTTACCCGGATGCCACCGCGTGGGCCTCGGCGGATCTCGATCAAACCATCGGATTCGAGCAAGCGCAACGCCTCTCGCACGGTGCCTCTGCTGAAGCCCTCTGCGGAAATCAACTCTGCTTCTGAAGCCAGTTGGTCGCCAGGCCGCATCGCGCGGCCAAGGATTTGTGCGCGGAGTCGGTCGGCGAGTATGTCTGACGCCTTGGGTACTCTTGGGTGGCGGCGCACTGCATGCCGTGTCTCAGACGTGCTTACCGCGTGGTCTATATTGCCGTTCAATTCCGCTCCTATGTGCTGTTTGACGTGACGTGGGGCGGAGGTTTCAGTTGCAGCCCGCATACACAGTCCTCTACATAGATGATAATGATTTGCACGAGAATCCGCTGAGGCGACTCGCAAGTCATCGCGGGCGTCAACTCAACGGACGGTGAGGAACCGATACGGTTAGCGCGGCTGTGTCGTTTCTGTGGTTTTTCGCATGGTCGACCATGGTGAAGTCGCCAAGCGATGTGGTGCAACTCTACAACGGGTCAGTCGGCATTTTGCCTGGTGGGATTCAGGGATTGCGGGCCTCGCGGTCACCTTCCGCACCTAGCAACAACGGGACTGAGTCACCGTTCGGGACCCCGCGCGGCAGATAGGTCGGCCAGGACGCAACCGGCCGCGGCATCCGACAATGTGGAGATCAGGATGGCCGTGAGTTCATCTGCGTCAGCACCGGTGGCAGTATCGGCGTGCAAACAGCCCAACGATTCGGCGGCACCGTTCCGCATGGGCAGAGGGTGATGTTCGCGAAGGAGTTCGACTTGTCGCGCTGCCAATTGGTGCCGCACGCGACGCATCGAACATTAGGTTTGCGTGATGGCCGCTGACCAGAATTTAGAGGAGTTAGGCATGCTTGATGGCCTTGAGGGCCAAGCCCGCGACGAGCGTGCCGACCTCATCACCTGGCTGATGGGAAGAGGCTACGCACCCGACGAGATTGATAGGTCGCTCGCTACGCCTGTAATGCTGCCTGCGAACACGATCTTCGGCGATGACGGGACCTATGTGTCTGCGCGCGAGGTCAGCGAGTCGACGGGGATCGAATTGGATCTCCTGCAGCGTCTGTACGGTGCTGTCGGCAGGCCGAGGATCGATGATCCCGACGCAGCCGTGTTGCTGCGTGCCGACGGAGAAGCGATCGCGCGCGCCAAATTCTTCCTCGACATGGGCGTCGATCCGGATGAAACGGTTGCCGTGATGCGCGTGCTGATCGAGGGACTGGGGTATGCCGCGGCGACGATGCGCGATGCGGCGCTCAACACCCTCTTGCGACCCGGGACAAGTGAGGTCGAACTGGCGCAGGCGGTCGAGGAGTTGGCGCGGCGGTCCGCGCCTCAGCTCGGCCCGCTGATTCAAGACCTGCTGTTTATGCAACTTCGCACTTCGTTCGAGGTCGAGGCCGTGACCGCCGCTGAGCGGGCTGCCGGAAGGTTGCCTGGGGCGCACCAGGTAACGGTGGCGTTCGCTGATGTCGCGGGCTTTACTCAGTTGGGGGAGGTGCTACCACCCGTGGAACTTGAACGCGTTGCGAGTCGGCTCGCGGAATTGGCCCAGCATGTGGCGGTCACCCCGGTGCAGCTGGTGAAGTCGGTGGGTGATGCCGTGATGCTGATGTGCTTCGATCCGGCGCCATTGCTGCGGGCGATCCTCGACTTGGCTGATGATGCCGCAGTCGATGGCTTGCCGCCCCTACGGATCGGGGTGTCGTCGGGACTGGCGATAACACGCAGGGGAGACTGGTTTGGCAGTCCGGTCAACGTGGCCAGCCGAGTAACGGCAGCGGCACGGCCAGCGACGGTGGTGGTCGCCGAGTCCACGCGTGAGGCCCTCGGTGACGCGTCGGACTTCAAATGGTCGTCCATGGGCGCGCGGCGGCTCAAAGGCGTGAGCGGCAAAGTAAAGCTCTTCAGGGTCCAACGCGCCCGCCAGGTTGAGTAACTGCCGGGTGGTCGGTGACGAATCCTCGCCGGCCATGAAGCTGCCGGCGCCACCGGCGTCGCGGATCGAACCGGCAACATGAGGGCGCCGACAAGCCTGCTGGCCGTAGCGGCTCAGGGGCGCCGCTTAACTTAACTGGTTTCATCGGCGGATCGTCGGGTTTCGGAGAAATCAGGATCGCGCTTCTCGACAAAGGCTGCGCGGCCTTCGGCAGCATCGGGCCCGGTCAGATCGAGGGTGGCCGACAACCATTCGAGTTCGAGGAATCGTTCCAGCGGTACATCGAGCGCGCCGCGAATCATGCCTTTGGTCAAGCGCAATGCCTCTGCAGGGCCGCGGGCAAGGCTTGCGGCGAGGTCGGTGGCTGCGGTCAGCGCTGCTCCAGGCTCGGCGAGTTGACTGACAAGACCCGCGCTGGCGGCCTGCGGAGCGGTAAGGCGTTCGCCGCTCAACAGCAGCGCCGTGGCCCGGTGCCGGCCCAGTGCACGGGTTAAGAACCAGGCGGCTCCGCAGTCGGGCACCAAGCCGCGCGCCACGAACGGGGCTGCGAAAACCGCGTCACGGGCCGCTACCACCAGGTCGCAGGCCAGTGCAAGACTCCAGCCAGCACCCACTGCGGGCCCCTCGACTGCGGCAAGCACTGGTTTGGGCAACTTGAGCAGTGTGTCGAGCACCCGCTGGCCGACCAGCAACCGCGCTGCGGGCGCGCCGAGGCCCGCTCCGCGGGACGGGGAGGTCTTGACGTCGCCACCGGCGCAAAAAGTCCCGCCGGTGCCGGTGAGCACCACCGCGCGACAGTCATCGTCGGCGGCCACCTCATCGATGGCCGCGCCCAGCTGGTGCCAGGTTTGCCAGCCCAGGGAGTTGCGCGCAGCTGGTCGGTTGAGTGTGAGGACTGCGACGCCGGGTTGCGGCCGGTCCAAGAGCACCTCGGGTTCGCTCACTTGCTCGTCCTGCCCGCCTCGGCCAGCCCGCTGTGCGGGGCGGATGGCACCGGACCTTCGGCGGGGCTTAGCCGCGCGGCGAGCGCTGAACGTGCCCCGGCCACATTATCGGCGCCCCGACCGGCAACCGCGGCGCGATACCAGAGGTGCAGGCGCTGGTCCCAGGTGAACCCCATACCCCCATGACATTGGATGGCGGCCTCGGCGGCACCGAGGTAGGCCGCCGAGGCCCACAGTCGGCTGGCCAGAACGTCGCACATCGCGTCATGCGCGCCCGCGGCGACGTTCCAGGCCGCCTGGTAGACGAGTGAACGGGCTCCCTCCACACCGCCGGCGGCGTCGGCGAGCCGATGCCGGATCGCCTGGAACGCCCCGATCGGCCGCCCGAACTGCATTCTCGCAGTGCAATACTCGACACTGCGCACGATCATCTCGGCGCCGCCACCGACCGCCTCCGCGTCGAGAAATACGCTGTACAGCATCCCGCAGCGCTCCTCAAGCGCCGACAGCCCAGGATCGGTGTACAGCGCCGCCGCCTCCAGGCTGGTCCGGTGCAGGCGGACATCTGCGACGGGCCGACGCAAGTCCACGCCAGCTGGCGCGCCGACTTCGACTCCCGCCTGGTCGCAGTCCACGAGCGCGATCCCCGGTTCGCCATCCAGGCTGACCGGTACCACGACCGCCTGGGCGTCGGCGACGGCGGGAACCCGCGCCAGCACCCCGCTGACGCACAGCCGGTTTGCTTCGCGCACGGCGCTCAGACGTCGCTGCCGCCACCGCGGAGCCCCATTGCGCACGGATGTGTCCGGAACCGGGGGCACCGCGGTGATGACGCTGCCGGTGCGCAGTCGTTCGAGCAGCCCGCTCATGCCGGCAGCGTTCGCCAGCGGTATCAGGTAGCCGGCGACCACGTCAACGGGTCCGGGCACCGGGACCGCTCCGAACGCTTCGGCCACGTGCACGGCGCCGACGAAGTCCGCTGGTGCACTGGTTTCTGCAATTGCCGTTCCGAAGTGCTCCAGCCAGCCGGCCGACACCAGCTCCCGCCACGCAGTCGCCCGGGAGTCCCGGGCGGGCTCCCGGATCAAGTCGGGCATCCGCGCCTGGAGAAACTCCCGCAGCGAGGCCTGCAGCATTGCCAATTCGTCATCGATCCGATAGTCCATTGCGCCCTCTCTCACTGGCGGTCGCTCGGAAGGCCGAGCGCCTTCGCGATCAGGTTGCGCTGGATCTCGGTCGTGCCGCCGTAGATCGTTTCAGCGCGAGCAAACAGCAACGATCGAGTCCATTCCGACCACCCGGCACCGGCCCCGGTCACTTCTGGCCCGGCCGCCTCCAGCAGGGTGGCCAGTTGCTTCTGGTGGCTTTCGCTCCACAGAACCTTCGCGATGGGTGCGAGCATCCCGGGCTCGGCGCCATCAGCATCGAGCGCGAACACCCGGCGCACGATGCTGTCCACCACTCGGGTGCGCACGAACGCATCGACCAGGGCATTCTCGGCGCACGCGTCGCGATGACCATCGCCTAGCGCGCTGAGCATCCGCGTCAGCTCACGCGTCAGCTGCAGCGACCGCTGGGCCAGGGCGCTGGAGCGTTCCCGAGCCAAGGCGTAGGTGGCGACCTGCCACCCGCCGCCGATCCCGCCGACCACGTCGGTGGCGTCGACGACCACATCGTCGAAGAACACCTCGCAGAATTCGCTGCTGCCCGTGAGATTGCGCAGCGGGCGCACGCTGATACCGGGGCGGTCCATGTGCACCACGACCAACGTCGTGCCGGGCGAGTCGGCAACCTTGACCAGCGCGTAACACCTTTGAGCGGACAGTGCAAAAGACGTCCACACCTTCTGGCCCGACACGAGCAATTGGTCTCCGTCAAGAACCGCCCGGGTGGACAACGACGCCAGGTCGCTGCCGGCTTGGGGCTCGGAGAACCCCTGACACCAGATGTCGTCGTGGGACAGCATCGGCCGCAGGTACTGTTTTCGCTGCTCGTCGGTGCCGAATCGCATCAGCGCCGGGGCGAAGATGCCCATGCCGTTGGTGTTCATCGGCTCCGGCGCGCCCGTTTCGACCAGCGTTTCGGCGAATACCAGCTGTGCGTCTACCCCCAGCCCGCGGCCGCCGTACTCCAGGGGCCAGTGCGGGGCAAGCCATCGGGCCTCGAACAGGCGCCGACCCCACTCCCGGCGCATCGCGACGTAGGACTCGTCGTCCCCGGTCCCGACCGGGATGTCACGCCACTGCGGCGGCAGGTTCGCCGAAATCCAGTCCCTGAGCCCGGCCCGGTACCGCTCGGCGTCGGCGCTCAGCCCCAAATCCACGACTCAGCACCTTCGCTGGCTCGTGCGCACACCGGTCACCTCGGCAGCGATCATGTTGCGCAGGATCTCGGTGGTACCCCCGCCGATGCCCATCCCGCGTACGTCGCGGAAATAGCGTTCCACCGGGTAGCGGGTGAGGTAGCCCTTATGGCCCAGCAGCTGGATCGCCTCATTGCACACCCGCACCGCGGTCTCGTTGGCGTACAACTTGGCCATCGCGGTCTCGCGGATGCCCGGGAAGCCGCCGACATCGGTGCGCGTCGCGCGCCACAGCAGCAACCGCGCGGCATCCAGTTCGGTTGCCATGTCGGCGATCTTCCATTGGATACCCTGAAATTCCAGTATCGGGCGGCCGAACTGCTCACGGTCCTTGGTGTAGTCGACGGCGTCCTCGAGGGCGGCGCGCGCGACCCCGATGGACATCGCGGCGTTCCCGCACCGCTCGGGGTTGAACTGGCGAATCAGGAACGACGCGCCTTCCTTTGAGCCGGGCCGCGGTTCGAGGATCACCTGATCACGTCGAACGGGGGCGTCCGTGAACCGCAGCACCCCCTCGGCCACGCCTCGACCGCCCATCTTCTCCTCGGTCTCGATCGGCCCCAAGCCCTCGACATCGGCGTCCACCAGCACGGCGCCGATCCCGTCGGGACCGGTCGTTCCGGGCGCTCGACAGAACACCAGGAAGGTATGGGCCTGCAGCGCGCTGGTGATGTGGCACTTGGTGCCGGTCAGCCGAAAGTCATCGCCATCCGGGACGAGTGTCGTAGCCAGCGCGGTGCCGTCGGATCCGGCCTGCGGCTCGGTCATCGCGACGGCGAACCGTCGAGTGCCTTCGACCACATCGGGCAGATACTGCTTGCGCTGCTGTTCGCTACCCATCCGGGCGATCACCCGCGGGGGTCCGTTGAGCTGCATCTGAATCGTCAGAGCGCTGGCCATGCACCCCACGGCCAGCTCCTCCAAAACCAGACAGGCCTCGAACACACCCCAACCCCGACCGCCGTACTCGGTCGGCACGGTGAGCCCGGTGAAGCCGTTCTCGCGCAGAATCTCATAGGAGCGCTCGGGGAATTCTTGGCGGCGGTCCCACTCAGCAGCATGCGGCCGAAGCTCGGTGCGCGCGATGACGCGGGCGCGTTCGACGAGCTCCTGTTGGGCGTCAGTGAGCTGATCAAGGGGTGGGGTGGTCACTGACGTGTCCTTTCGTCCGCGGAGCAGGTGGCGCCAACCTCGGCGCAACAGAAGGACCTGATGCGGCTGAGGTGATCGCCGTCCACCATCATAAAGTATAACGATTATCAGGTAAATGCTGAAGAATCGATGCCCGCGGGGAGGGAGCTCGTCAGCGCCACGGCCGGCACCTGCAATGCGTCACGGAGTCACCGACAGCGGTCGACCGGCTGAGCCGTCGACAGATCCATCAGCGCTGCCCCTGGCAAGCGCCGACGGCGGTGGCAGGTCGACTCATCCCGAGCCGGCGTGGCGCGCAGCTACCGCTGTCTGTCCCTCCTTTGCCTCCGACAGGTCGGCGATATCCGCCCAACGGGCGGCGAGTTGTTCATCGGAGGGCGGGGAGGGGAAGTCCACGCCGCGCGATTCGACGATCCGCACGCGGCTGAAATGGCGACCGTAAACCCGCACGATCTCAGCTGTCAGATCACATTCCTCGCCGCACAACCACCCGACAGCGGCCGATACCCAGGCGGGTTCGAGGTCGGTGGCATCGTCGAGCAGGCCGGCGGTCATCCGGGTGAGCGCGACCGGAGCGACGGCGTTGACCCGAATCCCATAGCGGGCACCCTCGAGTGCCAGAGTATGCATCAGCCCGACCACGCCCAGCTTGGCGGCCGCGTAGTTGGCCTGTCCGAAGTTGCCGAACAAGCCAGCGCCAGAAGAGGTTACGACGACCCTACCGTAGCGTTGCTCGCGCAAATGGGGCCAAGCCGCGCGCGTCATCAACACGGTTCCGTCCAGGTGCACCTGGCGGACGGCCTCCCACTGCTCCACCGTCATCTTGTGAAACGTCGCATCCCGCAGGATGCCCGCGTTGTTGACCACGATGTCCAACCGGCCGAAGGTCTCCAGCGCTGACTGGACCACCGCCCGTGCGCCGGCCTCGGAAGCGATGTCGTGGTCATCGGGCACAGCGACACCGCCGGCGGCCCGGATCTCCGCCACGACGTCCTGCGCCGCCGTAGCGTTCTCGCCACCGCCTTCTTTCCTCACCCCAAGGTCGTTGACAACGACCAGACCACCACCGGCCGCCAGTCGTAGGGCGTGGCTTCGACCGAGGCCACCACCCGCCCCGGTCACGATTGCCACCCTTCCGTCCACTCCAGCCATGTGTCCGCCCTCTGCTGTCAATCCGTGTCTTCAGTTCCATTTCACGTCGTGGCTCACCTGGCACCCGCACTTGCCAGGCGGTCGCGCCTGGGCGTGCAGGCCAGGGAAGTCAAGCCCCTACGCATGACATAGGATAATCATTACCCTATGTCCATGTTTGTTGGCGATACGATTCCCCAGGGGCTACCCAATCACTGCATTGGCGGCCCGACACCCATCACCGTTCCGGGACCGAGCATGACGCACGCGAGCGAGGACCCGAAGCCACAACCTGGTTGAGTGAGGGGCGCAACCCCGACAGGCTTGCCACCCCAAGCAGACCCAACTGACCGCAGTTCTCCCGGGTATGCACCCAGGCGATAACTTCCCTCGGCGGAAAGGAGACGCTGATGACCGCCTCGGACCTGCAAAAGAACCTCGTGACACGCCTCAATGTCGGCGACATGCTCACCCGCACCGCGTGGCGGCGCCCCGAGCACGAAGCCGTGATCGAAGGCGAGCGCCGGCTCACCTATCGTGCGCTGAACGCGGCGGTGAACCGGCTGGCCAACGCGCTTTTGACCGCGGGCTACCAGCGGGGCGACGCGCTCGCACTGGCCTGCGGCAACAGCATCGAGTTCCTTCTTACCTATTACGCGTGCGCCAAGACCGGAGTGGTGTGTGTCCCGATTAACCTCGCTTGGGGGGCGTCTGAGACGGCCTACGTGCTTGAGCACTCCCGCGCCCGGGGGGTGGTTGTGGAGAGCCAGCTGACCGAACTCGTCGGGGCTGCGTTAGACCGCCTCGAACAGCGCAAGGCGACCGATGTGATCGTCGCACCCGGCACCGGCACACAATGGGAATCCGCCGGTCGGCACTCATGGCGGGCGCTGAGCGAGTTCGTCGGCGACGCCAGTCCCGCCGAACCGGAATGCTTCGTCGATGACCGTGACGCGCTCAGCTACCTCTACACCAGCGGAACGACGTCGGTGCCGAAGGGGGTGGTGAGCAGCCATCTCGCGGTCTACATCGAGTCACTCACGGCCCCCCTGGTGTTGCGGTTCAGCGAGGACGACCGCTCAGCGGTCATGATGCCGCTGTTCCACACCGCCCAGCTCAACGGGTTCACCACGGGGCTGATCTACGTCGGCGGCACCGCGGTGTTGATACGTGCGTTCGACCCAGCCGCCCTGCTGGCGACCATCGAGGGCGAGCGGATTACCCAGATCTTCGGGCTGCCGATGATGTATCGGGCGATGATGGACCACCCCGACATTGCCGAGCATGACTTGTCGAGCCTGCGCCTGGCGTTGTATGCGATGGCACCGATGCCCGACACCGACCTGCGTAGGGCCATGGAGGTATTCGACTGCCAGTTCGCGCTCGGTTTCGGCCAAACCGAGATGAACCCGCTGACGACCGTCTTTCCGCCTGAGTACCAGCTCTCACATCCCGGCTCGGTCGGCCTGCCGGTTCCCAATGTCCAGGTGGGGATCATGGACGACGCCGGCAATCTACTCCCCGCCGGTGAGGCCGGCGAAATCGTCTATCGCGGCCCACACGCGATGGAAGGGTACCTGCGCAACCCCGAGGCCACCGCGGAAGCATTCGCGCACGGCTGGTTCCATTCCGGCGACATCGGACGCTTCGACGCCGACGGACTGCTATGGTTCGCCGACCGCAAGAAAGACGTGATCAAGACCGGCGGCGAGAACGTGGCCTCGATCGAGGTCGAAAAGGCGCTCTACGAAGGGGAACCCCGAATCCACGAAGTGGTCGTCGTCGGACTGCCGCACCAGCGATGGACCGAGGCGATCGCAGCGATCATCACCCCCAAACCAGGCGCCGACCTCACCGAGGACGACGTGCTGGCTGCGGCGCGCGACCGACTGTCGGGGTTCAAGGTCCCCAAAGCGGTGATCTTCACCGACAAAATGCCGCGCACCGCGACGGGCAAGGTGCAAAAGAATGTGCTGCGCGACCAGTACCGAGGATATTTTCAGACCTGACTATCAGTCGCTCGCCTTGGGACGCGTCGAAGACAACGCCGGCAGCGGGGCCCCGTGGTGACGCCGCCTGTCAGGAACTTGCGCCCCGATGTTAATCGCCGCTAACGTGTGATCGCTGACTGCACACAAACGCGCTGCATGACCGGACGATTGGCCGGCGGACTCCGCTGTGAACGCCATTTCGGTTGCGCCACACCCGTCGTTCACTGGTGCGGGCACCGTCACAGTGAGCGTGGGCGGAACGGAAAGGAGTAGGTGGGATGGAGCTTTGCGAGAGCGAGGAACGGCGGGACTTGCGGGCTGCGGTGGCGGCGATTGCGCGGTCATATGGCCACGAGTACTACCTGAGCAAGTCGTTGGCCGGCGAGAAGTCGACCGAGCTGTGGCGGGAGGTCGGTAAGCAGGGTTTTTTGGGGGTTAACATCGCCGAGGAGTACGGCGGCGGGGGCGGGGGGATCTATGAGTTGCATGCCGTGGGTGAGGAGTTGGCCGCCGCCGGCTGTCCGTTGCTGATGACGGTGGTGTCGCCGGCGATCTGCGGCACGATCATCCAGGCGTTTGGCGCCGAGGACCAAAAACAACGGTGGCTGCCCGGGATCGCCAGTGGCGAGACGATCATGGCGTTTGCGATCACCGAACCCGATGCGGGTTCGAACTCGCACAACATCGCCACGACGGCGACCCGTGACGGCGACGAGTGGGTGTTGCGCGGAACCAAGTACTACATTTCCGGGGTTGACGAGGCCGATGCCATCCTGGTGGTGGCCCGGACCGGCACCGACGAGCGGGGCCGCGGGCGACTCTCGCTGATGGTGGTGCCCACCGACGCCGCCGGACTGCAGAAGACACTCATCCCGGTGCAAGCGGTCACCCCGGAGAAGCAGTTCACGCTGTTTTTCGACGACGTGCGGGTGCCTGGCGGCAACCTCGTCGGCGCGCAGGACGACGGCCTGCGCCAGGTGTTCATGGGGTTGAACCCGGAGCGGATCATGGGCGCGGCGCTGGGCACCGGCATCGGCCGCTACGCCCTGGACAAAGCGTGCGCCTACGCCCGGGAACGCCGGGTGTGGGACATTCCGATCGGGGCGCATCAGGGGGTAGCGCATCCGCTGGCGCACGCCAAGATTCAGGTCGAATTGGCGCGGTTGATGACCCAGCGGGCGGCTGAGCTGCATGACGCCGGGGATGCCGGTGCGGGGGAGACCGCCAATATGGCGAAGTACGCGGCCGCGGAGGCGGGGATCTTGGCGCTGGATCAGGCGATCCAGACTCATGGGGGCAACGGGATGGCCACCGAGTATGGGCTGGCCACGCTGTGGGGTCCGGCGCGGCTGATGCGCACCGCGCCGATCAGCCGGGAAATGATCCTCAATTTCGTCGCCCAGCACAGCCTGGGCCTGCCCAAGTCCTACTGACGGCGGGGGCCCCGGCGGGTGTCAAGTTCTGGGTGTGCACACACGGTGCCCGGTGTTGGGCGAGGGCCCGATGACGTTGGACAGGCTGCTTGTACGGGCTGGCGACGTGTTGGTTTCTGGACGGTTGCGAGGTGGTCATGAGTTCGGGCGCCCTTGCTGGCTGTCCTGCCGTGGCGGCGGTCGAAGAACTGCGCCCGGGGCGATATCCCGACGAGGACTCGGCGGGCATGCCGGAATTGGTGCTGCGCCGGTTCTTGGACGGCGCCGAGCTCGGGCCCGCCGATGTCGATGGTCTGCTGGTGTGCCCGGCGGGCATGGCCGCCGGCAGCGGCGCCGATATCTTCGTCCACGAGCGGCTCAACGACGCGCTGGGGATTCGTCCCCGATTCTGCGAGACGGTCAATGTCGGTGGTGCCACCTACACGATCATGTTGTCGCGTGCTGCGGTGGCGATCAGCGCGGGTCTGGCCGACGCGGTGTTGTGCGTGGGCGCGGGCAAGTTCCCGAAGGTGGGCAAGGGCGGCGCGGATGCGATGGCGCGCATGATCAGCCACCCCGATTTCGAGTATCCGTATGGAAGCTTCATTCCGGCGCTGTACGCGCTGGCGGCCACCCGGCACATGGCCGAGCGTGGCACAACGCGGGAAGCCCTGGCAGCAGTCGCGGTTTCCAGCCGTGAGTGGGCGTTGCGGCACCCGGAGGCGCTGATGCGTGACGGCGGCCCGCTCAGCATCGAGATGGTGCTGGACTCGCGCCCGATTGCGTGGCCGTTCAACTTGCTGGACTGTTCGGTGCCGTGCGAGGGAGGTGCGGCGTTCCTGGTGACGCGCGGCGAGCGGGCTCGCGAACTGACCGAACAGCCCGCCTATCTGCTCGGCTTTGGGGAGTTTCACGACCACGGCAACATCAGCCATGCCAGCGACTTCGCCACCATGGGTGCCGGCGTTTCCGCGCGCGCCGCGTTCGACATGGCGGGGGTGTCCCCATCCGACGTGGATCTCGCCGAACTGTACGACGCGTTCACCATCAATCCGATCTTGCTGGTGGAGGAGACCGGGTTGGTCGGGCCGGGCAAAGGGGGCCAATTCTTCCTCGATGGCCGTGGCGCACCTGGCGGTGATCTGCCGGTCAACACCTACGGGGGGTTGCTGTCGTTCGGGCACACCGGCGACGCTTCGGGGATGTCGATGCTCATCGAGGGCGCGCGGCAAGTTATGGGTCAGGCGACCGAGCGCCAAGTCGACGCTGAGATCGCGCTGGTGCACACCTACGGCGGCATGATGGCCGACCACTCGACCGTGCTGCTGGGAAGGACGCCATGACAGCCCCACCGGTTCCCACCCTGACTGCGAGCACCGCGGTCTACTGGCAGGAGGCGGCCGCGGGCCGGTTCGTGCTGCCACGCTGCCGCGCCTGTGGACGGTTTCACCACCATCCCCGCCGTTGGTGTCCGTACTGCTGGGCAACCGATCTGGTATGGGAACAACCCTCGGGCCGCGGCACGGTGCTGGCCTACACCGTGGTGCACCAGCCCCCGTCGCCGGCCTTCGCGGCGCCCTATGTGCTGGCCGTCATCGAGTTGTCGGAAGGTCCGCAGATGATGGCCAACGTGATCGACTGTTCACCGCAGCATGTTGAGGTTGGCACACCGGTCGAGGTCACGTTCGAACCGCGGGGCCAGCTCGCGATTCCGCAGTTCCGCCCGATCGGGGCCACGAGTTGACGGGCGCCGACGCGCTCAGCTGTTAGGCATACTGCGGGTCACCGTGCGGCTATTCGGGCATGTCGCCAGGTGTGGCTGACCGGTGACAGGCCTTCGGCACCCTCGCGGGTGCAGCCGCCGATCACAACCGCGAACGTGCGCGCATACTGATTGGCGGTGACCTCCGTTACGCTCGATGGTGTGTGGCGTTAATGGCTGATAACGTGCTGTTCGTGCACTCTGTTGCCCGATCGGCATCGGTGGCCGATCCTGATCGACATCTGTCGGCCTTCTTGGCTCCGACCCGGTTCATCGACTCTGCCCATCCCTGCGTAATTGCTTTCGCGCGCGCCGCCGTTCGTGGAGCTGAGTCCGACACGGCTCGCGCCGCACAGCTGTTCAACGCCGTGCGGGACCGTATCCGATACAACCCGTACACGATCCGCGCTGACGAACAGAGTTTTCGCGCGAGCGAAGTCGCACAAGCAACGGATAGTTGGTGCGTGCCGAAGGCGGTGTTGCTGACGGCCACGGCCCGCGCGGTGGGCATCCCTGCGCGACTGGGCTTCGCCGACGTGCGAAACCATTTGTCGACCCCAAAGCTGCGCGAAGTGATGGGTACCGATCTGTTCGTCTACCACGGATACACCGAGATGTACCTGAATGAGTGCTGGGTGAAGGCATCCCCGGCGTTCAACAGCGAGCTCTGCGCCCGTTTCGGTGTGCCGCCGTTGGAATTCGATGGCAGGACAGACGCGCTATTGCATGCCTACGACGGTCGGGGTCGGCGCCACATGGAGTACGTGAATGACCGTGGCTGGTACACCGACGTGCCGCTCGACGAAATGATGACCGCATTTCGAGAAACCTACCGATGGGATCGCATGCCCACCGCGGTGTCGGACACGGGCTTTCAACACCCTCAATAGGGTTTCCCAAACCCTCAGTTTCGGTAGCGTCTCGCCGGACGACACCGGCATTCACGTTCCTTCTGCCACGCGAAGTTGAACGCGCGTTCGAATCCGCATCGGCTCGCTGCTATTCAGGGCCGGGCTGGGGGTCGCCCGCTTGCGCCTGAACTGCTGGTAGAGCGCTCTCTTCCTGGTGTTCCCGCGCAGGATACGGGCACACTCCATACGATTCCGATGGGGAAGGTGAGCTGGCCTGGCTGTTCGAGGCTGGGTTGCCACGAGATACGGCGGTCGAACGGTGTCGAAAGACGCTGGCAGCGTCGTGGTCGACGTCGACGGCATCCATCTTCCCAGCAGTTTGGCGCAGGAGCTCAGCCCCGTCAGCGTCATCGTCGCTAACTCATGGCGCATCGGCGGCCCTCCACCGGGACATGTCAACGCAGCTTTTCGTAGAGGGTGACGACCGCGGCGCCGCCGAGACCGATGTTGTGTTGCAGCGCGAGGTTGACGTCGTCCACCTGGCGGTCCGCGGCCTGACCTCGCACCTGCCACACCAGCTCGGCGCACTGTGCGAGGCCCGTTGCCCCTAGCGGATGCCCTTTGGCAAGCAGCCCGCCGGAGGGGTTGGTCACCACCTGTCCGCCGTAGGTGTTGTCGCCGTCAGCGATGAACCTTTCCGCGGTGCCCTCCGGGGTGAGTCCGAGCGCCTCGTAGGTCAGCAGTTCGTTGGAAGTGAAGCAGTCGTGCAACTCGACCACCCGGATGTCCTTGGGGTCAACGCCGGCTTGTTCGTAGACCTGCCGTGCCGCCGACTGCGCCATGTCATAGCCCACCAGCTTGGTCATGTCGGCGTCGGCGAAGCTGCTGTCGGTGTCGGTGGTCAATGCCTGCGCGGCCATGACCACGGTGGTGTCGAGGCCGCGGTTGCGGGCGAACTCCTCGCTGCACAGCACAGCGGCCGCCGCCCCGCAGGTGGGCGGGCAACACTGCAGCCGGGTCAACGGGCCGTAGATGTGCGGTGAGGCCAGCACCTCGTCCACGGTCAGCGGCTCACGGAACACCGCGTAGGGGTTATTCGCCGCGTGCCGGCGCGCCTTCACCGTGATTTTGGCGAAGGTCTCTGGGCGGGTTGCGAACCGGTCGGCGTACTGGGCGCCGGCGCCGCCGAACCACAGTGCTGGCATGGGTACACCGTCGGGGCAGTCTTGGGCCTTGCTGGCTGCCTCGGCGAACCGCCCAAATGGTGTCGGCCGGTCATCCCAGTGCGATTTCAGCGCGCCCCGTTGCATTTGCTCGAACCCGAACGCGAGCACGCAGTCGGCGCTACCGCCGGCTACCGCCTGGCGAGCGAGCCAGAGCGCCGACGAACCGGTGGAGCAGTTGTTGTTCACGTTGATCATCGGCACCCCGGTCATGCCGACTCGATACAGCGCGTTCTGTCCACACGTCGAATCGCCGTAAACATATCCGGCATAGGCCTGCTGCACGTCGCCGAGTTCCACGCCGGCATCGGCCAGCGCCGCTTTGACCGCGCCTTCGGCCATTACGTCATAGGGATCACTCTTGCTCGGGGTGGCGAAAGGCACCATGCCGACCCCCGCCACAACGATCCGCCCTGTCATCGGCCTCCAGTCCTCAGTTCTCATCGGTGATGTCACTAAACACTCACTCGTCGGCTGGTGGGTCCACTGTCTTGTCGAGCTAGCTCGCGGACGCATTGCCCCCACACGGGGGATTGGCGTTGCGAAACGATCCCAGCCAGATCGCCTCCGATACTTTCACACCATATCGTCATAAAGATCCCTATGTATACCCGGCCGAACCGATCCGGCCTTCCGCGTTCCTCAGCAAACTTCATGGATATCCGCGACCTCGACCTTCGCGGGGACCGCGCGGTGGCCGGGCCGCACCGGCGCACCAACGAGCGATCGATCCATTAACAACGCAGCCGGCAGCGCCGACGTCGGCGTTTAACTCAGCGGATCGAGCTGAATTGCAGATGAGTCACATCGCAAGCGCCGGTGAAACCGGCCGCAGGTCGGCAAGCCGGTGCAACACAGCGCGGCTTGGCAATCTCACGCAAGGATGGCGAGGGGGGGGTGACGGCAGTCACAATGTGTCCTATAGTATCGCCAATGCTTATCAGGAATCGTGCCGCAGGGGTGCGAAGAACTGGGGTGGTCCGATGACGGTGCTGGCTGTGACGAGCGCACCTGCGCTGCTCATTCCCTTAACGCGCTGCGGCCGAAGCGGCGGTCGGTGGCGGGCGGCTGGCGCGATCGGCGGGAACCGGTGGTGATGGCATCGCGCCTTCTGTCGACCCCGATACGCGGAGTCGGCGACTTCTTCGCGATGTCGCTGGACACGTTCGTGCAGATGGTCCGCCCGCCGTTCGCGTGGAGTGAGTACGTCAACCAAACGTGGTTTGTGGCGCGGGTGTCGATCCTGCCGGCGCTGATGTTGACGCTGCCGTATTCGGTGCTGTTGGTGTTCATCTTCAGCATTCTGTTGACAGAGTTCGGGGCGGCGGATTTCTCCGGCACCGGCGCCGCGATCGGGACCGTGAACCAGATCGGCCCGATTGTCACGGTTCTGGTGGTCTCCGGAGCGGGCGCCACGGCGATGTGTGCGGACCTGGGCGCGCGGACGATTCGCGACGAGCTCGACGCGCTGCGTGTGATGGGCATCAACCCGATCCAGGCGCTGGTGGTCCCGCGCGTGCTTGCCGCCACCACGGTGTCGTTGGCCCTGGCTTCCACGGTGATCCTGGTGGGCCTGACCGGTGCGTTCCTGTTCGTCGTCTTCGTCCAGCACGTCTCACCAGGTGCGTTCGTCGCAGGATTGACGGTGCTCACCGGCGCCGCCGATGTGGTGGTCGCGTTGATCAAGGCGATGTTGTTCGGCCTGGCGGCCGGCCTGATCGCCTGCTACAAGGGCGTCTCGGTGGGCGGCGGCCCGGCGGGCGTGGGCAACGCGGTGAACGAAACCGTGGTGTTCACCTTCATGGTGCTGTTCGCCATCAACGTCATCGTCACTGCCGTCGGCATCCAGTTCACGGTGCAGTAAGGACGATCCATGAGCAGCAGCAGCGTCGTGACGAGTGTGCATCCCAGGCTTCGGCGCGCCCTTGAGCAGCTGATCGCAGGATGGAACAGCATCGGATCACAGACCCGGTTCTACTTCACGACCCTGAGTTCCATCCCGGACGCCGTAGTGCACTGCAGGACCGAACTGCTGCGGCTCATCGCGCAAATGGGGCTAGGGTCTGGGGCCCTCGCTGTGGTTGGGGGCACGGTCGCGATCGTCGGCTTCTTGACCATGACCACCGGCGCGTTGGTCGCGGTGCAGGGCTACAACCAGTTTGCCTCCGTTGGGGTGGAGGCCTTGACGGGGTTTGCGTCGGCCTTCTTCAATGTCCGGCTCATCGTGCCGGGCACCACTGCGGTAGCGCTGTCAGCGACGATCGGCGCCGGCGCGACCGCTCAAATCGGAGCGATGCGCATCAACGAGGAGATCGACGCGCTTGAGGTTATCGGCATTCGCACCGTCGCCTATCTGGCCTCTACCCGGGTATTGGCCGGCGTCATCGTGGTGATTCCGCTGTACTGCGTGGCGGTGATGATGGCGTTTCTCGCCGCTCGGACCGGCACCACGGCGATCTACGGCCAGGGCTCCGGCGTGTATGACCACTACTTCAACACCTTCCTCAATCCCACCGACCTGATCTGGTCGTTCTTCCAATCGGTCGTGATGACGGTGGTGATCCTGTTGGTGCACACCTACTACGGGTACACCGCGACCGGCGGGCCCGCCGGTGTCGGGGAGGCCGTGGGGCGCGCGGTGCGCACCTCCATGGTTGTCGCGGCGGTGGAAATCGTGTTCATCTCGCTGGCGATCTACGGCCAGTCCGGCAACTTCAACCTGGCGGGGTGACGGATGGAACACAGGCCAGGTGAGAACCGCATACACACCGGGTGGTGGACGCTGATTCTGGTTGTGGCGATCGCCGCGTTTCTCTTCGTGACCTCCACCGCCTATGCCGGCACCTTCAGGTCCTTTGTGCCGGTGACGCTGACCTCTGATCGGGCCGGTGTGGTGATGGACAGCGGCGCGAAAGTGAAGATGCGCGGTGTTCAGGTCGGCCGCGTCGCCCAGATCACCGGCGGCAAGAACTCCGTGAGCCTCATGTTGGAGATCGAGCCGGATCAGATCCGATACATCCCCGCCAACGTCGAGGCGCAGATCAACGCGACCACGGCGTTCGGCGCCAAGTTCGTCGAGCTGATCCCGCCGCAGCACCCTAGCGCGCAGCGGCTTGCCGCCGGCGCGGTCCTGCGCTCGGTCAACGTCGCCACCGAGATCAACACCGTGTTCGAGAACATCGTCGACTTGATCGAGGTTATCGACCCGGCCAAGTTGAACGCCGTACTGACCGCGGTGGCCGACGCCGTGCGCGGACAAGGTGAACGGATCGGCGAGGCCACCACCGACCTCAACGAGGTGTTGCTGGCTCTGAACGCCCGCGGCGACACCATCCGCCGAGACTGGCGCTCGTTCAAGAGTTTCAACGACACCTATAGCAGCGCCGCCAAGGACATCGTGGCGGTTCTGAATGCGGCCAGTACTACCAGCACGACGATCGTGGATCACTCAAAAGCGCTGGATGCGTTGCTGCTCAACGTCACCGGCATGTCCCACGCCGGGATCAACCTGCTCGGTGCGAGCAAAGACAATCTCGTTGGCGCGGTCAACGCGCTGGCGCCGACGACGGACCTGCTGCTGCAGTACAGCCCCAGTTATGCCTGCGCCCTGCAGGGCGCGACGTGGTACCTCAACAACGGCGGTTACACGGCGTGGGCGGGCGCCGACGGGCGCTCGGGCCAGTTCGACGCGGCCCTGATGTTCGGAAACGACCCCTTCGCCTACCCGGACAATCTGCCCATCGTCGCCGCCAAGGGCGGCCCCGGCGGAAAGCCGGGCTGCGGCTCGATGCCCGATCCGACCAAGAACTGGCCGGTGCGACAGTTGATCACCAACGTCGGCTTTGGCACGGGCCTGGACTGGCGACCCAACCCCGGCGTCGGGCACCCCTGCTGGGTCGACTTCTTCCCGGTCACCCGCGGCGTGCCGGAACCGCCGAGCATCCGGCCCTGCCTGCCCGGCCCGGCGCCCGGCCCCGTCCCCTACCCGGGAGCGCCGCCGTACGGCGCGCCGCTGTACGGACCGGGCGGAACGCCGTTGTGGCCCGGGGTCCCACCACCCCCGCCACCACCAACGCCAGATGCCGCCCCGGCCTCGGCCCAACCGACTCCCGTAGCCCCGCCGGGGTGACCAACCCCCCGATGACACGAAGACAGGAGAGAGTGTGAGCAAACAGCTCAAGGGCACTGTCTGGCGCCTGGCCGCGTTCCTGACGGTCTCCACCCTCGGCATGTTCGCCCTGCTGGCGATCTTCGCGGAATTCCGGTTCGAGGAGGGGAAGGCTTACTTCGCCCAGTTCAGCAACGTGTCCAACATGAGAAAAGGCAGCATCGTACGCGTCGCCGGGGTCGAGGTCGGCAAGGTGCGCGGCATCTCGGTGAATCGGGATTCGACCGTACGAGTCGAGTTCTCGGCGGAAAACTCGGTGATCCTCACCGAGGGAAGCCGGGCGGTGATCAGGTATGACAACCTGTTCGGCGACCGCTACCTGGCACTTGAAGAAGGGGCCGGGGGGGTCAAGACACTGCAGCCCGGTGACACGATTCCGCTGGCCCGCACCGAACCCGCGCTGGATCTGGATGCAGTGATCGGCGGCTTCCAGCCGCTGTTCCGGGCGCTGGACCCCGATCAGGTCAACGCGCTCACCGGCCAACTGATCCAAGCATTTCAGGGCCAGGGTGACACTATCGGATCATTTCTGAACCAGGCCGCGGCACTGACCAACACATTAGCCGACCGCGATCAGCTGTTCGGGCAAGTGATCACCAACCTCAACGTGGTCCTCGGGTCGCTCGGCGACCAGTCTGACCAGCTCGACAAGGCGGTCACCTCCCTGTCGGGCCTGATCGACGGACTGGCCGGGCGCAAGAAGGACATCGCCAACGCAGTGGCCCACACCAACGCGGCCGCCGGTTCGGTCGCCGATCTCTTCTCTCAAGTCAGGGAGCCGTTCCAGAAAGTCGTGCACGAGACCGACCGGGCCGCCGGCATCGTGCTCGCCGATCACGACTACTTCGACAACATCCTCAACACGCTGCCGGACAAGTACAAAGCCCTTGCGCGGCAAGGGATTTACGGTGACTTCTTCAGCTTCTACCTGTGCGACTTGATCTTGAAGCTCAACGGGAAAGGGGGGCAACCGGTGTATGTCAAGGTGGCCGGCCAGAGCACCGGGCGGTGCGCGCCGAAATGAAATCCTTCTCCGAACGCAACACCCCGCTCATCGGGGCCATCGGCCTCGCTGCAGTCACGGTCATCGTGCTGGCCGCACTCAACTTCCAGAAACTGCCCTTCCTGAACCAGGCCAACGAGTACTCGGCCTACTTCGCCGATGCCGGCGGACTGCACACCGGCGCCTCGGTCGATATCTCCGGCTACCCCGCTGGAAAAGTGTCCAGCATCGAACTCGACGGAACACGCGTGCTCGTCAAGTTCACCGTCGACAACACAATCCATCTCGGGGAGCGCACCGAGGCGGCGATCAAAACCAAGAGCCTTCTGGGCAGCAAGGTCCTCGACGTCATCTCGCGCGGCGACGGTGAACTCACCGCCACGATCCCGATGGAGCGGACCGTGTCGCCCTATCAGTTACCCGACGCCCTTGGCGACCTGGCCACCACGATCAGCGGGCTGAACACCAACCAGCTGTCGGACTCGCTGGCCACCTTGGCCCAAACGTTTTCCGGCACCGCGCCGGAGCTGAGAAACGCGGTGCAAGGAGTTGCCCGGTTCTCCCAGACACTCAACGAACGCGACGCGCAGCTACGCAACCTACTGGCCAACGCCAGAAAAGCCACAGCAGTACTGGCCCAGCGCACCGATCAGATCGTCACTCTGGTCAGGAACACCAATGCGTTGCTGGGTGAACTCCAAACCCAATCCAACGCGATCGATGAGATCTGGAACAACATCACGGCAGTCGCCCAACAACTCAAGGGGTTCATCGCCGAGAACCGTCAGCAGCTGCGCCCAGCGCTGGACAAGCTCAACGGGGTGCTGACCATCGTGGACAACCGCAAGGAGCGCCTCCAGGACGCGATCAAGCGGCTCAATGCCTACGCACTTTCCCTAGGTGAAGCCGTTTCGTCGGGCCCGTTCTTCAAGGCATACCTGGCGAACCTGCTTCCCGGCCAGTTCGTGCAGCCCTTCGTCGATGCAGCGTTCTCCGATCTCGGGCTCGACCCGGCCACCCTGCCGCCCTCCCAGCGCATCGACCCGCCCACCGGCCAGCCGGCAACCCCCGCATTGCCGGTGCCCTACCCCCGGACCGGGCAAGGCGGCGAACCGCGACTGAACCTGCCCGACGCGATCACGGGAAAGCCGGGTGATCCGCGCTATCCGTACCGGGAACCCCTACCGGCTCCGCCGCCCGGAGGGCCCCCGCCCGGACCGCCCGCACCGCCGCCACCCGGCATGCAAAACACGCCCGAGCCGACACCCTCCCCGGTCTACGTGCCGGCACCGGGTGAAGCGCCGCCCGCACAACCTGGGGGACAGCCATGACCCGGCCGCGTCTCATCCGCGCCGCCACGGCGATCGTCCTCGCGGCGATCCTGGTCGGCGGGCTGTTCGCCGCCCTCGGCCGCACCGGCCCGGCGGCGAAGACCACAGTGATCGCCTTCTTCCAGAACAGCAACGGTCTGTTCGCCGGCGACGATGTGCGCATCCTGGGTGTGCCCGTCGGGCGCGTCGCCAAGATCGAACCCCAACCACAGCGGGTCAAGGTCACCTTCTGGATCGACCGCAAATATTCGGTTCCCGCCGACGCCAAGGCGGTCATCCTCTCGCCCCAGCTGGTCACCGGGCGCGCCATCCAGCTGACCCCCGCCTACACCAGTGGACCCGTGATTCGGGACGGCGCGGTGATCCCGCAGGACCGCACGGCGGTCCCGGTCGAGTGGGACGACTTCCGCGCGCAGGTCGAGCGGCTGACCGAACTGCTCCGGCCGACCCAGCCCGGCGGCGTCAGCACACTGGGCGCGTTCATCAACACGGCGGCCGAAAACCTGCGCGGCCAAGGTGCCAACATCCGCGACACCATCATCAAGCTGTCGCAGGCGCTGTCGGCCCTCGGCGACCACAGCGACGACATCTTCTCCACCCTGAAGAACCTCGCGACACTGGTGTCGGCGTTGCACGACAGCAGCGGGCTGCTCACCCAGCTCAACGACAACCTGGCCGCCGTCACAGGGCTGTTGGCCGACGATCCCGACAAAGTCGGCCGCGCAACCAACACGCTCAACGGTGTGGTCGCCGACGTGCAGAGCTTCGCCGCAGAAAATCGTGATGCTCTGGGCGGCGCATCGGACAAGTTGGCCTCGGTCACCACCGCGATGGTCGACAGCCTCGACGACATCAAACAAACACTGCACATCTTGCCCTCGACGCTGCAGAACTTCATCTTCATCTACGAACCGGCCGGCGGCACGATGACCGGTGCCATCGCGGTCAACAACTTCGCCGACCCGATCAGTTTCCTGTGCGGTGCGATCCAGGCAGCCTCCCGTCTGGGCGCCGAACAGGCTTCGAAACTGTGCGTGCAGTACCTCGCGCCGATCGTGAAGAACCGCCAGTACAACTTCCCGCCACTGGGCGAAAACCTCATCGTCGGGGCATCGGCAAGGCCCAACGAGGTCACCTACAGCGAGGACTGGATGCGACCCGACTACGTGCCGCCCCCCGTCGCGGCGGCCGCGCCCCACCCGCCCGAACCTGCGCCGCTGCCCGCCGAGGCCGCCGCGCCGCCCATGCCAGTGGCGACTAACCCATCCGATGGCCTTTCCGGCCTCATGGTCCCGGCCGGAGGCGGCTCATGACAGCGCGTCGATTTGCCCGCGTCGCGGTGAAACTGCTTATCACCCTCGCGCTGGCCACACTTCCCGGTTGCGGCTGGCGCGGGCTGAACTCGCTTCCCCTACCTGGAACCGAGGGCTCCGGCCCGGGCTCCTTCGTCGTGCAGGCACAGATGCCCGATGTCAGCAACATCCAACCGAACTCCCGGGTCCAGGTGGGTGACGTGACCGTCGGCACCGTGAGCAGGATCGAGCGTCAAGGATGGCACGCGTTGGTGACCATGCGGCTCAACGCCGACGTCGACCTGCCCGCCAACGCGACCGCCAAGCTCGGCCAAACCAGCCTGCTGGGGTCGCTGCACCTTGAACTCGCCCCGCCGGCGGACACGCCACCGGAAGGGAAGTTGCACGAGGGCTCCCTGATCCCTTTGGCGCACGCAGGAGCCTACCCGACCACCGAGCAGACCCTGGCCGCGATCTCCATGCTGCTCAACGGCGGCGGAGTGGGGCAGATCCAAGACATCACCCGGGCGTTTTCCACCGCACTCCGGGGACGAGAACACGACCTGCGCAGCATGATCGAACAACTCGACAGATTCGCCACCCTCACCAATGACCAAACCAGCGACATCATCGCCGCCACCGACAGCCTCAACAACCTGGCCGGCAAGTTCGCCGACAACAAACCCGTCCTCGATACCGCGCTGCGCAAGATCCCCGACGCGCTGGTCGAACTACACAACGAGCGGGACAACCTCATCGAGGCGGCCGATCAGCTCGGCAAGTTCAGCGCACTGACGGTCGACTCGGTCAACCAGACCAAAGCGAATCTGGTCAGGGAACTCAAGGACATGGGGCCAGTGTTGGAATCGCTGGCCAACGCCGGGCCCAGTCTGACACGTGCCCTGAGTCTTTACACGACCTATCCGTTCCCAAATGAAACGCTTGAGAAGTGGATGCGCGGCGACTACGGCAACCTGAGCCTGATCGTCGACCTCACGCTCAGCCGCATCGACTCCGCACTCTTCACCGGCACGCGGTGGGAGGGCAACCTCACCGAACTGGAGCTGCAATGGGGCCGCACAGTCGGCCAACTGCCCAGCCCCTACACCCAAGCCAACCCGCTGATCATTCCGTACCGTTGGGATCAGGGACCCTAAATGTATCTGCACAAACGTGTAAAGGTTCAGCTGGCCATCTTGACCGTGCTCGCGCTCGTCGCGATGTCGCTGATGACGCTGCACTTCATGAAACTTCCCGCCAAACTCTTCGGTATCGGCCGGTACACGGTGACGATGGAACTGCCGCAAACCGGCGGGCTGTATGCGACCGGTAACGTCACCTACCGCGGCACCGAAGTGGGGCGGGTAGAGTCGGTGCACCTCACCGACACCGGCGTGGCAGCGGTGCTGTCGCTCAAATCCGGCATCGACATTCCCTCCGACGTCAAAGCCGAGGTGCACAGCCAGTCGGCGATTGGGGAACAGTACGTCGACCTGTTGCCCCGCAGCGACGCCGCGCCGCCGTTGAAAAACGGCGACGTCATCGCGCTGCGCGACACCTCCGTGCCACCCGACATCAACAAACTGCTCGCCGCGGTCAACACCGGCTTGCGGGCGATCCCGCGGGACAACCTCAACACCGCCATAAACGAGGCATACACCGCAGTAGGCGGGCTGGGCCCCGAACTCGCCCGGCTGGTCAGGGCCTCCACCCAGTTGTCGATCGACGCCCGCACCAACCTCGACTCACTGACGTCGTTAATCGACCAGTCCCGACCGGTGCTGGACTCACAGACCCAGACCTCCGATTCGATCCAGGCATGGGCGGCCAACCTGGCCACGGTCACCGCTGAACTGCAAACCCACGACAACGCGGTGGCGGGAATCATCGACCACGGCGGCCCTGCGGCCGGCGAGCTGCGACAACTCTTCGAGCGATTCCAGCCCACCTTGCCGATCCTGCTGTCCAACCTGGTCAGTGTCGGCCAAGTCGCCCTCACCTACCGAAATGACATCGAAGAACTGCTGGTGCTGCTGCCGCAAGCGGCCGCGATCCGCGCTGGCAGTGTTGTCGCCAATGCCAACACCAAGCAGGACTACCGTGGCGAGTACATCAGCTTCAACCTCAACATCAACCTCCCACCGGCCTGCACCACCGGGTTCTTACCCGCCCAGCAGCGGCGTCCCCCGTCCTTCGAGGACAGCCCCGAACGCCCCGCCGGCGACCTGTACTGCCGGGTGCCCCAGGATTCGCCGTTCAACGTACGCGGAGCGCGCAACATCCCCTGCGAGACCGTTCCCGGCAAACGCGCACCCACGGTGAGAATGTGCGAAAGCGACGAACAGTATGTACCGCTCAACGACGGCTTCAACTGGAAGGGCGACCCCAACGCCACCCTGTCCGGGCAGGACATCCCCCAGGGAGCTCCCGGATCACCGCCGACCGGAACCCCGCCTCCCGCTGCCGCGAGCCCACCCCCACCACCCGTAGCGGCCGCCCAGTACGACCCCGCCACGGGCACCTACATCGGACCCGATGGTAGGCAATACACCCAATCCGACCTCGCCCAGACCGGCCCGAAGGAGAAGACGTGGCAGACGATGCTGACACCGCCGGGCAGCTGAGAACCACCGGCCGCACCTCGACGCTCATACCGGATGAACACGGCGACTTTTCACCCATCGGCCCGGACCCGACGCATGACGGCGATGCCGGCATCGCCGATGACAGCACCGCGCCCGACGGCGAGGACACACCCACCGCACCCCCGGACGAACCGAAGGCGACCCGCTCGCCGCTGCGGGCCGCGATGCTGGTAGGGGTCACCGCCATCGCGGCGCTGGCGACGCTGGCGGGATGGCTGGGATTTCGTCTGCACCATCTGCAACAGGCGCAGACCCAGCGAAATGTGTATGTGCAGGTGGGCAAGCAGGCGGCGCTGAACCTGACGACGATCGATTGGCAGCACGCGGACGACGATGTGCGCCGCATCATCGACGGCGCGACCGGGCAGTTCTACGACGACTTCACCAAACGATCACAGCCGTTCATCGCCGTGGTCAAACAGACCAAATCGACCACCGTAGGCACCGTCACCGAGGCCGCGCTGGAGTCCGAAACCGCCGGCACCGCCCAGGTACTGGTCGCCGTGTCGGTCAAGACGTCGAACGCCGAAGTGCCCGACCAACAGCCACGGGCCTGGCGGATGCGCATCTCCGTGCAGCAAGTCGGCGACCAGGCCAAGGTCTCCAACGTGGAGTTCGTGCCATGAGGTGGCCCAAGCCGCGTCGTACCGGCGATCCCACCGACACCGACCCGGCCCAGGAAACACCCACCGCGACCGAGGACGACGCCAAGCGCACGCCGCCGACGGCGCGACGACGTATCCGCTGGTCAGCTGTGTTCGCCTACGGGATACTGCCAGCCCTCGCACTGGTGCTCGGCGCAGCCGCCGGCGGGCTGAAATGGCAGGTTGGTTCCCTGCGTGAGGCCCAGCTGGCCGTCGCCGAGTCCGTGCGGGCCGCCACCGACGGGACAATCTCGATGCTGTCCTACAAGCCCGGCACTGCCGAGAAAGATCTGACCGCCGCCCAAAACCGACTGACAGGACAATTCAAGGATTCCTATGCCTCGCTAACACATGACGTGGTGATCCCCGGGGCCAGGCAAAAGCAGATCTCCGCGGTCGCCAACGTTCCGGCCGCGGCGTCGGTGTCGGCCACCGCCAACCACGCCGTCGTCCTTGTTTTCGTCAACCAGACCGTCATCGTCGGCAGGGACGCACCCACCAGCACCACCTCCTGCGTGCGAGTGACGCTGGACAAACACGATGGCCGATGGCTCATTTCCCAATTCGAGCCGATTTAGCCAACATGATCGGGGTTCCACTCACAGCACCACGCAGCATTCAGACCGTCTGCATGGCGATGTGCTGCGCGGCAGCGCTCGGTGTGGCCACCGCGCACGCGCCTGCCGCGCATGCAGACTCGGTGGCCTATCTGGTCAACGTGACCGTGCGGCCCGGCTACGGCTTTGCGAACGCCGACGCAGCCTTAAGCTACGGTTACGGCATTTGCGACAAGGTGTCCAGCGGCGAAGGCTACGGGCAGCTTATCGGCGATCTGCAGGCTGATTTCCACACCGCCGACGACTATCAGGCCTCCTATCTGATCACCCAGTCGGTCAACGAACTCTGCCCGGCGTTGATCTGGCAACTCAGGAACTCCGCTGCACATGACCGCCCGCCGCCCTCTAGAGACGACGGCTGACATCGAGGAGATCAACATGCGGCAGTTGCTGTTGACCGTGCCGGCCGTGGTGAGCGTCGCCGTCGGTGCTGTGATTGGCGCGCCGATCGCACAGGGCGACAACAAACGACTCAACGACGCGGTCGTCGCCAACGTGTACACCATTCAGCATCAGGCAGGCTGCACCAACGACGTCACGATCAACCCGCAACTGCAACGTGCCGCCGAATGGCACACCCGGGATGTGCTGAACAATCGCGACCTCGACAGTGATATCGGGTCTGACGGTTCGACGCCGCAAGACCGCGCCAAGGCAGCCGGTTTCCAGGGTCGGGTGGCCGAAACGGTGGCGATCAATCCGGCCCTAGCGATCAGCGGTGTGGAGTTGATTAGCCGGTGGTATGACAACCCGGCATTTCTCGCCATCATGTCCGATTGCGCCCATACTCACATCGGCGTGTGGTCGGAGAACGGTTTCGACCGCACCGTGGTGGTCGCCGTCTACGGGTAGCCAGAGTGGGCCAGCTCCCGCAGATCGAAGCGAAGCGGCTACATCGGCCGTCGGCCTCACCACTGGTCAGGTTATTCATGATGAGTTTGACTCACATCAGCAGCACCCGTTGGGCACTCCGGCGGATCGGCCATCGCAGAGGATTGCCGGTGATCATTGGCTGGGCCACCATGTGGTGACGGTGTCGCACATCGGTCGTACGCGGTGCTCGGCCGCCAACAGTGCCAGATGGGCCAGTGTTTCACCGTTGGCGGCGCGACGCATGAAGTTGGGTACTTGCGCCCAGGGCCGCGACCACCCCAGTCCGGTGGTGATCTGCCAGCAGGTTGACCCAGGGCAGTCGGTCACCACGCGTTCGATCTCACCAAGGCGCGTGCGGTGATGGGTGAGGAGTTCGTCCAGCCTGGTTGTGAACGCGTCGAAGCGGTATTCGTGGGCGGGAAGCACCTCGTCGGGTTGGTAACCGCGCAGTTTGGTCAGCGAGGCGAGGAAGTCGGCGAGGGGATTGGCGGGTTGCTGGGGATGCACGGAGATGTTCGGGGTGATCCGCGGCAACACGCAATCGCCGGTCAGCATCAGCCTGCGGTCGGGCTCCGCGAAGCAGAGATGCCCGGGCGAATGGCCGGGCGTCCAGATCGCGCGCAGGTTCCAGCCCGGCAACGGGAGACGATCGCCATCGTCGATGAACCGGTCGGGTTCGGCCTGCCGGACGAACTGTCGGATTCCAAGTGACGCCGAGCTCAGTTCGTCCAACTCGGTCTCAGGCACCCCGCAGTCCATCAGCAGGTCTCGCATACTCGTCACGAGAGGTTCCACCTCGCCGTAGCGCGTCGGCAACACCGCGGCATCTGCCGGGTGCACCCCGACCCATGCTCCGGAATGCTCACGCACCCGACCAGCCAATCCGTAGTGGTCGGGGTGGACGTGCGTGATCAGCACCGCGGAGACGTCGGTGATGTCGCATCCGGCCTTGGACAGTCCCTCGACGAGCGCCGTCCACGCTTCTTCGGTGTCCCAGCCGGCGTCGACAATGGCGACCCCGTCAGGCAGCTCGAAGGCATATACCAGCACGTATCGCAGCGGATTATCTGGGATCGGCACCGGGATCGACCACAATCCCGGCCGCACCTGCTCGACCGGCGGCAGCACGCCGTCTACCCAGGCCTGCCGCTGAACGGCCCCCGGCGCCTCGGCCATGGCTGTGTTCCTCCTGTCGAGGTTCCGACGCCCACCGTCACCCGGGACAAATGTTACTCATTGTTCACAATCCCCCAGCACGCCCCTAGCTGGCTGCTATGCCGAGGACCGCGTGTCCCATGGCGGCCAGACGGGCAGCGACCCGCTCGGCGGGCAAGCCGGTCTCGCGGTAGTGAAGGATCGACTGGATCGCGCCGATTGCGCCATGGACGACCGCGCGGACATCGGCCTCGTCGAGCTCCGCGCGCAACTCCGCGACCACGTGCACCCATTCCTCGAGATACAGTCGCTGCTTGCGGCGCAGGCGGCGTCGCTGCTCATCGGACAAGTTGTGCAACTCGCGGTAATAGACGATCGCCAGCTCCCGGTCGTTGATCACCAGCGAGACATGGTCGGCGACCAGCGCGGTCAACGCCTCGCGCTCATCGCGAGCCTGGTCCACGATGGACGAGGCCCGCTCCAGCAGCGCGTCGATCACCCGCTCGAACAGCGACGCGAGCACGGCGGCCTTGCTGTCGAAATGCCGGTAGATTCCCGGTCCCACGATTCCGGCCGCCACACCGAGATCCGTCATCGACACGGCGTGATAGCCTCGCTCGGCGATGAGTCCGGCGGCCGCGGCAAGGATACGCTCACGACGTTCGCCGCCCCGCGTCCGTTGAGTAACGATCGCCCCGCTCACTGTCCGCTCCTCTCGAGTGGCCGCATCCAGCGTCGCCTGCTTCTGTCCTGAACTGTCCCGGCGCCGCCGCCGTCTAGCACCGATGCTAACAGTGGTTAACATGCCGACGGCGCGGGTGATGAACGGTTCCACGGGGCAGACCACCGCAACCGAGCCCCGCGACGTGTTCGTCGGCTCGGCCGCCAGGGGCCGGCACGCCCATCCGGTCGGCGATCACGGGGATGGTCGGTCTGGGCGCTGGCTTTCGGTCGCCGCGGGCGAGCTGGGAAGGCGCCCTTACTCCTCGGGCAGGATCAGGGACCAGAAGCGCGACTGGCGATCGTTGGTCAGGCTCATGTAAACGTGTTTGGCTTCGGTGAAATCGAGGAATCCGTCGTCGCCGAGTTCGCGGCCGAGGCCGCTTTGCCGGTACCCGCCGAACGGTGCGTCGGGGCGCAACTGGTGGTGGTCATTGATCCAGACCGTACCGGCGCGCAAGCGGCGGCTGATTTTGTAGGCGTTGACCATGTTGGTGGACCACACCGTCGCCGCCAAGCCGTAAATCGTGTCGTTGGCCAGGCGCACCGCGTCGTCGACGGAGTCGTACCCGATGACCGAGAGCACCGGGCCGAAAAGCTCCTGACGGGCGATCGGCATGTCGTTGTCGACGTTGTGGATCACCGTCGGCTGGAAGAAGTAGCCGTCGCCGATTTCGGCACGACGACCACCACACGCCACAGTGGCGCCGGCGACTGCGGCATCGTTGACGACGCGCTCCAGCTCGGCAACCTTGTCGGCCGAGATCACCGGGCCGAGGTCGGTCTGCGGGTTGCGCGTGTCTCCGAGTCTGATCGTGGCGGCCCGCCGCACCAGCCGGTCGATGAGTTCCTTTTCCCGCCCGCGTGGCACGAAGACCCGGCTGCCCGCTTCACAGCACTGCCCGGCGTAGAAGTTGACGCCGAACAGCACGCCGTCCACGACGAGATCGAAGTCGGCGTCCGGCAGGATGACCGACGGCGACTTTCCGCCGAGCTCTAGGGTGACGTTCTTCAACGTCTGTGCAGCCCCGGCGGCGACGCTGCGCCCAACCCCGGTGCTGCCGGTGAACGTGACATGGTCCACCAGAGCACTTTCGACGAGGTATTGGCCCACTTCGATGTCCCCGGTGACGACGTTGAACTGCCCGGGGGGAAGATCGGTGCGCGACAACGCGTCAGCCAGCAGCATCGCCGACAGCGGCGTGCGCGGGTTGGGCTTGAGCACGACGCTGTTGCCCATCAGCAGCGCGGGAATGACCTTCCACACGGCCAACAAGAGCGGGAAGTTGAAGGGGGTGATGGCCGCGACGACGCCCTCGGGTTCCCGCACGACGTGGCTGACGCTGAACGGCGGCGAATGGAACCCCAATGGCTGCTCCAGTCGCAGGCTCGGGGCCACATCGAGGAAATGCTGGCTGTGGGCCAAGGCGAATCCGACATGCAGAGCGCTTGCCGTCTTGATCGGTGACCCGCATTCAGCGATTTCCGCGTCCAGGAGGGTGTCCTGGTTTTCCACCAGGTAGTCGACGGCCGGCTGCAGCGCTCGGACCCTGCTCCGCACGTCCAGGCCGGCCCAGGAGCCCTCATCGAAGGCCGTGCGGGCACAGGCGACCGCCGCCTCGACGTCGGCGATCCCTCCGTCGGCGACATCGCCGACGACGGAGGCGGTGGCCGGATCGATGACCTCTCTGCGTTTGCCACTGACGGCGGGACGCCACGTCCCGCCGATGTATTGCTCGAAGCGCCATCGCACATCGGATTTCACCGGTGCTGTCATTGTCATCTTGGGTCTCGCTTTGCTGGTTGTAAGACGGGTCTGGTCAACTGGCGACGAGCTGTCAATCGCGGTAGCGAATTGTGATCGCGTGTTCGGGGCACGCCTGTGCGCCTTCCTCTGCTTCTTTGACCAACTCCGGCGGAACGGGATTGAGGATGACGACAGACTTTCCTTCGTCGTCCAACTCGTAAACCGCTGGCGCCAGTGAGTGGCAGCGGGCATGGCCCATGCACCGGCCGAGGTCGACGGTGACCTCTGCGGATTTGCTGGTCACGGGATTCCTCACGACCCGGCCTCGAAGATCACCGGCAAAGACTTCACGCCCCAGGTGTCACCGGTGTGCCACACCGGTGGCTTCTCGGGATGCAGCCGGTATTCGGGTGTGCCACGCCGGAACATCTCCTCCAGCAGCACTTTGATCTCCTTGCGCGCAACATGGGCGCCCAGGCAGCGATGAATGCCCGAACCGAACCCGACGTGGCGGTTGGGTTTGCGATCCGCCACGAACTCGTTGGGATTGACGAACTCCTCGGGGTCCCGGTTCGCCGACGGCCACAACAGAAGCAGGCGATCGTCCTTGCTGAGGTTCTGCCCAGCGAACTCGCACGGCTCGGTGACGGTTCGAGCCAGACCAGGCACCGGGGAGATGTATCGGATCAGCTCTTCGATGGCAACGTCGAGTGCTTGCGAGTCCTCGATTCGCGCTTTGATCGCCTCGCGAATCGAGCGGTCCGTCGCGAACAGCTGCAACATCCGGCCGATCGCGCTCGCCGTGGTGTCGAATCCCGCGGGCACCAGCAGCAGGCAGAAGCCCAGGATTTCTTCATCGGTCAGCTTTATGCCCTCGACGTGCGCCTGATCCAGCTCACTGATCAGGTCATCACCGTGGCCATTCTCCCGGAGCTTCGTGAGCAGCCCGGCGAAGTAGGTCATCAGCCCCAGGCCCGCCGTGGCGGCTTTCTCGTGCTTCTGTTCGTCGGAGTCGTCCGGATCCGGCTGCAGCATCTGCACGGCGAGTTCATACATCTTCTCGCTGTCCTGCTTTGGGATTCCGAGGAAGAGCTCAAGGATGACCCGCAGTGGAAGCTGGACCGCGACCTCTTTGGCGAGGTCGACGTCGCGCTTGCCCTCGATGTTGTCGAGCAGTTCGGTAACGAGTGACCGGATCTGCCCGTCCATTTCCTCGACCCGCTTGGGGCTGAATCGCTGGCCCACCAGGGCGCGGTAGTTGGCATGGCCGGGGGGATCCGCCTCGATGGGAATCATCGGGACGGGATTGCCGAACGGCGGTATCGTCACCGGAAACGACGAGAACCGCTCGGGGGTGTGCGCAGCGTCGTAGACGTCACGATAGGTGGAGAAGGCGTAGAAGCCGCCGTGTTCGACGGAGTGCCCGACCGGGCACGCCTCGCGCATCCGTTCATAGATTGCCAGTCGGTGGCGCTGGACCTCCCGGTCGTGCATGCTCAGATGCTCGATGAACTTGTCAGCCGCGTCGGCGTCGAGCCGGGTGGGTCGTTCATCATCGATGTTGAGCTCATGTGTCGTCATTGTTGAATTCGCTCCAATCTTCACGAATGGCTATGAATGGCTATGGGTGTTACGTGGTAACGCGTGGAGGCTGCCGCCGAGACAGACTCGCGTCGCCCGGGCGGAACCACCTCTTCGGCTCGGCGGCTAGTCGTCGGACAGGATGACCAGCCCGCGGATGTTGCGACCCGCGAGCATGGCCTCGTACCCGTCGTTGATCTGATCAAGCGAGTAGGTGTTGGTCACCAGTTCATCGAGCTTCAATTTGCCGGATTGATAGAGGTCGATCAGCTGGGGAATGTCGGAGAACGGGTTTGAGCTGCCGTACACGGTGCCGAGGATCTGCCGCTCGAACATCACGACGTCGAAGGGAGCGATGGGCAGGCGGTCGGCGCCGGCGGGGGGCACGGCGACCAGGACGGCGCGTCCGGCTTTCCCCAGCGCCTGCAGCGCCTGCGCCAGGATCGCCTCGGTCAGAACGCCGGGCGTGGCGATGGACACGTCGGCCCCCCTGTTCCAGGTGGCCTCGAGGACCGCCTCGACCGGATCGACGGCGTTCGGGTCCACGACGTGCGTCGCGCCGAACACCTCGTAGGCGAGTTTGCGCTTGACCTCGTCCGGTTCGACGGCCACGACGACGCGGGCACCGGACGTCGCAGCCCCCTGGATCGCGTTCATGCCGATTCCGCCGGCGCCCCAAACGACCACGGATTCACCGGGCCGCACCTTCGCCTTGTTGACCGCCGCCCCGTAGCCGGTGGGCACGCCGCACCCGATCAGGGCTGCGGTGCGCAGCGGAACGCTCTGATCGATCTTCACCACCGACACATCAGGCACCACCGTGTGCTCGGCAAACGTTCCCAGCAAGCACATCTGGCCAGCGCCTTGCTCTCCGACGTGGAATCGATAAGTCCCGTCGAGCTGCGGACCGGCCAGGATGCTGGCACCCAGGTCGCACAGATTGGAGTGTCCGGTCGCACATGAGCGGCAGTGCCCGCACGCGGGGATGAAGGACAACACCACATGGTCGCCCGGTTCGACCGACGTGACCTCGGCGCCGATCTCTTCGATGACACCGGCCCCTTCGTGGCCGCCGATCACCGGATACGGCATCGGAAGATCGCCCGTTACCAGGTGGTAGTCGCTGTGACAGAGGCCGGTTGCGGCTAGGCGCACCCTCACCTCATGCGGGCCCGGCGGGTCGAGATCCACCTCCTGCACCTTGAACTGCTCGTTTTGCCCATGGAGCACTGCCGCCCGAGTCTTCACGAAACTCCCTTCGTCGACACAACCACACCGAACACCCATCCACGCCGCGACGCCGGCTACCCGAACACGCGTGTCGAATCGAAGGCCCGTCGTCGTTGTCGGTATGTGACACAAGCCGCCGTTGATGTGACTCATGTCATTGAGTATGATGATCATACGTCATATCCACATCGCTGACAAGAATGGAATCTCCAGACTTTGCCCGTACCGCTGATTGCCAGCGCAAAGTTTCGGCCAGTTTACCGAGCAAGGAGCCAGGAGTTTTGGATGCCGGACGGGGTCGAACAGATCGAAGAGGTACCTAAATAACATGATGAAAATTAGCCTCCCCTCGCGGTCACAGGCATCGCCTGACGGCCCTGAAGGGGGCGGCCCGGCTGGTCAGCGGACGACGAGGTCGGCGTGACGCACACCTTCGCCCCCGGCGGCGAGGCCCGCGCACGGATCGCTGTCGTCGGCGCGGGGCCCGCCGGCTTGTACGCGGTGACCGAACTTGTGGAGTCGAGTCACCTGGTGCACATAGACGTGTTCGAACGGTTGCCCTCGCCGTTCGGGCTCGTCAGGTACGGAGTCGCGCCGGACAACCAGAAGATCAAGTCGGTCACCCGCGTTCTGGGCGCACCCTTCGCCCATTCAGCCACGGTCCGTTTTCTGGGAAACGTTTCCTTCAGCCGTGATATCAGCCGAGACGAGTTGCGACAATGTTACGACGCCGTCATCTACGCGTTCGGCGCCGAAGACGGCCGAGTGCTGGACATACCCGGTAGCCGCCTGCCGGGCAGCTTTGCGGCCAAAGAATTCGTCGGCTGGTATTCCGGACATCCCAACGCTGCTGAGCACAACTTCCCGTTGCACGGTCGGGGCGTGGCCGTGGTCGGGGCCGGCAACGTCGCCCTCGACGTCGCGCGAGTGCTCGCGCGCAGCGCCGAGGAAATCGCCGCCACCGACGTGCCCGACCGGGTCGTCACCGCACTTCGCTCCAGCCGCATCACCGACATCTATCTGCTGTGCCGACGTGGCCCCGCCCAGATGAAGTTCACACCGGTGGAACTTCGCGAACTCGGCGAGCTATCCAACGCCGACCTCATCATCGATCCGACCGAATTGGCGTTGAGCGAAAGCGAGCGAGCGTTGCTGTCGGGAAAGCCCCAGCTCGAACGCATGATTTCAACGCTGCGGCAGTGGGCGGATCGGCCGCTGCAGGGCAAACCGAGAAGACTGCACCTGCGATTCCTCCGAAGCCCCGCCGCTATCCTCGGCGACGATCATGTCAATGGCGTGGTCGTCGAACGCAACGAACTGACCGACGACGGCCGGGCGCGCGGTTCGGGCCAATACGAGATCCTCGACGTGAACCTGGTGCTGCATGCCGTCGGCTACCGCGTGCATCCAATCGCCGACTTGCCCTACGACAGCGGCACGCAAACCATCCGCAACCACGGGGGCCGCCTTATGGACGAACAGGGCGATGTCCTGCCGGGCGAGTACGTGACCGGATGGGCCAAGCGTGGCCCCAGTGGGGTGATCGGCACCAATCGGGCCGACGCCGCCGAGACCGTCAAGAACCTGCTCGCCGACCTGCCCGACCTCGCACCGCCGAGATACGACCCCCACCGGACGGTCATCGAACTGCTAGAGCATCGCGGGGTCGAGGTCGTGGACTGGGCGGGATGGCGGCGGCTGGACTCCCACGAAATTCAGGCGGGTGAGCGCCGAGGAAGCCCCCGGGTCAAGACCCCGGATCTGGCCGCCATGCTCGATCGCGCCCAACCCCTGGCCCGCGAGGCCCGAAGGACGCCGGGGCCGGCACCCCGAGCCCGGCCGGGCGAACACGACGATGACCCGGACGTATCCAGTGGTGTGCCCGAGAGCCCACCGAAACCGCACGCACAGTCGGCATCCCAACCCAGGTCCACAACACAGTCTCTGCGAAGGAGCTAAGACATGATCGACCGACACATTCCTTGGATGCAGCCCAGCTCAGCCCCGGCCCGGTTCCGTGAGATGGGCGTGTGGGGCGACCAGACGATCGCGGACGTCGTCGACGACCACGCACGACGGCATCCCGAAAAGACCGCGGTCATCGATTCCCGCGAAAGGCTGACATACGGCGAACTCAGGGACCTGTCGCTGTGCCTTGCGCGGGTCCTGCTCGATCACGGTATCGGGCCCGGCGATCCAGTCGCCATCCACCTCCCCGGCTGCGTCTTGCTGCCGGCGCTGCACCTGGCGTGCAACAGGGTCGGCGCGCTGTTTCTGCCGGTCAGCACCGGCTGGCGCGGCGCTGAGCTGCGGTCCCTGCTGGGCACGGTGCGGGCGCCGATGCTGATCGTCCTCAACGACAATGGTGGCTTCGACTACCTCGGCCTGGCAGAGACGCTGCGTGACGGGTTACCCGACCTCGAACACGTGTTGACGGCCCGAGGCGGTGCGCTGGAATCGCTGGCTGCTGACGCGGCGCCCTTGACCCCAGCCGAGCTCGACCAGCATCGCCCGAGCCCCGACGCCCCCGCACACGTCATGTCCTCGTCGGGAACGACGGGTATCCCCAAGGCGTCGGTGTGGAGTTCCAACGACCTGGTCGCCCTGCTGGTCCACCACATGGGCCGTCGTCTCCACATCGGCCCCGGCGACGTCGCCGCCGCCATCGCGCCGGCCAGCACGGGCTCGACCGGCTACGTCTTCCCCGTGCTGGCACCGCTGCTCGTCGGCGCGACGACCGCGCTGTTGGAAACCTGGAAGCCGCGGGCCGCGCTGGACCTGATCATCCGGGAACAGTGCACCTACGCGACCGCCGTGCCCACTCAGATGATCATGATGCTGGACCTCCCACTCGAGCAGTACGACCTGTCGCACTTCACCCGGTTCAACAACGCGGGCGCCCCGCTGCCCCCGGCCACCGCGCGCGACCTCGAAACACGGATGGGCTGCCGCGTGCAAACCATTTACGGGGCCACCGACGGGGGAGTGCCCGCCATCACATCGATCGACGATCCAGACGAGCTACGCCACGCCACCGTCGGCTCGGTCTGTCCCGGTGTCGAGGTTGTGCTGGTCGGTGCGGACGGCAACCCCGTGCCGCCCGGTGACGCGGGTGAACTGTGCTGGCGTGGGCCGAACAAGTCCTACGGCTATCTCAACGAGCCCGACTACGACCGGCAGGCGTGGGACGGTGAGGGTTTCTTCCACTCCGGTGACGTCGGTGAGCTCGACGACCGTGGATACCTCCGCATCGTGGGGCGCATCAAGGACATGATCTTGCGGGGAGGCACCAACATCTTCCCGCGGGAAGTCGAGGAGCTGCTGCTCGAGCACCCTGACGTGGCCGGCGTTGCGATCGTGGGAATCCCCGATGAGCGGCTCGGTGAGCGGGCCTGCGCCGCAGTGGTGCCCGCTTCAGCCACTCCGCCCCGGCTCGACGATCTGTGCGCGTTTCTGCTCGGCCGCCAGCTCGCCAAGGCCAAGCTCCCCGAAAGGCTCATCGTCCTCGATGAGCTGCCCACCAACGCCGGTGGAAAGGTCGACAAAGGGCTCATTCGAAACCTCGCAATCAAGGACCTGGCAGCTCACGCACGTAACGAAGACCCAACCCCGGCTCACCATCGGCCGTCCGCGGCAGGTGTGCTGGCCGACACCGCGCCGTCAACCGCAGATCGCGCAGCTGAGGGAACGGCATGAGCGATCAGACCGGCCCGCTGTCCGGGGTGCGCGTGCTGGATCTGTCCGCGCTGGCCCCAGGGCCTTTTGCCACCATGCTGCTCGGCGACCTCGGCGCGGAGGTGATCACGGTGGAGGCCCCGGCCGCAGCGCGAAGCGGCAGCGGACTTGGCGAGTTACCCGGTTACGGCGGCGAGCGGGCACGCCGACAGGGCATCAACCCGCTGTATCGCTCCCGACGATCACTCGTGCTGGACCTCAAGCAACCGCAAGCCCTGGAGATCGCCCTGCGACTGGTGCAGCGCAGTGACGTCTTCGTCGAGGGGTTCCGGCCGGGAACCTGCGAGCGGCTCGGATTGGGCTATGACACCGTCGCCGCGCGAAACCCGGGAATCGTCTATTGCTCGCTGACCGGCTACGGGCAATCCGGGGAGCTGGCGATGCGCGCCGGACACGATCTGAACTACATCGCCGAATCGGGCCTGCTGTCGGCGACGACACGCGATGGCCAGCGTCCGGGCATACCCGTCAACGTGGTGGCCGACTTCGCCGCAGGAGGTTTGCTCGCGGCGTTCGGCATCCTGGCTGGCCTGCTGGGCCGCCAGGCCAGCGGCCGGGGGACTCACGTCGACGTGTCGATGTATGAGGGGCTGCTCGGCCTGCTGCAGGTGGTGCAGTCGTGGACGCGGGCCTCCGCGCCGGACCCGTCGTGGGGTCGGGGCCTGCTGTCGGGGGCGGTGCCCTTCTATGACTGCTATCGCACGGCCGACGGGCAGTGGCTGTCGGTGGCCTCCCTGGAGCCGAAGTTTTTCTCCAACCTCTGCACAGCACTGGGCCGCCCCGACCTGATCCCCGCCTATGCCGACCAGTCTCGATGGGGCGAGCTGCGGGCCGCATTCGAGCAGACCTTCTCCGCTGCCTCCCTCGCGGAATGGCTGGCCCGACTCGACGAGGTCGACACCGCTGTGGCTCCCGTGAGGTCGCTGCCCGACGCGTTCGACGCAGCGCAGCGCAGAGGATTGTTAGACGCGCCGGGTGCGGTTGGCCCGCTGCCGCGCATGAGCGCGTGGAAGCCAACCGCGGGATCGGTCGTCACCCGGCCCGGTCAGCACACCCGCGAGATTCTCGATGAGATCGGCCTTTCCCGGGACGAGATCGAAACGCTGCTGACGGCCGGCGCGGTCATGGAGTGACCTCGGCGACAACTCAACGCAGACGAGGATGATTATTGTAAGGTAACCGACGCAGGACCTGGGTACTAGAAGCATCATCGGAGAGTGAACATGCAGGCACGTGTCGCCGTCGTCACAGGCGCCGCTAGGGGAATCGGACGCGAGATCGCGCTGGCGCTCGGCCGGCAAGGCCGCCACGTCGCGGTGGTCGATCTGCGCGACCACGAAGCCAAAGAAACGGCAGCGACGATCGCCGCAGCCGGCGGCACCGCCGTGCCTGTCGCCGTGGATGTCACCGACCCGGCGTCGGTGAAGGAGGGCCTGACCGAGGTTCGCCGGCAGCTGGGACCGATCTCCATCCTGGTCAACAACGCCGGGTGGGACGAGCTCAAACCTTTTCTGGATACCGACGAGGAGTTCTGGCAACGCGTGATCGAGATCAACTACAAGGGCGTGCTTCGGACCACCCACGACGTGCTACCAACCATGATCGAGGCCCGGTGGGGCCGGATCGTCAACATCGGCTCGGACGCCGGCCGCGTCGGTTCATCGCTGGAGTCGGTGTACTCGGGAGCCAAGGGCGCGGTGATCGCATTCACGAAGACGATCGCTCGTGAGGTCGCCCGCGCGGGGGTGACCGCCAACACGGTGTGCCCGGGGCCGACCGACACCCCTCTGCTGGGCGAGATCGTCGAAGGCCAAGCCGATGCCGACAAGGTGATTGGTGCGATGACCCGGGCGGTGCCGATGAAGCGGTTGGGCCGGCCGGAGGAGGTCGCCGCCGCGGTAGCCTTCCTCGCGTCCGAGGACGCCGGATTCATCACCGGACAGACGCTGTCGGTCAGCGGTGGCCTCACCATGGCCTAGCGTTGGCCTAGCGTTGACCGACAGCTGCAGGGCACGGAAACACTACAGCCCTCCGGTGCCGCTCCTTACCTCCAGGTTCTTGACGATAGCGGGATCGGCGCTGATCTTCCCGAGGTGGCGCGCGCCACCGGGAGAGCCGATTTCGGCGAAGAAGTCAGCATTGATCTGCAGATAGTGCCTTACGTCGTCTGGGAGATCGGTTTCGTAGTGGATGGCCTCCACCGGGCAGACCGGTTCGCACGCTCCGCAATCGATGCATTCGGCCGGGTGGATGTACATCATCCGTTCGCCTTCGTAGATACAGTCGACCGGGCATTCCTTGATGCATGTCTTGTCGAGAACGTCGACACATGCCTCGGTAATCACATAAGTCACGGATTCACCTTTCTCTACTATTTGTGTAACCCCGTTGCGACGTCATGCTGGACGTGGCGGATGACCGTCGGCTGGCACCTGGCAGAACGGGGGTTGTCGGCTTCACGCGGCCGAGGGGGCCGAAGATGGTCTGGGCTATCCGGGCACGGTGTTCGCGCCCGGTCCCGTACGCCTGTTCCAGTGCCTTCCCGCGTTTGAGCCACAGGTGCAGGTCATGCTCCCAAGTGAAGCCGATCCCGCCGTGGCACTGCAAAGCGCTGTCGTTGGCGCTCTTTTCCGCTTCCGACGCGCAACTCTTGGCGACCGCCGCGGCCGTCGGCGCTTCCGCTGACCCGCTGGCGACCAAGTGCGCGGCGACCCACGTCGCCGGCCGGGCGAATTCGACCGCGAGATAGGCGTTGGAGAGTTGATGCTTGACGGCCTGGAACGATCCGACCGGTCTGCCGAACTGCTCGCGCTGCCGCGCGTAGTCGACCGTGGCTTCCACGAGGTGCGCCCCGATGCCTACGAGTGTGGCGGCGGCGGCCACGGAGGCGCGCACCGCTAACCAGTCCGCGCGGCCGGTGCTGCCGGGCAACACGGTATCGGCGCTGGCTTGGGCGTGAACAGTCGCCAGGCGGCGGGCGCGGTCGTAGGCTTCGTGGGCCTCGATGTCGCAGTCGCTCACAGGTACGGCGTGCAAAGAGTCCTTGATCGCCACCACGACAAGGTCGAATGAACGGTCGACGACAGCGAACGGCGCCCCAGGGGGCTGGATGGTGGCGACGAGTTCGCCTGCGGCGATGGCGGGCAACCACCGCTCTTTTTGGCGGTCGCTGCCCATGTCTGCGATCGTCAGCGCCGCCACCGCCGTCTCCAGCAGCGGGTCGGGGAGTGCGACCCGGCCGGCTTCCTCGAGCAGCAAAGCGAGCTCCAGATCCGACTGTCCTAGCCCGCCAAAACATTCCGGCACCACGACACCGAGGAACCCCACCTCGGCCAGCCGGGCCCACGCGGACCGGTCTACCGCCCGGTCGGCATCCCAGGCGGTACGGACCCGCGAGGGCGGGCACTCGGTGCGCAAGAATTCGCGTGCCGCCGCCGCCAGTTCTTTGTGGTCGGGTGTGAGGTCGATGTTCACCGAGCCTCCCGTGGAAGTCCGAGTAAACGCTCGCCGATGATGTTGCGTTGTATCTCGTTGGTTCCGGCGAAGATTCGCGACGCTCGAGCGTGCCAGTACCGGCGATGAAACCCGGCCCCATCGGGGCAGGACGGGGCGTCCGCGAGTTCAGCGAAGGGACCCAGGATCTGCAGGGCCGTTTCCTGGATTCTGCTGTCGAGCTCCGACCAATACAACTTGACCAGGCTGGACCTAAAACCGACGCCGTTGCCCGCGGCGAGCTGGCTGGCGATGTGCTGCATGTACCGGCGGAAAAGCTCAGCCTCGGCGAATCGCGAGGCGATCTCGTCGCGCCATGCCGGATCGTCGGCGACGCCCGCACGTTCGGCAAGTTCGACCAGCTCCCGTACGTCGTTGGACAGCCGTACGTGGTTGCCCAAGCCGGTGCCGCGCTCGTAGCCCAGCGTCGCCATGGCCACCCGCCACCCGTCACCGACTTCTCCGATGACGTTTGTGGCGGGAACGCGTACGTCGGTGAAAAACACCTCGGCGAAACCCGGCTCGCCGTGCAACTGGCGGATCGGTCGCAGCTCGATGCCAGCACTGTCCATCGGCAACACGATGTATGTCAGGCCCCGATGCCGAGTCTGGCCGGGGTCCGTGCGGACCAGGGCGAACATCCAATCGGCGAACGCGGACAATGATGTCCAGATTTTCTGGCCATTCAGGACAAAATCGTCCCCGTCAAGCACCGCCCGAGTCCGCACAGCGGACAGGTCACTGCCCGCACCTGGTTCGGAGAATCCCTGGCACCACAACTCGTCGCAGCTGAGCATCCCCGGCAGCCAGCGCCGCTTCTGCTCGGTCGTGCCGAACTCGATGATGGTGGGGCCCGCTAGTCCGAGGGCGAGCCGGTTCAACCGCTGCGGAGCGCCGGCCCGGTGGTACTCCTCGTCGAACAGCATCTGGCGCATGAAGTCAGCGCCACCGCCGCCGTACTCCTGCGGCCAGTGCAGCGCCGCGTAGCCAGCGGTATAGAGCGCCTTCTCCCATTCCCGGTGTGCGGCGACCCCCTCGGCCGTATAGGCCGGCGGTAAGGGGTCAGTCGGCACGTTGGCCGTCAGCCAGTCGCGTACCTCGTCACGGAAGGCCAGCTCTGAGTCGGAGTACGCCAACTCCATCGTCAACGTCTCCCTGAATTCTCGCCGCCGTCACCAGTTGAGCCCGTCATCGTCACCGCCAGGGTGAGAAGTCGGGCTTGCGCTTGTTCATGAAGGCGTCGGCACCTTCGGTCTGCTCGCCCGACGCGAAGAAGCCGGGGTTGACCTGGTTGAGGATGCCGAACCGGTCCTGCGCTTCCCGCATGGCCGCGACGGAGTCGTCAAAGGACTTCTTGACCAGCTTCAGCACCGTCGGGCTCAGCGCCAGCAACTCGTCGCACCAACGCGCGACCTCGGCATCCAGGTCCTCCTGCGGCACACAGGCGTTGATGAGCCCCCAGTCCAGCGCCTGCTTGGCCGAGTAACGCCTGCACAACATCCAGATTTCCTTGGCCCGCTTCATCCCGACCACCGTCCACAGGTAGCTCACCAGCCATCCCTCGGCTGGACTGGCGACGCGCGGACCGTTTTGTCCGAGCACCGAGCGATCGGACGCGATGGTGAAATCACAGGCGTAGGCCATGTGGTGGCCGCCGCCGATCGCATAGCCATCCACCCGGGCGATCACCGGCTTGAGGCACTCACGAAATGCGCGGTAGAGCTGCTTGACCAACTCGTCAAAGGACTCATCGCCGGCGTTGAAAGTGCTCTCGTCCTCCACGCTGACATCACCGCCCGCGCAGAATGCCCGCTCGCCGGCACCGGTCAGCACGATCACCCCGACGTCGCCGTCCTCACCGGCACGTCGCACCGCCCTGGTCAACTCCCTGAGCGTGTGCGGGGTGAACGAGTTCAATTTCTCCGGGCGGTTGATCGTTATCCGGGCGACGGCATCCTTGACTTCGTAGAGGATGTCGGAGAACTGCACCATTGAACTGCTCATCGAAACAACTGCTCCTTCCCAACATTTCCGGGCCGCGGAATGGGCCTCGGTTATCGATATTCAGTGGACTTGGATATCCAACGTGCAGAAAGCGGCCGACCCGTCACGCCGGAACGTTCTGGGCTGGTCGCCGGCCGGCAGTAGACGCGAACGTCGCCTAGCCATAGCCGAAGTCGGGCGACCGCTTACCGATGAAGGCATCGAAACCCTCGCGCGCCTCCTCACCGGCGAACAGCTCGACAACCCCGGCGGACTCGGCCCGAAACCCTTCGGAACGGCCCCCGTCCAGTCGTGCGAGCACACACGACTTGATGTGGCGCATGGCCTGGCGCGCTCCTGACGCAAGCTGTCCGGCGAATTCGACGGCTTCGTCGACAACATGGTCGCCCTCCACAACCCTGTTGACCAGGCCGAGCGTGTGCGCTTCGGCGGCGCTTAATGGCCGGCCGGTGTACAACAATTCCAGGGCGCGGCCCTTGCCGATCGTCTCGCACAGCCGCTGCGTTCCTCCGGCACCGGGAAGCAGGCCCAATCGAACTTCGGGAACGCCCAGCCGCACGCGTTCGCCAGCGAACCGCAGGTCACACGCGAGGGCGAGCTCGAGGCCACCTCCCATGGCGTTACCGTTGATCGCAGCGATCACCGGCAACGGCAGCGCTTCCAGATCGTTGAGGGCCCGTTGGATCGTGTTGACAAAGTACGCAAATCCGGCCAGATCGATGTCGCGCATCACTTTGATGTCGGCGCCGGCGACGAACTGTTCTCCGTGTCCGGTGACCACGATGGCACCGACCTCGGGCAATGACGCCGCCTGCGAAGCCGCCCGGCTGATCTCTTGCACCACCTGCAGATCCAGCGCGTTAGCCGGCGCGCGATCCACCGTCAACAGTGCGACCCCGCTTTGCACCTCGACGCGGACGAATTTCGTGTCGCCTGCGGCGATAGCCATCGAACCTCCAGTAGCGCTTACGCTTGCACCCTTGCAACCCGGACCTTATCGTAGTACTGATTATAAGGCAATGTGCCAGTCTTGCGCCGCCTACCGAGCCGGGAAGCGAAGGACTGCACGCGTGCCAGCTGCTCCTACACCAGGGGGCGTGCAGTCGCCGGGTTGTTCGTCATGACCAAAACAAGGGAGTTCCGAATGCTCACGTTCCGCGGAAAGCCGACACCGGAGCAGTCGGCGTTTGTCGACGCCGTCGATGGCTTCTGCCAGCGCGAATGCCCATCGCACAAGCTCCGCGAGCTGACCAAGGGCGGCACCGTCGCCCACAACGACGAGCTTTACGGCAAACTTGCCAGCACCGGCTGGCTCGGGCTGACGATCCCCGAGGAGTACGGAGGAGTCGGGGGAACACTGTCAGAGGTCGCCCTGCTGACCGAGCGCCTGGCCTACCATCGCGTCCCGGTCGGCGGATACCTGACCACAGTGATCACACTGCAGGCGCTGCTCAAGTACGGGTCCGAAGAACAGAAACGTGCTGTGTTGCCCGGCGTCGCTGCCGGTGACATCCTGTCCATCGCGATCACCGAGCCCGATACCGGTTCTGACGCAGCTGCGGTCAAGACCCGGGCGCGCAAGGTGGGCTCGCGGTGGCAGCTCAGCGGCGAAAAAACCTTCACGAGCAACGCCAACCATGCCCGCTGGGTTCTGGTGGTCACCCGCACCAACACCGACGTGCCTAAGCATCAAGGGCTGAGCCTGTTCCTCTTGCCGATGGACCGGCGCGGCGTCAGCTTCGAACGGCTCGACATGCTCGGACATATCGACACCAACATCACTCGCTATGAGGACGTCGATGCGGGCGATGACGAGATCGTCGGAGGAATCGACCAAGGCTGGCGCGTGCTGGTACGCGGCCTCAACAGCGAGCGCCTCATCATTGCGGCCGAGGCCCTCGGCATTGGGCAGCGCGCGTTCGATGAGACGCTCCGGTACGTGAAGGAGCGGCGCCAGTTCGGCCAACCTATTGGTCGCTTCCAAGCACTCCAACACGGCCTTGCCGAGAGCGCGGCCAAGCTGCTGTCAACCCGGCTGCTGGTGGAGCACACCGCGGCGTTACTCGCAGCCGGAGAAGCAGCGCCGGGTGAGGCTTCCATCACGAAGCTGCAGGCGACGGAGACCGCGAAGGAAGTAGCACTGCAAGGTATGCAGTTCATGGGCGGCATGGGGTACAGCATGGAAAGCGAGATGCAGTCCTATGTCAGAGACACCCTTGTCATGACCATTTTCGGCGGCACGTCGCAGATTCAGAAAAACATCATCGCCGCCCAACTCGGGCTTGCCGACTGATCGGCAACCGCCGCGGCGCACAGACTTTGCCGCCCTTTGCCGAGCGGCAGGGTCACATCCAAGAAAGACACCCAATAGTGATGAAGGGAACAATCATGTCAGTCGAAATCGACCTGACCGGGCGCTGCGCGATCGTCACCGGCGCGGGTAGCGGAATCGGGCGCGAGGTAGCAACTCTTCTCGCACGTTCAGGAGCGAGAGTCGCTGCGGCGGATGTCAACGAGGCTGCCGCCAAGGAAACGGCCGCCATCATCGAACAGGCGGGCGGCACAGCGACCGCCGTCACGGTGGATGTGCGCGACCCACAGCGCGCGCGTGACGCGGTGAGCGCCACGGTAGAGCAATTGGGTGGGCTCGACATCCTCGTCAACAACGCTGCGGCGTGGAGTGTGGATCTGTTCAAGAACCTCACCTATGAGCAGTACCAACTCGACGTGGGCGTCACGCTGATCGGCACGATGGTGATGACCAAGGCGGCCTACGACCACATGCGTGAGCAGAAATCGGGAACGGTGGTGAATCTGATCTCAGACGCCGGCCGAATCGGCGAACCCTTCCTTGTTTCCTACAGTGCCGCGAAAGGAGGGGTAGTCGGCTTTACGAAGGCCTTCGCCAAAGAAGCCGGCCGTTACGGCATCCGATGCAACGCAGTGTCGCCGGGCACCACCAAGACCCCGGGCGCCAGCGCGCTGATCGAAAAGTGGGGCGGTGAGGAGAACTTGGTCAAGGCCTATCCGCTTGGCCGGCTCGGCGAACCTATCGACCAGGCGAACGCGATCCTGTTCTTCTGCTCTGACCTCAGCTCTTGGATCACAGGTCAGATCCTCAGCGTCAGCGGTGGCTACAGCATGGTGGACTGAGTGCCGCGCGATTGCGGATCTTGCGTGCGTGAGCTTGCCGTCATGTCAGCGTGGGGGCGAGCGCGCGCGGTTGTTCATGCAGGCGGTTGCTAGTCACGTTTCACCGAGTTTGGCGGCTCAACCGCCCGCCAGGTAGCGACGCAGGGGCCACGTTCGAAAATCGTGAGCACGCCCGCTTTGGAGGCTTTGATATCGATGACGCCGTCTGCGGTTGTTGCTGGGGTTCGTACGCCGGTCGGCAAGCTGACGGGTTCCCTGAAGGACTTTTTCGGGCAGCGATCTCGGCGCGATCGCCAGGCGCCGCACCTCTTGATGGACAACCGCCCTGGCTATAGGTACGGCGATGCCATAGTGCTCGACGACATAGCCTACGACGGCCCGTTTCACCGATCAGACGATGGGCGCTTTGACCGAGCGCGCAACGAGGTCGATCAGTTCGTTCACCCGCGCGGAGCAGGACGATCTCGCTGCGCAGTCACACCAAAGGCTGCTGCGGCATGAAAAAGACGGTGTCTACGCCGAGGAGGTGGTGCCGGTCAAGATCCCGCAGCCCGGAGGGGACCCGCTGGACTCCACCCAGGACGAAGGGAGCCGCGCCAACACCACCGGCGAATCGCTGGGCTGGATTGAAGCCCGCCTTCCGCAAAGACGGCACGATCACCGCCGGTTCCGCGTCGCAGATCTCCGACGGCGCTGCGGTGGTGGTGGTGAACAAGGCCAAGGCGCGGGTTGGGTCTGACGCGGCTGGCCGAGATCGGCGCTCACGGCATGGTCGCGGGCCCGGATTCCGTGCCTCGCTCGCAGCCGGCCAACGCGGTCAAGAAAGCCATTGGCCTCAAGGGACTTTCGGTCCACCAGCTCGACTTTATCGAGACCTATGAGGCGTTCGCGGCGGTCTCCCCGGCTTCTATGGAGGGACTCGGCGTCGATCCGCGGAGAGTGAATGTCAGTAGCGGAGCCATCGCGATCGGCCATCGATTGGCAGTCGCGCGGATCACTCTTCACGCCGCCCTTGAGCTGGCCCGACTTGGTTCCGGCTGCACGGTGGCCGCCCTACGCGGTGCGGGCGACCGGGGCGATGGACTCGTCCTGCGCGCCGACTAGCCACTGACAACACCCGACGGGACCTCGGCGGCTGCACCAAAGAGTGCCCGACGGCCTGCCGCGAAGACCCGCACATCGACACCAACACACAGTAAGGAGATCGAAATGCCCACCGATTACTCTGAATTCCCCAGTTTGAGGCTCGGCCAAGCCCAGGAAGGTGTCCTTGAGATGGTTCTTGATGCGCCTGGCCTGAATTCGGTCGGCCTCGGTATGCATCGTGACCTCGCCGACATCTGGCCCGTCATCGAACGGGATCCCGACGTGCGTGTTGTGGTGGTTCGCGGTGAAGGGCCAGCCTTTTCCTCCGGTGGCAACTTTGACTTGCTCGACGCGATGATTTCGGACTACGACAGCCGGCTGCGCATCATGCGTGAGGCACGTGACTTGGTCCTCAATATGGTCAACCTCGACAAGCCGGTGGTTTCTGCAATTCGGGGGCCCGCGGTGGGCGCTGGGTTGGTCGTCGCCTTGCTCGCCGATATCTCGGTCGCGAGCCGCACGGCGAAGATCATTGATGGGCACACGCGCCTTGGTGTCGCGGCTGGCGATCACGCCGCCATTTGTTGGCCATTGTTGGTTGGCATGGCCAAGGCGAAATATTATTTGCTTACCTGTGAACCGCTTTCCGGTGCGGAGGCCGAGCGAATCGGTTTGGTGTCGATGTGTGTCGACGACGATGAAGTCTTGGCAACGGCACATCGCATTGCCGCTCGGCTGTCCGACGGCGCGCAGGCTGCTATCCGCGGGACCAAGCGCAGCCTCAACCATTGGTATCGAATGTTTGGACCCACTTTCGAGGCCTCGCTCGGCATGGAGTTTCTCGGATTCGGCGGCCCCGACGTCCAAGAGGGGTTGGCAGCGCACCGCGAAAAGCGTCCGCCACGGTTTGGCCTTCTGTCAACGGATGATTGACGATGACACACGTCTGGAGGGCTGGACCGCGATTGTGACCGGCGGCGGGGCGCTCTGAATTGTTGAGGTATCGGTTCGCGATCAACGTCGCTTGAGGGCAAGAAATCTTGCTCGCGCGGGGTCAACCGCTGTCGCTTGCTTCAACGGCATTTGCGGAGTTCGCCACAACAAAGAAGTTAGAACCAACAGTGCATGGGTGTGACGAAGTCACGAAGGAGGTGAAGAAAGAGATGTTGATGCCGCGACTCCACAGTGAATCCGCCCGGACATCGTCATGTCCTGGCGCCGTCGTCACTGAATGGCGTCGAACCCAGCGTGTCACCGCAGATTGACTTGACCGCGGTGTCGGCAGGTGCGGTTCGATGACTGATTGATCCAGTCGATTGCGAACATGTCTGTCAGATGGCACTGTTTCCGCTTGCGGGGCTGGCGAAGGGCCCGACCTGCGGATTGGCATGCGGCGCTACCGCTAGTCGGTCTGGTAGAGCGCAGCGAACTGCTCGCGGAGCCGGTATTTGAGTATCTTGCCTCCGACGGTCTCGGGTAGCTTGTCGGCGAACACAACGCGCTTAGGGGTCTCGAAGCCGGCGAGCCTCTGACGGCAGAAGGCGAAAATATCGGATTCAGTGGGCGCGCGCCCGGCTAGGGGTGTGACGACTGCTGTGACGGCTTCGCCCCAGTATGGGTGCGGCAGTCCGATGACTGCCGCTCGCGCTACGTCGGGGTGGGTGTGCAGCACAGCCTCTACGCGCATGCTCGAGATGTTCTCTCCACCGGACTTGACGATGTCTTTGTAGCGATCGACCATGATTCGCAGCCCGTCGCGGTCAATCGAGGCACTGTCGCCGGAGTGAAACCAACCGCCACGGAAGGCTTCGCGTGTGGCGGCTGGGTTGCGGTAGTAGCCGGCGGTCATGATCGGCGATCGGTAGACCGCCTCACCGGGCTGGCCGCGCACAGGCTGGCCAGATTCGTCGACGACGTCGGAAGCAAGCAGCGGGCTGGGCACACCGACGTAGTTCGTCTGCGGTGCGGTTGCGCCGTGCACCTCGGGCCACTTCGCGGGCCAGAACCGATGACATGCGATCGCCTCGGTCTGACCGAAGATGCCCATCGTCACCAGTTCTGGGCCGCAGAGCTGCATCAACCGGTCGAGCAGCTTCGGGGCAAGTGCCCCCCACCCGTACACGAGCACGCGCAGGCTGGTTGGGTCGAACTCTGGGTGCGCCTCGAACTCGTCGGCGAGGGACGCAACGAATTGCGGTGAGCCGGCCCACAGCGCGGTGATCCGCCGGGCGTCGACAGCCTTTGCCACCACGTCGGGTACAGGTTTTCGGCCGATCAGCAGGCTGCCTCCGCTGAGAAACGCCGAGAACATGAAGATCTGGTCGCCGACGTGGTAGGTGATCGGCAGGAACGTGGCCAGGCGCAGGTCGGATTCCACGGTGAGACCGCGAGTCAGCGAAAGTGCGAAGTTCATCGCCGCGAGGTAGGTGCAGTGGTGGGACACCATTGCACCTTTGGGCATCGATGTGGTGCCCGAGGTGAACAGGAGCTCCCAGATGTCGTCGCCGTGGATCTCCACATCCGGCTCGGTGTCGGGTTTGTCGTCGATCAGCTCGGTGAAACTCGGCGTGCCAACCACGGGGGTGTCGCCGATGGTGATCGTCACACCAGGGCGCAGGCCGGCCGCGCTGAATCCGGGTTCGGCGCGTGGCCACAACTCGGCGTCCACCACCGCGAAGGCTGGTTCGGTTAGTTCGATGAGATGTTTAACCACATCGGGAGCCAGGTTGGGGTTGACGGGGACGGCCACCATTCCGGCCTTCGCGATGCCGATCTTGGCAAGGCAGGCTTCGACGGAGTTCTCGCAGAACAGCAGCACACGCGCGCCGGGTTGAAGTCCGACACATGCGAGCGCGTGCGCGAATCGGTTTGCGCTTTGGTCTGCCTGACGATAGGTCAGCTGGGCAAACCGCTGGTCCCCATAGGCGCCGGGCCATCCGGCGACCGCGATCTGGTCGGGGTAGCTCCAGGTGAGCCGTTCGAGCACGTCACCTACCGACGTCCGCTCCCATCGGCGCGTTGCTCGCCTGCCTCGCAGGGTGGTCACATCCGGGTCCATCGCAGCTCCTTGTGTCACGCTTATCCCAGCCGATCAACGCTCTAGTGATTCCTTGTTCACAATGTTTCGCGCCGGCGCCACGCCGAGACAGCCGTGCGCGGCGGTCCTGAGCAGCTCGGCGAGCCGAAGCGGCGGTAGTCCGCTGCGGAAGAACAGGGTCGATTGGATGGCGCCGATGGCGGCGTGCACCGCGACCCGCAACTCGGCGTCGGCGAGGTCGGGACGCAGGTGGCCGAGCACGTGCACCCACTCCTCCACGTAATGTCGTTGGGCCCGGCGCAGCATTCGCTGCTGTTCCGGCGCAACGTTGTGCCCCTCGCGGTGATAGACGGCGAGCACCGCACGGTCCTCGATCGCGATCTGGATATGGTCGTCCACCAGCGCTGACAGGGCTTCGTGATCGCTGCCCGTTGTCGAAATGATCGCCGTGGCACCCTCACTGAGCCGTCGCATCACCTTGTCGAGAAGTGCCACCAGGATCGCGTCCTTGCTGGGGAAGTGGCGATAGATCCCCGAGCCCACGATGCCCGCCCGGGCTCCAATGTCGACGAGACCCACGCTGTGGTACCCACGCTCGGCGACCAGTTCGGCGGAAGCGGCCAGAATCCGCTCCTTTCGTTCCGGGTCACGCTGCCGCGCGCGCGTCGCACCGTTATCCATCTGGCATTCCTCGCCGTGCGTGTCGTACAGTCTGCGGTGTGAACAGTGAATCACATGTCGTGTGCCGTGGGGGAGCGTTATGCCGGTGCTGACGTCCCAGCTGGATACGGCGAGTGAGGCATACCGTGCCAACCGGGAGGCGCAGCTGGGGTTGCTCGCGCAGCTCGATGAGCAGGTCGCGCTTGCGGTGGCCGGTGGTGGTGAGCGGTATCGGCGGCGGCATCGTGAGCGGGGGCGGCTTCTGGTCCGGGAACGTATCGAGTTGCTGCTGGACCCGGCGAGCCCTTTTTTGGAGCTCTCGACGTTGGCCGCGTGGGGGACCGAGTTCACCGTGGGGGCCAGTGTGGTGACGGGCATCGGTGTGGTGTCGGGGGTGGAGTGCGTGGTGATTGCGCACGACCCGACGGTGCGGGGTGGGGCGATGAATCCGTATTCGTTGCGAAAGACGTTGCGCGCGTTGGAGATCGCGCGGGTGAACCGGCTGCCGGTGATCAACTTGGTGGAGTCCGGCGGGGCGGATTTGCCCCAGCAGGCCGAATTGTTCGTGCCGGCGGGCCGGATCTTTCACGAGCTGACGGAGTTGTCGACGCTGGCGATTCCGACGGTGGCCTTGGTGTTCGGGAATTCGACGGCGGGCGGGGCGTATGTGCCGGGGATGTGTGACTACGCGGTGCTGGTGGATGGGCAGGCCAAGGTTTTCCTGGGTGGTCCGCCGTTGGTGAAAATGGCTACCGGTGAAGTGGCCGACGATGAGGCGCTGGGTGGTGCCGGGATGCACAGCCGCGTTTCGGGGCTGTCGGACTATTTCGCCGCCGACGAATACGACGCGATACGGATTGGCCGCCAGATAATGTCGCGGATCAACTGGCGCAAACTAGGCCCGGCGCCTGTCGGGTGCGCGGAGCCGCCAGCGTATAACCCGGAGGAGATTCTCGGGATCGTCTCTGCCGATGTGAAGGTGCCGTTCGACCCCCGTGAGGTGCTGGCGCGGGTGGTGGATGGCTCGGAGTTCGACGAGTACAAGCCGCTGTACGGGACATCGCTGGTCACCGGGTGGGCGCAGGTGCATGGCTATCCGGTGGGGATTTTGGCCAACCATCGAGGGGTGTTGTTCTCCGAGGAGGCCAAGAAGGCCAGCGAGTTCATCCTGCTGGCCAACCAGACCGATACCCCGCTGGTGTTTCTGCAGAACACCACGGGCTACATGGTCGGTGCGAGCTACGAGCAGGGCGGCATCATCAAGGACGGCGCCAAGATGATCAACGCGGTGACCAACAGCACGGTGCCGCATGTGACGATCACCATGGCCAGTTCGTTCGGTGCCGGCAACTACGGCATGTCGGGGCGGGCATACGATCCGCGGCTGCTGTTTGCGTGGCCGGGGGCGAAGCTGGCGGTGATGGGCGCGGCGCAGTTGGCCGGGGTGATGTCGATCGTGGGTCGGGAGTCGGCGGCGTCGATGGGGCGGCCGTTCGACGAGGAGGCCGACCGCGAGCGCACAGCGGCGATCGAGGCCCAAATCGACACGGAGTCGCACAGTTTCTTTGTCACTGCCCGGCTGTATGACGACGGGATCATCGACCCGCGCGACACCCGCACTGTGCTGGGCATGTCGCTGTCGGCGGTGCACTCCAACACCGTGGCCGGGCGCCGCGGCTTCGGCGTTTTCCGGATGTGAGGCTGATGATCCAGAAGCTGTTGGTGGCCAATCGTGGCGAGATCGCCGCCCGGGTGATGCGTACCGCGCACGCGATGGGTGTCGGGACGGTCGCCGTGTACTCCGACCCCGACGCCGACGCGCCGTTTGTCGGGCTGGCCGATGAGGCCGTCCGGCTGGCGGGCGCCGTGCCGTCAGATACCTATCTCAACGTCGAGGCGATCATCGATGCGGGCCGGTCGACGGGGGCCGATGCGGTGCACCCGGGCTACGGGTTCCTGTCGGAGAATGCCGGGTTCGCGGCGGCCTGCGCGCAAGCCGGACTGGTGTTCGTAGGGCCACCGCCGGCGGTCATCGCCGCGATGGGCTCAAAGGTCGAGGCGAAAGCGTTGATGGTGAAGGCTGGCGTGCCGGTGCTGCCGGGCGCAACCCTAGACGAGGACGCCGATCTGGCCGCCGAGGGGCAGCGGGTGGGCTATCCGCTGCTGGTGAAGGCGGCGTTCGGCGGTGGCGGGCGCGGCATGCGGATCGTGGAATCCGCCGAAGAGCTCGCCGACGCGGTGGCGGCTGCCCGCCGGGAAGCGGCCTCGGCCTTCGGCGATGCGACGGTGTTCCTGGAGCGCTATGTCGTCAATCCGCGGCACGTCGAAGTGCAGATTCTCGCCGACACACACGGGGCGGTGGTGCATCTGTTCGAGCGGGAGTGCTCGATTCAGCGGCGCCATCAGAAGATCGTGGAGGAGTGCCCCTCACCGGCCGTCGACGACACCCTGCGCGCCGAACTCGGTGCGGCCGCGGTGGCCGCGGCCAAGGCGATCGGCTATGTCGGTGCCGGCACCGTGGAGTTCGTGTTGTGGCCGGACGGGTTCGCGTTCCTGGAGGTCAACACCCGGTTACAGGTGGAGCACCCGGTCACCGAGCTGGTCACCGGCCTGGACCTGGTGGAGTTGCAGCTGCGGATCGCCGAGGGCGAGCCGCTGCCCCCGGAGGCCCTTGATGCGCGCATCTGCGGGCATGCGATCGAGGCGCGACTGTACGCCGAGGACGTGGGCGCTGGTTTCCTGCCCGCCACCGGGGTACTGCACCGCTTCGCCGTACCGGAGGACCCGGGCGTGCGGGTGGACACAGGGGTGGTCGACGGCTCGGTGGTCAGTGCGTTTTACGACCCGATGTTGGCGAAGGTGATCGCGCACGGGCCCACGCGTGCCGAGGCGGCGCGGCGGCTGGCCAGGTGGTTGGCGCGCGCTCAGCTGCACGGCGTGACCACCAACCGCGACCTGCTGGTCGGCATCCTGCGCGAGCAGGAGTTCCTGGCGGGCGGCACCGACACCGGATACCTCACCCGCCACGACCCGTCGATGCTCGCTGCCCCCGCGCAGGGGGCGCTGGCGGTGCACGCGGCCGCGGCGGCGCTGGCCGCGCAGGCGCAGGCCAGGGCGACGGCGCCGGTGCTGCAGACTCTTCCCGCGGGGTGGCGCAACATCGCAGGTGTGTCCCATCGAGTCGGCTACCAGTGCGGGCAGCGCGTCATCGAGGTCACCCATCGCAGGGTAGGTGACCGGGTGCTGATCGAGGTGGACGGCCAGCCGCTGTCGGCGGTGCGGGTGCTGGCGGCCGTACCCGATCGGGTTGTGTTGGAGGTCGAGGGGGTGCGCCGTTCGATCAGCGTGCACCAGGTTGGGGCGATGTCATACATGGACAGCGCTCTCGGATCAACTGAGCTGGTCGAAGTGCCGCGGTTCCCCGATCCGTCGTCGGCGCGGCAGGCCGGCTCGCTGCTGGCCCCGATGCCCGGCACCGTGGTGCGGGTGCTCGCCTCGCCCGGCACCGACGTCGCCGCCGGGCAGGCACTGATCGTGTTGGAGGCGATGAAGATGGAACACACCGTCACCGCCCCGACCGGCGGGACCGTCGTCGACGTGTGCGTAGCGCCCGGTGATCAGGTCGACACCGGGCAGACGCTGGCCATCGTCGAGGACAGCGCCGAAGACGGGGACGGGGGACAGCAGTGAGTGATCCGGTGACCTACCAGGTTGTCGATGGGGTGGCCTGGTTGACCATCGACCGGCCCGACGCGCGCAACGCGCTGAGCGCCGCGGTGCGTCAGGGTCTGTGGGACGGCGTGCGCCGGTTCAACGACGATGACGACGCACGGGTGCTGGTGTTGACCGGGGCGGGAGAGAAGGCGTTCTGCGCGGGCGGGGACCTCAAGGAGATGGCAGCCACCGCGCTGACCGTGCCGCCGCCGGATTTCGCCCCGCAGTTCGGCCGCAACATCGACGTGGTCAAGCCGACCATCGCCGCGGTCAACGGGGTCGCGTTCGCCGGCGGGTTCCTGCTGGCCCAGCAGTGTGACCTGGTGCTGGCCGCCGAGCACGCGACGTTCGCGATCACCGAGGTCAAGGTGGGCCGCGGCGCCCCGTGGGCGGCGCCGCTGTCATGGCTGGTGGCGCCCAGGATCGCGCTGCAGATCCTGCTCACCGGCGATCCGATCAGCGCGCACCGGGCGCAGCAGGTTGGCCTGGTCAACGAGGTGGTGCCGGCCGCCCAGCTGCATGAGCGCACCCAGGAGTTGGCGCAGCGGATCGCCGCCAACGCGCCCCTGTCGGTGCTGGCCGCCAAGCGCACGGCCTACCTGTCGGCGCAGCACCGGATCGATGAGGCCTACACGCTGGCCGAGCAGATCTGGGAGCCGGTGTATCACTCCGAAGACGCTCAAGAAGGCCCGCGAGCGTTCCGGGAGAAACGCGCACCGGTATGGAAAGGACGCTGAGGGATGCCGATATCGATGCAGGCGCTAGCCGATGATCTGGCCGCCGAGACCGCCGACCTGCGCGACCTGCTGTCGACGCTGCCCGACGCCGAGTGGCGCCGGCCCACCCCGGCGCCGCGTTGGTGCATCGGCGACCAGGTGTCACACTTAGCGTTCTTCGACGACGCAGCGGTGCAGACGGCCACCGACCCGGACGGCTTCCTGGCCGAATTGGCCCGCCTGAACGCCGAAGGTGGGGTCAACCCGGATTCGATTGCCGCGCGGTATCACGATATGCCAGGCGAGGCGCTGTTGGCCTGGCTGGACGAGGCGCGAATCCGCCTTCTGTCCGTCTACACCTCGCTCGACCCGTCCGCCAGGGTGCCGTGGTTCGGCCCACCGATGAGCGCCGCCTCGTCGCTGACTGCCCGGTTGATGGAGACTTGGGCGCACGGCCATGACATCGCCGACGCGCTCGGCGTCGACCGCGAACCCACCGACCGGTTGCGCCACATCGCACACCTCGGGGTGCGGGCTCGGGCGTTCAGCTACACCGCCAACGGCCTGCAGCCATCCGAGGTGCCGGTGCGCGTCGAGCTCACCTCACCCGGCGGTGCGACGTGGAGCTGGGGGCCGCACGACGCCGCCGATCGGGTGAGCGGTCCTGCGCTTGACTTCTGCCAGGTGGTCACCCAGCGGCGGCACCGCGACGACACCGAGTTGGCGATCACGGGGTGCGCGGCGGGGGAGTGGTTGGCTATCGCCCAGGCTTTCGCCGGATCCCCGGGCGCGGGACGGGCCAAAGGGCAGTTCCGATGACGGCAGCAGGCCGTGCCCGGTCGGTGCGGATCGCCAACTGTTCGGGGTTCTACGGCGACCGCATCGGTGCCGCCCGTGAAATGGTCGACGGCGGGCCCATCGACGTGTTGACCGGGGATTATCTGGCCGAGCTGACCATGCTCATCCTGGCCAAAGCCCAGCGCAAGGACCCAGGCGCGGGTTATGCCAAGACCTTCCTCACCCAGATCGAGCAGGTGCTCGGTACCTGTCTGGATCGCGGCATCAAGATCGTGGCCAACGCCGGCGGGTTGAACCCGGCAGGCCTGGCCGACGCGGTGAGCGAGGTCGCGGCCCGGCTCGGGCTCGAAGCGCGGGTGGCCCACGTGCAGGGCGACGACCTGCGCGGCAGACTTACGGCCATCACCCCGGCGGTGCGCGGCGAACCGGTGTCTGCCAACGCCTACCTCGGCGGGTGGGGGATCGCGGCCGCCCTGGGCGCGGGAGCCGACGTGGTGGTGACGGGCCGGGTCAGCGACGCGTCGCTGGTGGTCGGGCCGGCGGCCTGGTGGCACGGCTGGCGAGTCGACGACTGGGATGCGCTGGCCGGCGCGGTCGTGGCCGGGCACGTCATCGAGTGCGGGCCGCAGGCCACCGGCGGCAACTACGCGTGCGCCGAGGAACTGCCAGACACCCGCTACCCGGGGTTCCCGATCGCCGAAGTCTGCGCGGACGGGTCGTCGGTGATCACCAAACACCCGGGCACCGGCGGGCTGGTGTCGGTGGGCACGGTCACCGCTCAGCTGCTCTACGAGATCGGCCCGCCGGCTTACCTAGGCCCCGATGTCACCGCGCACTTCAACACCCTCACGCTCACCCAGGCCGACCGGGACCGGGTCGCCATCTGCGGCACCCGCGGCAGCCCCCCACCGGCGACCCTCAAAGTGGCGCTCAACGACGCCGGGGGCTACCGCAACACCATGACGATGGTGCTCACCGGCCTGGACATCGAGGACAAGGCCGCCCGCGCGCAGACGATGCTGTTCGACGTGCTGGGCGGACGCGAGCGCTTCGCCGAGGTAGACGTGCGGCTGCTGCGCTACGACACCCCGGACGCGCCCACCAACGAGCAGGCCACCGCACACCTGCGGATCACCGTCAAAGACCCCGACCCGGCGAAGGTCGGCCGGCGCTTCTCCAACGCCGTCATGGAACTGGCCCTGGCCGGCTACCCCGGATTCCACACCACCACCCCGCCCACACCGGAATCCGCCTATGGGATCTACCGACCCGCGGCGGTGCCCCGCGCGGTGGTGCAGCATGTCGCGGTGCTGCCCGACGGGCAGCGCCGCGTGGTGCCCGACCCACCGGCCGCGGCCACCACCGCCCCGGTGGTGGAGGGGGTTGCCGCCGCGCACACCGGCCTTCCGGTCGGGCAGACCCGCCCCGCGCCGCTAGGGCGGGTCTGCGGCGCCCGCTCCGGGGACAAGGGCGGCGACGCCAACATCGGGCTGTGGGTGCGCGACGACGCCAGCTATGTTTGGCTGCGCGAATACCTCTCCATCGAGCGGCTGCGCGCGCTACTGGGCCCCGAGGCCACCGACCTGCAGATCGACCGGTTCGACCTGCCCAACCTTCGCGCGATCAACATCGTCGTACACGGTCTGCTCGGCGACGGAGTGGCCTCCTGCACCCGACCCGACCCGCAGGCCAAAGGGCTGGGGGAATACCTGCGCAGCCGCGTCGTCGACATTCCCGAGGCGCTGCTCCACAGGTAACCCGACTACAGACCGTCCGACCGACCCGAGGCCCACGCTCCGTCCGCGCGCGTGTTGATCAGTCGACGAGCTCGACGATGGTCGCGTTGGCCATGCCGCCGCCTTCACACATGGTCTGCAGGCCGAACCGAATGCCGTGGTCACGCATGTGGTGCACCAACCGGGTCATCAAAATCGCCCCCGAGGCGCCCAAGGGATGCCCGACCGCGATCGCGCCGCCCAGCGGATTCATCCTCGCCGGATCGGCACCGGTCTCCGCCAGCCAGGCCAGCGGCACCGACGCGAACGCCTCATTCACCTCAAACGCCCCGATATCGCCGATGGACAGACCGGCGCGGCGAAGCACCTTCGCCGTCGCCGGGATCGGCCCCGTCAGCATCGAGACCGGATCACTACCGGCTATCGCGCCGGCGTGATAGCGGACGATGGGGGACAGGCCGAGTTCCTCGGCCCGCTCGGGCGAGCTGACCAGCACCGCGGCGGCCCCGTCGGCGATCTGGGAGGCGTTGCCGGCGTGGATCACCCCGTTCTCGAGGAACGACGGCTTCAGCGTCGCCAGTTTCTCGACGGTGCTGCCGCGGCGCAGGCCCTCGTCGGCGACCAGGCCGGGAGCTTCCGGCACCGCGACGAGCTGACGGTCGAAGGCGCCGGCGTCGATAGCCGCCGCCGCCCTGGCGTGGCTCGCGCAGGCGAACTCGTCGAGCCTTTGTCGAGAAAAGCCCCACTTCGCCGCGATCATCTCGGCGCCACGGCCTTGATGAAAAGTCGATCCCTCGAGGGCCGTCTCGTAGCGGTGTAGCAGCCGTGGCCCGTAGGGCAGCCCGACGTCGCGGCCGGCGCCCAACGGAACCCGGCTCATGCACTCCACGCCCCCGGCGACGACGAGATCGTACTGCCCCGACATCACCATCGCGGCCGCGAAATCGAGGGCCTGCTGGCTTGAGCCGCAGGCCCGGTTCACCGTGGTGCCGGGCACACTGTCGGGCCAACCGGCGGCCAGCGCTGCCGAACGGCCCACGTTAGCCGACTGGTCGCCCACCTGGTTCACGCAGCCCCAGATGACGTCGTCGATCAGGGCAGGGTCCACACCGGTCCGCTCGACCAGCGCCTCCAGTACCCGTGCGGACAGGTCCACTGGATGCACACCTGCCAGTGCGCCGCCTCGCTTGCCGATCGGCGTTCGAACCGCTTCGACGATCACGGCCTCAGACATGTCAACCTCCAATATCTGATAATCATTATCAGCACACTATCCGATGTGATGGTCCCAACTCCAGGGCTTGGTACTCGTTAGTGCGCCTAGCGGCGGCGCATTGACCACATTTGCGGGGCCCGCTCGGTCTGTACAGCCACGTCCCAGCCCAGAGCCGGCGGCCCGGTCTCCAGCCGGAAGGTGCGCGCCATGGCGCGGGCTAGCGCAGGGTCAGTGGCCACTTGGCGGGCAAGGTCGAAGGCCCGGTCCTCGACCGCCTCGTCGGCGACCGACTCCCACGCCAGGCCCAATTGAGCCGCGCGGTCCCCGTCGATCTCGGCACCGCACAGCGCCATCGCCGCGGCCGCTTCGCGGCCGGCCAGGCGGGACAGCAGCACGAAGTGTCCCCCGCCCGGGTGCAGACCGATGCGCTGGAAGCCCGACATCAGCCGCGCGGTGCGAGACACGATCCGCAGGTCGGTGGCCAACGCCAGGTTCAGGCCCGCGCCGACCGCCGGGCCGCGTACGGCGGCGATGGTGACTGCCCGCACGGACCCGATCCGGGTGAACGCGGCATAGATGGCCGACAAGCCCGCATAGGTGCCCTCTTCGGCTGGGTCAGATCCAGCGTCGCCGAGCGTGGTGGTGTGCGCTCCCGCGCAGAACGATCCGCCCGAGCCACGGATCACCAGTGCGCCGATCGAGTCGTCGGCGTCGATGCGGTCGGCGGCGGCGACCAGTTCCCGGGACATCTCCGGGGTCAGCGCGTTGCGCCGCTGCGGTGCGGCCAAGGTGAGGGTGGCCACGCCGCCTTCCACGGTGAGTTCGATCTCCACGGTTTCTCCGTTCATGCGGGGTTATATGCCGGTGATCGTGGGCCACAGCCCGTCGCCGTCGCCGGCGATAACAGCGCGGCCTAGCTCACGCGCCCAGTACTCGGCGGAGCCGCACTCTTCGCGCCAGGCCCACAGTCGACGCGTTAGGTGATGGAGGCGGTGTTCCTGGGTAAAACCGATCGCCCCGTGAACCTGATGGGCAATCCGGGCCGCCGGTCCGGCCGCGGCGCTGGTCCGTGCTTTGGCCGCGGCTATGGCCAAGGTCGCGGCGTCCGGATCGGCAGCCACTGCGGCGACCGCCGCCTGCGCGGCGGCACCGGCGCCCGCAACCAGGCCGGCCAACTCGGCGATCTGATGGGCCACGGCCTGAAACTGCCCAATGGGCCGGCCAAACTGGACCCGCTCTCCGGCGTAGCGCACCGTCGCCTCCAGCACTGCATCCAGGGCGCCGGAGAGTTGGACCGCGCGGGCGAGCGCACCTAGGCGGCGCAGCTGGCCCGCCGTGCCTGGCGGCACTTCGGCAATAGCCGAGCTGGGTATGCGCACTCCGTCGGCGGCCAGGTCGTCGCGAGGCTCACCGGCCAGATTGTCGATGCTCACCAATCGGCAGTCGGCAGGGTCGAGGAGGGCCGCCAGCGCGGGCTGCTGATCATCGGTCACCACCAGCACGCGTTGAGACATTCGCGCATACGGCACCCGGCTGGCGACGCCACGCAGGACGGCTCCGGCGCCGTCCGGCGTGAGAGTCAGACCGGCCCCGTAGGCCACCGTCACCGGCCCGTCGGGCAGGGCCAGCCCGGACACGGTGCACCCGGCGGCCACCGGGAACAGCGCCTCGGCCAATGGGACGGGCGCGGCGTGTGCGGCAGCCACACGCAGCACCGCGGCCGCGTCGGCAATTCCACCGCCGGCGCCCCCCAGCCGTTCGTCAACCCCGATCCGGGTCAGCCCGATCTCCTCGAGCCGCTGCCAAAGCTGCGGGCTCCATGAGCCCTCTGCTGCGGAGATGAGCTCCGGAGTGCAGTGCCGGTCCAGCAGGTCCGCTGCGGTGCGTTCGACCAGATCGATGTCGCTCATCGCAACCCCAGGCCCCGCGCCACGATGCCGCGCAGTACCTCGTTCGTGCCGCCGCGCAAGGTGAAACCAGGCGCGTGCAGTACCGCCCGCGCTAATTCCCGTTCGAGGGGATGAGGTGAGTGTCGGCTCGGTTCGACCTGCGCCAACGTCCGGACGACATCGATGATGTCGTTTTCCAGCGTGGTGCCCGCGTCCTTGACCAAGGCGGCGGCGACATCGGGGGCCTCCCCGCGATCCAGCGAGCCGGCGATCTGGAGCGAGAGCCGGCGCAACGTCCACAGCTGTGCTACGAGCGCGCCGACAGCGATCGCCTGACGATCATCGTCGGGGTCGGCGCCGCACACCAGTTCGCGCAGCAGCGGCAGGGTCGACAGGAACCGCTCCGGCCCGGAGCGTTCGTAGGCGAGCTCGGAGGTGACCTGCCGCCAGCCCGCGCCCACCTCGCCGAGGACCATGTCGTCGCCGACGTGGACGTCATCGAGGACGACCTGATTGAAGTGATGCTCGCCGTCCAGCAACCTGATCGGTGTGATCGTCACTCCCGGCGAGGTCAGGTCGACGATGAACTGGCTCATCCCCGCGTGCCGGTCCCCCTGCTGCAGTGGTGCCGTCCGGCACAACGCGATCATGTAGTGGCAGCGGTGAGCCTGGCTGGTCCACACCTTGGTCCCGTTGAGCACCCAACCGTCTCGCTCGCGTCGCGCGGCGGTCCGGATGGAGGCGAGATCCGAACCGCTATCGGGCTCGCTCATCCCGATGGCGAAAAAGCACTGGCCCGCCGCCATCGCGGGGAGGAACTTCTTGCGCTGCGGCTCGGTGCCGTAGCGCAGCAATGCCGGCCCGCTCTGCCGGTCGCTGACCCAGTGCGCCACTACCGGTGCTCCGGCCGCGAGCAACTCCTCCACCACGACGAACCGGTGCAGTGCCGGCCGCTCATGCCCGCCGTAGCGGCGCGGCCAGGTCATCCCGAGCCAGCCGCGATCCCCGAGGCGCGCCGAGAAGTCCGGGTCGAAACCGGCTAGCCAGGCGTCGGTCTGCGGCTCGAACGCGCCCCGGCGCCGCTCGTGGTCGAGGAATGCCCGGACCTCATCGCGCAACTGTTCGGCCTCGACGGGAAGCTCGACGTCCGGCAGCCGCAACTGCGGCGAGGCCATCGTTGACGTGGCCATCAGCTCACCACCTGGGAAGCGAGGCCAGGTTCTGATCCGTCGCCGCGCGGCATGTGCGCGCAGCGATCGTGTGGGATTGCGGTCACGATCGCTTCCTTCCGGGCTAGAGCTGGGCGCAGCAGGGGACGTACTTCATGTCCGGCGCTCACCGTCTCAACAATACCGTATAGATCGTAATCATTATGATCTGGAGATCTCCGGTTGGTTGTTCGGGGATTTGCCATCGCGGTGTCCAGCCGATGCCGGCGATCCGCGTGAGCCATCCCGTGCTTACCCGATCGTGTGAAGTTCAGCAGGTCGGCCGCTCCGTGCTCTATCCTCGCAGCCGGACCGTAATGCCATAATCATTCGCACGGACTAGAGAATCTCGCCCGGAGTACGGGCAGCCAGACGTTCACTCCACGGCGGTGCCGTGCCGATCGCAGGAGGACCGACATGGCGACGAACCCACCAAAGCTGCTTTCCTCGTCCGAGGACAGGCTTGAGGAACCGATTCCCGCCAACCAGATGCCGCTCGGTTTGGTCGGCACCCCATGAATGCGCCGGTGACGGTCAAGGAAGCCGGGTTCGGCGTCATGCTGCCCAATTTCGATCCCCTACGGCTCGGTACGCCGCCGCTCCTGGCTGCCGCCCGCCTCGCAGAAGACCTGGGGTTTGAGTCAGGGTGGGTTGGCGATCATCTGAGCTTCCATCCGCCAATCTTGGAGCCGTGCGGGGCGCTCGCGGCCGTCGCTGCTGTCACCCAGCGTCTGGTGCTGGGCACCGGCGTGCTGCTGTTGCCGATGCGCAATCCGGTATGGACAGCGAAGCAGCTCGGGACGGTCGCCGCGCTCGCGCCGGACCGCCTGATCGTCGGAGTCGGAGTGGGCGGGGAGAACCCGGCTGAGTTCGAGGCCGCCGGGTACCCCGTTGCACAGCGTGGCCGCAGGCTGGACGAGGCGATGGTTGTCGTCGATGCGCTGATGCGCGGCGAGGCGGTGGACCATCCGGGCCCACTGCTTCCGGTGCATTCGCCGAAGCTGGAGCCGGTGCCATCGTCGCGCCCGCCGCTGGTGGTCGGTGGTCGATCCGCCCACGCGGTGCGGCGCGCGGCCCGGCTCGCTGAAGGCTGGTTCGCGGTGTGGCTGAGTCCCCGTCGAGTGCGTGCGGCAGTCGAAGATCTGCGGGCTCACGCGGAGGAGTTCCGCAGGCCCGTGTGCACGACGGTGATGTTGGTGTTCGCGCACATCACCGAGGGCACCGAAACGGGTCGCGCCGAACTGCAACGATTCGTTGCGGGTCAGTACGGCATGCCGGTCGAAGCTATCGAGAAATGGTGTGTGATCGGCAGCGAGGCGCGGGTGGCCGACGTGCTCGCGGAGTACCGCGACGCCGGCGCCGAGTCGTTCGTGATAATGCCGACCGCCGCTAACGTGTTGGCACAGTACGAACGACTCGCCGCGGTTCGGGAGCAGCTTGCGACGCACGTCTGACGAGTCGCTCGACCGAACTCGCGCCCTCTTGCGTAATGAACTCTCGCACCAGTAGATGCCCGGCGCGACCAGCTCGCCCGCTACCTGCGAACCGCGGTCGTCAGCCGATAGCGGTGATCCGCGTGGGCCAGCTGGCACATCGCCGCTGTGCGTGCGACGGTGTCGAGTCCCCGCAGGTCGGCGGCGCCGTGTTCGGTCACCACCCAATGCACATCGGCGCGCCCGGTGGTGACTGGACCGTCCACGCGGTCCACGATGCGAGAGACCGACCCGCGGTTGGCGGTCGACGGCAGCGCCACGACGCCCACTCCTCCCGGGGACATCGCCGCGGCGCGTAGGAAGTCGACCTGGCCGCCGATCGCGCCACGCCGTCGGCCTCCGATCCCCTCCGCGTTGACCTGGCCGGAGAGGTCAACTTGCAGTGCCGAGTTGACCGCCACGAAGCCAGCGATCTTGCCCGCGACTGCCGGGTCGTGCACCCGCTCGACCGGGCGCACCTCGACGGCCGGGTTGTCGCGCAGGAAGTCATACAGCCGGTCGGTGCCTACTGCGGTACCGGTGACCACCGCCGGCCCGCCCGGCTCCCGGGCGAGCGCACCCGCCTCGGCGAGACCCACGACCCAGTCCCCGACTAGTCCACTGTGCACGCGCAGGTTCCGGTGCCCATGCAGCGCGGCGGCGACCGCCGAGGCCAGGGCGCCGATACCCAGTTGTACGGTGGCGCCGTCGGGCACCAATCCGGCGACATGCGCGCCGATCTGCGTGGTCACCGGGTCGGGCGCCGGATCGGGCACCTGGATCAAGCAATGGTCCGCCGGCACGGTGGCGGCCAAGCGGGAGTGCGGGATCGGCACCGGGCCGTGCGTGCGGGGTACGGCCGGGTTGATCTCGCCCAGCACGACGCGGGCGACGTCGAGCGCGGCGGCGAGGTAGTCGACCGTGACGCCCAGGCTGTGGTTGCCGTCGGCATCCGCGGGGGACAGCTGACACAGCACGACGTCGGCACGCAGACGGCCCGACCGGAGCAGCTTGGGCAAGGCGGACATGTGGCAGCTGATCACCTCGAGCGGGATGTCGGCTGCCGCGCCGAGCGCGCCGTAGGACCGCAGTTGAAGCCCCGGGGCCGCCAGCCGCGGGTTGTAGGTCAGTCCTACGAATCCGACGACCTCGCCCAGCCGCTCGGCCTGCTCGGCCAGCGCCGCAGTGAGCGTCAGCGGCTCTCCGGCACCCTGGCCCCACAGAATCGTGTCTCCCGGCCGCACGAAGCGGCTCAGGTCGATGTCGGCCGCGGGGACCGTGGGAACCGGCCAGTGGACGCGCATACCCCGATCGCCCACGCGGGTTCAGCGCTGCGGCCTCAGCCGCTCGGCCCGCGATCGCAGCGCATAGCGCATGAACTTCCCCGTGCTGGTCAGCGGGAACGACTCGACCATCTCGACCGCCTCCGGCCACTTCGTCCGGCTGACCCCCTTCTTCTCCAGGAACGCGGTGACTTCGGCGAGCTCGAGGCGGCCGCCCGGTGTGCTCGGGACGATGAACGCCGCGGGCCGCTGACCGAGCCGTGCATCAGGCATGGCCACCACCGCCGCCTGACCCACCCCCGGATGCTCGTAAAGGACCTCCTCGACTTCGCGTGGATCGATCTTGTACCCGCCGCGGTTGATGAGGTCGTCCCGGCGCGACACGAAATATCCGTAGCCATCGGTGTCGAAGCGGACCACATCGGCCGAACGGAACCAGCCGTCGGCGGTGAACATCTTGGCCGTCGTCTCCGGCTGGCCGTAGTATCCGACGATGAAGCTGGGTCCACGCGCCCACAGCTCACCTTCTCCGGGTAATGGCACCTCGCACTCGGCCTCGCCTTCCTCCACCAGCTCCATCAGCCGCTGCTGCACGCCGCGGACGGCCTTGCCGAAACTTCGGCTGGTGATCGAGATCGGGTCGCCGGGCCGCGTCATGTGGGTGACGCCCGCCTCGGTGTAGCCGTAGAACGCGTACACGTCGGCGCCGAGGTCGGCGTTGAGCCGGTTGAGGATGTCGGCGGGACACGGGGCGCCGGCGTAGCAGATCGCGCGCACCGAACGCACATCGCGCTCGCGCAGCCGCGGGAACCGGGCGAGGTCGATCAGCATCGGGGGAGCCCCGAGCAAGTAGCTGGGGCGGTCCCGTTCGAGCAGTTCAACACAGCGGCCCGCGTCCCAGGCCGCCAGCAGAGTAAACGGCGCCCCGCGGTGCAGCGCGGACAGCACACCGATCCCCAGGCCGGTCAGATGCGCGATCGGGGTGACGATGATCCATTGCGCGTCGGCGGGAAACCGCTGTTCGGCCTCGAAGTTGCGGATCCAGAAGAGGTTGTTGGCGTGCGTGTGCAGCTCGGCCTTCGGCCGCCCGGTCGTCCCGGAGGTGAACATGATGAAAAACGGGTCGGCCCCTGTCGGGCGCAGCGCTGCGAGGTCGTGGTCCGGCCCCTCGGCGCTCACCAGGTCCTCGAAGCGGATCGTTCCGGCCGCGCCGGTACCGCCAACCGCGATCACATGCTCCAGTGTGTCGATCCGCTCGCGCATCACCAGAGCCAGTGGGACGTACTCGCGGCTTCTGAGCCGCTGCGGCACTATCAGCGCCCGCGCCCCAGTCAGTCCCAGCACATAGTCGAGCTCGTGTTCGTCGTAGGCCATGTGGCAGAACACGGCGAGCAGTCCGGCGCGGGCGCACGCCAACAAGGTCAGGCAAAACTCGCTGGTATTGGGCAGTTGCATGGCTACCCGGTCGCCCGGGCGCAGACCCAGCCCCAGCAGCGACGACGCCAGTTGACGGGTGCGTTGCTCGTACTCACGGTACGTGGTCCGGCGCCCGTCCTCGTCGAGGATGGCCAGCGCGTCTGGGCGCTCGGCGGCATGCCGCTCGAGGTCGTGCACAAAACTCTGCTCGGTCCAGGCTCCCTCGTCGACATAGCGTCGCAGAACCTCGCGCGTGACCCAGGTGTCCTCGCGCGCGGCCAGCGAGTCCAGCCGCGCATTCAGTCGATCGGCCACGTTCTCACTCCTATGTCACGTGCCGCTCAGCCCGGTGCGGCTCATGTGCTGCGCGGCTGGGGAACTGGCGGGTACCGAAAGGCGTTGCCACCGTCCCCGTGCGGTCGAGGCGCCCGTTCTCCGCGCCCTTGCGTCGCCGCATGACAGCGGCCTATTTATTATAAGCATATGGAGGTATAGTACAGGCTTTGTGATCGCTGTCACTCACCCTGCCGGCATGCATATCGGACGAGGGGGCGGGTGCGTGCATGACGGTATCGACAGCTAACGAAGGCTAATGGAGGGGTGATGGGTTCAGATTCTGCTTCCAGTACCGGTAGGCCGTCGCTGGTTTGTTTCGGCGCCGACATCTATCAGCTGCGCGACGCGGCCGTCGCGGCGGAAAAGGCCGGCTTCGAATCGGTGTGGGCGGCGGAGTTCTACGACCGGTCCGCGACGATCGCTCTGGCCGCAATGGCCACAGCGACCTCGACGATCGAGCTCGGCAGCGGCATCGCCTACGGTTTCGGGCGAACGCCGTTGGTGCTCGCCGCTGAGGCGCGCGATCTAGACACGCTGTCGGATGGTCGGCTGCTACTCGGCCTGGGTACCGGCACCAAACGGATGCAGCAGGACTGGCATGGACTTGATGGCCAGCACCCGGCAGCGCGTATCGAGGAACTTGTCGGGCTGTTGCGCCGCCTGTGGCGGCTGCATGAGGGCCCGATCGCTCACGATGGGCGCTTCTACCGCCTGCATGTCCAGCCGACCGCCGCGGTGTCGGCGCCGCTGCGCACCGATATTCCGGTCTATCTTGCCGGCGTGAACCGGCGCATGGTGCAGGCGGCAGGTGCGGTGGCTGACGGCCTCGTCGGCCACCCCTTGTACACCCGCGACTACGTCGAGCAGGTGGTTCGGCCGATGCTCGCCGAAGGTGCCGCGCGTACCGGCAGGCGGCCGAATGTGCCCATCGCGGGGTATCTCATTTGCTCGGTGGACCACGACGAGGCGCGTGCCCGCGCCCGCGCGGCGGCGCAGATCGCGTTCTACTCGACCGTGAGGACATACAACCCCATCCTGCAACTCGGCGGGTTCATGCGCGAAGCGGAGGCGATCCGCGCCGCGTGGAAGAAGGGGTCGAAGGAGTCCATGCTGGCCGCGGTCAGCGACCCGATGATCGACGCGATGGCCGTCGCCGGTACACCCGAACAAGTCCGCCAACAGGTCCAGCAACGCTGGGCGGGGGTGTACGAACGGACCCTGCTCTACCCGCCGACCTTTGGCGGTGAGCCCGACCTTGGCCTGTTGATCGACAGCTTTGCCCAATGAGCGGCGGGCCTGGCGACTGTCAGCTGACGATCAGGGTGACGGTCTCGGCGACGCAGACCGGACGCTCGACGCCGGCTGCTTCAACGACCCAGCCGAACACCACTTGGGTGCCGGCCGGCGTGGTTTGCACCCGTCTGATGGTGGCGGTCGCGCGGATCTTGGAGCCCACCGGGACGGCAGCGGGGAAGCGCACTTTGTCAAGGCCGTAGTTGAGCCGCGCTGATCCGGCCTCGATCGAGTAAAGCCGCGAGCCGAAGGCCGGCAGCATCGACAGCGTGAGGTAGCCGTGCGCGATGGTGCCGCCGAAGGACGACGCGGCGGCCCGTTCCACGTCGACGTGGATCCACTGATGGTCACCGGTCAGGTCGGCGAACCGATTCACGATGGCCTGGTCGATCTGCGTCCAGTCGGTGGTGCCGAGCCCCTCGCCGATCGCCGACTGCAGCTCCTCGATCGAGGCGAACACCCGCGCGGTCATCAGACGACCCGCTCGAAGACCGCGGCCAGGCCTTGGCCACCGCCGATGCACATCGTTTCGAGTCCGTAGCGCGCCTGCCGGCGGTGCAGTTCACGCGACAGCGTTGCGAGCATCCGGACCCCGGTGGCGCCGACCGGGTGGCCGAGCGAGATGCCGGAACCGTGCACATTGGTGCGCTCGTGGTCCTCCTCGGTGAACTTCCACTCGCGCATCACGGCCAGCGCCTGGGCGGCGAACGCCTCGTTGAGTTCGATCACCTCCATGTCCGCCAGCGTCAGTCCGGCGCGGCCGAGAGCCGCCTCGGTGGCCGGCACCGGGCCGATGCCCATGATCTTGGGCGGAACCCCGGCGACCGCCCAGCTGACCATCCGTACTAGTGGACGCAGGCCGAGCTGGTCGGCCAGCTCCGCGGTGGTGACGAGGCACATCGCCGCGGCGTCATTCTGACCGCTGGAGTTGCCCGCAGTCACGGTGGCCTCGGGGTCCGAGGAGACCAAGATCGGCCGTAGTCTGGCCAGGGATTCAAGCGAGGTGCCCGGCCGCGGGTGCTCGTCGGCGTCGACCACGGTGTCACCCTCGCGGCCGGGAACAGTAACCGCCACGATCTCCTCGGCCAGCACGCCGGCCTGCTGGGCGGCGACCGCCCGCCGGTGGGAGCTGACCGCGAGCCGGTCCTGCTCCTCGCGGCAGATAAGGTATTCGCGGCGGAGGTTCTCGGCGGTCTCGAGCATCCCGCCGGGCACCGGGTGGAATCGGCCGCCGGCTGTGGACCGCGCTCTGACCAACCCGTCGTGTATCTGAACGCCGGAGCGCGCGCCGCCCCACCGGATGTCGGTGGAGTAGAACGCCGCGTTGCTCATGCTCTCCGTGCCACCGGCGACCACGACATCCTGGGCACCGGTCTGCACCTGCATCACCGCGTTGATCACGGCCTGCAGCCCCGATCCGCAGCGGCGGTCCAGGTGCTGTCCAGGAACGGTGACCGGCAGCCCGGCGTCCAGGGCGACCACCCGGCCGATCGCTGGCGCCTCGCTGTTGGCGTTGCAGTGGCCGAGGATCACGTCATCGATGCGCTCTGCGTCGATGCGGGTGCGGTTCAGCAGGCCGCGCAGGGCGATTACTCCCAAATCTACGGCGGTGAGGTCCTTGAACATGCCGCCGTAGCGGCCGATAGGGGTGCGAACGGGCTCACAAATGACGACATCACGCATCGGTCGTGCCTTTCGGCGTGGGTGGACTGACGGCGCGGCCGGTCACATGAACCTCCCGCCGGTGACCTCGGCGACGGTGCCCGTCATGTACGACGAGAGGGAGGACGCGTAGAACAGCGCCACCGCGGCGACCTCGGCCGGTTCGCCGGCGCGACCCATCGGTATCTCGGCCATCTTTTGATCCCAGACCTTCTGCGGCATGGCCTCGGTCATCGCCGTCCGGATCAGCCCGGGCTGGATCGCGTTGACCCGCACGCCGTGGTGGGCCACCTCCTTGGCGGCGGCCTTGGTGAGTCCGACGATGCCCGCCTTCGCGGCCGAGTAGTTCGTCTGCCCGGCCATCCCGACCTTGCCGGACAGCGATGAGATGTTGACGATGGCTCCGGACTTCTGCTCGCGCATCCGGGCAGCGGCCAGCCGGGTGCCGTTCCAGCAGCCCTTGAGGTGCACGGCGATGACCTGGTCGAACTGCTCCTCGGTCATTGTGCGCATGCTCGCGTCCCGGGGGATGCCGGCGTTGTTGACCATGACGTCTAACGACCCGAAGGTTGTCACCGCAGTCTCCAACGCCCGCTCGACCTCCACCGCGCTGACCACGTTGCACGCGACGCCGACGGCCAGATCCGACCCCAGAACCTTGGCCGCCGCCGCGGCGATAGCGCCGTCGAGGTCGGCAAGCACGACCCGGGCGCCCTCGGTCGCGAACGCCTCGGCAATGGCGTACCCGATGCCCTGCGCACCGCCGGTGATGACCGCCGTCTTGTTGTCGAGGAGACGCATCAGATGGTCCTGTTCTTGTTGCGAGCTACCAACTGGGCCGCGATTACGTTGCGCTGGATCTCGTTCGTGCCTTCGCCGACAATCATCAGTGGCGCGTCGCGGAAGTAGCGTTCGACCTCGTATTCGCACGAGTAGCCGTAGCCGCCGTGGACGCGGATCGCGTCGAGTGCGACCTGCATCGCGACCTCGGAGGCGAACAGCTTGGCCATGCCGGCCTCCATGTCGGCCCGCTCGCCTGCATCCAGACGCTGAGCGGCGTCCAACGTCATCAGCCTCGCGGCCCGCAGCTTGGTGGCCATGTCGGCCAGCAGATTGCCCACCGACTGGTGCTGCCAGATGGGCTTTCCGAAGGTCTCCCGCTGCTGGGCATAGGCCAACGCGTCGGCGAGGGCGGCCTGTCCGACGCCGACCGCGCGGGCGGCAACCTGAATTCGTCCTACCTCAAGCCCACGCATCATTTGCCGCCAGCCGTCGTTCGGTTCGCCTCCCAGGACGGCATGGGCCGGCACCCGCATCCGGTCGAAGGTGAGTTCGCACGCCTCGACGCCGCGATAGCCGAGTTTGGGGATCTTGGCCGAGATGGTCAGGCCCTCGCCGGGCTCGACCAGCACCACGCTCATGCCCCGGTGCGCCGGCTGGGCGTTTCGATCGATGACGCAGAGCAAGCCGATCAGGCCGGCGTGCTGGGCGTTGGAGATCCAGGTCTTCGAACCGGTGATCACCAACTCGTCGCCTTTTCGAACAGCGTGCGTGTGCATTCCCTGCAGATCGCTGCCACCAGACGGCTCGGTCAGCGCCATCGTCGTGCGAAGCGAGCCGTCCGCCATCCGGGGCAGATAGGCCTCCTTCTGCGCGGTCGTGCCGAAGTGGCGGATCAGGTAGCTGATCACGGAGTGTCCGCCCATCGCGCCCGCCAGGCTCATCCAGCCGCGGGCCAACTCCTCGGTCACCGCGGCGAAGCAGGCGGTGCTGACGTCCACACCGCCATGCTCCTGAGGGATGAGGAGCCCGAAGAAGCCGAGCTTCTTCATCTCGTCGATGAACTCCTCGGGGTAGGTGTCGGTCGCCTCGAACTCCCGCACCCGGGGCCGGACACGGTCGTCGACGAACGCGGCGACGAGGCCGATCATGGCCTGCTCATCGGTGGTCAGACCGCTCATGGGCGTACTCCTAAAGGAAGCGGGTGGGTGGTCAGGCCTGCAGTGGCCCAGTGCGAGCGCTCAGGGCAAGTCATCGCAGGTACAACCGCACTGTGTCGATCTCATCGCGGAGCAGGCGGACGTCCTCCCGGGTGGGGCGTGCCGTCTCACAGACGTCGTGGGCGACAGGAATGTCCCAGCCGGTCGCGGCCTTGACGTCCTCAACCGTCAGCCCCGGATGTACCTCGCTGATGAGCAACTCGCCGAACTTGTCTGGCCGGCGAAGGACCGCCATTGGTGTGATTACGGCTGACACTCCGTGACCAGGGGGCACCATCCGCACATCCTCTTCGCGTGCGCGCACCGGGCTGGGCGAGGTGCAGAAGTCGAGCCGTTGCGGAAGTGCACCGGGGTCGTGTCGGCGCAGCACGACGATGCACTCTCCGGCGTTGGGCATGATCTCGGTGGCGCCGCCGGCACCGGGCAGCCGCACGCTCGGCTTGACCCAATCGCCGATGATGCTGGTGTTGAGGCTGCCCCAGCGGTCCACTTGCGCGGCGCCCAGGAAGCCGACGTCGATGTGGCCGCCCTGCAGCACGTAGCCGAAGAGGGCGTGCATGCTGATCACGGCCTCGGCGCCGGAGACCAGGACGGAATCGGCGATGCCCTCGGCCAGTCCCTCAGGGTGCGAGCCGCAAACGCCGGATTCGTACACCAACTCGAGGTCGGGGTTTATCGTGCGCCGCGCCAGGTCGACGGCCAGGGTCGGCAGCCCTACGCCTGCGAAGACCCGGGTCTTCCCCGCCAATTGGCGGGCCGCGACGGTGGCGAGGAACTCGGTGCTCGACGGTGCGACGTCGGACACGGGCGAAGCCGTCATGAGTGCTCCAAGACGGCGGAAGCCCGGCGGCCGAAGTTGACCGGCCGTGAAGTGCGCTCGAGGACCCGCAGGTCGGCCCAGCGATCCTGCCCGAGGTGCTCGAGATATGCCGCCCGGTCGGGCATTCCGTAGACCCACTCCGAAAGCCACGAGAGGACGGCGGCGCGGTCACGGCTGATCGGCGTCCACTCGCGATAGAAGGCGTTGTCGCGGTCGTAGTAACCCTGGCTATAGGACGGGTGCGCACCGCCCGAACAGCAGACAACCGCGGTGACGGCGTGCGCGGGGATGACCGTGCGGTTCGGATCCGACCTGATTACCTCGGATTCGACGATCTCCTCGACGGTGACGATCACGGTGCGTGCAGCGTAGGCGGCCTCCTGCTGAGCGCCCACGATGCCCCACATCTGAACATTGCCACAGCGGTCGGCACGCTGGGCATGCACGATCGTGACATCCGGCCTGAGCTGGGGCACGACGTAGACGTCGGGTCCACCGTAGGGGTCGCCAACCTTGCGGATGGCGGTGTTGAGCTTCGGCAGGTCGCTGCCGGCATAGGATCGCAAGGGAAAGAACGGCAGGCGGGCGGCACCCGCTTGGTAGCGGCAGACCATCCCGTAGTGGCTGTACTCCTCAACCTCAAGGGGTCTCGGGTAGGCCCGCTCGATGCGCCGGCGCACTTCGTGCAGGGATCCGGCGGAACCGCTTGCGAAAAAGGAGGCGATCAGCCGGCGCACGCAGCCGGCCGCGATCAACTGGTCGGCCAACAGATCGGGCGTCATCCGGCAGAGTGTGAGCTCCCGGCGACCTTGGCGGATGATCTCATGGGCCGCAGCGAATGGGATCAAATGGCCGAAACCCTCCATGGCGATCACCATGCCGTCGGCCACGTGCGCGGCGACCACCGACGCTAGGTCGGTGACCTTGTCGGTTGTGGCCATACGGGCTCCCTGACGAACTCTGGTGGCGGCGAATCGACTTTCAGCGTCCCCGATGTCCAGGGCAGAACTCCAATACTTCTTGGGTCGTCGATTCATACACCTGCTGGTATCAATAGGTCGGAACACATATCCGACCGACGGCAAAACGGGGCAGAGGCCGGCGTAGCCGGCAACAAGTCAGTGCACTCCGTTTGGCAGGTCCGGAGTGGGCAGCGCCTCTTCCGAGGCACGCAGGACCTCCCGCAACGCCGGGTTGGTGTCGCCCTCTCGCCAGGCGAGCCTGGAGTATGTCGGCGTCCGGCCCTCCTCCAACGGAACCACGGCGATGCCGTCCTGGATCACGTTGGCGACCGCGACGTCGACGGTGAAGGTGATTCCGACACCGGCTGCCACCAGCGCCATCACGGTCCAGGAGTCCGGGGCGGTCTGCACGATGTTCGGCGGGTAGCCGGCGTCGTGGGCCGCGCGGGTGAACGCGTCGCGCAGGCTGGATCCGGGGTCGGCCGGCAGCGCGACGAATGCCTCGTCGCGGCACTGCGCCATGCTCACCAGGTTTCGCCCGGCAAGCCGATGCCCCTTCGGGACTACGAGCACGTAGTGCTCTACGGTGACGATCCGGTGCGAGATCGCCGACGGTTCCACGGTCCAGCGCACGATCGCGAGGTCGAGACTCCCGTCGATCACCGAACGTAGCCCCTCGGCGGCGTATGTGGTGCTCTGCAGGCTCAACTCGATGCCGGGGTGGCGCTCGCGAACGAGCCGGCCAAGCTGACCCACCAGGAGGTGCGACGACGGGCCGGCGAAGCCCATTCGGACGCGCCCGGTCTCACCGCGGCCCGCCGATTGCACGGCGCGCCGCGCGACACGGCAGCTCTCGAGTGCCTGCCGTGCAGGATCGAGCAGGGCCTCGCCGGCACTGGTGAGCCGTACGCTGCGGGTCGTGCGCTCAAAGAGGTGAGCTCCCAGGTCGCGCTCCAATTGTTTGATGGTGCGGCTCAATGGGGGCTGGGCGACATGTAGCCGTTCGGCCGCGCGGCCGAAGTGCAGTTCCTCGGCGACCGCGAGGAAGGCCTCGATGTGGTGCAGCTCCATAGCCGGCAACTCTTGCACAAGCGGCAACAATACATGCTCAATTGGGTATTGGACGCGCAAAAGACGATAGGTAATCCTGACAGCTGTGACCGCTGACCTGCTTCCGCTCGACGGCTTGACCGTGGTCGCTCTCGAGCAGGCGGTGGCAGCACCCCTGGCGACCCGGCACCTTGCCGACCTCGGCGCGCGGGTGATCAAGATCGAGAGAGTCGGTGAGGGCGACTTCGCACGCCATTACGACCAAGCCGTGCGCGGCCTCGCCTCACACTTCGTCTGGCTGAACCGAGGAAAGGAGTCGGTGGCGCTGGACCTGAAGTCGGCTGAAGGAATAGCCCTCGCACACCGACTCATCGCCCGGGCCGATGTATTCGTCCAGAACGCAGCCCCGGGAGCAGCCGAACGGCTGGGCCTCGGCGCCGAGGATCTGGTTGCCTGCAACCCGCGGCTGGTGGTCGCAGCCATCACCGGATACGGCACGGGCGGTCCGCTGCGTGACCGCAAGGCATACGACATGCTGGTCCAGGCTGAGGCGGGCCTTATTTCCGTCACGGGCACCCCGGAAACCGCCACCAAGACCGGGATTCCCAGCGCAGACATCGCAGCCGGCCTCTATGCATGCCAGGCCGTGTTGGCCGCCGTTTTTCGTCGGGAACGGACCGGACGAGGCGGAGTGGTCGACATCTCCATGTTCGATGCCACGGTGGAATGGCTGGGCCACCCGATGTACGTCTGGCTCTACGGCGGTCGCCAGGTCCCCCGGATGGGCCTCAGCCATGCCGCAATCGCGCCATACGACGCCTATCCGACCGTGGACGGCCAGATTCTTATCGGCGTCCAAAACGACCGCGGCTGGCGGGCTTTGGTGCGCGACGTGTTCGACCGACCCGACCTCGCCGATTGTCCGCAGCTCGCCACCAACCTGCTCCGCGTCGCGCACCGCGAGGAGTGTGACCGCGTGGTCGCGGGTGAAACCCGCCGCTTCCGCACGGCGGAGCTTGACGCCCGGCTCGCCGCAGCTGGCGTACCCGCCGCCCAGATCAACGACATGGCCCGCCTCGTCGCGCACCCGCAGCTGGTCGCCCGGGACCGCTGGCGGCAGGTGGATACGCCTGCTGGTCCGGTCGACGCGGTATTGCCGCCCGTCTCGTTTCGCGATGTCGAGCTGCCGATGGGGCCCGTCCCTGCACTCGGAGCCCACACCGAGGCGGTGCTCGCCGAGCTGGGTGTGGACGAAGCGAGCGTCGATCGCTTGATCGTAGACGGCGTCGCCGGGCACCGCCCGGCCGACGTCTCCTTTCCCAATGCCTGAGCCCGCCGATCAGTTGAAGGGGTCGCACCATGGAATCCGAGGAATTTGCATTAGTTCTGGACGCCGTCCGAACGTTCGTCCGAAAGGACGTCGTCGCGGCCGAGGACGAGATAGAGGAGACGGATCGAATTCCCGACCGGATCCGGGCGAAGGCCGCCGCCATGGGTCTGTTCGGATTTGCCATCCCGCAGCAGTACGGCGGGCTCGGGCTCTCGATGTCCGAAGAGGTCCGGCTCGTGACCGAGCTGGGCTGGACCAACCCGGCCTTCCGGTCCATGTTCGGCACTAACAACGGCATCGCCGGACAGGTCCTGGTCAACTGCGGCACGCAGGCGCAGCGGGACAGGTACCTGCCCGGTCTGGCCAGTGGCCAACTCGTCGCGGCTTTCGCGCTTACCGAGCCGGAGGCTGGGTCCGACCCGAGCGGGATTAGGACGCGCGCGGTTCGCGAGGGCGATGAGTACATCGTTACCGGCCAGAAGCGATTCATCACCAATGCGCTCGACGCCGACGTCCTTATGGTGTTCGCGCGCACCGGCGACACCGTCGGAGGCACGAAGGACATCTCGGTCTTCGTTGTGCCGACCGACATCCCCGGCGTCAGCGTCGGCCCCAAGGACGCCAAGATGGGTCAGCGGGGCACATCTACCTCCGAGATCTTCTTCGATGGCGCTCGAGTACCCGCCGTCAACCTGGTGGGGGAGGTTGAGGGCGAGGGTTTCTCGGCAGCAATGCGCTCCTTGGCCAAGGGCCGGCTGCACATCGCCGCCCTGTGCGTCGGCTTGGCGCAGCGGTTGCTGCACGAGAGCCTGAAGCACGCAACGACCAACAGTCAGGGCGGGCAGAAGCTCGCGAGTTTCCAGCTGATCCAGGCGATGCTGGCCGACAGCCAGACCGAGGCCTACGCCGGACGGGCGATGGTCCTCGAGGCGGCGCGCAGCTGGGACGACGGCAGCGACCGGCGCCTCGCCCCGTCCAGTTGCAAGCTGTTCTGCACCGAAATGCTCGATCGGGTCGCCGACTGGGCGCTACAGATCCACGGTGGCATGGGGTACATGCACGGAGTACCGGTCGAGCGGTTTTACCGAGACGCCCGGCTGTTCCGCCTCTACGAAGGCACCAGCGAGATCCAGCGCCTGATCATTGCCAACCAGCTCGTGCGGGGTTTCCAATCGTGACGTCCGGGCCCCGGTGAGAAGGCCGGCCCGGGCTCGCCGAGATCCGGTCGCACCGTGTGGGTCGGGTGCAATGGTCAGCCGCCGCTGGTGTTGGTGGACATGTGGTCGGGGCAGTCGATGTGGAGGGAACGAATCTTGCGGTACAGCGTGGTTCGCCCGATCCCAAGTAGTGCCGCCGCCTTGGAGCGATTGCCATTGGCTTCCTGGACGGCGGCAAGGATTGCGTCGCGTTCGGCTTTTTCATAGCCGGTCAGCTGACGTTTGCGCGCCGCGTCCCTCAGGCTCAGAGGCAGATTCTCAAGCTGGACAAGCCATCCTGGCCTGGTGGCCGCAACGTCGACCATCGCCTGTCGAAGCTCTCTGATATTTCCTGGCCACGGGCAGGCCATCAGCGCCTGTCGGGGGGCGGATGCCAAGGTGGTGCCAGGCCGCATGCCGTCCAGGCCGGAGAGGATGGCCTCGGCGATTGCGGGTATGTGCTCCTTCATGTCGCACAGGTTGGGCAGGGTGACAACGGTCGCCGCGCCCTTCACCAATTCGGCGACGTGATCGCTCGCCGCTCGCAGGTCGACGGTGAGCAGCAGTCGACCCGTCTCGCCGCCGGCTGCGGTGGTCACCGCGGTCAGCGCCTTTATCTTGTCGACCGACCCCGGGTCCAGCAGTTCCAGGTGACGCACGATGACGTGGCCGCCGCGCGACAGCACATCGGTCGCATCCGCCAACCACCCGGTGTCGTGCTCGGCCACCAGCGCGGCGACGTCGACTACCCGCGTGGGGTGCTGCGGGGTGGCCTCGGCGATTTTTCGGGACAGGTGGTACTTCCCGGTGCCGGCCCGACCATCGATCGCGATCGTCCTTGAAACCCGAAGTGCGTACTGCAGCCGCTCGTCGATCGCCGGCAACGGATGCAGGAACCTGCCCGTTTCGGGTTCACGTCGGCGAGTTGCCCGCCTGGTCGTCGAATCTCGACTGAACTCCAGCCGGTAGGCATGCCCCGTGGGGTCGGTGAGCCGCTCGGCCACGGCGAGCACGCGTCCGCTGGGCAGGTCGAGTTCGATGGTTCGCGGCTCGCCACCCCAGCTCTGGGTCGTCACGGCCTCCCACAGCAATGGGTGGTGCTCCGGCGTGACGAACCCAAGACCGGCGGTGTTGGAAACAACCGCGTCTGGGGTCAGTACGACCGTCGGCGCCCGGCCCGATGCACCGGCCTTGGGGTTCAGTGCGGCGAAAAGGGCCCTGTTGCGCCCTCCGTCCAGGTCGGCCATCACCTGTTCGATTTGCCGGGCGGCGTTCACCGCCAGGGTCAACATCATCGGGTTGGTGGCTTCAACCGAGCAGGTCAGCGCGATCGAGCCGAGGACGCGACCGGCCGGGGCCATCCGGATGGGTGCGCCAGCGCAGGTCAGTGGCTCCAGCAGCTCGTTGAAGTGCTCGCCGCCGCGGACGAAGAGGGGGGTCTTCTCCTCGAGGACCGTACCGATACCGTTGGTTCCCACGGCACACTCGGAGAAGTCGAACCCCTCGGCGGCACACGAGCCGTCGAGCTTCCTTCGCTGCACGGTGCCGGCCGCCCGCCGGGACAGAATCCGCCCCTTGTGGTCGCTGAGAAAGACCGCCACACCGAGCCCGTCCAGGTCCGCCTGCAGGCGATCGAGCACGGGATCAGCCGACCGGCACAGCAGCTCGGATCGTCCGTCGGCCTCGAGATGCTGAAAGGCGATCCGACCCGTGGGCACGCCCTGGCTCGAAGACCGGCGCCAGCTGCGCATGATCGATTCCCGGACTGTGCCCGACACGTCGACGTGGTGTTCCACGCCTTGATCCAGCAGCCACTCACGGGCCGCTCGCAAGCGGTCCGGCTCGGAAGGCCTCTCCATCGTTCCTCCGAGGACTCACGGGACTCACGTAACTACCGTCAGGCGCCCGGTCCGCCGAGGGAATCGCCCCGCCAACCCCTTCTTGAGCGAGCCGTGCCGGCGCGTCCGCAACAACGCCGGCGACAAGCCTACCGCCCAGGCTGGTGATTTCGGGCGGCCTTTCGGTCCTCGCGGCGGGTCGGCCAGCTCTGGAAGCCGGAAACGTGTGGCTGTTGCCGCCCTGTTTCAAATCGGAACAGTCGTCGATGTTGCGCCGCTCGCACACTGTACTTCGGTCGTCCACGTCACAACACCCGGACAACTGTGATCCGAAAGGCAACGCTCGTGACTGTCTCTCCCGAAGCTGGCTTCCTCGAGGCGCTCTACCGGGACTGGACCAGCCGCATGGCCGCCGACCCGCAAATGTCCATTGCGATGCTGCGCAGCATGTTCGACGAGTGGCACCAGCCGACCAAGGAGCCCGAAGCCGTAACGTACCGCTCGGACGTCATCGCCGGCGTCGAGGGCATCTGGGCATTGCCGCTCGGCGCGGACACGTCGACGGTGATCCTGTACACCCACGGCGGCGGCTTCGCAGTCGGATCTGCGGCCAGCCACCGCAAGCTCGCCGGACACCTGGCCACCGCGCTCGGGACGGCAGCGTTCGTCATCGACTACCGGCGAGCGCCCGAGCATCCATTCCCGGCGCAGATCGAGGACGCCACGGCGGTGTACCGCGCGCTGCTGGACAGCGGCGTCGCGCCCGAGAGCATCGTCACCGCCGGAGACTCCGCCGGCGGCAACCTGGCCATCGCCATGGTGCTCGCGCTCCGCGACGACGGCACGCCGCTGCCCGGCGCGGTGATCGCCCTCTCGCCCTGGCTTGACATGGAGTTCGCCGGCGAAAGCTTGGACACCAACGCGGCCACCGACGGCCTGGTCAGCCGGCAGGTTCTCGAGGGGATGTCGGCGATGTTCCTCGGCGAGACCGGCAAGCCGGACGATCCGCACGTCAACCCGTTGTACGCCGACTACGCCGGTTTCCCGCGGCTATACATCAGCGCCGGCTCGGTGGAGACGTTGCGAGACGACGCGACCCGACTGGCCGATCGCGCTACGGCGGCGGGCGTCGAGGTGACGCTGTCGGTGGTCGACGGCATGCAACACGTGTTTCCTTTCCTCGCCGGCCGCGCCCCGGAGGCCGACGCCGAGGTCGTCCGGATCGGCAGTTGGTATCGCCGCTGACCCTCGCGGCGGATCGACTCGGACGGACACACTCGGGCTCGAAGTAAACAGAAGGAACGAACGATATGACCACTCACCATGACGCGATCGTGATCGGCGCGGGCTTCGGCGGGATGTATGCCCTCAAGAAGCTGCGGGACCAACACGGCTTGAACGTGCGGCTCTTTGACAAGGCCGGCGGCGTGGGCGGCACCTGGTACTGGAATCGCTACCCCGGCGCGCTGTCGGATACCGAGACGTTCGTCTACGGCTACTCGTGTGACAAAGACTTGTTACAGGAGTGGGACTTCGACAGCCGCTACGTCACCCAGCCGCAAATCCTGCGTTATCTCGAGCATGTCGCCGACCGCTGGAACCTGCGGCCCGACATGCAGCTCAACACCGCCGTCGTAGCGGCGCATTTCCACGAAAGCGACAACCGCTGGCACGTCAGGATCGACACCGGCGAAATGCACACCGCGAAATACCTGGTCACAGCGGTGGGGCTGCTGTCGGCCACCAACCTCCCCGACCTCAAGGGCATCGACACCTTCAACGGCGTCTACGTGCACACCGGCGAGTGGCCGGCCGACCTCGAGCTGGCCGGCAAGCGGGTGGGTGTGATCGGGAACGGATCCACCGGGGTCCAGGTCATCACCGCGATCGCGCCCGAGGTCGACCATCTGACCGTGTTCCAGCGCTCGGCCCAGTACACGGTCCCTGTGGGCAACGGACCGGTCTCCAAGGACTATGTCGCCGACGTCAAGGAAAACTACGAAGCCATTTGGGAGCAGGTGCGCAACTCGGTCGTCGCCTTCGGCTTCGAGGAGAGCACCAGACCTTTCGAGTCGGTGTCGCCGGAGGAGGGGCAGGCGATCTTCCAGCGAGCGTGGGAGAACGGCGGCGGCTTCCGGTTCATGTTCGAGACCTTCGCCGACATCGCCACCAACGAGGTCGCGAACAAAGCCGCACAGGACTTCATCAAGGGCAAGATCGCCGAGATCGTCACGGACCCGGAAACGGCCCGCAAGCTCATGCCGAAGGATCTCTACGCCAAGCGGCCGCTGTGCGACAGCGGGTACTACGCAACCTTCAACCGTGACAACGTCGAACTCGTTGACATCAAGGAGAATCCGATCGCCGAGGTCACGCCCGCTGGCGTCAGGACTGTCGACGGGGTGGAGCACCAGCTCGACGTGTTGGTCTTCGCCACCGGGTTCGATGCGGTCGACGGCAACTACAAGCGCTTCGACCTGCGCGGCCGCAACGGTGTCACGATGGCCGACCAATGGAAGGACGGACCGTCGAGCTATCTGGGGATGGCGGTCGCCAACTTCCCGAACATGTTCATGGTGCTCGGGCCCAACGGTCCCTTCACCAACCTGCCGCCGTCGATCGAGACACAGGTGGAGTGGTCCACCGACCTGATCGAGCACATGGAGCAGACCGGTTTCTCCGCCGTGGAGCCGACCGCCCAGGCCGAGCTGGACTGGACCGCCACCTGCCGCGAGATCGCCGCCGCGACGCTGTTCCCGAAGGCCCAGTCGTGGATCTTCGGCGCCAACATTCCCGGCAAGCCGAACACGGTCTACTTCTACCTCGCCGGTCTGGGTGCCTACCGCAACGTGCTCTCGGAGTGTAAAGACGCCGGCTACAAGGGTTTTCAGTTCAGCTGAGCGGACCGCAACGCGCAGGGGAGCGGTCCGGCAAGCAGCGATCATCGTCGACTCCCACGAAAGGAGAGGTTCCGGTGTCTCGAACGATCACCGTCGAATTTCCCGGCACAGCACGCAGGCACACGGTGCCCACCGGGTTGCACATCGACGGTGAATGGGTCGACCTCGGCGAAACCTTCGACGTGGTCGACCCCGCGACGGGTCAGCCGTTCGCATCCGTCTCCGACGGCACCGGCGCCCACGCGCGCGCTGCCCTCGATGCCGCCCACCGAGCGCAGGTCTCGTGGGCCGACGTGGCACCGCGCGTCCGTGGCGACCTCATGCACGGCATCCACCAACTGCTCACCGATCGCGCCGACGCCTTCACCGACGTGATGGTGATCGAGGCGGGCAAGCCACGATCCGAGGCCGCGGGCGAGATGGCGCTGACCCTCGATTTCGTCAAGTGGCTGGCAGAGCAGGCGGCCCACGTGCACGGCTCCTTCTCCCGGGCCTCGCGCGGCGATTTCCGGATCATCGCCACGGAACAACCCGTCGGTCCGAGCCTGCTGATATCGCCGTGGAATTTCCCGGTCCTCGTCCCGAGCCGCAAGGCCGTCGCCGCGCTTGCCGCGGGGTGCACGGCGATCATGAAACCCGCGGAGCAGACGCCGCTGACCTCGGCCCTGCTGATGCAGACCATCATCGACGCGGGCGTGCCCGCGGGTGTGATGAATCTGGTCCACACCTCTCGACCGGGGGAGCTGTCGACCGAACTCCTACTTGACCGGCGGCTTCGCAAGGTCAGCTTCACCGGCTCGGTTGCCGTCGGCTCGTTGATGATGCGGCAGGCAGCGCGCAATGTCGTGAGTGTTCAACTCGAACTCGGGGGAAACGGCCCGTTCATCGTCCTCGACGACGCCGACGTCGGGGATGCCGTCGCAGCGGCCGTTGCCGCGAAGTTCCGCAACGCGGGGCAGGCCTGTGTCGCCGCGAACAGGATCATCCTGCAGCGGGGCGTCGCCGAGGAGTTCACCGAGTTGTTTGTCGAAGAGGTGCGCAGGCTGGTGGTGGGACCGGGGCACCGGCCGGGGGTCGATGTCGGGCCGATGATCTCCGAAGCGCAGCGGCAAGCGATCACCGGCACAGTCCAGGGTGTCGTCGGCGCGCAGGCCGATGCGCTGGTGGGCGGTAAGCCGGTGGGCGGCGACGGCTACTTCTTCGAGCCGACAGTCCTGACGATGCGGGACAAGGCTCCAGAGTTTTCCTGCCGGGAACTCTTCGCCCCGGTGGCGCCCCTGTTCGTCGTCGACTCGATCGATGAGGCCGTCGCCTTCGCAAACGACACGCAGTACGGACTTGCCGGCTATCTGTTCACTCGAGACATCTCCCGCGCGATGTCCGTCAGCGAGCGCCTGGACGTCGGCATGGTCGGCGTGAACCGTGGCCTGATGGCCGACCCGGCTGCGCCGTTCGGGGGAGTCAAATCCTCCGGCCTCGGCCGCGAGGGCGGTCACCACGCGCTCGAAGAATTCATGGAGACCAAGTACATCGCGCTCACCACTTCGTGAATCCGCCAACCACTATTCGGAGAGAGAGACCCCACATGACAAACCGCCTCGAAGGAAAAGTCGCGCTGATCACCGGAGCCGCGCGCGGACAGGGGGCGGCCGAGGCCAGGCTGTTCGCGGCCGAAGGCGCGTCCGTCGTGATCACCGACGTTCGTGACGACGCGCTGGTCTCGCTCGAAAAGGAGCTTTTGGACTCTGGGGCGGCAGTGTCGGCCACCCGGCTCGACGTTGCCGACGAGTCGGATTGGGACCATGCGGTCCAACACGCGACCCAGGTGTTCGGTGACCTGAACGTGGTGGTCAACAACGCCGGGATCCTGGACATGGCCGGTGTCGAGGAGACCTCGCTCGAACTGTGGAACCGGATTGTGGCGGTGAACCAGACGGGGGTTTGGCTGGGCATGAAGTACGCCATCCCCTCGATGCGCAGGGCCGGGGGCGGCTCGATTGTGAATGTCTCTTCGATCTACGGCCTGATCGGCAGCGGCGCGGCCGCGGCCTACCAGGCGACCAAGGGCGCGGTGCGTCTGCTCACCAAGACCGCGGCGGTTCAGTACGCATCCGATGGCATTCGGGTGAACTCACTTCATCCTGGTGTGATCGACACCGGAATGGTGGATGAGGAGGTGCCCGCCGACTTTCGACCCGCACTGCTCGCCGCCACGCCGCTCGGGCGGATGGGACGACCCGAGGAGATTGCCTACGGTGCGCTGTTTCTCGCATCGGACGAGTCGTCGTTCGTCACAGGCTCAGAGCTTGTCCTGGACGGGGGATATACCGCCCAATAGAGGCCCCCGGCGGTACCTCGTGCTGACGCATTGTCCCGGGGTTTCGTCGCATGTTTCGATCGGTCCAGGAAGGGTTCTGAGTTCAGTCAAACCGCGTCCGGCGGTGGGCTCAGGGTAACGCGCAATAGGAGGATCAGATGAAGACGAGGGCGGCTGTGTTGTTTGAGGGTGGTAAGCCCTTTGAGATCGTGGAGTTGGATCTTGATGGTCCTCGGGCGGGTGAGGTGCTGATCAAATATGTGGCGGCCGGGTTGTGTCACTCGGATCTGCATTTGACCGACGGGGATCTGGTGCCTCGGTTCCCGATCGTGGGTGGCCACGAGGGTGCCGGCGTCATCGAGGAGGTCGGCGCGGGCGTGACAAAGGTCAAGCCGGGCGATCACGTGGTGTGTAGCTTCATCCCGAACTGTGGGTGCTGTCGGTATTGCGCGACGGGCCGCTCCAATCTGTGCGATATGGGGGCGACGATCCTCGATGGCTATATGCCCGATGGGTCGTTTCGGTTCCACATGGGTGATACCGATTTCGGCGCGATGTGCATGTTGGGTACCTTCGCCGAGCGGGCCACGATTTCGCAGCATTCGGTGGTCAAGGTCGATGACTGGCTGCCGTTGGAGACCGCGGTGCTGGTCGGCTGTGGGGTGCCGACTGGGTGGGGCAGCGCCAATTATGCGGGCGCGGTGCGGGCCGGGGATACCACGGTGGTGTACGGCATCGGGGGGATCGGTATCAACGCGGTGCAGGGCGCCAGGCAGGCTGGCGCGAAGTATGTGGTCGCGGTGGATCCGGTGGAGTTCAAGCGCCAGACCGCGGCCAAGTTCGGTGCCACCCATGTTTTTGCCACGGCCGACGAAGCCGCGGCCAAGGTCGCCGAGTTGACCTGGGGGCAGATGGCTGATCAGGCCATCATCACCGTCGGCACCGTTGATGAGCAGGTGGTGACCGACGCGTTCGACGCCATCGGGCGGGGCGGCACGGTGGTGATCACCGGACTAGCCAACCCGGAGAAGCTGACCGTGCATGTCTCCGGCGGGGTGATGACGCTGTTCGAGAAGACCATCAAAGGGACCCTGTTCGGTTCGGCCAATCCGCAGTACGACATCGTGAAACTGCTGCGCCTCTATGATGCCGGGCAGCTCAAGCTCGATGAGCTGGTTACCAAGCGCTACACGCTCGACCAGGTGAACGAGGGCTACCAGGACTTGCGGGACGGCAAGATCATCCGCGGCGTCATCACCCATGCTGGTTGAGCCCAGTTACGCGTCCAACGTTGCGGACGGTACTGGCTAACCGCCATTGTCTGGTGACGGCATCGCCGTCACGCCGTGGGGTCGGCGAGAATTTCGAGGGTGGGCGTGCGCCGAGGATGCCGGCGGCGCGTCGGTGGGCTCCGGCGCCGCGGTGCCATAGGCGGGATCCAGCGATGAAGTGAGAGACCGGGCGATCTGCTCACCGAGTTCCTCGGGACTGGCGGCGCCCTCGGCTCGGAACCACTTGTAGCACCAGTTCGCGGCGCCGAGGCACATGTTCATGTACACCGTGGCGGTCATCTCCACGAGTACGCCGGGGTGCTGTGCGAGGTGCTCGCGAAGGGCAGCCAGGAAGAGGTCCTCGAAGGCGTGTCGACGTTGCAGCACCTCGGTGAGCAGTTCGTCGGGCAATTCGTGCTCTTCTTCGAAACACACCGTGAGCAGTGCCTGATTGCGGCAGGTGTAGACCACGCGCGACGCGATGAGATTGCGGATTGCTGCCAGCGGGCAGTCCGCCTCGGCGACTGTCTTTCGACCCATCTCCAGACTCTCGTCGAGCATGTTCAGGTAGAGCCGCACCAGCAGTTCTTCCTTGCTTCGGAAGTAGTGGTACAGCGTGGGTTTCGACAGACCGACGGCCGCCGCGATTTCGTTCATCGAGGTGGCGCGGAAGCCACGTCTGCTGAAGATTTCCGTCGACTCGGAGAGCACACGCTGCCGCTGAGCGTCGGCTTTCCTGAGCGACGCCTTGTACGGTGCGCTCCGCGCCATGTCTGCTCCTGTCTGCCGAGTGTGCGGCGGGATTTCCACGGTAACTCCCGCAAGGGTTGACAGGGCGGCCGTCTCCGACGAAAATTCGACCGTCCGGTCGGTCCAATTTTACGAGGCATGCGATGGCGTGGGAACTCGACGATGATCACGCGACTTTCCGCGAGGTGTGTCGCGACTTCACCGATCGGGAGGTCCGTCCGCTGGTCGACACCGCCGAATCCGGTGGCGTTTTCCCCGCCGAGCTGTGGAAACCGCTGGGTGCCGCCGGCCTGCTGGGTCTGCTGACGCCCGAGGAGTTCGGCGGCTCAGGCGGCGACGCGCTGGCCGTCGCGATCCTTGCCGAGGAACTCACCCGCGCAAGCGGCGGCATCGCGGTGACCGCCTTGGTCAGCGCCTACATGGCGGGCCCTCACCTGGTCCGCAACGGCACCGACGAGCAGCGGCAACGCTGGCTTGCTGCACTGGCCGCAGGTGAAGCGGTGGCCGCCATCGCGGTCACCGAGCCGGGGACCGGGTCCGACGTCGCGGGCATTACCACACGGGCCCGCCATAGCGACGACGGCTGGGTGCTCGACGGGCGGAAGATGTTCATCACCAACGCGGGCCTGGCCGACGTGATGATCGTCGCCGCCCGCACCGGCGGGCCGCGGCATTCGGGCATCACCCTATTCGCGGTTGAGCGTGACACCCCGGGCTTGGCGCTGGGCCGGCCGCTGCGCAAGATGGGCTGGCACTCCTCGGACACCCGTGAGGTCATCCTCGATGGGGTCGCCGTGCCTGCCTCCGCCGTCGTCGGTGCCGAGAATCGCGGCTTCCACCAGATCATGCAGGGATTTCAGCTGGAGCGAATCGCCCTGTCCGGGATGGGCCTGGGACATGCCGCTGAGTGCTTGGACCTGGTCCGGGCCTACGTGCGCGAGCGGGAGGTCTTTGGCGCTCCGTTGGCGCACCTGCAGACGGTTCGACACCGAATCGCGTTGATGGAAATCGAACTGGAGGCGGCCCGGTTGCTGACCTACCGGGGCGCGGTGCGGCTCGATTGCGGGCATCCCGAGGCGGGGTCATCGGTGGCGCAGGCGAAGTACCTCGCGGCGGTGGCGGCCAACCGGATCGTCGATGAGGCTGTGCAACTGTTCGGCGGCGCCGGCTTTGTCGAAGAATCGCCGATCGCCCGGCACTACCGCGACGCCCGGATTCTGCGGATCGGCGGCGGCACCGACGAGGTGCAGCTGGAGATCCTGACCAAAGCGATGGCGTCGTGACGACGACCGCCACCGGAGTGTCAACCGTGGACACCAGCGGTGTGTCGACCGGCCGGGATGTCGCGGCCGCCCTCGACCAGGCCCGCCGCGGCGGGGACTGCACCCGCTGGCCGGAAAAGCTGCCCGTGCGGGAGCGTCTGGCGGTGCTGTTCGACCCGGGGACGTTCGTTGAGGACGGCCTGTTGGCATCTGCTGCTGACGCTGGGTTGCCGGCCGATGGGGTGATCACCGGTGTCGGCCGCGTGCAGGGCCGTCCGGTCGCCGTGATCGCGCACGACTTCACGGTAAAGGCCGGTTCCTGGGGGGCGTTGACCTGCGAAAAGCAGATCCGCATCCTCGAACGGGCTGATCGAGACCTGCTTCCGGTGGTCTATCTTGTCGATTCCGCGGGCGGGCGGCTGACCGATCAGATGGGGTTTTTCCCGGGCCGCCGCGGCGCGTCAGCGATCTTTCACATGCAGGTGCGGCTGTCCGGGCGGGTGCCGCAGATCTGCTGTCTGCACGGGCCGTCGGCTGCCGGCGGCGCCTATATGCCCGCCTTCTGCGACTGGGTTGGCATGGTCAACGGGAACGCATCGATGTATCTGGCCAGCCCGCGTGTCGCGGAGAAGGTCACCGGCGAGCGCACCACGCTGCAGGAGATGGGCGGGGCGATGATGCACGCGACCGTCTCGGGGTGCGGCGACGAGGTGTTCGACAGCGACTGGGAGGCCATCGCGGCGGCCCGGCTGCTGTTGTCGTATCTGCCAGACGACTTTCGCGCCCCGCCCGCACGACGCGAGGCCGCTGAGCCCGAGCGGCCGCTGGGAGACCTGGTTCCCGAAGACCCCAACACCGCCTACGACGTCCGCGACGTGATCGACGGTATCGTCGATCGCCGGTCATTCTTCGAGATCAAAGCCCGCTGGGCGCAGGAGATGGTGGTCGGCCTGGCCCGGCTGGACGGCCGTGTCATCGGCATCGTTGCGAACCAGCCGGGTGTGCGCAGCGGGGCGATCTTCGTGGACTCCGCGGACAAGGCGGCGCGGTTCATCTCGATGTGCGATGCGTTCGGCATCCCGCTGGTGTTCCTGCACGACGTTCCCGGCTTCATGGTCGGCGTCGAGGTCGAGCGCCAAGGCATCATCCGGCACGGCGCCAAGATGGTGGCCGCGATGTCCTCAGCGGAGGTGCCCAAGTACACCGTCGTGCTGCGCAAGGCCTACGCTGCCGGCTACTACGCGATGTGTGCCCCCGGCTTCGAACCCCGGGCCACTCTGGCGTTACCGACGGCCACCATCGGAGCCATGTCCGCCGAGGCGTCGGTGAACGCGGTGTACGCCAACAAGATCGCCGCCATCGCGGACGAGGATGAACGCGCCACGTACGTAGCCGCCCGTACCGTCGAGCAGCGGGCCGACGTCGACCTGTTCCGGATGGCCAGCGATCTCGTGGTCGACGCCGTCGTCGGCCCGGGTTCGCTGCGCGCCGAGCTGGCCACCAGGATGGTCGACGCCGACCGCTGGACCCGGTCGTCGCGACGCCGCCATCACCTGATCAGCCCCGTGTAGCCGGCTATCCGTCTCGGAGGACAACGATGTCGCAGAGCAAAACTCAGGGCACCCCGGCCAACGCCTCGTCCGACCCGCTGGCCCAGCTCATCGCCGACCCGCTGCGCCCCCTTCCGTCGGCGTGGGTCCGCCCGGAGCGGGTGGCCGAGTTGGAGCGCGCCCGGTCCTTCGTGACCGCCGACGACTACTGGGAGTGGGTGGCGCGCCAGCAACGCTGGTCACAACCCTGGCACACCGTACGCACCGGCGACATCTCCGATTTCCGCTACTTCGAGGGCGGTCGGATCAACGTCGCCGACAACTGCGTGGACCGGTGGGCCGAGCAGCCAGCCACCGCGCAACGGACCGCGGTGATCTGGGAGGGCGAACCCGGCGACGTCCGCACATTGAGCTACGCCGAGTTGGCCGACGAAGTCTCGCGGCTGGCGGCCGGCCTGCTCATGCTCGGCGTGCGCAAGGGCGACGTCGTGGGCGTCTACATGCCCAACCTGGTCGAGGCGTTCACCACCATCCATGCGTGCAACCGGATCGGCGCGATCTACACCGTCCTGTTCTCCGGGTTCGGCGAGGAGGCGGTCGCGTCGCGGCTGCAGGCGGCGCGCGCCTCGGTGGTGGTGGTGGCCGACGCGAGCTACCGGCGCGGCCGGCTGATCCCGCTGCTTTCGACCCTGCGCTTGGCCCGCACGCGCGCTCCGTCCGTGCGCGCCACGGTCGTGGTGGACCGGACCGGCAACCGCGTCGCGCTCCAGGCGGGCGAGCATGGTTACGACGCAATCCTGAAGGCCGGTGCCGCGGGCACACCCCCAGTGCCGCTCGACCCGAACGAGCCGTCGTTTCTGATCTTCACCAGCGGCACCGAGGCCAAACCCAAAGGCCTGGTGCACACCGTCGCCGGTTTCCTTCTGGGCGCTTGGGCGAATGCCCACTGGCAGGTCGGCTACGAGCCCGATGACGTGTACTGGGTGGCCGCCGATGTCGGCTGGCTGACCTTTCCGATCCAGGCCGTCGTCGGCGGGCTGGCCTGCGGCATGACCATCGCCTGTTACGAGGGCGCCCCCGACACCCCGACCGCCGCCCGGTTCTACGAGATCTGCCAGCGGCATCGAGTCACCAAAATACTCGCCGCACCGACGTTCGCCCGGATGCTGCGCAAGTTCGGCGACGACCTGGCCGCCGAACATCCTCTGGGGCTGAAGCTGATCACGATGCAGGGCGAGCCGCTCGACGCCGACACCTTCAACTGGACGACGGAGACCTTCGGCGTGCCGGTGGTGAACGCCTACGGCCAGACCGAGACCGGCTCGACCTGGACCTACCCGGTTTATGGAGTGGAGGCATCGAAGGCCGGTTCGGTTGGTACCCCCGCCCCGGGTCACGAGTACGCGGTGGTCGATCGCAACGGCGAGCCCGTCCCGCCGGGCGTGAAGGGGAACCTGGTGCTGACCGCCCCGTTCCCGACGCTTTCGCGCACCGTGTGGGATGACCACGAGCGCTACTTGACCACCTACTTTTCCGAATTCCCCGGCCGCTACGCGACCCATGACGAGGCGGTCGTCGATTTCGACGGGCACCTGTGGGTGCTGGGCCGCGCCGACGATGTCATCAACGTGGCCGCACACCGCATCTCGACGATGGAGATCGAGGCCGTCATCACCGCGCACCCCGGCGTCGTCGAGGCGGCGGTCATCGGAGTACCGCACGAGACCAAGGGGACGGTGCCGGTCGCGTTCGTGACGCTCGGCCATGACGTCGCGCTCGAGGACGTACGGGAAGACATCATGCGCCGCGTCGTCGACGAACTGGGCGGCTACGCCCAGCTGGATCGCGTCTACCTCACCGAATCGATGCCGAAGACACGCACCGGCAAGACGATGCGCCGGTTGTTGCGCGACCTCGTCGTGCACGGGAAGCCCACCGGCGACACCAGTGCCGTCGAGGATCTGTCCGCATTGGACGTTGTCGCCAAGGCGGTCCGAAAGTGAGCGCCATGCACACCACGCGCTCCAGGACCGCCCAGCAGGGGTGGCGACCAGGCAGCCCGAATTCTCCGCTGACCTCTGTCCGAAAGGTAGGGATCGATGACAGGAACTGATGAGCGCGCGGTGTCCGGCCGCTGGTTCGAAGAGCTCGAGGTGGGGACCGTGGTCCGGCACGCAACCCGGCGCACGGTCACCGAAACCGACAACGTGCTCTTCACGACGATGACGATGAACCCCGCGCCACTGCACCTGGATGCGGACTACGCAGCCTCGACCGAGTTCGGCCGTCCCCTGGTCAACAGCATGTTCACCGTCGCGCTGGTGGTCGGGCTGTCGGTTCCCGAGCTGACCCTGGGCACAATCGTCGCCCAGCTCGGGCTTGACGACGTCAGCTTTCCGAAGCCGGTGTTCCCCGGCGACACCGTGCGCGTCGAAACCGAGGTCGTGGCGGCCCGGCCATCGAGATCGCGGCCCGACGCCGGCCTCGTCGTGTTCGAGCACCGTGCGTACAACCAGCGCGACGAGTTGGTCTGCCGGGCCCGGCGGACCGGACTCATGCACCGGCGACCGGGTGGCCCTCGAGACAAAGGCGTGCAGAACGGGAGCCGCACCAAAACCAGTTGATCCGCCCCGAAGGCGCGGTCGACCGCCTCCGATGTGGTCACCTCGCCGCGATCGCCCGTCGAACAGGAGACGTCCGGTGCTGACCGACGAACCCCCCGAACCGCTAACAACCGTTCTCATCGCCAACCGCGGCGAAATTGCCGTTCGGGTCATCCACGCGGCGCGCGACGCCGGACTGCGCAGCGTCGCCGTGTACGGGGAACCCGACCGTGACGCCCTGCATGTGCGGGAAGCCGACGGGGCCCTCGCTTTGGGCGGCGCCGATTTGGCGTCGACCTACCTCGATCGCGACGCGCTGGTCGGCGCTGCCCTCGCGGCTGGTGCCGACTGCGTCCACCCGGGGTACGGCTTCCTATCCGAGGACGCCGATTTCGCCCAGGCCGTACTCGATGCAGGGCTGGTCTGGATCGGCCCACCGCCCGACACGATTCGCCGGCTGGGCGACAAAGTCGCCGCCCGCAAGATCGCGAGCGACGTTGGTGCCCCGCTGGCCGAGGGGACCACGACACCTGTTCGCGACGCCGCGGAAGTCGTGGACTTTGCTCGGCGCTACGGATTCCCACTCGTGATCAAGGCGGCCTTCGGAGGCGGCGGCCGTGGACTCAAGGTCGTGCGGGACGACGCCGACGTCCCCGAGGCCTTCGCAGCGGCCACCCGCGAGGCAGCTGCTCTATCTGGCCGCGGCGATTGCTTCGTCGAGCGGTTTGTCGACCGCGCCCGCCACGTCGAGGCGCAAGTGCTCGCCGATCTTCACGGAACCGTGCTCGTTGTCGGATTGCGGGACTGCTCCCTGCAGCGCCGCAACCAGAAGCTCATCGAGGAGGCCCCCGCACCCTTCCTCACCCCCGATCAGGAGCAGGCCCTGCGCAGCTCATCACAGCGAATCTGTCGTGCCGCGGGCTACGTCGGCGCCGGCACCGTCGAGTATCTGCTCGGCGCGGACGGCACGCTGTCCTTCCTCGAGGTCAATACCCGGCTACAGGTCGAACACGCGGTCACCGAGGAGAGCACCGGAATCGACCTGGTGGCCGAGCAATTCCGCATCGCAGGGGGGGCCGCGCTCGCAACCGGCGCACCGCCGGCGCGCGCCCACAGCATCGAGTTCCGCCTCACCGCCGAGGACCCCGCCACAGGTTTCCTGCCTTCGCCGGGCACACTCACCCGTTTTCAGCTGCCGACCGGACCGGGTGTGCGGGTCGACTCCGGCGTTATCGAGGGCGACACGCTCGACGGCCGATTCGACTCGATGTTCGCCAAACTCATCGTGACCGGGCGCGACCGCGCCCAGGCCCTCGGCAGAGCCCGCCGGGCCCTCGCCGAAACACGGATCGAGGGAGTGCGCACGCCGGTCCCGGTTTACCGTCAGATCCTCGACCATCCCGCCTTCGCCGGCGAAGTGACGTTCGAGGTGCACAACCGCTGGATCGAGCAACACCTCGATCAGATCGTGGGCGGCGCCGAACCGGCCGGTGACCACCTCAACGTCCGCGTTGGGCGCCAACTGATGTCGGTGCACATTCCCGGCCTGGCAACCCTGGGGGACAGGGCTGTCGCGATTCGCCGCGAATCGGGGCAGCTTCGGCACGCCGACGACGAAGAGGTCGCCGGTGACGTCGTCACCGCGCCCATGAATGGAACCGTGGTCCGGATCGCGGTCGAAGACGGACAATCCGTCGACAAGGGGGATTTGATCGCGGTGGTCGAGGCGATGAAGATGGAGAACCAAGTGCTCGCCCGCCGAACAGGCATCGTGATGTCCACGGCCGCATCGGTCGGCATGACCGTCGCCGCCGGCACCATGATCTGCAAGATCGTGAATTCCTGATCAGAGCCCTGCCCCCGCTGACTTCGGGTGCAGACCCCGTTCGTCCGATCGCGCACCTGACGATGACGAGATTTGCGACGGCGGTCGGTTCAGTGGTGGTATCGACCCGGCGGTTCGGTGACGGCCTTCGGCGTCGCCTCGACAGAGCTCAGCTGGGCGCCCGAAGCCGCCAGCCGGACCAGCCAGTGCGACCATAGCCAGTCCCGTCGCCGCAGCAGGTCATCGTCGGAGCCGAAGCCCGACTCGCGCACGGAGAGCCGACTGCCGTGTGGCCCGTCGGCATGGGTCTCGATGGTGCCCAGCAGCGGTCGCCCCCAATCGGCGGCTTGCCAGCGCACCACGAGCCGCTGCGGCTCGAGCACTTCGAGGAACTCGCCGACGATCTCCGGCCACCCGGACATACTCACCCGGATCTCGCCGCCGACGGCCGGCTCGATGGTCACCTCGGCACCCATCCAGTGCGCTGCCGCGTCTTCGGACACCAGCAGCTCGTAGAGCTTCGGTGCGGACATTGCATAGCGCAGCGACTTATCCAACATCGCCTCGGTTCCGCCGGTCCCCGAATCCGGTGGCGGGCTCGTGTGTGCGGTCACGTCGTTACTCCGTTCGCTCAGCCGGCGCCTGGCCGGTGCGGGTGGTCTTCTGCGCCTTACGGATTGCCGATAGTCTGCCGCTCAATACGACCTCGGCAGGCCGAGCACGTGCTCGGCGATGTAGTTGAGCACCATCTCCTGGGAAACCGGCGCGATCTTCATCAGGCGCGCCTCGCGGAAATACCGCTCCACGTGGTACTCGCTGGCAAAGCCGAACCCGCCGTGCGTCTGAACCGCGCGGTCGGCAGCGAAGAACCCCGCGTCGGCGGCCAGGAACTTGGCGCTGTTGGCCTCGCGGGCACACGGCTGGCCGTGGTCATACAACCACGCTGCCCTGTTAGCCACCTGCTCGGCTGCATCCAGTCGCATAGTGGCCTCCGCCAGCGGGAACGCGATGCCCTGGTTCTTGCCGATCGGACGATCGAACACCACCCGCTGGTTGGCGTAGTCCACGGCACGTCGGATCGACGCTCGCCCGATTCCGATCGCCTCGTGCGCGATCAGGATGCGCTCCGGATTGAGCCCGTCGAGCAGGTGGTGAAACCCCTTGCCCTCCTCGCCGATTCGGTGATCGGCCGGGATGCGCAGGTTGTCGATGAACAGCGCGTTGGAATTGACGGCGTTGCGGCCCATCTTCGGGATCTCTCGGATCTCCACGGCCGACCGGTCCAGCGGTGCCAGAAACAGTGTCAGCCCGTCGATCGGGCGGGCGCACTCCTCGCGGGGCGTCGTGCGGGTGAGTAGCAGCAGATAGTCGGCCTGCTGGGCCTTGGTGATCCACACCTTCCGGCCGTTGACGACGTAGTGGTCGCCGTCACGGCGAGCGCGGGTCGTGATCCGACTGGTGTCGGTGCCCGCGTCGGGCTCGGTCACCCCGAAAGACACGTGCAGCTCACCGGATGCGACCTTCGGCAGCAGCTGCTTGCGCAGCTCGGGGGAGCCGTGCTTGACCACGGGGTTCATCCCGAAGATCGTCAGGTGGATGGCGCTGCACCCGTTCATGGCGGCGCCCGACTCCGCAATCTCCTGGAGTAACAACGACGCTTCGGTGATGCCCTGCCCGCCGCCCCCATACTCTTCGGGGATCGCGATGCCGAGCCAACCGCCTTCGGCCAATGACTGGTAGAACGCGTCCGGGAAGCGGTGGTCCCGGTCGCAGGTGGCCCAGTACTCTTCGTCGAATTGGGCGGTCACCTGGCGCACGCCCTTGCGCAGCGCCTCGTGGTCCGGGTTGGGGGCGAAGTCGATCTCTACCTCCTCAGCCGATGGTCGCGTGGCCTCCGGAGACGGACAGAACCTGCCTGGACACAACTCCTACCCGAGCAAGCGGGACAAACCCATCCCGGTACTCGGTCTCCTGCTGCTTTGTCAGCCATCATTGCCTTCGAGACCTCGCAGCGCGGTATACGTGCAACCATAAGAATTCCCCGGCTCGCAGTGGGGCAGCCAGTCCACTTTCAGGACAATCATTATACAACTAAGCAGCCTGATGGTTAATGGCCACGCGGCGCGCAAACCACCGCGCCCCGGGAGCACCTTGTGGGGGTTCTCGTGGGAGGTTGGTGTCATAGGAGAGACCTCATACTCCGGCCCTCTATTCCGGCCCGTGGCGAGATGCGTCATCCCACAGGCCTGACTCCGCGAGCGAGCGTCGACCGGCGCGCAGCCTGATCGCCAACTGCAGGCGGAAGCACTGTTCGGGGTCGGTGAGATCGACATCCATGACCTCGGCAATCCGGTCCAACCGATAGCGCAGCGTGTTCGCGTGCACGACCAGATCGTGGGCCGCTCGGCGGAGGTTCCCGCCGGTGTTCAGGTAACTGGCAAGGGTCTGCCAGCCGTCGAAGCGCAGTGTCGCCGCCGCTTGCTCCAATCGTCGAATCGGCGCCTCGAACTCGGGGTCGCCCGCTTGGGCACCGGGAAGGAGCAGACGGTGTACACCGATAGCGGCGAAGTCCAGGAACCGTTGGCGCGTGCTTACCGCGAGTTGACATGCATAGACCGCCTGCCGCGCGGAGGAGGCCAGCTCCATGGGGTCGCGCACAGCCGACCCAAGCCCCACGGCGACGGCGCGTTGCTGCATGGCGCCCTTCAGTCGATCCGTGGAGCTATCGTCGGCGTCGACCAACGCGACCACCAGGCCCATGTGCTCGCCGTGCGGGAGGCCCAACGAGTCGAGCATCCTGCCAAGCGCGCCCTCGGAATCGCCACGGTCGTCGGGTCGCGCGGTCGTGGCCGGCACGGCATCGGCTGCTCTGAGCTGGTCCAGAGCAGCCACTCTTGCTCCACGTGACCCCACGAGGTGCTCGATCGCCAGCTTGGCCGAATGCCGACCGAAGGCGCCCTTGGCCAGCAGGCTTACCATTTGCCGGCGGGCCTCCGAGCTCAGTCTCGGCCATGCGGCGCGGTGGGCAATTTCGGCGGCGGCCGCCGGCGCAAGGTGGCGGACCCATTCGATGGCTGAATCCGTGTTCGGCCCGCGTGCTGCTGCCGAAAGGTAGCCCAGCGGTTTCTCGGAGCCAAGCCGTGCGACGATCCGGTGTCCAGCTGCCGGCGTCCCCAGCCGAACCAGTTCGGGGACGCCCGGTTTCAGTTGCTCGGCCAGTCGCCGCAGCCGCCCAGGGGTGACCAACTCGGAGAGCGAAGTGGGGGGCAGGTCAGGTGGGTGCCAGATGACCGGAACGAAATCGGCGTCCTCCACCAGGCATTCGTCGGCGCCGTGCGCCGATGCGACGGCCAGCATCTCGGCAAGAAGGCCATCGGACCCGGCGAGCGCCCCACACACCGCGACGCAGTTCGGGGCACTGGAAGCCGACGGCCGAGGAGTGGACTCCGCGTCCTGGGACAGCGTGCGCAGCCGGCGGGCGACCAGTCGCTCGACCGCGCCACCGCTGGATGTCGAGATGGTGCGCGACATCGCGAGATGGCGTACCTGGGCCGGGTTGTCGAGCTGGTCAAGCAAGTGGTCCAGCAGCACGAGGCGACCCTCCGGCGACCGGGTATCGACCTCGGTTCCATCGATCCACAGGACGGTGTGCTGCAGCAGCGCGGGAAACCCGGCACCAGCGGCGTGGGGTCCCGCGAACAAGCACGTCACCGAGACGGAGCCCGCGAACAGGTCGATGACCCGCGAACACTCGTCCGTGTCAGCGGTGAGTGCGCCGTCGGAAGCCTGCGCATGAACCACCAACACGTGCGGTGTGCCGGTGCCGTGGTCACCGATCCGAATGGCGGCGGCACGGAGTCCGGCCTGGCCGGCTCCTCGATGCAGGAACTCGACCGACCCGCCACCCGGCGTGTCCGCGTGATCTCTTTCCTGCAGTTCGAGCTCGATCTGCGCTTGTTCGATCATCCCGCTGTGCAGGACCAAGACCGGACACCCGACAGCGGCCTCGATCAAATCGGCGGCCCGAGAGGCAACCCTATCCGCCCGCTCGAGGACCGCACGATGGCTGGGCTGCAGCCAAATTTCATGCATATGCACCAATCCAGACATGATTATCGTACGTTCCGCCGATGCGGCGGCCGGTCGCCAACCGTAGGGTGATCTCTATCACCACGGATTATTGGGGTGATTGTTATCACCAATGGAGGGAAGCATCGATGCGTAACTTGATCAAGGCGCACGAGCGGGTCAAGGACTTCGACTGGGAGCATTCATATGCCGAGAAGCCCGACCGCTATCCGACCAAATACGTCATACCTCGCAAGACCAAGGACCCCTTCCGCCACCTCATCCGCGATTATGTGTCGATGGAGCAGGAGAAGGACGACCGCCAGTACGGTGCGATGGAGGACGCCCTGGCTAGGTCCAACTCTGCCGGCAAGGCCCAGCCGCGCTGGATGGAGATCCTCAAGATCGCGCTGCCTGTGGTGAACTTCGGTGAGTACGCGGCGATGAAATGCTGCGGGCAGCTGGTCGATACCGTGGAGAATGCCGAACTGCGGCAGGGCTACATGGCGCAGATGATCGACGAGGTCCGACACGTCAACCAGGAGCTGTACCTCAACCGGTACTTCGCCAAGCACGCGGCCGACCCGGAGGGCTTCCACATCGGGATGAAGGCTCGCGCGAACAACCTGTTCGGGGTGGCCGGGCGGGCGGCCCTGGAAGCGTTCTTCGTCGGTGACCCGGTCGAGGGCTCGCTCAACCTCCAGGTGGTCGCCGAGACCGCGTACACCAACCCGATTTTCGTCACGCTCACCGAGGTCGCGGCGGCCAATGGCGACAACGTCACTCCGAGTGTTTTTCTGAGCGTCCAGTCCGACGAGGCCCGGCACATGGCCAACGGCTACTCGACGCTGGCGGCCGTGGTCTCCAACGAGGACAACCTCAAGTACCTGCAGACTGATTTCGAGCGCGCGTTCTGGCGCCAGCACTCCTTCCTGGACCCCTTCCTGGGGGCCGTGTACGACTACTTCCAGAAGGAGCGCGGGCACTCCTATCTGGAGAAGTGGACTGAGTGGATCGCGGAGGACTGGATTGGCTCATACATTTCCAAGATGGAGCCCTACGGCCTTAGCGTGCCGGAATGCTTCCACGTCGCGCAGGAGCAGATGCGCTGGAAGCACCACACCGCAGCGATGCTGGCAGCCGCGTCCTGGCCGCTGCATTTCTGGCGGTGGGATCCGTTGACGGAGTCGGACTTCGAGTGGTTCGAGAACAAATACCCCGGGTGGTACGCGCACTACGGTGCTTTCTGGGAGAACTTCCGCCAAATCACCAAGGCCGAGGACGGTGTCAACCCGATGGCGGCGTTCGAGGCGCTGCCGCCACTGTGCCAGGTGTGTCAGATGCCATGCATATTCCCGCGGCTCGACAACAGCGAAGTGCGGTTCGGTGAATATGGCGGGCGTACGCTGCCGTTCTGCGGGCCGATGTGCGAGACGCTGTTCTTCCAGGAGCCTATCCGTTACGCGCAGAGCAAGACCTTCTGGCAGCACCACCACGGGGTGGGCCTCGCCGATCACCTGGTGGAGAACGGTCTGTTGCGGTCCGACGGCAAGACCCTGATCGCGCAGCCGTCGCTGGAAACCGAGCGGATGTGGACCGTCGACGACATCCGCGCCTGGGGTATGGAGATCAAGGATCCGATGCCGGCGATCACTGCACAACTCGCCGCCGCCAACGCTTCGGGGAACGGAGCGGGCGCGTGACCGCGCCGCTGCCCGGCGCCGTCGAGTGTGCCGGCAAGCCGACCCGTGACTTCACATATATCCCGTCTCGCCGCCGCAGGCTCTCCGAGTACGAGGCGGTCACCTGCTTCGCCCAGCCCGATGTGGACGTGTTCGACAAACAGGGCTGGCTGTTGCGCGACGTCAACGGGCGAACGCCCTGGATCCGGGAATCGACCGCGCTGGTCCATCCGAACTGGTTCGGGTTCCGGGACCCCGCATCGCACTGGCAACGCACCTATGTGCGCATGCAGGCCGAGCAGGAGCGCGCGATTGCGCGCTCGGCAGAGGACGCGGCGGCCGATGGGGTGTTCAACGAAATCGATCCGGTGTGGACCCGTGAGATCCTTGGTCGGCACTACCGGGCCTGGGCGTACGCGGAGTACGGGTTGTTCCGGGCGTTCGCCGTGGCACAACGCGAGGCGCTGTCGGACACGCTCGGCAACGTTTTCTGCTTCGAGGCGTTCGACCGGATGCGGCACGCACAGGACATCGTGCTGCATCTGCTCGAGCTCGAAGACCACATCGACGGCTTCGCCGACGACGGCGCGAAGGCGGTCTGGCTGGAGGACCAGCGGTATCAGCCGACTCGTCGGCTCGTCGAGGAACTCGTGGCGGGCAACGACTGGGGTGAGCTGGCCATCGTGACGAACTTAGTGTTCGATCCGATCCTCACCGAGCTGGCGGTCAGCCAGCTGGTGCGACGGTTCGGCCCCTTCCACGGCGACCCGGTGACACCCCACCTGGTAGGCACCACGGAACGGGACCGGCGTCGCAACATGGCCTGGACCCAGGAGTTCGTCCGCATGGTCATCGACCCGACCGTCCCGGAATGTCAGAAGAACGCGGCGACCATAAGCACCTGGCTGGATTCCTGGACTCCCAGGGTTCAAGAGGCAGCGAAGGCCATGGCCGACATCTACGACGTGCCGCCGTTGCAAGTCGCGCGGTTCGACGAGGTATTCGTAGTCGCTCAGCAGCGCCAGCAGGACCTGGTTGCGGGGCTCGATCTGAAAGTGGGGGCAGCCGCATGAGCACGCCGATCAAAGCCGCTGACGGCAAGGTGGCAGTGGTGCTGATGAAGAGCGAGGAGGCCGACGCCACCATCGACGTGCTCGCGGTCGACCAGCCCGACGTCAAGGTCGTCGACCAGGGGCCCTACTGGTACTTGGAGCACCCGAGCGAGATCCGCGTCGACATGGCCCGCGTGTCGCAGGAGTTGGGCGGCAAGGACATCACCATCGGCCAATGGCTGGTGGTGATGTCAACCTTCGTCGGCCGGGCGGAGACGGACGACAACAGCTTCCGGGTCACCTCGGAGATGCTGGAACTCAACAAACCCGTGCCCGCTGCCGCGAGCTAACGACGGGGTGGTGGCCGTGTACTCAGCCCGGGTCGAACCCGGTGGCAGAGAGTTCTCGATAAAGCCGGGTGAGTCGATTCTGGACGCCGCGCTGCGCAGCGGGGTCTCGCTGAAGTACGGATGTCGGCATGGGAACTGTTCTAGCTGCAAGTACCTGGTGACGGACGGCGAGGTGGACTACGGCAACGCCTCGCCGTACTCGCTGTCCAACGCGGAACGGGACGACGGCTGGGTGCTGCTGTGCTGCGCGACTGCCCTCGATGACGTGCAGATCCAGGACGACCGCGTATTCGATCAGCGGCAACGGCCGCTGATCACGCCGGGGGAGTTTGACGGGCAAGTCACCGGAATCGACCGACTGACACCGTCGCTGCGTCGGCTTCACATCCGCACCGAACAACCGGTCGTCTTCTACGCGGGCCAGTTCGTGGAGATCGCGGTGCCGGGCGCGGCAGATCAGTGGCGGTCCTACTCCCTGGCTTCCGCGCCCAGCTCTGCACAGGAGTTGGAGTTCGTCATCAAGGTGATCGACGGTGGTGCATTCTCGGAGCAGCTGGACCTGCTCGGGGTCGGCGTTCGGATGCGGGTCCGGGGTCCATTCGGCGACGGCTATCTCCGGGAGGGCAACCGCCCCGTACTGCTGGTAGCGACGGGCTCCGGCATCTCGCCAATCCTATCGATCCTCGAGTACGCGGCCCATTGCGGAGACGAGCGCAAGTTCACTTTCTTCTACGGGGCCCGCACCGCTGCCGAGCTTCCCTGCGAGAGCCGTATGGAGGAGCTTCGCGGGGTGCTCGACCTGACGTACTGCCCGGTGCTGTCCAAACCCACACCGGAATGCGGCTGGCTTGGCGAACCCTCGCGAGTCACCGCCCACGTCCAACGTCGGATTGGCGACGGTGCTCCTTATGACGCCTACGTGTGTGGCAAGCCCGAGATGTGCGACGCCGTCATCGCATTGCTCGAAGCCAAGGGCACACCGGAAGAAACGATCTTCAGCGACAAGTTCTTTCCCGCAGTGGAAGACCACGTATAAACCAAACAGGCGTTCCCAAATCCCGGTGGATCACGTTCTGAGCCTTCGCACCTCACGATCAGAGACCAGGCAGCATAGGATTTTCGTCAGATCCCCGATCAACCACCTGCTGCCCTACTTCGTCGATGGCGAACGCGCACTGGGATGGATCGCCGACCGTTTCAACGGGTTACCCACCACACCCCATTGCGTAGACATACCAACCGACTAGACGGCACTGACGTACTTTGCTGTCAGCTCTCCCAGATTCTCGTCGGGAATTCCGGGGCCAGATAATCGGTCCAACAAGCGTTTCCCCGCAGGTGTTGACCGTCTCTCGGGATGACGACCGCTGGGTACTCATTCGGATCGAGGGACTATCGGAATAACGGTGGATCTGGACTTGGTCTGACACGCCGGGCGTGAGCTTGGCGGGAAGGACTGATGATATCCGAAACACTCGAATCCGTGGCGATCGATGTGGATCACAAGGAGCTTGCCGAGCAGCTGCTCGCCCAGGCCAAGGAACAAGGTGTGGAGTTGGTGGTCCCCAACGGCCTGCTCAATCAGCTGACCAAGAACGTGCTCGAGACCGCTCTGGATGCGGAGATGAGCGAGCACCTGGGCTACGACAAACACGATCCGGCGGTCCGGGGATCAGGCAATTCCGCAATGGGACCCGATCAAAGACGGTGTTCACCGAGATCGGTCCGGTCGAGATCGAGGTGCCCCGCGACACCAATGCCAGCTTCGATCCGGTGATCGTCAAGAAGCGTCAGCGCCGGCTGACCGGCGTCGATGAGATCGTTCTGTCACTGACGGCCAAGGGCTTGACCACCGGGGAAATCGCAGCGCACTTCGACGACGTCTACGGTGCCACGGTCTCCAAGGACACCATCTCCTCCAAGGACACCATCTCCTCGATCACCGACAAGGTGATCGAGGAGATGACCGAATGGTGCAACCGGCCACTGGAGTCGGTGTATTCCGTGGTGTTCATCGACGCGATCTTCGTTAAGGTCCGCATCGGCCAGGCCACCAATCGGCCCATTTACGTGGCCATCGGGGTCACCTGCGCCGGGGAACGCGATGACCCGTCCCGGTGAGCCGGAGACTGCTTTCGTTGAATCACCCCGCCTTCAGCGGGGTGTGTCAGTGATCGTAGTGGAGCGTCTCGACGGCTTCGGGGGTGAAGTCGTCGAGGTACTCATGCGGACGTTCAGTGTTGAACCACACCACCCATTCCGCGGTCGCGAGTTCGGCCTGGTTGACGGCGCGCCACGGGCCTTGCCGGCGGATGAGTTCGTTCTTGAACGACCCGACGGCGGTCTCGGTCAGCGCATTGTCCAGTCGCCGACCGAGCCGACCGAGGGATCCACACCCTCGTCGATGAGCCGCTGTTGACCGTCCCTGTGTATGACGACCACGGAGGCGGTGTTCGTCACTGACGATGCCGGTGATGGCTGGGCACCGTGTGCGTCGTCCGCATCATCAACGTGCCCATGACCGCGCTCGCTGAAATTCCCCACTGACGCTCATCGAAATTCCCCACCCGTGTGGCTCCGCCGAGAAGGGCGGGCCTCCCTCGATGCTGCTGGTGTCTGACGCCAGTAGCTCCGTCGAAGGAGGCGCAAGACGGTCCGCAAGTATCTGGCCGGCGATGCCGAGCCTGGTGTGCGCCCGGATCCGTTTTGATCCATTCCTCGATTACGTGTCGGCGCGGCTGGTCGAGGATCCGCATCTGTGGGCCCGCACCCTTTACGACGAACTCGAAGACCTGGGCTTCGGGCTGTCGTATCAGAGCCTGACCCGCAACATCCGCACCCGCAATCTGCGCCCGGATTGCCAAGCCTGCCGTACCGCCACCGACCGCCCCAACGCGATCATCGAGCACCCACCAGGTGAGGAAACCCAATGGGACTGGCTGGAATTGCCCGACCCGCCCTCCTCCTGGGGCTGGGGCAGGAAAGCCTTCCTGCTGGTCGGCTCTCTGGCTCATTCCGGCAAGTGGCGGGCGGTGCTCTCGCCATCGATGGATCAACCACACCTGGTCGCCGCCATCGACACGATCTGCCGCGGTCTGGGTGGGCTGACCCGCATCTGGCGATTCGACCGGATGGCCACCGTCTGCGATCCCGGATCGGGGCGAGTGACGGCGTCGTTCGCCGGGGTCGCTAAGCACTACGGGGTCGCGGTGGCGATCTGCCCGCCGCGGCGCGGTAACCGCAAGGGCGTGGTGGAGAAGGCCAATCACACTGCTGCGCAACGCTGGTGGCGCACCCTGGCTGATGACATGACTGTTGAACAGGCACAGACCAGTGTGGACCGCTTCGCCCGCCTGCGTGGCGACACCCGGATCCGGGCCACCGCAGACGGGCGGTCCTCGGTCGCCGTGGTCGCCACAACTGAGCCGCTGGCATCGGTTCCGGCGGTGCCCTATCCGGTGATCGTCTCTGAGAGCCGGACGGCGTCGCGGCAGGCGTTGGTGTCCTACCGCGGCAACCGCTACTCGGTGCCACCTGAGCTGGCCGCTGCCGAAGTCAGGGTCAGCCATCCGATTGGCGGTGAGTACCTCGACGTCGCCACGATGGGCGGGATCGTGGTGGCGCGGCACCGCATGGCTGCTGACGGGCTCGGGGTGATGGTCCGCGACAGCGGCCACGTCATCGCCCTCGACACCGCAGCATTGAGAAGGTGTGCATCAAACCCGGGTGGTTCAGCTCTCCCCGATTCTCGTCGGGGATTCCGGGGCCTGCCTCGCAATCGCTGGGACTGGCCGATTAGGGAGGGACTGTCTCGATAACGTGTGTAGCTGCGGTCTCGGGTCGGGGTAGCTAGTGTTGTGCAGCTGGTGTCCGTACGACGATGCCATCCAAAGTCGGGCAGATTTTGATTTGGCAGCCGAGTCGGGATGTGCGGTCTACGCCATCGCAAAATTCGAGCATTGCCACCTCTTGGTCGCTGCTGGGCGGCAGTTTGTCCAACCAGTCTTCATCGACGTGCACGTGGCATGTCGCGCATGCGCACTCCCCGCCGCAGTCGCCGTCGATGCCTGGCACGTTGTTATTGATGGCGATTTCCATCAGTGACATGCCGTCTTCGGCGTCAACGCAGCGGCTCGTACCGGTGTAGTCGATGTAGGTGATTTTGGGCATTTCGATTCCTTTATCAGTGGGTTAGAGGGAGGTTGGGGACGTTGCGCGGGTGGGGGCTCTTACCGCCGCCGCAAGGGCTGTGGGGGGGAGGCTCTCGTCGGCGAGTTGCATTGGGTCTACCTCTGCGCGTTCGGCGATAAGGGTTTTCGACGCCATGAATTCGCGCGGCCGGTTGATTGCATCGACGGCCAGCAGTTTCCCGGCGCGCAGGTAGAAGGCTGCAAATGATGCTGAGGACGGATCGCCGCGGATGATCACGTCGTCGTAGCCTTCGTTGACGCCGGCCGTCTGTAGTTTGATGTTGTACTGGTCTGACCAGAACCAGGGGACTTGACGGAACGGCTCGTCTCTGCCGAGGATCGCTGCGGCGGCCGTTTTGGCCTGTTCGATGGCGTTGTGCACCGACTCGAGGTGAAGTGGTCGGCCGTATATGGGGCTCGGGTACTGGGTGCAGTCACCGGCTGCGTAGATGCCAGGTGCGCTTGTCTGGCAACGGCTGTCCACGACGATGCCGCTTTCGCATGTCAGCCCAGCTGCTGAGGCTAAGTCGACGTTGGGGAGCAATCCTATCCCAACTATGACGAGGTCTGCGTCGATGTACTCGCCGCTATCGAGTTCAATGCGTGCGGTGGACGAGCTGTCGTGGATGCGTGTGACTGTGGTTGCGCACCGAATCGTCACTCCTGCTCGCCGGTGGGTGTGTTCGAAGAAGCGGGCCACCGTCGGACAGGTGACCCGTGCCAAGACGGTGGTTTGTGCTTCGAGGACGGTCACGGTCAACCCGAGTTCTGCGGCTACCGCGGCGATTTCGAGGCCGATGTAACCGCCGCCCACCAGGACCAGCCGTGTCCCGGGATGGAACTGGGAGCGGATCCTGTCTACGTCGGTCACTGTTCGAAGGTAGTGGACGCGGGGGTGATCGGCACCAGGGCAGGCCAGCGGGCGGGGGCGGCCGCCGGTGGCCAGCACTAGGTGATCGAAGCTGATAGCGCGGCCGTCGGTGAGCCGGACGCGTCTGTTTTCGGTGTCGAGCTCGCTCACCCCAGTGTCGACCATGACATCGACGTGGGCTTGCTGGTAGAACGCCGCAGGGCGTAGGTACAGGCGGTCCAGCGGGAGGGTGCCGGCCAGGAAGGCCTTCGACAGTGGGGGGCGCTGATAGGGCAGCGCCGGCTCGTCGCCGAGCAGGGTGATCTGCCCCTCGAACCCTCCTTGTCGAAGGCTGGCGACTGTCTGTGCGCCAGCCTGGCCGGCACCGACCACCACAACGGCTTCGGTCACGCCGGTGTGGATCATCAGGCGTTGATGCGCACGGGCAGCGATTCGTAGCCCTTGACGAACGGTGAGAGCACGCGGGTCGGTTCTTGAAGAACCCGGATCTGCAGTGGGTCCGGCCACCGTTTAAGGATTTCTTCCCACAGGATGTTGAGCTGTAGTTCGGCGAGTCTGTTGCCGACGCAGCGGTGGATGCCGAACCCGAAGGACAAGTGCTGGCGGGGCTTGGCGCGATCGATGATGAACGTGTCGGGATTGTCGATGGCCTCGGGGTCCCGGTTGCCGGACACATACCACATCACGACTTTGTCGCCCTGGCGGATGTGCTTGCCGCCGAACTCGATGTCTTCCAGTGCCGTCCGACGCATGTGCGAAAGAGGTGTTTGCCACCGGATGATCTCCGACACCATAGAGCTGATCAACGCCGGGTTGGCGGACAGTTTGCGGTATTCGTCGGGAAATTCGTTCAGGGCCAACACACCGCCGGTCATCGAGTTGCGGGTGGTGTCGTTACCGCCGACGATCAGCAGCACGATGTTTCCGAGATATTCCTCGGGCGCCATGTGTCGTGTTGACTCCGAATGGGCCATCATCGAGATGAGATCGTTCTTGGGTTCGGCATTCACGCGCTGGTTCCACAGCTCGGTGAAATACGTCGCGCACTCCATCAGCTCGGCCATGCGCTGTTCTTCAGAATCGATGATCCCGCCACCGGGCAACGCCGTGGTGACGTCCGACCAGCGCGTCAACTTGGCGCGGTCGTCCCAGGGAAAATCGAACAGCGTCGCCAGCATCTTGGTGGTCAAGTCGATCGACACCCGATGCACCCAGTCGAACTCTTCATTGATCGGCAATCCGTCGAGGAGGTCCGCGGTGCGCTGGCGAATCACCGATTCCATGGTGGCAAGGTTTTCGGGCGCCACGATGGGGCTCACGGTCTTTCGCTGGACATCGTGTTTCGGTGGATCCATGGCGATGAACATGGGAAGCGATGCTGCGGCGTTGTCGTCCATGATGGTGATGCCGCCACTTTTAGCCTCCGACGAGAACACCTTCGGGTTGGTCTCGACTGCCATGATGTCGCGGTACTTGGTCACCGACCAGTAGGGGCCGAACATGCTGCTCTTGCAGTAGTGAACCGGATCCTCTTCGCGCAGGCGTTTGAAATAGGGATGCCAGGTGTTGTCCCGGAACAGCACGGGATTGCTCACATCGATGTCCTCCAAGGCCATCCCGTACGCCGCGTTCGTCGCGTCGTTGGCGGCCACCGTCATTTCGGTCATGTTGGTCCCTTCTCAACCTGGTGCTCTACAGAAAAATGGGCGCATGAGCGGAAACATGTCTCGCCCCAACCGTTGTGCGCGCCGAGCTGTTCCACCTCGACGTGCACCCCGCGCGGCTTAATGTGACCCTCAACACCATTAAGGGTGATAAGTGGCGAGGCCGACGACAAGTGGCCCGCGGGCCACGTCATGACCCCTGCGGGCCACGTCGGGAAGAGGCCGGATGCGGACGTGAGCCGCACCGGACATTCGAGTTACCGCCGATCGGCGAAGTTGCTGCCGGGGCGATCCGGTGCCCACGCAGACGGGCTGGAGCCGATCGTCATGCTGCGCCGGACGTTGCGAATCGTGATTGCGATGGTGACTGCCGCCCTTTCGTTCCCATGATCACGCCAGCGTGGGCCAGTGGGCTGCGTGCCGTTGGCGGCGCCGACGTCTGGCCGACGAGGCCCGCGCAAAGTTGTCCGGACTACCAGCGCGGAGCGGGGGGCGGGTCTGGTTGCGGCGCGGTGATCAGCGGAACACGGAAGGTCGCGACGAGCCCACCACCAGCGCGAGCGGCGAAATTCACCCGACCGCCCATTGCGTCGGTGATCTGCTGCACGATCCATAGTCCCAGACCGGCGGTGCCGCGCTGACCGCCGGCACTGACGTACTTTGCTGTCAGCTCTCCCAGATCCTCGTCGGGGATTCCGGGGCCACGGTCGGCGACGGCGATGACGAGGTCGTTGCCGTGTCGACTGCACGTGACGTCGACCGGCCCGCCGCGGCCGTGGCGGGCTGCGTTTTCGAGCAGGTTGGTCAGCACCCGACGCAATCCCTGGGCGTTGATCGCGACAGCAGTCAGGTCGGCGGTCATCGCAAGCTGTAGGCGTGGCGCAGTGAGGCCTACCGCATCGGCTGCTGCGGTGACGATGTCCGCGACGTCGACTTGGCGTACCCTGCCCCCAGAAAAGGTGGGGCGTCGGCTCAGCGCGACGTCGGAGAGTGCGTCGAGCATGTCGACGACATGGCGAGTGTGTCGGCTGGCCAGCTGCAGGCTGGTGCTGCGGTCGGCGTCCGTCATCGGTGAGATGCCGGCCAGTGCATCGAGAAGTGCCTCCAGCGAGGCGATGGGGGTGCGGAACTCGTGCACCAGCACCTGCAGCCCGTCCTGTTGGGACTGGTAAGAGGTGAGCAGCCGTGAACGCAGATCGCGTTCCTCCTCGGCCGCGGCGTGCTGGGTCTCGGCTTCGACCAGAGCGCGCAGTCTGGAGCGGTGTTCGCGCTCCGCCAAGGTAGACAGGCCCGCGGTGAGAACCGCCGCGAACAACAGATACAACGCCCACCAGCTGGCCTGGAGCCAAGGGGTGGGCGCCGTTGCTGGCATCGATGAAGAGGGCACGATCACCGCGGTGTACGCCAGACCCAAAAGCGTCGATAACAGCAGAGTCTCGATGAATGACAGCCGGGCCGCCGATGCGATAACGACCAGGGGAAGTACCGCCACCACCGGGCTATGCGGTCCACCGGTGACGGCGATCCAGGCAAGGGTGATGGCACTGTCAGCCAGGGCGACCGCCCAGGAGTACCGGGTGCGGCGCGCCTCGAATTTCGGGTTGGCCAGCAGCACCACTGCGTACACCGTCGCCGCAATCAGAATGCCCACAACCGCGGGCACGTGCTGGCGAACCCAGGCGGGTCCCACAAGCACCAGCACCCCGACTGACGCCACTACCGCCATCCGGACTGCCACCACAACGCGAGCCAGTCCGTATTCGTCACCGTCGACAAATGCGGTGACCCGGTTATGCAGTCTCATCGACCTTATCCTGGGGTGCGGCTAACATCGTCACAATGAAGCCTAGCGGCGGCCGGAAAGGGATCGTCGTGGCTATCGTCGATGACCACGAACTGTTTGCGCAGGGACTAGCCTTGCTGCTCACCCGCGAATGGGGGGACATCTTCACCGTGGGGGGCCAAACCAGCTATGTCGAGGAGGCGGCCGACCTCGTCGCCGATTGCGCCGCTGACGTCGCGATCGTTGATCTGACCATGCCCCCGCTGGGAGGACTGGCTGCGATCCGCCACATCAAGGGCCGTAGCCCCACGACCCGGATCCTCGCGCTGTCGGGCACCGATGATCTCGACCTGGCCGAAGAAGCGTTGCGTGCCGGAGCCGACGGCTTCCTGCCCAAGACCGCACGGCCCGAAGCGCTGGCAGGCCCTCTGTGGACGATCGCCGAAGGCATGCGGGTTGTCGATGGCGCCGTCCTCGATGACCTCCTGACCCAGACCCGCCGACCCCCGAGTGAAGTGCTAGAGCATTTGTCCGATCAGGACCTGAAGTTGTGGACGTTGCTGGCGGCAGGGCTGGAGAACGCGGAGATGGCCGACCGATTGCTGGTCTCGGAACGAACCGCCAAGCGCATGGTGGCCACGCTGCTAAATAAGCTTGGCGTAAGCAACCGGATCAGCGCTGCTGCCTTGGCGGGCAAGTTCGGGTTGCTAGACATCAGCGATTACCAGGCTCGGCGCCTGGCCCGTTCGCCCAAACTTTAGTTGCGTTAGTGAGCGCCGCGAATCTGGTCGCATGCAGCTGACTCTGAGAGCCGTGCAAGGCTGCGCGAGGCGTGCTCGATCTGCGTGGCACTCGTGGGCCACTGATGGCACGGGCGGCCCTGGTGTGTGCGCCACATCGTTGTGACGATGGGCACACAACATCAAACATGTGAGGAAGAATCAATAGTGAAGACGAAGGCTGCGGTTCTGTGGGGCCAGAACGAGAAGTGGCAGGTGGAGCAAATCGACTTGGATCCGCCCGGTGAGGGCGAGGTGCTCGTCAAGTTGGCCGCCAGCGGTCTATGCCATTCCGACGAGCACCTCGTTACTGGCGACCTTCCCTTTCCATACCCTCTGGTGGGCGGGCATGAGGGCGCTGGCGTTGTCGAAGCGGTGGGACCCAATGTCGCCGATATCGCCGAGGGCGATCACGTCGTGATGATGTTCTTGCCCGCTTGCGGGCGATGCTCCTACTGTGCCCGCGGCATCGGGAACCTCTGCGACTCCGGCGCCGCGGTGATGCTGGGACCGCAACTCGACGGAACCTACCGTTTTCACGCGCGGGGCGAAGACGTCGGTCAAATGTGTTTGCTCGGAACGTTTTCGGAGTACACCGTCGTTCCTGCCGCGTCGGTGGTCAAGATCGATGACGATATTCCCCTGCATACCGCTGCATTGGTGGGGTGCGGGGTGACCACCGGTTTTGGGAGTGCAGTGCGTACCGGTGAGGTGCGGGCGGGAGACGCGGTCGTGGTCATCGGGGCGGGCGGCATCGGCATGAACGCGGTCCAGGGAGCGCGCATCGCCGGTGCCCGCATGATCATGGTGGTGGACCCAGTTGAGTTCAAGCGCACCAAGTCTTATGAGTTCGGTGCCACGCATACCGCCTCATCGATCGATGAGGCGTGGAACGCGATCAGCGACTTGACCCGCGGCAGGCTTGCCGATGTCTGCATCGTCACCACCGGTGTCGCTGAGGGCGCCGAGGTGGGTCCAGAACTGAGTCTCATCGGTAAGCGGGGTCGCGTCGTGGTCACCGCGATCGGACACCCGGAGGAAACCACTATCACGACAAACCTTCTCGAGCTGACTTTATATGAAAAGCAGATCCGTGGATCGCTATTCGGCTCATCCAACGGCCAGCACGATATTCCGCGGTTGCTGGAGCTCTACGCTCTCGGCCAATTGAAGCTCGACGAACTCATTACCACCGAGTACGACCTGGAGGACATCAATCAGGGTTATGAGGACATGCGGTCGGGCAGAAATATCCGCGGCGTCATCCGCTATTGAGTGGGCCTTCGGACGGTCACCTAGCCGTTCGCGAGACCAGGATTCGGGCATGGTTCGCGCGCTGAGCCCGGGAAACGTAGCGGCTCCAGGAGACTCATGCGCACCACATGGACACCGCTGGCGAAGAGTCGGTGACCAAGACCTGCCGTATCGACGTCTTTTGCCGGTGAACGGAACGTAGTCGGACAATCCCGGCCGTGACCATGTTAGACCCGAGTCCGGTGAGTCATCACCGGACACTGCACAGAGCGCCCACCTAGAGCGCGGCGGGCTTGCCGCGCTGTTCAACAAACATGCAGACAAACAAAGGAATTGTGATGACCACGCTATCAATCGACATACCTGAGACGCTGCAAACGTTTTTGCGTGGTGCGTCGGCGAGCATCGTCATCGGGGCTGACAAGCTTGGGGCCGCCGACGGAGCCGAGGCTGTGACCACCGATCCGGCGACCGGCGCCGTATTGGCCACCATCGCAGCGGGTGGTCCGATCGACGTGGCGCGGGCGGTCGACGCGGCGAGCGAGGCATTTGAACACTGGCGTCGCCTGAGCCCGGCCGCCCGCGGCCGGATACTGCTCGACGTCGCCGACGCGATCGAGGCGCATGCCGAGGAACTCGCCACTCTCGAGACGCTCGACAACGGCAAACCGCTGACGGAATCGTTGTACATCGATATCGGCTTGGTCAGTCAAATCTGGCGCTACTTCGGTGGCTGGACAACCAAACTTGGCGGCCAGACCCTGCCCGTCTCACCGCCGGTGGGCGAGGCACTGGTGTATACGCAACGGGAACCGCTGGGCGTCATCGGCGCGATCGTGCCGTGGAACTTTCCGCTGCTGATCGCGTCGTGGAAGGTGGCGCCCGCCCTGGCCGCCGGCAACACGGTCGTGCTCAAGCCGTCAGAGCACACCTCGCTGACCGCATTGCGGCTGATCGAGATCGCTCTCGAGGCAGGACTACCTCCGGGTGTGCTCAACATGGTCACCGGGCTCGGTTCTTCCGCCGGTCAGGCCCTCATCGAAGACCCCCGGGTGGCCAAAGTGTCGTTCACCGGCTCGACGGAAACCGGTCGCCGGATAATCACCGCCAGCGCACCCAGCATCAAGAAACTCACCCTGGAACTGGGTGGCAAATCAGCCAACATTGTCTTCCCGGATGCCGACCTCAAAGCCGCGGCCCAGGGGGCACTGGCCGCCATCTTCCTCAACCAAGGGCAGGTGTGTTGTGCAGGGTCGCGCCTGTTCGTTCACCGCGACGTGCGTGACGAACTGCTCGCCGAGCTGGAGACCGCGGCCCGGGCGATCGAGCTCGGTCACGGCCTCGATGACAGCACCGAGATGGGGCCCCTGGTCTCAGCCACCCAGCGCGACCGCGTTGAAGGTTTCCTGCGCGCCGGCACCCAGGAAGGCGCCACCCTGCTCTGCGGCGGCCAGCGACCCGGCGGCGCACTGAGTCACGGCCACTTCTTGACGCCGGCCATCTTCACCGACGTCGACGACGCCATGACGATCGCCACCGAGGAGATCTTCGGGCCGGTGCTGTCGGTGTTGACCTTCGACGACGAAGCCGAGGCGGTGCGCCGGGCCAATGCCAGCGCGTACGGACTGGCAGCGGGGGTGTGGACCGACGACCTCAAACGCGCGCACCGAGTGGCCAGGGAGCTTCAGGCTGGCACTGTGTGGGTCAACTTGTACAACGTGTTGGACCCCGCGGCACCGTTCGGTGGCTACAAGGCGTCCGGATACGGGCGCGATCTTGGCGAGGAGTCCCTGCTCGGCTTTACCCAAACCAAGTCCGTGTGGATCGGCTTGGACTAGCCCGGATCTTCCAGCTTTGGCGATCAACGACACGAAAGGATCACCGCCATGGGCGTTTTCACTGACGAGGCAGAGGTGCACAAATACATCGGCGGGGTGTTCGAGAAGGGCCTAGCAGATCCCGACATCGGGCCCAAGCTGTCCGCCTCGGGTGTTGTGCTGCAAATCAACTACACCGATCCCGAGGCGATTGTGACGGTGGACCTTCCCAACGCAACAGTGCTCGCCGGCGCCACCGACATCACACCCGATGTCGAGTTGTTCATGTCGGCAGACACCGGTAACCGATTCTGGCAGGGCAAAGTGAACCTGTCGCTGGCCATGGCCAAGGGTCAGGTCCGCGCCAAGGGCCCGGTGCAGAAAGTCATCAAGCTCGTCCCCACCGCCAAACTGCTCTTTCCCACCTACACCGCGATGCTGGCCGCCGACGGCCGCAGCGACCTCGAACTGTGAAGGTCGACATCGCTTGTGGCGGGCGGAATCGCTGATGCACTCCACCATGCAGGCCGCTCCGCTGTCGGTCGCCTCGATCCTGGCGCATGCTAGCGGCGTACACGGCGCCAAGCAGGTGATCAGCGCCACCGAACAGGGCCTTCGCGCTGCAAGCTACCGGCAGATCGGCCAGCGGTCGGCCCAACTGGCCTTGGCGCTGCGACGTCTCGGTGTGACCGGCGACGACCGCGTCGCCACGTTCCAGTGGAACAACCAGGAACACCTGGAGGCCTATTGCGCGGTACCCGCCATGGGTGCTGTCCTGCACACGATCAATATCCGACTCTCGGCCGATCAAATCCGCTACGTGGTCAACCACGCCGAAGACACGGTCATCATCGTCGACGCGTCCCTGACGCCACTGCTGGCCCCGCTGTTGGCGGATGCGCCCTCGGTGCGGGCGGTGGTGGTCACTGGCGGCGGCGATGCTGTCGAGCTGCTGCGGGGCAACGGCCCCGAAGTAGCCCATTACGACGAGCTGCTCGCCGCTGAGGGTGACGAGTTCCCTTGGCCTGCAGTCGAAGAAACCTCCGCAGCGGCAATGTGTTACACCAGCGGCACCACCGGCGACCCCAAAGGGGTGGTGTACAGCCACCGATCCTTATACCTGCATTCGATGGCCGCATGCACCACAAACGGGCTGGGCATCGGCGAGGGCGATCGCGTCTTGCCGATCGTGCCGATGTTTCACGCCAACGCATGGGGGCTGCCCTACGCAGCGCTGATGGCAGGGGCCGACCTGCTGATGCCCGACCGATTCCTGCAGGCCGAGGCGATCAGCCGGATGGTGCACGAACAGCGCCCGACCATAGCGGGCGCCGTACCGACAATCTGGAATGACGTCCTCTCCCACACGGGACGCGTCGGCACCTGCGACTTCTCATCGCTGCGGCTGGTGGTCTGTGGCGGCTCCGCGGTGCCGCGCGCCTTGATAGAGGCATTCGAGGAGCGCCTGGGCGTCACGGTGTTGCAGGCCTGGGGAATGACCGAAACCTCGCCGCTGGCCGCCATCGCACGCCCGTCGGCAACGGCACCGCCCGAGCGGGCACAGGAGATGCGAACGACCCAAGGCCGCCCCGTGTGCGGAGTCCAGATGCGTCTCGTCGCCGATGACGGTTCAGTGCTGCCGCACGACGGTCAAGCGGTGGGGGAACTGGAAGTCCGCGGGCCCTGGGTAACAGGCGCGTACTACCAGGGTGCCGACGACGACAAATTCCACGACGGCTGGTTGCGCACTGGGGATGTCGGGCGCATCGACGCCGACGGCTTTCTGACTTTGACCGACCGTGCCAAGGATGTCATCAAATCCGGCGGCGAATGGATTTCATCGGTGCAACTAGAGAACATCCTGACCGGGCACCCAGCCGTGTTCGAGGCGGCGGTAATCGGCGTGCCCGACCCAAAATGGCAAGAACGCCCCCTCGCTGCGGTCGTGCTGCAGGATGGACTCCACATTGCGCCCCAAGAGATCAAATCCTGGCTGGCCCAACAGGTTCCACGATGGTGGCTTCCCGAACAGTGGACGTTCATCGAGCAGGTTCCCCGCACCAGTGTAGGGAAGTTCGACAAGAAGCTGCTGCGCGCCTACCATGCGGACGGCAAGCTCAGCATCACCACGGTGCGGTGACTGCTAACTGCAGCGTTGACGCGCGACCATTTTCGTCCCCCTTTGCAGGATGACTACGATGATCTGGCAATTGCGCAGCATCCATCGCAGCTAAGCCGCTGACACAACCACGCACGCGATCACCGCGTCAGCGACAGCGACGCGCCGTCAACATCGCCTGATCGTTGGCGTCTGTGGGTGCGACCGTCGCCGCGTACCCGACCATCAGTGTGGCGATGGCAGAGATCGCCGAGAAAGTGCAGGAAGGTCGGCTGCGATGGCGGTGGATGCCGGACACTGCAGGTCATGTGGGAGCTGATGGAAGCCGACGTGCTCGGCTGGCCGGCCCGACGGGCGCCACGATGCGGCCCGCAGGGCGGTGCGACACGGCCAGGAACGCGCCTCGGTGACATTGGGCGGTCGTTGGCTGCCGGCGTCCCGTTCGCGGGTGCGGGCCGCCGATGGGTTCGGGAGGTGGCGATCGCCCCCTATGAGCTGTTCAGCTCGACCGAGGTGTTGGTGGCGAGTCCCCGTTACTGAGTCCACCTGACCCTGGTTTCTGGGTAGCGGTATCAGAACCAGCTTGGTACGGCATCCACCGTCGAGGTATCTAGGCTGGCTAGCAGATCGAACAGGGGGCCGACCTTGGGCAGTTCATAGGTGAAGAAGAATCTGCCCGCGGCACGCTTGCCGTCGTAGAAGTCGCCGTTGCCGTCCGCGGCGGCCAGCAACTGCTCCAGCCAGATCCACGCCATCACCACATGGCCGGCCGCTTCCAGGTACAGCGTCGAATTCGCCAGTGTCACAGAGATATCACCGGCAGCCCACAGTGTGCCGGTGATGTCGACCAGCCGGGTAAGCGCACCGCGCAGGGCATCGGCATGCTGCCTTGTGCCGACGTGCGTTTCGGCCTTGTTGATGGTCGCGGTGATCCGCTCGGCCAGCAGTGTCAGCCCGGCGCCGTCGTGCATAACCACCTTGCGGCCCAGCAGGTCCAGGCCGTGGATGCCGTGTGCGCCTTCGTGGATGGCGTTGAGACGGTTGTCTCGGTAGGCCTGCTCGACGTCGAACTCCTTGGTGTAGCCGTAGCCGCCGTGCACCTGGATGGCCAGGCTGTTGGCCTCCAGGCACCACTGCGACGGCCAGCTCTTGGCGATCGGCGTCAGCACCTCCAGCAGCAGGTGGGCGCGGGCGCTGTCGGGTTCGGTGCCCGAACGCTGCTCGTCGACCAGGCGGGTGCAGTAAAGGCCCAGCGCCAACGCACCTTCGACATAGGCCTTCTGCGCCAGCAGCATTCGCTTCACGTCGGCGTGTTCGATGATGGCCACCTGCGGCAACGACGGGTCCTTGGCGTTCACCGGGCGGCCCTGGGTGCGGGCCTTGGCGTATTCGACCGAGGCCAGGTACCCGGCGTATCCTGTGGCGGTGGCCTGCAGCCCGACGGCCACCCGCGCCTCGTTCATCATGTGGAACATATACGCTAGGCCCTTGTGCTCCTCGCCGACCAGGTAGCCGACCGCGCCGGCATCGCCCGCGGGTCGATGCGTCCCGTCGCCGAAGTTGAGCAGGGCGTTGGTGGTGCCGTGATTGCCCATCTTGTGATTGAGCCCGACGAGCGCCACGTCGTTGCGGGTGCCGTCGGTGAGGTACTTCGGCACGACGAACAGCGAGATGCCCTTCACGCCGGGGCCACCGCCGGGAGCCTTGGCTAGCACCAAGTGCACGATGTTCTCGGTGAGCTCGTGGTCACCGCCGGTGATCCACATCTTGGTGCCGGCGATCCGGTAGGTGCCGTCCCGGGCGGGCACGGCCTTGGTGGTGATATCGGCCAGCGACGACCCCGCCTCGGGTTCGGATAGGCACATGGTTCCGAAGAATTTCCCTTCGAGCATGGGGCGCACCCACGCGTCGATCTGCTCGGGGGTGCCGTATTCGACCAGCAGGTTCGCGTTGCCGATGGTCAAGAACAGGTAGGAGGTGGTGGCGGGATTGGCGGCGCGGAAGAACGTCATGGCCGCCTCGGAGACCACCGCGGGCAGCTGCATACCGCCGACGGCCTCGTCGAACGACCCGGCCAGCAGCCCGGACTCAGCGAAGGTGTCCAGGGCATCCTTGATCTCGTCGATGAGCACGACCTTGCCGTCTGGGCCGACGGTGGGCTCGACCTGATCGCCCTTCTTGCGGTGCGGGGCAAAGCGTTTGGTGGCGATGTCGGCGGACAGGTCCAAGACCGCGTCGAACGTGTCGCGCGAATGCTCGGCGTAGCGGCTGCGCTCGGTCAGCTCTTCGACGTTGAGCCACTCATACAGCAGGAAGTCGACGTCACGCCGGGAGATGAAGTCGGCCATCGGGGAACCCTTTCGCGAAACGAAAACATTAGCGAGCGCTAATATTCTTAGCGTGCGTTAATGTCGCATGATGTGCCGGGCTTGTCAACGAACGAGGTACAGTTTCACACGCCATGACCACCGACCGGCTCGCCTCGTCCGCCGCCGCGGAGCGGATCCTGTGTGCGGCGATCGAGGTCTTTGCCGAGTCCGGATACGGCGGCAGCTCGACGCGGGAGATCACTAAACGGCTCAACATGAGCGCCACTGCGATCTACCCCCACTATGCGTCGAAGGAAGAACTGCTCTACGCGATCGCCCTCGACGGCCACAGCAGTTTGCTTCAGGCCATCAAGGGCGCCGATGCGCAGGCCAGGGCCGCGGCCGGTAATCACACCGAACGGCTCAAGGCGGTGGTAGCGACCTTCACGATCTGGCATGCGGAGAACCGCAAGAAGGCGCGCGTCGTGCACCACGAACTCCACGGGCTGACCCCGTCGCACTACCGGTCCATCGCCGCGCTGCGGCGCCAAACCATGGCGTATGTCGGCGCCATCATCACCGACGGGATCGACGCCGGCGAGTTCCATGCACAGTGTGGCGACGATGTCGTGGTTGCGATCTCGTCGCTATGCGTCGATGTCTGCCGCTGGTTCCCGTCGCGGCAGCATAGCTCCCCGCACAAACTCGGTGCGGTGTACGCCGACATCGCCGAACGTCTGGTGCGCTAAAGTGCCGCGTCTCGTTGAATATATGACGCGAGCCGTGCGAGGAGATGTGCCAAAGCGGTTGTAAATCAACGACATTACCATCCGCGGAACCTATAATGGCAAGGTGCACTGCGCGGTGGTCCTGGATACATTATGCCGATGGTTCTTCGGTTCGTCGACGACTCCAACCAGACTCCCGCACTGACCATCAACGCGCTGACTGCAACCATCAGCAATCGTGACCCGCAGGCCGGGTGGGGGACCAAATCACTCTGATTCGGCATACAGTGCGGATTCGCGCGTCGTCGTTGTGTTGCAGCCGGCGGGAAGGTGGTCCCATCACCCCTGGTAGGCGACAGTAGCGCGAAGGATCGTTCGGCGAGATCAATTTGCTTGTGGCGGATTTCGTCGAGCGTCGGTGGAGGCCCCGGGCGCTGCCGCCCCCACGTGTGACTGCGGTGACGCCGCACGACGATCCCGCTGAGTACCTTGGCGAGCATTGCCTGGTTGTTCGTTTCCCGCCAGTGACGACCACCGAAGGTGGGCAACCATGCCCGTCGACCGAGGTGTGGAACTTGAGGCCGGTCCACCCCACGACTATCGGGTGTGGTGAGCAGCGGGATCACCCCCGGTTTTCGCAATGCGCCTTCGCCCATTCGACAATTGTCGAATGGGTGAGTGAACACCCGACTGGATCCGGCCAGGGCAGATCTGCACATCGAGGCTGCGGGTGATCGCGTCGAACTCCCGAGCCATCACGGCCCGGTCACGGGCAAGTGTGTAGGTTGCTGACGGCGGCCAATTCGGGTCAGTGGTCGTACAGGTCGCGGTCGCGGCCACCGTGTCCGCCGACGGCGTACTGCGACAGGCTCCGGCCGGGAAGATCGCGTTGAGCCGCTTCAACAGCTGATCATCCGGACCGGGGGTGGCACTGGGCGGTGTGGACTCGTGCGTCGTGCTTGTCTCGGTGTCGCCTGGAGTCAGCATCCACCACGCCACGGCGGCGGCGACCACCAGCAGCGCCGCCGCTCCTGCCGCGATGGCGGCGACCGGCGCCCTGGGGCGGCGTCGCGGGGATGCAACAACCAAGCTGGCAATGATGGAGTCCGACCACGACTCCGACGCCGGTGGGGACACGTCGACTGGCGGGTCGATCGGCTCATGACAGGGAGCCGGCACCTCCGGCACTTCATGTTGAGATGGCGTAGGGGATAGCGCCGGCGACGCCGCCTCGACGACGTGGCCCATCACCTCCTCCGTGACGACAGGAATTGGGTCGGTGGGCGGATTCTCGTCGACGACGCGTCGCAGAGGCATACCCGCGGCGTCAGGTGCCGCAGGTACCGACGGTTCAGGCGTCGTCACGCGGCCACCCTCCTCTACGGCGGCGACGCGGCCAAACCGCGCATCAGGCATCGAACCCGCCATTATTTGCCTTCCACCAGCCGTTGCACCCCGGCTACAGCACTCTCAGCAGATTACTCAGCCGCGCCAAACGCTGAGCAGCCGTCGCGCAATCGCGCGCCGCGCTCGACACGTCACCGGACCCTCCCAATGCGTCGGCAGCCAGCGCTGGGTCTAGCCGCAAAACCACCTCCAACGCGGCACGCAGCTCGCCAACGTCGGCCGTATCACCACGGACACCTGCAGGCGCCGCAGCGGGCAATCCTGCGGCCCTCACATCAACGGTGGGCGTGGAGTCTGTCGGCTCGTGACGATCGGGCGGATGCTCGCCGACCCCGCGGCCCTCAAAGCTTCCGGCGGACTCCCCGGCGGGGGAGACATGGGCGCCCTGCCCAGCGACGATTGCAAGGCCAGCCGCCGCAGCGCCGGCAGCTGGCTCGTCGGCCGCCGCCGGCAGGGACTCAGGCACGGCATCGGAGGGTAAGACGTCGACGACGACGTCGGCTGCGATGTCACGACGGCGCCGTTCACTGATCACCGTGTCAATCAGCTCGCGCAGCGCCGCGGTGCGCTCCTCAGCGCTACCGACGCCTTCCAACCGTCCTGGGGCCGCTTCAATCACTCGTGAGGCACCGGACAAGCCAAGAACGGCAACATCATTCGGTGTTACCGGGATACGAACCTCGGCACCGGTGATTTCCAGCAGCGGCGCCACCAGCGTCTCTACCCCCTGGCGGTAGCGCCTCGCATTCGATTCGGAGCCGCCGAGCTTATCGCGGACGAATCCGACGAAATCCCGGTACGGCTCCCCGCACCGATCGCGGAGGTAACGCCAGTCCTCGTCACGATAGATCGCCGCAAGAACCTCCAGAACACCGCTGACCGCCCTTGCCAACTCATCGACGCGGCGAACGGCACGTTCCTGCGCTGTTTCCACATCGGCCGCCGTCACGGTGCAGACTGTCACGCTCACTGCGATCCCTGGGCCGCGGTGGCGGTTATCGCGGGACTTGCTGTCGCTCCGAGGAATTCGTCGAGCCGTTCATGTGTGTGAGGATCGGTCAAGGCCTGCCGGACCACCGTGGCGAGGGTCTCGGTGAACACGCCGAGCTCGCTGTGAACAGCGCAGCGTAGTCGGATCCGCCGGCGTGTTGTTCCGTCGGCGAGCACCCGGATTAAACCGACAGTGACCTTCCCTGATGCCAGCGCGGCGGGCCCGCTGCGCACCCAGCCCATGACCCGGTGCTCCACGAGCAGCCCCACCAGCGGATCCTGCGGGCTGCCCAGCGGCAAGGCCTCCAGGGGCCCGTCGGATTCGTTGGCATGCCCCAGCTCGGCGCGGCGCTGGTATTCACGGTCGGCCATGGACAGACCGGCCAAGTAAATCTGTCGCAATGCGACACGGTCCTCGCCGTCGGCCAGCTCGAATCGGCGATAGGTTTCGCAGGCCCCGTCCGGGGTGGACGTGTACTCGATGTGTGCTTGGCGGAGCCGATTGCGGGCTGCCGCAAGACGCTTGCGCACTGACGCCAGGGCCCGGCGCTTATCGGCGATCGGGTCAGTGGTCGTCACGTTCACGTCGCTCTGCTTCGTCGACGGCGAAGAACGCGTCGATCTGTCGGTCGACAGCGGCGTCGTCGGATCCTTCGAAGACGTGGGTCACGCCGTCGGTCGGATCGGTTACCTCGGCCTGAATGCGTGCAGACATGATGTATTCCCTTCCGGTGTTAGGTGGTCTGTAAGAGCTTGGAGCGGGCCATGATTCGATCGGTGGCTTTGATCACGGATTCAGCGGTCTTGCGTACCTTCTCCTTGTCGCCGTGGGCCCAGCCGTCGATGTAGGAGAACGACGCGTTGTCGGTCAAACCCCATCTGCGACCGACGACGTAGGAGACGCTTTGCGCTTCCACCTCCATCGTTGAGCGCTCGCCGCCGGCGCCGGTGTGGTACTTGTCGGTCTGCTCGGTGTGGCCGCACTCAATGTGGGCGAGTTCATGGGCTAGCACCAGCCCTTGGTGGGCGTGGCTGTAGTGGGTGTTGATGGTGACGGTTTTCAAGTCCGGGACGGTGCGCCCGTCGGGAATCCCAGGTCCGTCGCCGAGATCGTCGTACACCACGCGGTATCCGTGTCCCTCGATCTGTGCCGTGAGATCCTCGTGCATTCCCTCTGGCGCGGAACCCGACATCCGGTCGACCTCCACGACGGGACGCTGGGGGAGCGGCTCGCCGTCGGTGGAGGACACGTCGAACACAGGCACTGTCTTAAACCCGGTAACCTTCTGTTCGTACCGGGGTTTGCCCTTGGCATCTAACACCGGGTTGCCCTTGGCGTCCTCGACGCGGACCTTGCGGACCATCGGTGCGAAAATCCAGATTGCCTTCTCGCCCTTATTGACTGAACGGCCCAGTTCTTTCCACTTGTTGAAGCCGGCGACCTGAGTTGCTTCCGGTTTCTGCATGTAGATCAATAGCTGGTTGTTCAGCGAGTACTTGTGAAATTTTCCCGAGAACTCCAACCACTGCTGCCAGTTCTCACCGGTGTTGAGGTCGTTGATCGCGGTGTCGATCTCCCGCCGAATGTCTTCGGTGCGCGTCTCCTTGTCGGGGAAGCTCACCACTGGCCGCGCGGCGCCGCCATTTGAGCCGCCGGCACTGTTGTCGATCGCGGCCAATTCTTGCAGCAGTTCGGCTTCGGCATGCTCCAGATCCAGCACTGCCACCGCGGTGCGGTGATAAGCCGCCCGCGCGTCTCCGGGGCACCGGCGCGGACCGTCGGGGTCGCGTTCTGATCGGCACATTTGGCCACATCTCCTTCACCTGGCTGACAAGGGGATCTGGTTCCCCAGCATCAGCCAGCTCAAGAGCCGTCTTCAAGAGGACTGTGCTCCCGCCGGCGGCCGCTTCGGTGTCCTGTGGAAAACCCCAATCGCTGCACATACCGTCAGAATGTGACCACTGCATCAAGGGCTGCCAGCGAAGACGTCCCGCGTCATCTCCTGACTGCCGTCGACGCGGTCACCACAGCGGTCGCCCGGGCCCGCCACAATCGGCTGGAAGCCGAACAGAACGAACACGACGTGATTGGCCTGGCGTTCCTGACGATGCGCCAGCTCGGGTTCAGCGACCACTACATCGCCCGGGAGCTCGGCCACCCCAGGGCAGAACTGCGCGCGTACGCCAAAGCCGTCCGCCAGCTACCGTCGCACATCCAGGACGCCACCACCTCAGCGGCCCGATCGCAACCGGAGCTGCTGTGGCACGCCGCCCGGTACGCCGCCAGTACGTGGGTCGAATCGGAGACGATCACCAGCAGCCGCGATGTCATCATCGCCAACAACATCGACGACATCGAATACGCTCTGCCCGTGGCCACCCTCGACACAGACGGCGCCGAGTTCGTCCATCAGCGCACGGGCGAGAAACTCATCATCTACTCACCGCAGCGGTGGAAGGGTACACCCACCGTCGTTGACGGCCGCCCCACCAGCTGGGATCACCAAGGCCACTACCGCATCGAGTTCATCAGCGCCGCAGGCGAACGCGGCGCCATGGCGCCGACCCTGCTCGGCCTCACCCCCGAGGACACCCACTTCGACACCAGCCATGCCCGCCGCCGCGACGACCATGACGTGACCTTTGTCCGCATCGTCACCGCGCTGCGCCGTGTCCACGCCATCCTCCCGCCCTACAGTGTCGCCGCCGCGGACGCGTTCACCCTGCGATGACCGCAACACCACATTCCAGCCCCGACGCCGACGACGACGACACCGGCGACGAATCCCAACCCACGTGGAACATCGACATCGCCAGCCGCCTCGCACACACCACCACGGCCATCACCGAATTCCAACACCACATCGCACGCCTGACCTTGCTGCGGGCGCACCTACTCTCCGCCCGCGACGGCACCCTCACAGCCACCTGGCGAGACAACCTCAGCAGCGCCCTGGCCGCACCGGACGGCCTACCGCCAGCGCAACACCAGGCCCGTCTCGACGCCGCTACCGACCTGGCCAACCTCCCACGCGCGGACTGGGAACCAGACCGCGGAGTGGGCTGGCGAGCCTCCCTCGACGCCTGGTTCGAAGCGATCAAACAATGCCTCACCGACACCGACGACACAGAACAGCGACTTCGGGCCCAGACCGGCATCAATCTCGCCGCCTCCATCGTCGGAACCGCCATCGACCGTGACCTAGCCACCGCCTCCTACCGGGCCGGCATGGCCGCCGCCGGCCTCGACGTCGACTGGTACGACTGGCTGCTCGAACGAGTCCACCAATGGCCCGACAAGCAGCGACGCTCCTACCAACTCGACCTCATGACCTTGGAACCCACCTACCGCGAAAGCGTCGAACAGCTGCCCAGCTACTGGCGGTAACACCTCACCGCCGGTACCCGCCAGCCGCCAACAGCGGAGCACCGTCCACCGCAAGAAACGACCGTCTCAATTCCGCGAGCGTCAGCAGCATGAACCTCGACAACGGGACCAGTCGCGACAAACCAGGCTCGTCCCCGGCAGCTGCCGCGATCGGCCCCACCCCAGCCCGAGACAACGTCCGATACCCACGCGCAACGCCGCTGACCGCAAAACCGATAGCGAGATCGCCAGCACGCCACGGCAATTCGAGAAACGGCAAGTCAATATGATCGCGAATGTCGTCGCCAAGTGCACCGATCAAAAACCGCTCGGCCACATCCATGTCGACGGCGAACAGCAGGATCTCGGTCATGCCGTCGATATCGGTTTCCGAGAGCTCCACACGGCCCATATCACCGCGGCGCCGTAGCTGATACCAGCTACGCCCGCCACCGACAGGCCATAGCACGGTCGCCTCACGGTCGACGCGGACCTCATACCCGGCTGTGCGTGCCCAACCCGCACATTCCGCGGACAACACCGGCACTTCGCCCACTGCTACAGCGTTTGGTCGGAGACGAAGAACCGTGGCGACACTCCGAAGAAGTCGGCGATCACGCAGATGTCGTCGAGGTAGGGCAGGCTCTCGGCCCGGTAGAGCCGATACATCTGGGACTGCGACAGGCGCCAACCCGGATATTGGGCAGTAAGCATCTGCTGCAGCCGCAGAGGTGTGAGCTTGCGGGGCTTTCCTGCCGGCGTGCGGACGCGGTACTGGCTCATCAGGGTCTTGAGTTGTTCGGCGAAATACGCCGCCGCAGGATGAGGAGAGGTGGCCGCAGGCTCCAGCGAATCCGCCTCGACGATCTCCATCGACTTCCGGCCGCTTGTCATACACCACAGGATAGGCGGATTCAACAGCTCCAACCCTTGCCGCGGTCCTCTGGAAAACCACCACTATCGGCCCATACCGTCGGGACATGGCAACCCGAGCCAGCCTCACTCCGACCAGGACGCAACTGCATCACTGGATTAGTCAGGACGCCCACCTGGCCCACATCTGGGCTGAGCGCCACCCGCGTGCCCGCGACACAGTTAACGATTTCGCCGAATGGTGCACCGCTACCGCCGGGCAGCTAGCATCTCCGCGCATCATCGATCCGGACGCGATCGTCGCCGAATGGCGGCTGCGGGCATACGGCAGCGGTATCCGTGTAGCCAGCTGGCCCATCACTGCCGGCGCCTTCGCCGCGGCCGCGCTGATGGCCGGGCTCGTCGTCGTCGCTGCTGGACATCCAGCCGCTGGCCTGGCTCTGCTGCTGCCCGCGCTGCTGGGGGTCGGGATCGTCATCGCCGCCAGGCCGACACCACATCTGCTCGTCGGACCTGCCGACCGCACGCGAGCCGACCGTACGAGATCGGCGAAACGGCTCTACTCGCCAACACTTTTCGCGACACGAACTGTCGCCACCGCGATCAGCGTGTGGCACCAACTCCCCAAGAAACGACGGACCGCACCGTGAGTATCACCACCGACGCCAAAGGCGAACTGAGCCGTGTCCACGTCGACAACACCAACGCCCGCAAGGCAGAAGTCACCGCCCTGCTGCGCTACACCGACAGCCTCCGCATCGTCGACAACCACCTCGTCTTCGCCGCCGAGCTCGACCTCGCCAGCACCGCCCGTCGCCTGCAGGCCAACATCGAAGAGCTCTACGACTGCCACGCCAGCCTGCGCGTCGCTGCGGCCGGCGCCACCCGGCCCGCCACCGGCTATCTCATCTACGTCGGTAAAGACGCCGAACCGCTGGCCCGTCGGACGGGGTTGTTGGACCGCCGCGGCGCACCCGTGCGCGGCATGCCTCCGCACATCGTCAGCGGAACGATCGCCGACGCCGAATCCGTGTGGCGCGGCGCCTTCCAGGCCCGAGGCACCCTCGTCGACAACGGCCGCACCACCGCCCTCGAAGTCCACTGCCCCGGCCCCGAAGCCGCCCTCGCGCTCGTCGGCGCCGCACGCAAACTCGGCGTTCACGCCAAGATGCGCGTCATTCAGGAACGAGACCGCGTGACCATCCGTGACGACGACATCAGCGAACTGCTGTCCCGGATGGGCGCACACCACACCCGACCGATCTGGGACGCACACGTCACACGCCGCCGCGCACACGCAGCCAGCACCCCTGGGGAACAACTCGCCAACTTCAACGGCGCCAACCGCCGCCGCTCAAGCCGAGCCGCAGCCGAGGCCGTCGCCCGGGCGCAGCGGGCCCTGGAAATCCTCGGCCCTGCCGCACCCCCAGTGCTCGCCGACGCCGGACAACTGCGTATCGCCCACCCCGACGTCTCCCTCGATAAACTGGCGCAGCTGGCCGAACCGCCGATCAGCAAAGACACCGTGGCCGGACGGATCCGCCGACTCATCCGGCTCGCCGACCGCACCGCCCACCGGGCGGGAATACCCGACACCGAAGCCGCTCTAGCCTGGGACCAGCTCAAACGCAGTTCATGACCGATCCGAATCCGGACACCTGGCCACGGTTCCTGGCACACCATGCACAGACACCGCTGGCCGAGCTGGTCGACGGCTTTGCCGGCATCACCGAACTGCCCGTCCCCTACGCACAGCTACCACGCCGAGTCCGCACCGCGTTCGGGGCCATGTTCACCCGCTGGGCGGACTTCGCACCACACAGCCTGCACACACTGCTGAGCCTCCCCGGTGTGGGCGATGCCAACGCGCGCGACATTCTCACAGCCGCCACCAAAGCAGCCGCCGCGCACCAGGCGGCCATCAGCAGCGGTGAACGGCCATCCGCCGACGCTGCGGTGGGGCAGCTCCTCGACGCCCTCCCCGAGCGGGACCGCATCATTCTGGCGGCGCGACTGTGGGCCGCCGAACCCGAACCACCGGCAGCGCTCGACGAGAGACTCGGCGTCTACCACGGCTGGGTAACTCGCTACCAACGCCGCTCCACCGCCAAGTTCACCGAATTGCTCGCCACACCCGCGCACCATGCCGTCACCGACTACGCCCACGACTTGGGACACCAGATCGGCCCTTACGCCCACGCCCCAGTTGTCACAGCAGCACTCGCCGCAATCCGAGTAGATCCAGCGAGCGAAACCGCACGAGTCTTGCTGTACCTGGCCGGCCCCTATATCCGTCGTGGCGACTGGTTCGAGAACCCAGGTGGCAGCGACCGCGCCGCCGCCGCCATCGACACCGCGTTCACTGTCAAGCAGGCGCCGCACTCCGCAGCTCTCCTCGACGCACTTCGCGCGATCGGGATGGCACCGCAGAGCGCCCAGGCCTATCTGCACAACCAACTGGATGCCCGCCGCTTCGGTGATCAGTACGTCCGCTGGGGAGAAGTGCTCGCCGACAAGATCGAAGCTGCTCTGTATGTACTTAACGCGCCGGCCACCGTCGATGAGATCACCACGACCATCGGGCACGACGAAACCACCCGCCGAGCCGTTCACGGCGCGCTGATCCGACATCCCCGATTCGTCCGCATCAGCAGGCGCTCTTGGGGACTGCACACCTGGGGCCACCATGAATACAAGGGAATCGTCGACGAGATCCGAACCCGCATCGACGCCGCCGGCGGCCGCATCAACATCACTGAACTCATCACCGATATTCGCGCCACATTCCCCGACATCGCGGAAACCTCGATCCGCACCTATGTGGGCACCCTGGCCTTCATCATCGAAGCCGGAACCGTGCGCCGGCGCCGACGCACAGACCCGTGGCCCGTCCCCGCACCCGTCAACACCGTCCGCGGCGCCTTCCTCAGCGCAGACACCCACCTCCGACTGGCAGTACCCGTCACCAGCGACGTCATGCGAGGTTCGAGCCAGCACTTCAAGACAGCAGTGGCCGCAGCCCTCGGAATTCTGCCAGGACATCGACGCGTCATGACCGGCCCGCACGGTGCCATCACCCTGAATTGGCCACTAACCTCCACCACCGGCGTGCGCACCAGCTCGCTACGTCCCTACGTGCAGGCGGCCGGCGCCAGACTCGGCGACACCTTGGTCCTGATCCTCTCCCTCGACGACGACTCGGTGGACGTCGAACTGATCGGGTCCACCCTGTCCGAGCGCCAACGGCTGCAGAAGCTGGTCGGCCCCAGGCTGACCGTCAGCGCGCTCGCGAGAAGTCTGCAGTGCAAGCCGGCCGAGGTGACCACCGTGCTGCGGGCCCGCGGTGACGCGGATCTCGCCGACGTCGTCGAGCACCTGCCCCGACACCCGGTGAAGGGCACGCGCCAACGCGAAGGACGGTCCTCTTGAAAGCCCTCACCGCCCGAACCACGATCGAAACCGTGGTCAACGTGCACGCAAACCCCACGAAGTCTTACCACTGGGAGGTGATGGTGTGGCCCTGGTGAGCACCCGCACGGCGAACCTGCGAAAACGCATCCTGACCGTCCTACGCGCCTGCCCCGACACGAGCCTCTCCACTACCGAGATCTGTAACCGCGCCGGATACAACAACTTTGAACACCACGCCTACGTCGGCCCCCAACTTCGAGCCCTAGCACGTATCGGAGTCGTCACCCAAACCGAACGACCACCCGGCGGCGCCGCACGTTGGCAGCTCAACAGAACCGATCAAACCGACGCGGCCTTCAATGCCGCAGTAGAGAAAGACTCCCTCCGATGACCGCCACCGAAACCCGCACCGGACAAGCCGTTCTCGCCGACATCCTGGCCGCCTACATGCCCGAGGCCGACACCGGACAAGACGGCGCCCGCAACCATCAGATCGCCGGCGAAGCGTTCACCGCCCTCGCCGAGCACGGCTACGCGTTCGTCAAACTCCCGCCACCACTGCACGACAACGAGGGGAGCGCTCACGTCGCGTACTCCGGCGCCAACACGGTCTACTACGCCATGCCGGGCCACATTGACTCCGACACCTTCCAAACCTGGGATCACCCCGGCGACGCCCGCGACGACGCCACCGCTCTCATGGCCGCCGCCCACGCCGCCGACACCATGGAGTCCACACAGTGAGCCTGACGCCCGCCATCCAGCACCTGCCCCACCGGCCAGGCACGCACTGGCCGACGAAAACCACACTGTGGAAACTGGATTACCAAGGTGACCCGATCGCCTGGTGGCCCCATGTCCCCGAATGGCGCCAACCACACCGCGTCCGCGTCGACATCGACACGATCCTGGACCCCGATGCGCCGGAGTGGTTGGCCCACACCTTCTTCCAAGAAATCGAAACCGCGGACAAACACGTCTTCGAAGTCATCACCACACGCCCAACTCACCTGCGCACCATCATCGTCGACCGCGAACAACACAAACGCGACTACGCCGACGCATTCGACAACCACCCGCTACCAACTCGACGAAGCAGCCCCGCCGCCCGTGAAGCACACCGCCGCGCCGGCACCCCGCCCCGCCACATCTGGCTCGGCGTCCTCATCAACAACCAGCACGACGCCGACCAACACATCCCGCCCCTACTCGACACCCCCGCAGCGATCCGATTCGCCGTCGTCGACCAAGACACACCCGTCGACCTCACGCCCTGGATGAGCGCACCAGGATGCCCCGCATGCCGCGGCTGGACCACGCCTCACGCCTGCACCCAACCACCACTGGACCTGATCACCATGACCATCGACGACACCCGCCCCATCAACGAGACCTGGATCAACGACCTCCACGCCCAAGGCGACGAAAACGACATCCCCGTCGACATCCATCCCGCCCACCGATGAGCGGGGAGATCCGATGACCGCCACGGCCCGCGAACTGGCCGCGGCATTCTCAACACGCGTCGTGCGCGAGCTTTCCAAACCACACCCGGCCGTGTGGGCGAGGGAGCGCATCGTGCCGGTCGCCGAACTCGTCGCCGGTGATGTGCCACTGAGCCTCGCGTTCGAAGCCGCCCACGAACAACTCGCCAGCAACTACCGGTGCGAATACGTGTACAAGTCAGCGGTGATCAACCAGGCCATGGACACCGAACCATCCGCACACGCAATGACGGGCGTACCTGTCTTCCTATCCATCGCCGACGTCGTCGTGGCCGGCGACGCCGCGTCAGCGTTCGAAATCAAAACAGACCTGGACAGCTTCGCGCGCCTAGACCTCCAAGTGCTCAGTTACTCAAGATGTTTCGAATACGTCCACGTAGTGACATCCGAAACCAAAGCCGCCCGGGTGCTTGATGCGGTACCAGAGCACGTAGGCGTGCGCGCCCTCGGCGAGGGCTCGTCCTCCCTGACCACGGTGCGGCCCGCCTCCGGCGGGCCCTCGCGACTCGACCCCGTGTCCCTATTCCGGGTACTTCGTCAAAGTGAACGGCTCGCTGTGCTACATCGGCAACTTGGATACACCGTCGACGTCCCCTCGGCACTGCTGTACCGGCGCACCGCCGAACTCTTCACGAGCCTTCCCCTCGACGCCGCATACCAGGAATTCGTCACTGAACTCCGCCACCGTGACGCGCGCCAACGAGCCGCCGCTGCCGCCGCCGCGCTGCCTGCATCATTGGCGGCCGCAGCTGCCGGCCTGACACTCTCGGCAATTGCATGGCATCGCCTAGGAGAGCTCCTACAGAAACCGGTGGCTCAGCTGGCCAACATCACACGCGGCTGGGCAGCGTAACCACCAGCCCAAGCAGCCCAAGAACGATAGGCGGGACAACACGATGGCCGAGCAGTTCATGCAGGAGCGTCGAGATCATGTCGCCCGCGACGTCGTGCCCTGGCGCCCGTACGCCCGCTACACCGAATGCGGCCGCCTGGCCATCGACGTCGCCACCGTCATCACACCCGACGATCTCCACGAACGAATCCGCATCCACGGCCAGCAACGCACCGCCTTCACCGTGTGCATGACCTGCTGGACCACCGCCCGGCACACCAGCCGGTGGCGCACAAACCCAGCCGCAGTCCTCGTCCGAGAACTCACCCGGGTGCGTGGCTACAGCGGCCACGACGCCGCACCGACCGACCCCGAGGCCATGCGAGCCAACAACGAACTGCGCGCGATCGCCGCACTCGTGGAGGCACACCGAGCAGAGTTCGACGGCTACCTCGATGGTGTGGAAGGCGCGGTAGACCTCACCCGCCGCCGTCGGCAACGACGCGGACGCGCCGGCACATAGGTATCGTCGAGTGCCGGCCTACACCCATTCGCGTTCGAGCCGGGTCGTGTTGTATCGGACGCCCGCGGGCTTCGACGTCGCACTACTACCGGACTAACAACCGTAAACCGCGGGGAGAGAGGAGAGCGACGGTGGCGGTATCGCCTCCATTGAATCCGCCTCGGCTGGGCGACCCGGTCGGCGGCGGCTTCGGCTATGTCAAGCGCGCGAGCGCGGAAAGGCAGGCCGGGTACTTTAACATCGTGCTCGCTGACGACCCGGCGTTGGGGCCGAGTTGTGGCCTCGTAGTTGGTGTGTCGCCGATCAAGGATCAGGACGGCTACTACCCGCTGGTCTGGGTCGCCGCGCCCTAACCAACGATTGGGATGGGCTGCGCAGCGGACGGAACGTTGGGGCTTACCCGCAGTTGAACGCCGTAATGGCCGTCCGCGAAAGGGTCGTACTCGGTGTGTTCCACCTGATATCCGCGAAGCCGCAGATCACGTTCTGCCGCTAGGGCATTGCCACCCGAGTTGACATGCAGAATGACCGTCCCGGGGTGCGTGCCGTCACGTACTACCGCGATGATCGCCGGCGCATAAGGTCGGCCCAAGCGCCGTGCGATCGCGCGTCGGGCGTGCCGTTCGACATGGTGGACCTGAACGTGTCTAACCGCAGTCACGTGAAACTCCTTGAGTGGCAGACGCTATGCTCATCGGTAGGCGCTGAACTTCGCCGATTGCGGAGCTAGGCACCTTCCGGCCCCGACCGCAAGGTCGGGGCCTTTCGTCATCGTGGACGCGAAAAGCGTTTGAACGCAGGGGAAGACAATCGTCGACCACGATCAGTCCCGCTCAGCCCACAGGAAGTTTGCCCACCAATCGATTCCGCCATTGACGGCGAGCTGACCGTCCCAATGGTCTGGATCGCTGGTGGCAACCCCTTCGTGTACGTACCCGAGAGCGCCCCACGTCACCCGATCGCCGGTCTGCACCAGGGCGCGGTCAGTGATCTTCACCGTCATCACTCGCCGGTCCTGTCCGGGTCGAGTTCGACGATCGTGAGTAGATCTTCTTCACCGTCCGCGGCGACGAGCGCGTGCGGCTCACCGGCATAGAGATACGGGCGGTGAGGAACTCCAAGGCTGCGGCGGGAGATATCGCGGCCGAGGATTGCGGCCGCCCACGTTTCGCCGCGGCGGTCGAGCGCATCGGTGCACCTACGCAGCACGTCAGGGTCGACGAAGCCGTGGTCGCGGCTCTTACCGTCGCGCCTCAGTTCGATCAAACGTGCTTCGGTGATCCTGGTCGCGGTATCGGCGCCTCGGGACATATGTCGACTATAAGCGACACCACAAGGGTCGTCTATAGTAGACATCGTGCCGATAGACGCCGCCGACCTCCAGAAGCTGGGCGAAAGGCTGCGCGCACTCCGCCACGCCGCCGGCGAGACCCAAGAACAAACCGCCAACAGCGTCGGCCTCACCCGCACCTACCTCACCGAAATCGAAGCCGGCCGCAAAAACATCACACTGAGCACCCTCTACGCCCTCGCCAACCACTTCAAGATCGAGCCGGCCGAGATCCTGCGCGGGGAGAAGCGCAGCACCGCCCGTGGATCCGGCAAGTCCTGTTGAAAGTGCAAGCGCACGCGATAGACGATCTATCCCGTGCCCGCGATGAAACGACAGGAGGTTCAAGTGAGCGACGACCGCCAGAGCGACCCCGGTTTCGACTACACGATGCACACCCGGGCCCACGGCCGCGCCGATGCCTTCGCGCGCAACGCGAGCTCATTCAAGCAGCTGGCCGAGCAAATGGACGAACGCAGCACGGGCCAGGCGGCGGCAGGTAGACCGAGGTGGAGGACCTACGCCACCGCATTTCTGCGCATCGCCCTGATCGTCGTCGGGATCCCGCTCGTATGGGTCTATAGGACTGAATTCGACTGGTCGACCTGGAAGGCAACCGCGGCCACACTTGTCCTGGTTCTGCTCGCCACCGGGCAGGCCTTCCTGGCTGCGGTATGGAGCCCATAGCCCACGTATCAACGAAAACCACACGAAGACAAGGAAATACTGTGCCGGATGACAACAACGACCCGCATGGTCAACCCCAGCAGTTCACGCAGATCACCCAGCAAATGCAGCAACAGCCGACCCAGATCACTCAAGCGCTCGACCAAGAACCCGTACAGGTAGCCCAGCAGATGCGGCAACAGCCGACCCAGCTCGCGCGACCACTCTTTCCGACCGACGAGCCCGAAGGCCCGCCAGCGTAGCTCGCTCCAGCTCACCGGCCCCCACGAGAGGAACGCATCACCGATGAGGTATTTCGGCATCCAGGAAGGCCCGTTCACCGGCAAGATCAACGTCGGCCTCCTCAACCCGTCGAACACCGAGTTCCTGGCCGGCGAAGACATCATCGACCCCGATTCCGACACCACCGACGAACTCACACCGCAGCTCGCCGACTACCTCGCGCGCCTGCATCACGAAGACTGCACCGACATGGCCATCCGCGTCGTCGCCGAACATGTCCTCACCCACTACGACGGAGACCTGGAGATCAACTACCGCGACGGCACCACCTTCCGCATCCAGATCACGAAGTCGGACACCGACGAGGCCCGTTGCACACCAGTCGAACCCGCCACAGCCCCACTGGGCTGACGCGACCACCGCGATGACAACGCACTCAGAGTTGGACGTGTCCGCCGCGCGGCAGATCGGCCGCGACGACGCAAAGGCCGGAAAACCCAACAGCCCGTTGTCCAACGACACGCTTCACGCTGAATGCGTTGATGCACCAGTCGGCGCCAAGACGCACCTCCTGCGTGCCTACAACCAAGGCTGGCATGAACAGAACGCAGCGGGTGTTGCCGAATGATCAGAAGCGGATGCCGCGCTCAGCTAGGGCCTGACGCCACGCTGCCTGCACGTCCTCACTGCAGTGTGCCAGGGCGTCGTTCCAGGTCGGCCACCGGTCATGCTCGGCGTAGAAGGCGTACTGGTAGTGCAGGGACTGGGCGTCGTGTGGTTCGTCCGGTTCGTGATCGCGTGCACACTGCGAGCACACGCCTGGTGGCGCCGGCAGCAGCGTGAAGCCGGCGTCCTTCCGCGGATCGCCGAGCTGCTTGATGGTTGACGGCAGATGGCGGACTACCGGTGCCGGCGTGCTCACCTCGAAATCGCCTGCCGCCTCATCGGGGCCATGCTCGATCATCGTGACTCGCTTTCGACTAGATCCTGCAGCGCCACCTCGTAGGGCGCGTAGGTGCGGATCTCGGTTTCATCGCCAGTGATGCTGTCGCGCAGCGTGATCCGAGCCGTACCTCCGTTTCGCGAGACCCGGCGTGCGGCGGTATCGGCCGCCCCGTCGTCGCTATGGGAAGTCGTTCCGGCGATCGGGCGTGAGGTGTCGACGACATAGAGGCCCGCCATGGATTCGTCGTCGCTGAACGCCTTCGTGCCGTCGAAGCGAAAGTGCACCTTCCACGGGCGCGTCCGGCTCGCTGGCGCACGGCGCCGGCGAGGTGAGGGGGAGTAGCTCATGGCGGTGGGGTGCTTCCTGCTCTAGTAGGTGCGCGCCGCGCGGCGCGATGTCTACTATAGACGACATTCGGGAATGTCGGCTATAGTAGACATATGTCCTCAGTCCCCGACAACTCGGCGGCCCCAGAACATGCTGTCGAGATCGCATACAGCTACCTCGGACTCCCGTACGTCTTCGGCGGCGGAGATCTGGACGGACCCACCAACGGCGGGTTCGACCGTGCCGGATTCACCCGCCGCGTCGTGTATGCCGCCACGGGCACGGATATCGGTAGAACACTCGACGTCCAGCTGGACCGCTGTACGCGACTGCCGGCGGGGGAGATCGCACAGCCCGGCGACATCCTGTTCTGGACCTCTCCGGGCGGATTTCAGCGAGTCCATCAGCAGGCGTTCTATACCGGGATGATGACGGTGATCGCACTGATCCCCGAGGATCTCGTAACGCCAGGGGCCCCGTTCGACACCCGCGTGATCGCCTCCGTTATGGGCACCGTCTTCCACGAACAGACAGTCGAGCGGGATTTGATCACCACCAAGCCGCCAGACGGGCCGGACAAGCCCGAAATCATCATCGCCCGGCCGCCCTACTCCGAACACACATCGGCGTGAGCGCCACGACGCGACCGACGAGTTCTGTCGGTGGCCGTAGGCACCATAGGTAGAAAGATCACCGCTCGCCGGCGGTAAACCCCCCGGCGACGGTCCTCTTGAAACCTCCTGAACGGGTCCGAAGGATCGACTGACATGGGTGACATTGGTACCAGCCCGCGCAGGGTCGAAGTGATCCCGGAGACCCCTCCGGTGAGGCCGCTGCTTCGCGTGATCGGCACCATGATTGTCGGCCGAGTCGAGGATCTTGTTCGCAACACAGGTCCAGAGCGAGCGCGGTAACAGCGTGACCAGGCCTACACCACGTTTGATTTCGATGCCCGGAACGGAACTGGACACCGTGGATATGCCCGACCCCGCCAACACTGACCTGCCGGCTATTCAGGACCAGGAGGTGATCACCGCCGCGCCGGTGGCCTTATGCCGGGCCGTACTCGACAATGCAGCGGTTCTGGTGCAGGCATCGCCGTCGATCCCGCCGGCGCTTGCGCGCGTGATCGCCCGCGAAGAGGGCTACGTCCACCGATTTGAGCGGCACTGCCTCGACCAGCTGAGGGGGAGAGGCGGCGCCGGTGATGAGCCATGGATGACCACTGGGCCGGTACAGGCGATTCTGCTCGACCCGCTGCTGGCAAGTCTCACGGGTGACCAGCGCATCGCTCGCGTTCAGCAGATCCTCGACGAAACCGAGCCGCCCTCCATCCTGCGCGATAGGGGACCGCTGCTGTTATCGCTCATCGGCATGCTGGGATTCTTCCTCTTGCTCGGCGCCGGCCTTGTACCGCTGCTGGTCGCACTCCCGGGTGCCGTTATATGCGGCTACAGCGCGATGATTCCGCGTCGACGCGGCGCGTACCTGCGTGGCCCACGCGAACTGGTGTGGCCACCACGCTATCCGACGATCTCGCTCGACGACGCGCTTCAACTCGCAGCGCTGAATCGGTCTCCCGTTTCACCTGCGAGCGGTTCACAGGCCCCGGCTACACAGTCGTCCGTAGGCCAGGCCATGCGCGGACCTGAGTCCGATCGGATGATGAATCCCGCCGATCGCCACCGCGCAATCGCCGACGTGCACGTCGCGATCACAGAACTGGACACGGAATGGCTGGAGTACCAGCTGGATACGCATGCGTGGTTCCTGGCGAAGCCGCAGCTGCGAAACCTCAACGACCCGATCATCAAGACGTACCGCGAAGCTGAAGCCGAATTACGCGACCGCACCGAAGAATTGACCGACACCAGTACCGACGAACAGATCGCCGCCGCACAGGATGCCGCGCGACACGCACTGAAAGCGTGGGGGACCGCCAACCGGCACGCTTTGAAGATCGGCGTGACAAACCTCAGCCCGTCCGAAGAGGCGGCCCTGGGAACACTGCACGGATTGGTCGGCCAGCTCAACGACCGCGCCACCCCGAAAGAAATGTGGCCGCAACTCATCAACGCCATCACGCGCACCATGACCAAACTGACCACCGTGCCCTGCACCCTGGCCGATATCGCCAAACTGCCTGTCATCGAATCGGAATCCCGGCTACGGGCCATCGAACAGCGCTCAGCCTACGGGCAGCCGCCGTGTCAGGAAGCCACGGACACGACCTCGGCTCACCGGAAGGACGGAAGCACGCCATGACCGCCGCGCCGCGACCACGCTCGATCAACGAGACCACGATGCACGGCCCCTACACCGCGACGACCCGGCCGGACGCAAGGATTTTCGTGAGGACAACGTCGACCAGACCGATGCCGGGAGGCCCGTACACCGCGCCGTCGGTCATCCGGATGGGGCTCTGGCCGATCGAGATAGCGTTGAAACTGCTCGTAGCGGCCTGCGTCACCTACATGAGTCTGTACCTCGCGGCCGCGGCGATCCCCGCGAACCCAAACCCGACCGTCCTGTCAGACAAACTCGCGATCGACATGTTCGGGAATTTCCTTGCGCAGCTGCGTGACCTCGTCGGACATGTCATCACCTTCGGCGGAACCGGGACGCCATCATTAACCGGCACCGTGTTGACCGCCGCGATCGCGCTCGGAACCGAAAGAACGATCCACGCCATCACCCGGCCGCCACGCAGCCGTCTCCTGGACCAGCCTGCAGGTATCCGGGCGCTCACGCCCGTCGGCCCAGGAACCGCGAACCAAGATACCGCCGATGACCCTGAACGGAACAAGAAACGGATCGACGAGGTCCGCGCCGCCCTCGCCCAACTCGACGCGGAATGGCTTGCCTACGAACAGAATTTGGAAGCCTACTACCTCACCAAGCCCGTCCTACGCGACCTCAACGTCCCCGAAACCGCCGCCTACCGCGCCGCACTCTACGACCTGCGCGAGCAAGCCGAGGCCCTCAGCGAATCAGCCAGCGCCCGCCAGATCACCGCCGCCGAACACGCCGCCGAAGCCGCACTACTGGCCTGGGGAGCGGCCAACGACCACGCCGCGGCGACCGGTGTCAGCGACCGCAGCCCGACCGAACGAGCCGCACTGCGCCGGCTGCACGCCCTCGTCAGCCAACTCGCCCACCCATCCACACCGAAACCGATGTGGACCAGCATCACCGACGCGATCACACGGGAAATGACCAAGCTCACCACCGTCCCCACCTCCTGGAATCACCTGCTGAGCCTGCCTGCACTCGAACACCGCAACCTGGCCGCTATCGCCGAACGCGCCAACAACGAGGCCTCCTAGAATTGACCGTCTACGTCGACGACATGCGCCTACCAGCCAAAGTGAACGGCATTTCCGCGCGCTGGTCACACCTCATGGCCGACACCGACGACGAACTACACACCTTCGCCAAAAGGCTTGGACTCAAACAGGAATGGGCGCAAAAGCCCGGCACCTGGGAATCGCACTACGACGTCACCGACCGGCTACGCACCGCCGCCATCAGGCTAGGCGCGGTACCCATCGGTGTGTTCAGCGCCGAAGCCCTCGCACTCATGGAAAAACGGATGGCCCAATGCGACTGACGCAGAAGCCCAACTGCCAGGTACGTGGACCAGCGCCACAACCGTGCGCCTCGTGTCCATACCGCCGCGACGTCCCGAGCGGAATCTGGGCCGCCGAGGAGTACGCCAAACTACCCGCCTACGACGCAGACACCCCATTCCAGCCGCCACACCTATTCCTCTGCCACCAAACCAGCGCTGATGACCCCAGAGCGCGAGTGTGCGCCGGCTGGGTCGGCTGCCACGGCAGCGACCTGCTCGCCCTGCGCCTGGCCGCCGCCCGCGGCATCATCGACGGCGCCGAACTAGACGTCAACCGTACGACCACAACCACATCGGTGCCACTATTCACCTCCGGCGCCGCGGCCGCCGACCACGGCCTGCGCGACATCGACACCCCAGGCATAAAGGCCTGTGAAATCATGAACAAAATCGCCGAACGCCGCAGCGACACAACAACCCTGGGTGACAGCACCGCTTAAGGTTTTGCCGCGGGGTCAACTTCCATGCCGGCGGCCGGCATCCCAATCCCACACCGGATCCGGCACCGGCAGTGGTACAAGAATGCCCCCATGCTGGTCTGCGTGCTGCCGGGCCAGATCTTCTTCGTCCGCAGTGAACGCCATGGTCTGCGCCGGTGCGTGCGGAACACGCACGAGCCAGACGAGATCCTTCAAGCGCACACCCGGATTCCGCGGTTTCACCCTGGACACGTTCGGCTCAGTCATCAGCCGTCCTTGCGCGGTCTGACACGGCGGGCGACCACCGTGGTGTAGATCTCGGGCGTTTCGATTTTGATGCTGTGCTGCCAGGCAGCGTCCGCGTCGTCGAACAGATCGGACGTGCTGGCCTGTCCGGTCTCTCGGTTAACGCTGATCACCCAGTACCCGCCGCCGCTACTCGGGCTCACTGTGGTCTGCTGCCTTCTTCACCCTCGGCGTCGAGCAGCTCAACCACGTCGTCGGGATGGTCGGCCGCGAACAGGTCAGGTTCACTGGCGTAACGCATCGCGTCCAACTCGGTGTAGCCGAGATCGCGCGCCGCGGTGTACAACACCGAATACGGCAGCGTACCGATATCTGTCATGTCACACCACCTCCGAAATCACAAGCGACAGCGACGTTTAACGCCGCACACACCGCACGCATACGGTGATCTGAAAGCCGGCCAACACGCTCCACGAGCATGGCAAGAGACACGCTCTCCACCGAGTCCAGATTCACCACGGCCGGCCGAGGTATCGGATCCGCTCCAGGCTCAAGAACAACTTCACTAGCCAATCCTCGAATCGTCGTCGTGCACGGCGCCACCAGCGCACGACGAAGGCGGGGGATCGCGGCGTCACGTGACAGAACGACTACCGGACGCCGACCAACATCAGCCAGCTCGCACCACCACACCTCACCGCGCCCAGGCACGCCCGTCATCACGATGCACCGGCGGCGCGCCGCCACGAAGCAAGATCGCCCCACTCGTCGGGCTGGTCGAGCGGCTGCTCGTCATAAACGCGGTAGCCGATGTCGATCTCGGCCGCACGATGCACCGCCAACAGTGCCCGCAGGGCCTCGTCCACCAACGGCGCGTCTTTCGTACCAGGGCGTAGCTGCCGGGCAGCACCGATCAGGTCGGCATCCACTGTCGTGGACAGTCGCACGCGCGCCATGCCACAATTATGGCGTCAATATGGCATGACGGCTAGAGGGTGGGGCAGGTGGATAAACCAGTCGATACCTCTTCCCCTCCCCGCACCGGCGAGCCGCCGTCGCGGCCCCCACTGATCCGCGACTTGGACCCGGCCACCGACCCGGACCTCTGGAGGGGATCCGCGCCTCCCGACCCCGCCGCCTGGACGACACCCACAGTCACCAACCACGATCCCTGGGGCACCGACATCGGCCTCACCACCGCGGTCCGCACTCCGAGAGCGTCATGGACCCCGAACCGTCGAACAACGGCCATCCTGGCTGTCATGCTCGTGGCCCTGCTCGCCCTCATCGCTGCGGTCGTGATCTTGATGACCCGCGAACCTTCCGCCCGCGACAATCCCGCACCGGCGCCGCCGACGTCGACATCCCCGACAGCCACGACGACGCCGGTGACCAGCGCACCGCCGCCCCCACCCCCGCCGCCTCCGCCGAGCGAGGAGCCGCCGCCGGCGCAGCCGAATTACCCACGCACCTACTACCCGCGCACCCCGAGCCCGGAGCGCCCGAACGTGACAACCCCACAGACCCGTGGACCCGACATCAGCGTGCGGCCCTCCCACCGACCCGCCTTCCCCGGCCAGCCCGGCGAGAACTGACCCGCCACAAACAGGTGCGCGCTGATCCACCGATTTTGGGTGATGATTGAAAAATGATCTTTGCCTACCTCGCCGGCGCCGTCGTGGTCGCACTGGCCGCGTGGCTGTTCGGCTCGATCATCGCCCGCATCTTCGGCCTGTTCTTCGCACTACTGGGCTTGGTGGGCACGGTCGTCTACGGCACCCACAACCAATTGGGGGCCGCTGCAACATGTTTCGCAGCGTTCGTCGGTGGACTCACGCTATGGCTGGCTGGGCACTGGATGTACGCCTACAAGCATCACAGCTGGCCCAACCCGATCGCACGGCGCCTGTTCAACCAGACGCCCCTGCGGCGCATCGACCCCACGCGCCGGTGGGGGATCCGCGTCGTCAACGTCGACCACAGCGCCAACAGGAAGGACCGACGATGACCACGACTACACGCCTCTACGCACCAGGATATTTCGGCCCGGACGGTGATCTGCGTGTGATCGGGCAGGAAACGGCGTGGCTTCCGGGGGCGCTCGCCGAAATCACCAACCTGGAACTTGAGAGCGAACCGGGTGCCGCCGACCTGTTCGTCGCCTACCGCGACGTCCCCGCGTGGCAGCGCCTGCCCGCAGACGCTCTATCAGAGGCCCTCGCCCCACAGTTGTGACAGCGTCGAGTATGGGGGATAGGTCATGAATAAGCCGAGGGGCCGTGTCAGGTATTGGCACGGCCTAGGCGCGTGCCCCGCGCCGTTCGCGGTCCGCAAGATCGAAACCGCCGCGATGCGGGGGCTGCCGGCGCGGCCCAACGCGCCGCTGGAGTGCCGGGAGTACGTGTACGCCAGCACGTCCTGGGACGTGGCATTGGCGTTCAGCACACTCGGTGGAGGCCAGGCGGTGTGCGAGGTCGATCCCGGCGGACTGGCGGCGGAGGTGGACCCGGATTTTCCGAACCTCGGTGTCCGATTCCGCGGCCCAGTCAAATCGGTGTCCGTCGACGTGGTGAGCGAGTCCGAGCTGCCGACCGCCCGACAGATCGTCGAAGTATTGTCACCCGACTACGTGTGGCCGGACGGATCTGCCAAGTACGGCAAAGACGGGCATCTCCTGGCGCCGCCGTTCGCGCGAGCGTGGGGCTACGACGATGAGGATTTCCGGTGGCTCGGCCGGTGGTACCCCATACATTTCCTGCTACCCAGCGCCGACGGAGCGACCTTCGCCATCAACGAGAAGTGCCGGGCGCACCAGATGTATCCGCCGGCTCATCCCGATCTGGACGGGCGCCGCCGCGTGCCGCTCGGGTCGCTCGACGATGCCTGGCGCCAGCCCGGGCTCTACCCAGCGACGGCAGATCTACTGGAGAAGATCCGGGTCAGGCTTGAGCGCGACGACCCCACGCTGGAGCCGATCCGGCGACCGTGGGATTGGTGACCTGCCGGGCCCTACACACGCGGCGTGTCGGCGGATGCGGCAGATAACGTGTGGCCATTAATGATTCGCCAGTCCGCGATGTTCCACGACGTCAACGACATCACCGTCCACGCCCGCCGCGGCGGGTATTCGAGCTCAGTGATGTCCTCGCGGTGGGTGAGGACCGCCGAACCAGGACCGTCCCGATCCCACCAGAACAACGAAAAATCCGGACCCGGCCCACGCCTGCGACTGGGCCACCGCAAGGCGCGCCGCCACACCTGCATACAACTGGCCTCAGCGCATTCATGAAGGTGCGCAAGGCAATCCACTGGTGCGCGAACCGTCAGGTCGTAGTCCACGAGATAGACGTCGACAGGGCAAGACGTCACACCCTCAAAGGTGACGGGAAGCAACTCCACAGCGGTGGAGGACTGACCGGACCAGCGCGGGATACCAACTACTCCGGCATCGGTCATGAGATGGGCCAAGTGGCGGCCGCCATCAAACGGACTCAGCGCGGTCATGTGTCCAGTCTCCCAGACTGCAGATGCACTATCGGGCAGGAAATTCGCAAACGGTCTCTGCTCACGCCGGCGGCTGCAATAGGGCCGCCCAGCGCGCCGCCTCTCCGTCCCGGGAGCGCCGCCGCTGCTGGCGCACGTAGTCGGCGAACCGCCTGCCCAGTACCCAGTCATCGCGGACGCCGAGTTCTACGTCGGCCAGCCAGCGGACCTGCTCATCGGTGAGATCCGCCAACTCGCCGCTGGCGTCGCGGCCGGACAGCACAACATTTGCCGAGCAGCAACGGCACCTGTCGCGCAGTGAAATTCGTCGTGGAAAGCAGAAGTTTGACCGCCTGGTGGTTCACCAGCCGGATGGTGCGATGGGCGCTGAACCAAAAGACAATACGCCGGTCAGCACTGGCGAGGGTTTCCAGACGGTGCTCGCGGACGAGATCCGCGACGTCGTTAATTCCATGGAGCTGCTTCAGGTAGAGACTCCCGTTGTGGCTGGCATGCAGCGTCTGAACCATGGCCTCGATTCTAAGCGGGCCGGCGCCAGGGAAGCTCGCTGATCAGCCAGCGGATCGACTGCGGAGATCGTGTAGGTGCCGAGGTGAAACATTTCGCGTTCAAACTGCCCGCGCCCCGTCGCCAAATAGGCGCATACGCGCAGGTCATCAGCTCCAACGGCGGCGCGCATCACGGATGAAAATGTCATGAACTCGGCCATGCCATGCACCACGAGGAACTAGGACGCCCTCACAACCGCCCGGAAATATCCAGTGCGAGAGTACAGTACAATAGCGGTACGGTAACCTCGTACGACTCATCCAAGGTGGTAGGAACATGGCAATCAGCGCCAGCGAAGCGCGTCAGCGCCTCTTTCCGCTCCTCGAACAGGTGAACAACGACCACGAACCCGTCCGCATCACCTCCAAGGCAGGCGACGCCGTGCTCATGTCGGCCGACGACTACGACTCTTGGATGGAAACCGTCTACCTCCTGCGCTCGCCAGAGAATGCGCGCCGACTCATGGACGCAGTCGCACGTGATAAGGCCGGCCATGCTGCATCATCGGCCGAGCACACCACAACGATTCGCGAACTGCAGGAGATGGCCGGCGGAGAGGCGTGAGGAACATCAACTTCGATCCGGATGCCTGGGACGACTTCCTGTTCTGGCTGGCATCCGACCGAAAGATGGCCCGACGAATCACCCGACTCCTCAACGAGATCCAACGCGATCCCTTCACGGGCATCGGAAAACCAGAGCCCCTCAAAGGCGAGCTGTCCGGGTATTGGTCGCGGCGGATCGACGACGAGCACCGCCTCGTATATCGCGCCAACAACGAGGAGATAAAGATCCTCAAGGCTCGCTACCACTACTGAAACCAGCAGGGCGCGCCCCTGGGACGCCCGACCTCATCTCGCCTAGGGCCAAGCATCTTTCGCCCCGGATAGGCGCAGTTATCCCTGTCGGGCGCGCTGCTCGTCGATCTCAGCCAACGCTGCCTGCAGCGCATCGAAATTCGGGGGATTGTGCACCCGCTCTGCGGTTTCGGCGTCCAGCTCATAGACACCTGCGATCGGACCTTCGGCCAAGTGCAGGTTCAACGCTGTGATCTGCCAGTCGTCGTCGGCGCCACTGCCCATCCGCTTGCGCTGCTCGATACCCAACTGATCGCGCGCCGACCCCTCGTCCGGGCCGCTGACGTCCCAGTCCGCCCCGGGGTATCGCGCAGTCCACGTCCCATCCGCATTCTCCGCGATCTGCGGGACGAACACGAACGTGGTCCCGGTGGTGCGCATGAGATCTTCCATGTCCGCGCGACTCTCGATTTTCACCATCAGCAGGGCTGCCCTCCTGTGAGATCCCATTGCGACCAACCGCTCGTCACTGAGCAGTTCGGCCACAAGTACTTGCAAATGAAACCCAACCCGCGCCCATCCGGCGTGCACCAGATCGTCACGAATCCCGCTTGTGGCGGCGCGATTTGAAAGCCAACAGGTTCGAATGCGGATCTCAGATCCTCGCCGCCGCGGGCGGACCTCTTCCCGGGTTCGTCGCCGGCGGCAATGGCCGGTAGCCGCTGCGCTGCTGCCGCGAAGCGGGTGGCGGCGTCACGCACAATCTCCTGCGCCTCGTAGACCCGCGCCGCGCCGGCCTGTAACAGAGACCCTTGGCCGTAGGCAGAACCCGATTGTCTACCGAAGACCGCTTTGTCTTGAGCCCACGACGATTCCACGGCATCCAAGGCCTTGCGGGCATCACGAGAGATCGCTGCCGCCTCGGCGATCACCGGCCGGGCCGCCGCGCGCTGCTGCGTCAGTTCTGTGCGCCTGGTGTCGAGCTGCGTGGTGGTTGTCGCCGCACGGTCGGCCGCCGGTCCTGCCCAATTGGGCGGAACGGACAACGGCTCGGCCTTCGGTGTCGGTGGCAAGTCGTCGGGTCCAGCGCCGTCGCCTAGTAGCCGGCGGGCGGCGGCAAGGGTGGCATCGACAGTGTCGCTGAAACTCATGGCCGGCTGTCTTCCCGCGGTGCGCCGTCAGGTGCGAGGACGAAGTTCAGGCTGGTGTCACCCACCGTGACCACGAGTTGGGCCGTGGCGCCGGCAGCTCGGATGTAGCCCGCGACCGTGGACAGCAGGACGTCGCGCTGAGCCTCGATCTTCGACACCGCGGACTGCCCGACACCAAGACCGGACGCGAGCTCGACCTGCGTCAGCTTCGCGGCGTGCCGGATCGCCGAGAGGTCCAGGGGCCGTTCTGTCACCACGCGACCAGTATCACTAGCGATACATATGCCGTCAACGGAATATCACCTGGTCCGTGACGCCTGGTCGGCGACCGGCTCGGCCGTCGCGGGGCTGATGGCGAGTTTCGCCGGGCGCGTGATCACGCTCTGGTCGACCCCGTGATAGTTCTCGTGCGCCTTGACGGTGGCCGCGCCCATCGTGAACGTGTCACCGACCTCGATGTCGAGGGCCTTGCTGGCATTCCACACCACGGTGTGCCCGTCGTCGGTGATGGCGACCAGGAACGTCTTCATGCCGTAGTCGCCTTCGGAGTACACAACAGTCTTGGCGGTCGCCGAGATGTCTCTGACCCGCTCGCCGACCTCGCCGATGAAGCCGGCCACCACCGGGTGGGCCTTGCGTTCGGCTTCGAGCTGCTGCTGGCGGGCGTAGACCTTGACCAGGGACGCCAGGACGCCCACGTTGCGGCCGGATACATGGTCACCGGCCAGCACGACCCGCAGATTGCGGCCGTAATCACTATCCTCTGCGGTCTCGGTGACGGCAGCCTTGATCGCGGCGATCAAACCCGTGTCGGCGAGGTAGGTAGCCGCCTCGGCGCCCTTGGCAATGTAGTAGGCGCGGTCGGCTTCCTTGAGCCGGTTGATATCGGAGAACAGGCTGGTACGGACATGCGAGACCGTCGAGACCCCTAAGCCCGAGGAGGGGACGTAGGCGCGGCCCTTGTCCGCGTGGGCGAACGCATACGCCAGCACCAGGTCGACCGAAGCGCCGTAGGAGCGCGGACCGAATCCGCCGGCCAGATCGTCACGCGTGAAGTCCGCCAGATCCTCGTCGAAGGTCAACGCCCACAACCCCTTCGGGGCGATACCGGTGTAGAGCTCGATGCAGGAGTGCCCCAACTGGACGATTGAGCCGTCCCGCTCATCGCGCACCAGGTACAGCCGTGTGCGGGACCGGGCGACGTTGCAGTGATCGCACTCGTTGGTGCCTTTAGGGGCGTAACCGCCCAGTTCCTGGCCGGGAGAAGAATGGACGGTGATGCCAGCTTCCTCGGAGACCAAGCTGGCGACAAACGTGAAATGACCGTGCCGCAGCGTCAGCGGACCCGTCAACGTGGCGCGCACCCAGGGCTCGTAGACATACACCGCGTCATGCGCGCTCACCACGAAGCGATCGACTGCCGAGACGTTCTTCTTCACTTCGAATTCCTCGTAGGAGACCTCGAAACGGGCGTCCAGACCGGCCCGGGCCAGCTTTTTGTTGGCCTGGGCGATTTTGGTCTGGAAGGCGTCCAGTTTGTAGGCCGGGATCTCCCACCCATGGGTCTCGACGGCCTGTGGGCTCGGGGCGATCATGACCCCAGTATGCCAAACGCAGTTGGCATATGCCAAGTGTGGTTGGCCAAATAGATTATGCTTACTGACGTGGATGACCTAGACCGCGCCCTCACACGTCTACATCGGGCCCGCACCGCCGAAGCCGAAGCCCTCGAAGCCCTACACGATGTGATCCGCCAACGACTCGACGCGGGCCCCCGCGGCGCCCAAGCCGAACTTGTCAGACGCACCGGCTACACCCGCGAACGACTACGCCAAATCCGCAACGACGCAACCACCACGCCACGGCACCAACCTGCCCGCCGCCAGGAACGCGCCGCGCCGAACCCACAGGGCGGCAATCGGGCGAAAACCACACGCAGGCAAGGAGACCCCACATGACGAGGCGATTCGACGTCGGTGACCTCGTCCAGATCAAGTCGGAGTACGAGGAGCACGGCAACCCGAGCCTCTTCCGGATCCATGAGATCGCCGGTGGGCAGGCCCGGCTCGGTCAGCTCAGCAGCCAATACGACGGCTTCATCGGCACCGACACCTGGATCGACCTCGACGACCCTGACCTGATTGCGCCGCACCGGGAGATACTGCAGCGCTACGCCAGACGCCATAACTAGACCGCCACCAAGGCACCGTGGCCCGCAACATGCATGTCGCTAACACGTAACCGCCGGCACGTAGCCTCGCCTTCATGCCCGCAGCAGAATCGACCGACCTGGCCGAAAAGATCTTCCGCGAGCTGCTCAGCGCGGCAATCGCCCGGGGCCGCCGACCCCACCACACCGCGGCGCTCGGCCCTACAACATGGCTCGCCATCGACGCCCTCGCCCGCGAACATCCCGAAGCCACCCCGGACCACATCGTCGCCGCACACGACGCCTTCAACCGCGAACACCGCGGCACCCCCTGCACCGAATACAGCGAAGATCAGCACACCGCGCGGGCCGCGGAATATGCGGCCATCGACAACCTCGTAGCTCAACTCCGGATCACCTACCCCACGGTCGCCCCGGAGGCGATCGCCATAATCGTCCGGCGCATCCACGCCGACTTCGACACCCACAACGACCGCGACTTCATACCCCTGTTCATCGAGCAGGCCGTCCGCGAACACCTCGCCTGACCAGCTCCTGCCGCGCGCCGGCAGTGGTGGCCGCCAACGCTTGAGGAAAACCGGTCTTAGGCCTGCTAGCTTGCTGATGAGGCGCACGACGACAGGAATCCGGGGAGGAACCGTGAAGATCGCCACGTCAAAGAACCTGATGGTCGCCGCGGCTGCGGCTGCTGCGAGCGTCAGCGTCCTCTACGCGCCAGCGGCGATCGCCGACGACTCGGTGAACCACACGCTTGGCAGCGCCGCGGAGCTGACCAACGGTGATGTCGTGCAGGCATGGACCGTCAGCGACCTGAAACCCAGTTCCGACGCCATTCCGTATCCGGTAGCAGGAACGCTGTGGGAGGCCACGGCTACCGATCACGCGGTGCGCGGGACGGTCACCCCGATCGTGTCCAACCTGAACGCCCGCGCGCACAGCGGACAGACCTATCGGGTGCTGTTCAGCGTCGCGACACCCCAAGGTGTGAACCCGTCAACCTTGCCGCAAGGCCAGAAGACGACCGGCAAGGTCTACTTCGACGTCACCGGCGACGCCCCAGACAGCGTGCTCTACAACGCCGGCGGGCCGGATCTCGCGGTGTGGGTACAGCCGCCGCCGGCGCCGCCGCGATCGTCATCGACAGGCACCGGTTCGTACACCTCGCCGGGGACGGGTGCGTCGACCGCGGCGCCGACCGGATCCGCCCCCGCCGCGCCGACCCCGACCGTCGCCCCCGCCGCGACGCCGGCTGACGCAGACAGCCCGGGCGCACCGCCGCAGGGCGGCAGCCAGGGAACGCCGTTGCCGCAAGTGAGTCAGGGCACGCCGCTGCCGGCGGATAGTCAAGGGACGCCATCGACACCCGCTCCCGCAACTCCGGGTGCACCGACCACTACCGCCGTGACCCCGGCACCGGCGGTCGCGGAACAGACCCCAGCCCCGGCCGGGGCGGGCAGCACAAGCACGCCAGTGACCCACGGTGGAGCTGGGCAGTCCCCCGGAGCTGTGGCGCCAGCACTACCGTCGACGACGGTGGTGATCCCGCCGCCGGCGACCTAGAGCCAGCCAAGGGGAGATCTGCGATGGGTTGGGATTCGATCCCCGGCACCGAGAGTGGAGCTCGGCCCCGGCTGTCGATTGCTGCGGCGCTGCAGCGTGAGTATCCGAATGCAGTCGCGATAGACGCGAGCGTCGCTAAGGGCCGTGCCTATCTTGCCGTCCGTTGCGAGGACGGCGAGGTGCGACCGTTGTACCTCCTACTAGATCGAGAAGGATTCGCACACCTTGGTGACCCGGGCGATGATCCGGTGTGGGCCAAGGTGTTTCCGCTCGAAGAATCGCCAATGCGCTGGCCCGAAAAGGTAGCGCATGCGCTCACAACGTGGGACTGGCCGACAGTTCGGTGAAGCCATCATTTCTATGACGAGCGCCGTGAAGCGGGCTGCAGCTGTGACACATCGACATCGCCGGGCCGCCCCTCTCGGTTACCGGCGGCGTAGGTTGACGCCGAGCATTGCCGACAGGAACGTATCGAGTGCGTCGGTGGCCGGTCCGAAGTTCCTCGGGCCGGCTGGTTCGTCGGGGTGCTCGACGCTGGTCTCGACGGGTTCGCCGCGGTTTTGGCTGACCAGGAATCGGCGGCCGCCGCGTTCGACGGCGTAGATCATGCGCTGCTCCACGCGGTCTGGGTGGTGGGGGACGGCGCCGGCGGCCGCTGCCCTGGCTGCGTTGTCCCATTCGTCGGCGTTTGCGGGCACAGTCACTGCCCACGCTTCGCAGAAGAACGCCAGCCCGAACAGTCCTGGTGGAACTGCCCGCCGTAGTGCATCCTGCTGGGCGGCGACCTCCCGGGCCAATCCGGCCAGCACATCAGTAGGACGATGTCCTGTGTCGAAGACACTCTGGTCGATCGGGAATAGGTGCATCGTTACCTGGCCGGCGGTGAGTTCGAGCCAGTACAGCTGAGCGGGTTCGTCCCATTGGCTGCGGACGGTGATGTTCTCGACCAGTGCGCGCGATACCTTTTCCACGAGTCCCATTGGGGTTACCGCCGTCCTCGGGGAAGGGAGGCGGCCACGGCGCCCTGGTGTTGAGGCAACAACGGATGTCCTTTCCGGGGCGCGAAGCTCAGCCCTGCGCCGCGATCCAGCCGATTATCGTGAATTACGTTGGCGGGCAATGTCATGCTCCGTTTCTGCTGTTCTGTTCGTGGAGGATGTCTTCGACGAGGTCGCGGGCGTGCTGTTTGGTCGGCACGTCGGGGAAGAGGCGGTCGACGATGACCCAGATTTCGGCGGCGGTGGTGATGCCGAGGTGGCGGATGAGGATCCGGATGTCGTCGGCGTCACGGACAGCACGCGCGGCCAGGACTTTCATGGCCAACAGGTGATCGGCCGGGGTGGCAGCGACTTGCAAGTAGGGGTGATCGAACACACGGGGGCCTTCGCCACGGTTGCGCGCGACGTAGCTGGCGGCCTGGTTGTTCATCCAGGTAGACGGCCACCCGTTCTCGGCGGCCACCTCGCGGATGGCGTCGACCATGGGCCCGTCGGGTTCGAAGAGGGCATCAATGTCGCGGGTGACAGCTCGGTTCGGATTGTAGGCCAACAGCATTGCCGCGCCGCCGAATACGTGCACCTGTCCGACGATGCTGCGGCGCTCAAGCTTCTTAGCGAGTGAGGCGAGAGCACGGAGGACTTCGGTGGTGTCGAAGAGCGGTTCTGGCATCGGGTTGACTCCGTCGTGGGTGAGGTCGCGGCGGTCGAGGAATACGCCGCGGCGGCGGAAGGAACCGGGGGTCCACAGCATCGCCTGAATGCGGGCGGAGGGCAGTGCGGTGATCCACCAGGCGCGGTACAGGAAGCGGTCCGTGGTGGCTGTCCACAGTGGGGCGGGCAGACCGTAGCGGGACGTGATGTGCTCGGCGATCGCGGCCAGGAGGGCGTCATAGCGGGGATCGCCGGTCAGGGGTGGTTCTTCGGTGACGAGCGAGAGAGCTGTGGCACCGGCCTCATCGGCGCCGCGGGTGAACTCGAAGAACAGCCGCAGCCGAGTGGGGTCGTCATCGGGGTGTTTGGCGATCGCCTGCGCGATGGTCGACAGGCTCGCGGCCTCCGTGGCGGGCGTTGGCGGGGCCAGGTCGGTTCGGGCGCCCTGGCGGCGGCGGACGGAACGGATCTCGGCGACGGGGTAGCCAGACGTGCGGCGGATGTGGCGGCTGGACAGGATCGAACGGGCACGCGCGGGAGTGACGCCCCAGTGCTGGGCAGCCTGGTCGACGGTCCACAACTCCACAACACCAACATACGCGCAATACGCGCGCAGGTTGGTGACGAGGGGGCGTTTGGCCCTCTTGCGGAACCCAGCGCGTCACAGGCACCCGCCGACCCGGCCGACCTACCATGGAAACCCGGGAGGGCCACTATGACGGAACAGCTCAGCTTCGAAGACCTGGACGCCGAAGCGTTCGACACCCTATCCGCGGTCGCCGACGACGCCCGGGGCTGGCGTGGACCGGCCGCCTGCGCCGTTGTGGGCATCACCTACCGGCAACTCGACTACTGGGCACGCACCGAGCTGGTCCAACCATCCATCGCCACCGCCTCCGGATCCGGAACCGTGCGCCTCTACAGCTTCCGCGACCTGCTCGTCCTCCGGATCGTGAAACGACTCCTCGACGCCGGCATATCTCTGGCCAACATCCGCACCGCCGTCGCAGCGCTACGCGACCGTGGCGTCACGGACCTCACCGGACTCACCCTCGTCTCCGACGGTGTCGGCATCTACGAATGCACCACCGCCAGCGAAGTCGTCGACCTGCTCGCCGGCGGCCAAGGAGTCTTCGGCATCGCCGTCGGCGCCGCCCTGCCGAGCCTCCGCGAGGACATCCGCCAATTCCCGTCAGAAACCGCCACCGGCGAACGCCAGCCCGGTGTCGTCGACGACGAACTCGCCAAACGACGCAACCAAGTCGCCTAGGACGCGTTCGTGAACGAATTCGACGGCCATCTCAGCGACAACGATGAGCTGCTGGTCGATAAAGGCGTCGACATCGGCGTCGCCATCGACAAGCACGAGCAGATGTCGCTTGTCGAGATCACGCCGAACCTCCTATCCGAACTCCTCGGTGATCACACCGAAGCGGTGAGCGTCCGATCCGGAATCGTGTTCTGGTTCAGCGCAGCCGGAACGTGGGCAACGGTCAACAGAATGGCGACCCTGAACCTGCTCGCCGCCAGCTCCTTTCTGCCGCGCACCGTACCCCTGCTGTGGGGCCCAGTACTCATCACCGGCGCCGCGGTCGATGGAAAACCACGAGGACTCACCGACGCCCAAATCGACACCCTGACAGACGGACCGGAACCGAACTGGCTCGAACAACGCGTCCTGTTGCTACGTCAGCAGCGAGCCGAACGACGGCGACGCAATAGCACACTCCACCGTCCGGCTTAGCTGTGAAGTCTCAGCACGTTGGTGACACGCCCTGCGCACAGAGCCCCATGGTGTGGCGCGGGAGGATGCCAGCGAGCAAGATCATGACGACTCAGACTTGCCGGCGCGGACGCTTATACCGGCGCGCGTTGATCTAGGAGGCGCGACCCAGCCTTGACCAGCAGTTTTCCGGCGCCATATGGAAAGCTTGCTCGCCACGTCGGCCCTTCGACAGACTTGCGCCCATGAACATCTTCGCAAACGAACCCAGCTCTGACGGCCCCGATTCCCAGTCGCCTACTGCGGGACGTACCTGCCACTTCTGCGGGCGCGTCATCACCGACGCCATGGAACCCGCCGCTGTTGTCGTCTCGGCAGACTATGCGGTGTGCGACGATCCCAACTGCCACGAGGCAGCTTTCCATGGAGCCCAAGACGATGTAGCCCAGGCATTCACGGCGATGAACGAGGCGATCGCCCGCCAGTACCCCGATGCCACATCAGAGACGAAACCTCCACCGAAGTAACCAATCTCATGAGATAGAGCTGCTGCGACAGGCTGCATTGACACAACAAACGCCAAAGCGGTTGTCGCCAGACTATTTGGAAATCAACGATATTCGGGGACCGGCCCAACCGCGCCGAAAGTGCCCGGAGGGTCACGAGTCGGTAACGATCCAAGACGCGCTCTGCCAGGCTCAGGGCGTCGCGCCGGACATCATCTGACCCCGATACCACCGCAACCACACCGGTTCGCGTCAATCAACCACAACAAACGATCGAATACGGCACCCAAAGCACGAAGCGGCCACCCCTGAGCCGTGGGCAGCGCTAGTTGCCAAACACCACACAGACCACCACAGTGAAGGCCATGTCAAATGACCCATTTACCATGAGCGACAATATATTTGAACGAATCGAAACCCACCTCGAAGCCGCCCGATCAGAGCTTGACTCCTTTGTCGACGACGCCCGCGCAGCGGTAGATCAACGATCGGGCGCTTGGCAGGAGACCGAACGCGGAGAGGCGGTGCTCGATTGGATTGATCAACTGCAGGACCGCGCGGACGAGATATCCGCATTCGCTCGCGAGCTCCTCCGCGCACCAGAATGACGGCGTGCAGAACAACCGTCAGCCACGGACGCGTCGGCCGACCGCGGCGCTGAGTGCGTCCAACTCCACCAGGACGTCCCGAGCTGCCCAGATTCGATTCCGGCGAGACGCAGACACTACGTCAAGCACACCGGACTCTGTGAGCCGATCCAGCGCCTTATACGTACTCGGCTCACTGGTTCCGGTGATCTCAAAAGCTGTCGCGGCGTTCAGGATCGGCGTAGCCAGCAGATGATCCACCAGCTTCTCGTCCGCTGAATTCGCCCGTGGCCGAGACACTGAGCGCCAGTGGCCGGGTAGCGCACTCAAGCGTGCCGCGGACTGCTCGGCCACCGAGGATGCGATCACTGCCGCCTCCGACACGTAGCGCACGAAGCTATCCGGATCGCCGCGGCGGTACGCAGTCAACTCATCGAAGTAGCGGCTGGTGTCGGCGAGCATTACCGACGCCAGCGGAACGGTGATCCGTCGTGTGAGTCCGCGCCGGCGCAGCATCGCGCTGATCAACGCTCGCCCGATGCGCCCATTGCCGTCCGTGAACGGGTGAATCGACAGAAACTGAGCATGCGCGATCGCCGCCTGGGCCACGATGGGCACGTCTGTGCGGTTGACGAACGCCAGCAAGTCCGCCATCAGGTCCGGGACCAGCTCGGGCGGAGGAGCCACGTACATCGCATCCAAAGGCGTGTAGTCGCTGCCGCCGATCCAGTTCTGCACCGTCCGCAGCGCACCGCTCTCCGCGGCCGCGTAGTAGTCCGGCACCATCAGCAGTCGATGTGCCTCCAGGACACCAACCAGCGTGATCGGACCTACGCCTGCGGCTTCGACCATCGCCGCCAGTGCCCGTGTCGCCGCCAACTGCGACTGGGCCTCGTCGCTGGCCCGCCCACCCGCGACCGCCTTGGCAAATGCCGGCCAACCAGCGTCGACGTGCTCGATCTTCGACGAGGCGACCGACTCACTGCGCAGCAGAAAATCAGCCAACGGCGCCAGGTGCTCGCCGAAGCCCGCCTCAAGCCGCGCCACTGCGACGAGTGCGTCCTCGTGCACGCGCGCTGTCGGACCGGTGGGGTCGTAGTCGAGTCCGCTGATAGCCGGCGGAATCGTCACGTCGACGTGGGAGAGCATTCGGTCAGCGCGGCTGCCGTGTCGGCCCTGCGCCACCCACGGCCGAGTCTCCGTGGTGTGTCCTGGCCAAGCCACGCGACTCCCTTCGAAGAAGAGTTAATCTACCCGGATCATACTAAAGAACAGAGGGAATAACATTTAGTATAGGTTCGTAGCTGACGATACTGCCTCCTAGAGCCTCCGATTCACACCACATGCTACGCCGGAACGTGCGCCGGAAATCGGTGTAAACTATGCGCCATGAGTAAGCGAGTGAGCCTCATCCTCAAAGACGCCGACGAAGCGATAATCGCGCCCTACCTCACCGAAGGCTCCGCCTCGTTCCAGGTGCTTCGCCAGTGGGCCAACAAGCACGGCGAGAACGACATCAAATCCGAGGCCGCCGCTCTACGCGCTCTGCTTCAGGCCGGCGCCGAAGCGCTCCGCGAACAAGTCCTCGACACCGGATACGCCCAACTCGCCGAAGAGTTCAACAGCGAACCTGCCCACACGGAGCGGCGCGCGGCGCGCGACCGCTACGCCCGCCGGACCGAGGCCAATCTGTGAATCGCGGGATGCGCAGCCAGGCATACCGGGTCGACCTCGGACACGGCCCAAAGCCCTGGGTGATCCTCAGCAACAACTCACGGAACAGAAACCTCGACACCGTGCTCGCAGCTCGAATCACCACAACGAGCAGGAACGCGCACATACCCACAGTCGTGCCATTAACCGCCGCCGACCCCCTTGCCGGGTTCGTCCTCGTCGACGACATCATGCAGCTCTACCACGACGAACTCACCGAACCACTCGGCGCCCTATCGCCACCAACCATGAAGGAAATCAGCGAGGCGCTACGGATCGCGCTGCCCTGAGCTCAGAAGCCCGTAATCCGAAGCGACAAAGGAGATTTGATTGCCCACACCGAAACGCGAGGGTCAACGTGCCTCGAACGCCGACCTCACACAGTCGATGACACAGATCCCTGAATTGGTACCCGAAATCGGTTGACGAACGGGAACGATAGAGACAGGAATAATGGTGTAGCGATGCCAACAAACAGGCCAGCCCCGGTGGCGACCGGCCGCAATGGACGATGGGTGAAGCTGGGGGAGGTCGGAGTGGACTCAGCCACTATGGCAATCACCGATCCGGGCATGGCCGGTCCACATGATGCCCTGACGACTGAGGTCTTCGCCGCACGGTTTGGCTCTGGCGTGCGCTTCTGGTCTGGATTCGGCGACGGTGGGTACGAGGTGTGGGGCTGGGTGGCTGACTATGGGACGGAAGACAAGGTCGATGAGCGTCTGGGGCAAGTGGTCGTCACCATGATTGACGACCACGACCTGGCACAGTGGCACTCCGCTCACTGCCCGAGTTGTTCCGTACCCTGCGGCGGATGTCACGGCAAGGGATGCGACGAGTGCAATTGGGAAGGCCGCATCAACAGCGAACAGCCCTGCAAGTAGTCCGATACGAAGATTTGGAGACTGATCACAATGACTAACGGTGAACCGGAGCCGGGGATAGGTCGGATCATCTCCACCGGCAATGAGCCGGTCTACCTCGACCTGAGCGCCAATGCGAAGGATCAGATCGGCGATCACCTGGCTGATCTCTGGCGCCAGGAACGTGGATCCGAGTGGTGGCGCCGGTGCTTCATCATGCATTGCAGTCGCGGCGGCCGCCCTCTGTATCCCTTGGCGCTGCTCGATGACGGCACTGTGCTCCCGAACTCGTACGACTCCGACGAAGCATTGCGCGTTCACGCGCAGGTCGTCGGTTTCGCCGACCGCACCTATGCACAGATCGTCGGACACGAATACCCCTCTGAGCCGATCGGAGGCGGCGCGGTCCTGTCGTGGGAGAGCGCCGTCGAGAACCAGAGTGCCGCAATGGGACGGTGTCCGATCTACCGCAGCCGAGATGGCAAGGCGTTCATCGACCAGGCAGTCATCGACAAGTTCGCCGAACTGGACCCGTAACCAAGACCACGTCCACCCGCGTAGGTCTCCTTGCACGATGCGACGGCCAGTTGTCACCGCCGCCAACTAGATTCAGGACCATGCACCCAGCGCGCGAACTGATCCGAAGAATCCGCCGCCGCCCGCCCCGCCGGAGTATCGGAAGAGTCGCCGATGTTCACATGTGGACGATCCGGGACGGGTGGACTTCACGGGCCCAGGCCTTCCGCGACGAGACCGGCCGAACGTTCACGGTGATCACCCGCCGCGTCGGTGACACCGGGCCCGGACACATCAACGGCGCCGAGATGTTCCGCACCGACGCCTGGGCCCAGTTCTTCCCCAACGAGCAAGCGCCACCAATCCTGATCGCCAACGTCCTCGACCCCCTCTTCAAGTTCAAGGACTCCCCGCAGATCGTGACCCTGGACTTCGACGTCGACGGGATATTCGACCGCCACCACGCCACCGACCCCACCGACATCCAGACCCTGATCCGGCTCGGCGCCGAATGGGACGAAGGCGCCGACTTCGTGCCCTACACACCACCACCACCCAAATACGCCCACGTCTGGCGCCGGTTCCCGGTCAAAGACCTCCCGCCACGGCGCCTCTTCCGCGACATGAAGCCGTACATGACCGCCGACTGGGGCAAAGCTGTCGAGGTGGCCATCCAAGCCATCCAAGACGGCGGCCAGATCCCCGACGACGTACCACCCAGCGTGGACGCCGCCGCGAGAACCCTGCTGTACGAATCCATCGAACTCGGCCGCGAACCCGACAACGTCTGGTACATCAACGGACAACACCGCACCGAAGCAATGCTGCGCCAAGGCGTCGAAGAAACAGTCCTCCGAGAAACAAGACTCATCGCCGAGCCACCGCTACCCGGAGAAATCGGCCAGATAGGCGAGTCCGCGTGAATAGCCCACTCGCCAGCCACGCCCCGGTGGCGAAGACATCCCCATGACACCAACGTGGTGGCACAGTGCTCACTCGGGATCAGGCTCGTTCCGCAGCTGAAACTCCGTGCCTTCGAGGAGCTCCTCAACCGTGGGAGTGACTCTGTCCAGATCGTTGCCTTGGCCCGCGAGCACGATGTTGATCACCGCAACAGCACACCGCCGATCGGCATCGAGCAGATCGGCGAACGTCGGCCGCGGACCGACCCCCTCCAGATAGTCCAGGTAAGCGTTCACAGCGAGCTCGACCGAGTTCAGTTCGTTGTCGTCCATAAACGTATGTCGTCAACTCTGCACGAATCGAAAGCCAAGCCACCTCGCAAGGGGGCGGGGCGTTGATCAGCTGATCAGCCAGGCGAGGCGGCCGGAGGCCTCGGAGGCCAGACGTCGGCGACTCCTCTTGAAACCCACGCGACCGCTGCCAAACATTGACCCATGAAGCGTTTCCTCACCGTGATTCGACGCCTCCACGCTGCCGATTCGCTGCACCGCACTACCGCGGCTCCGCGGCCGCCTGACCGTCAACTACTTCTACCCGTGCACGGGGCGCCACCAAAGGCGGTGGCTACCCGTGACATTCACTCGCCCACCACGAAGGAAGGCCCGCAGCGATGACCATGACACCGCACCTCATTTCCGAGTTCCTGGCCCCATGGGCACTGGCAGTGCTCTCCTACCCGATCCTGCTACGGTCCGCGCGCTGCCTCGTTGTCAGCGGTCCCCGCGTCGCGGCGTCGGTATTGACCCGGCGGCCGCCGTACGGCAAAGGCCACCGCCGTCCCTTCACGCGCAGAGACGTGGAGTCGTTGGCGAGCCTGGCGGTGACGAGCTGCGCGCTGGCTTTGCTGATCGACGGCCTCGTGCCGGGACCGCAGTGGTGGACCCACGAGCTGACGTCGGGATGGGAAATCAGCTTCGGATTCGCGATGGTCGCCGTCGCCGTCGCCGGACCGCTGCTGTCTGTGATGGCGGCACTGCTGACAGCGATGATCGGGCTGGCGCTTGTGTCGTGGCTATCCGAACCGGTCGACGACGAGCCGGAATCGCCAACCCGCATGCAGACGGCGCGGCGGGCATCAGCGCAGGCCTGGAACAACACGTTCCGCCGCGGCCGTCTCGCGCGTGAAGCAGGGCGTGCCTGATGCGGTCGCGGATTGCGCAGCTGTTGTGGCGGTGGTGTGCCGGGCATCCTCGTCGCGGTCCTGGCGATCGCCGGTCTGACACCCGTCCCGCTGAGCAATCGCCGCAGCCCACCACAACGACCGCCCTCAACCCGAAGGCGGCGGCCGCAGTACGCCAGGCCCTCGTCGACACCGAAGCACGAGACAACCTCAGCAACCGCGTAGCGGTCGGCCCGATATCACGCGGCGCGGCCGAAATGCTCTGGGACGAGCCACAGCCCCAGAAGGTCGACGCCCGCGACCCGCTCGCACCCGTTGACCCCGCAACGGCCAGGCCCGGCGACATCGCAGTATTCGCCGACCACACCACAATCGTCGCCGACAACGGTCAACTGATCGGCCCCGCCGGCCAGGAGCATCCAGCAGGACCAGGATTCCAAGGCATCTACCGCCCCGCCTGATCGTTCGGGAAGCAGTTGCGCCTACCGGGCGAGAAGCATGACGCCACCCGTCCACTAGAACGCAAACATCAACGAAATCAAAGGAATTGGCGAAATATGACTGACATCGACCAAGAGGACGAAGCCCTCGCCGACACGATTCCGGCCGAGCTGCTGACGATGACTAGCGCCGACATCCAATGGCTCTTCGCAAGCGGCTACGGCGAAGGACCAATCGCCATCTACAACCGCCGCGCGACGGAGATGAGCATCGCCTACGAAGCAGAAAACGGCGACGTCTACATCCAAGCCGTCAAGACCCGAGACGAGGACGGCACCCCCATCCCAGACGTCACCGCCGTCTCTGACGACGACCAAACCGAGTACCTCGTCTGGATACCTACGGGCCGTGGTTTGGAATTCGCACGAGAAACGCTCCCCTACCGGCGCGTAGCCCAGTAATCGAAATGAAGGTTGTGATTGCTCACGATCGGCACGGTCATGGGTAGGCCGTCGGCCCGGACGGTCGCGATCCGCGACCAGATACTCGCCGCACTACGCACCGAGTGGCCGCTGCCGATATCGACGCGCCGCGTCTGCGAGCTGCTCGGCGCACACCGATACAGTCAGACCGGTTACCGAATCTATCCGCAACTGTGCGCCCTTGACCGCATGGGTCTCGTCGAGCGCATCCGCCGCGACGCCGGCTGCCGCGACGTCTTCTGGCGCTTTCTTGGCGATCCCACGGACGCTGAACTGAACGCGGTCGTAGACGCCATGGACTCGCCTCAGCCGGCGCCCGCGGCGCCAACAGGCAGCACTGACCGACTTGACGCTGACACCGAGATGATGCTGTCGACGTTGGACAGCTACATCAACTCACTCGACGCGGCAGAAACACGCTTCGTCGACGCCGCCGCATCAGGCGATCAAGACAAAGAGACCGATGCGGCCGACCACCTGGCCGCCGTCGTACGGCAGTTCGTTGATTTCTGCAACAACTGGCCCGCACCAGCGAGCGCGAACAACGATCGCCCGAAATAGAAACGTGAGCAGCACGGAGACATGTCTCCGATGCCAGTGCGCTTCGCGCTGGGCCCCACAACTGCCGCCGAGTGCGTACGAAGAGGGAGACTCACGCCGCTGGTGAGAGGCGAAGTCCGAACGTGGGCCCGGGTCTGTCCCGCCTGAACGAACTGGTGCGACGACGCGTTTGAGGGAGCCACTGTCGCATCGGGATCGCCTGGCGCGCCCTACGTTTAACGAAGCGCGTCTGCGGGCCGGCGTGCTCCGACGAATCCTTCGATAGCTCGTCGGTGAACATGTATGAGGACGACCCGGTCTCCGCCCAGGAAATGTTGGCTGTCCCAGATAGCCCGTAGAGGTCGGCCAGCGCACTTACCATTTACTGTGTGGCTTATCTCGCGAACGCGCACTGCGAACGGTGCCGGACACCGGTGCGCAAAAAGCGACACTGCGCCACCTGTCGACAGGCCATCGCCCATCTGGGGCCACAGTACAGATACGCCGCGGCGAACATTCTCGCCAACTCAGGGCCCCTCAGCCAAGACTGGGCAAGCCTTGAACAGTGGCGCAACGCCGTCAGTCTGCCGCTTGACAACCTGATCGCCGACCTTGCCGGCGACTGGTTGAACAGATGCGCTTCCACCGCCTTGCTCGACGGCAACGTGACCGCAGAAGCCTTGGCGCTGTTCCAACGTGCTGCGGCCGCCCTGGGATGGCCACAATCCGCTATAACCCTCAACCAACAGCTCCAACGAGAGCACCAACTCGCCATGGTCCGAGCAGGACACCTCCCCACCGTCGACGGGCAGAACTCGCTCATGCTCCCGCGAGGTGAACGCTGCCACATGTGGGTGCAAGCGGCCCGCTGGCGCGAACTCAAATCAGGCCCCCAGGCCACCAAAGGGTCGCTGATCATCACCGACAAACGCATCCAATTTCGGACCCTCCAAGGGTCAGGAGAAGTCGGCCTCAGCAAAGTTCTCGGCGTGCACTACAAGCCGCCATGGGTCATATTCGAATCGACCAACCGCACAATGAGCGGCAACTTTCGCTTCGCCGACCCGCAGTGGGTGGCAACAGTCGCTCTCGCGGCGATCCAAATCGAACGGAAGATCCTGCACCCCGCCGGCCCCGCTGCAGCGAACCGTTCAGATGAGATCGATGTGATGACCGGCGAAGAGTTCGAGGACTACGTCGCAGAGCTGCTCCGCCGCGTCGGATGGCACGTAACCCACACGGCTCGAACTGGTGACTTTGGAGTTGATCTCATCGCCACCTCCGGACACATCCGTAAAGCTGTCCAATGCAAACGGCTTTCCCAACCAGTCGGCGTATCGGCGGTCCAGGAAGTAGTAGCCGGAGCAACTCACCACGGCTGCACCAGCAGCATGGTCGTGACCAACACGACCTTCACCAGGGCGGCACGAGACCTCGCGTACACGCACAACTGCGAACTGGTCGGCAGCGACCAGCTGCTGCGGGCACCACTGGAGCCCGACCGCCAAATCTCCTGAGCGAACGAATTGCGGCGTGTTCAACGAGGCAACCTTGCCGGGGCCCAAGGGGGCGTCCACGTACGAGATCAACCCAGCGGACCACACAGAGCCCTGACCTGCACGAATCCTGTCTCTGTCGGATTCACCGCTCAACGCTTAGACTGGTTACCTGGACAAACAGGGGAGGTAGGCATGGCTATCCGCGGTGACACGACAGCCGGCGCGCAGGCAGCGCACTCGGCGAGTATGCACCTGTCCACTGACACGCCCGAGATCCCCACCGGAAGCGACACCAAGAGCACCGCGATCGCGACCGCCCTGCAAGCCATTGTCGACACCGGGAAGACCGAAACCACGACGTACAACACCAGCGTCGACCAGCTCCGCCAGGGCCTTGCCGCAGCAGCTGACCGAATCACCGCCGCGGACCAGCAAGGCGCCGCCACCGTCAACCAAAGCGGAGGGACACGATACGTATGACCACATACGCACCGCAGACTGCGCCGGGCCGCTGGATCAGCGCGGCCGAACTCGCGCGCGAGTCGGGCCTCCGTGAAGACCTTGTGCAGCGGTTCATGCCGGCCGACACGACCGGCCCTGCCCCGATGTACAACGCCGGCGCCGTTCCGCTCGCTAAGTACATCAAGCGGCTCACCGACATGGGCACGCCCGCGTCGGCGATCGACGCTGCCGTCCGCGAGCTCCACAACAACTCGGGCGCGATGATGCAGATCAGTCTCGCCGCACCAGAGGCACCCAGCCGTCGGGGCCGCATCCTCGCGATCTCCGGCGCCGCCGCGGCCGCTGCACTCATTCTCGGTGGAGTGATCGGCGGGCTCGTGGGATCCGGCACTCGCGACGCCGCAGCGCCGACCGCGCCGGCGCCGGTCACTGTGACTGCAGAGGCGCCGCCGATCGACGTGAGTGTTCCCGCGTCGGCAGATCCTGTCTGCGCTGAATGGTCACCATTGGCAGACGGTTATCGTGCGAAGCGAGCAGCCTGGGTTGCCATAGATCCAAATATCGCCGCTGCCCAATGGACACCCGACCAACGGGCGGCGAATATGGCGGTGATCCCGACGCTCCGTGCGGAAGCTGATGACCTGCGTCGACTCGCCGGGAAGGCGCAAAACGATCTGTTGGCCACGCTGATGCGCAGCCAGGCGCAGTACGAGGACGCGTATGCGAATCGACTGCCGAATTACCAGCCTAACGATCAGCGGCTCTGGCAGGCGGTGACTGATTTCGGCAATTCAGTGAACAGCGTGTGCACCGTCACGGGACCGCGCTAAGCGAGTCGGCATGATTGAAAAGCCGCCGAGTCCGCATGGGCTGATCGGTGATCATTGGCCTGAGATCGATGAGCTCGGCATAGCCAAGGTGGCGACGGCGCTGGCGAATGCCGGCACTGGCGCAGGGACAGCTGAGCAGAAGTCGTACCAGGACGGCACTTCCTACCAGGCGTTGCTGCCGGAGGGCTTCGAAACGCAGGTCGATGCGGCGTTCAAGGTCGGCGGTATGGCCGCCGACCTCTCTGGTTGGTTCACGAAATGCGCTACGGAAACCGGGGTAGTCGCAGAGGGTGTCGCGCTAGGCAAGCTCCTGATCGCTGTGACCACCATGGTCGCCGAGGCGGTGATCGCCTCCAAGGAGGCTGAGATCGCAGCCCTTCAGTTGGTGAGTTTGCGCCCAGAAGTCCGAGCGCAGCGGATTCAGCAATTGCGTTCTGAGATCAAGCAAATCACTGACGACGCCAAGGACGCGATTCAAGAACTCTACGAAGGCATCTACACGCCGACAGCTCCGGCATCACCCGGCTTGCAGCCCCTGATTCACAACGATCAGCCATTCCCGCAGTTTCAGTATGGGCAGATTGTCCCTGCAGGTTCAGGTACTGGCTCCGAAACCGGCAAAGGTGATACCTCGGCGCTCGACAATCCGATCCCTGGCACGAAAGGTGATGTGAGCCAGGGGATGACCGACTCGAAAGGTGATGTCCGTCCTGCCGGCGACGGAACCGGGAAGGGTGATACGGGGAAGCCTGCCGAGCTTTCAAACTCGACTAAAGGTGATGTGCGACCGGCAGGTCTTGTCGAGAACTCTCAACCAAGTGTGGCGTCCCCTTCGGGTTCGGCCAGTGCTCCGTCCCCGACAGCCCCAAGCACTTCTGGATCAAGTAGTGCGGCGTCGGGTCTGTCTTCAATGGGTAGTTCGATGCCGAAGATGCCGTCGGCGCCGAGCGCGCCTTCCGGCGGCGGTCTTGGCGGCGGTAGTGGGTTGTCGGGGCTCGGCTCGGGTGGTGGTGCGTCTGCGTCGCCTGCTTCTTTGAATCCGACGCAGCAGTTCTTGAATGGTGCGGCGCAAGGGTTTTCGCAGTCTCCGGTAGCGACTGGTGCGTCGGCGGCGACTGCCGCTGCGCAGCCGTTCAGGCCGCCTGCGGGTTCGACGATGCAGACTTCGCCCGCGCCGTTGGCGCCGACGGCGCCGGCCGCGGCGACCCCTTCGGCGCCGGCTGCTCCTCAGCAGGTTGTGACGTCGTCGCCGAGCGGGCCGGTCGGAGCGGGTACCCCGCCGATGGGCGCGGGAGCGGGAGGTGTGCCGTTGGCCCCTCCGCCAGCAGCGGGTGTGCCGAATACTGCGCCGCCTCCGTCGCCGGTTGCTCCTCCGCCGGCGGCGGCAGCTCCGCCGGGTGGCGGTGGTGGTGGGCCGGTGTCCGGTCCGCCGCCCGGGATCATGAATCTCGGCGGGAAGAATGCGGCGCTCAAGGCTATGCAGATGGGTGCTCACACGGTGGGAGAGGGGCTTCGGTCGACCCCGGAGTTCAGTGCGGCGATGGCGCTGGTGGCTGCGCTCAACGATCCGGAACGGCCTGCCGGCAGCCTCATCTTGGGTGGGTGGTCGTGCGCGGTGTTTGGGGCCGGTGCGTCGATGCGATTCGTCGTCGCCGAGCGACACGGTCTGTCGTGGATTCCAGCCGGCGTCTACCTGCCGGCAGGGGTGACAGTGGCGCATCTGGATGAGCGGGTGCCCGCCGATGTGCGGCACTCCTGGCGTGGCCTCGACCCGTCGGCGCTTGTGCTCGCCGAGTACGCGAAAGCCATTGGGGAGCAACCACGCATCGTGGTTGCTCGTGCCTATCATCCGGGTATGCCGGGCTGGTTTGGCCGTGATGTTGTGTTGGCTGCCGATGAGGCGAGTCGGGTGATCATTCCGAATCCGCTGCATGAGCCTGGTGAGCCTGGTGGGCGGCATCGGTTGGAGTTGGCGGCGCCGGAGCATTGGCGTTGGGTGATGTCTCTGCCGGATGCGGTGTTGCCCGAGGAAGTCCAGGCGGTCGCCCAGTGGCTCGTCGGTGAGCATGACCAGATGTTCGCGCAGTGGCCCGATGCGGCCGCTGATGCGAAGCTGCGGGACTTGGCGCTGTCTCAGATCGGTCGGGAGGGCGGCGCGGGTGATGTCAAGCAGTTGCTGGCCGCGAAGATGGGCGAGTTGGCCACCCGGTTGATCGGAGCTCCGAATTATGGGACGCCGCAGTGGGGTATCCACACGGGCATGGAGATGGCTCTGCGTGGGTGGGAGGCGCTGCTGCTCAGCTTGGGGAGTCCGTCGCGGACGGTGATGGCTGATATCCAGTACGCGGTGTTGATGGCGACGCAGCCGATCCTGCCGCCACCGATCGTGGTTGCCGCCGGCGCATAACGCGGGCCGCCGCCCTGCGGTCTGTTCGGGCGCTGTATAGCTCTCAGGTTCTTCAGCGTGCGTAGTTGAACTTCACAAGCACCGGCAGGATGGGCGCACGGGTACGGAAAATGGGGCTGCGCGGTGCTGGGTGGTGGCGAGATCCACACTCCTTCGGTCATTCGTTGGACGCTCTCAGTAGGGGGAGCGGCAAGCTGCCCAGCCGTATATATGCACGGTAGCGGCGTATATACTGCGGTTGTGGGAAAGCACCTGATCGACATTGACGAGCAAGCCCTGGAGCAGGCCCGCGTGGAACTTGGCACCTCCACGATCAAGGACACTGTGAACGGTGCTTTGCGGGCGGCTACTGCGCAGCGTAAGCAGCGGGTGACGAAAGCCTTGGATGCGTTGGCTGCCGCACCTCGCGACAACCGCGACGACGCATGGCGCTGAGCTACCTGATCGACACGAGCGTCGTCAAGCGGATGGCCGCTCCCACAGTCCGGCAAGTAGTGCAACCCCTTGCCGAAGCCGGCGAGATCGGTCGCGTCCGCATCACCGATCTTGAGGTCGGATACTCCGCGCGCAACGAACAGGAGTGGGACGAGCTCATCGGCGCACTGGATATCTTCGAAGCGGTCGAGTCCACCGCTGCGCACCACCGCCGCGCTTTGCAGGTCCAGCGCCTCCTGGCCCGGAGAAGTCAACGAGGCCGAAAGATTCCCGACTTACTGATTGCGGCTGCCGGCGAGGAACACGGGCTCACCGTGCTTCACTACGACGCGGACTTCGACATCATTGCCACTGCCACTGGACAACCCACTCAGTGGGTTGTTCGTACTGGAACCATTGATTAGGCCGAACAGTACTGTTCTCGCAACAGCGCTAAGGCATTTGGTGGTGTCAGGCGCGGTCGTGTGGTGGATTTTCTTGAAGGTACACACGTTTCGTGTACGACCGGGCTGCCGCGCGTCGGCGTTCAGCTTCTTCGAAGGCCTGTTGGGTCTCCAATTGGCCGAAGTGGCTGCGGAGGTAAAGGAATAGCTCGCGGTCGAGCGCGTAGACACCAGGGATTGGCTGCTGAAGGTGTCGTCTGAGAAGGTCGCGAGGTGGCTGAGCGTCCGGTTGGCCGGTGTCGTGGCGACGAAGGGCTTCTTTGGTGATTGCGTCGCCGACGGCGTGTTCGCTGTCGGCGATGACGTGCCAGTTGACGCCGGGGTATTGGGCACGCCATCTCTGGTCCCCAGCGGGAGCGATGATCGGTCGAACGTGAATGGCGTACTGGCGGTAGAGGGCTTCGAGGTCGTCGTCTGCGGACTCGACGGGCATGGTTACCGCCGCGGCCGATAGGTGCGCTTCACCGCGGTGGATGGGTCGTCGAGGAACTCGTCGATGCGTGCGCGGACGGCGGTCGGGAGCGCGAGGTAGGCGGCTTGTGCGACTGACATGTCCGTGGCCGGTTCCAGCACCAACACGCCGTCAGCTTCCTCGTGCAGGAAATAGGCCGAGTCCGGGTGGCCGACAAGCGTGACGCGGCCGCGGCTGTCGGTGCGGATCAGTTCACTCATGCCACCACGCTTCCTGGTTGCTGGCCAGACCGTGAAAAGGGTAACTCCTCAGTTTCGGATCGATGCCTCTCGCGACCGCTACGCCCGCCGGGCAGCTGGCCAACCTCTTATCCAGTCGTCTTGAACTTCCTGCGGCGGTCAGTAATCATCGCTGTAACCGTCGTGCCTGTGCGGCGGTCCTCGTTCGGAGTCCACGGCTTCGATGGATCGGGGCAACGCCCTTTGGGCGACGCGGGCGACCCGACCTATTGGCTCAGCAGTGTTGTGGTGACCGTGGATCGCCTTACATCGACACTGCGTTGCTTCGATAGGAAGGTAGGTACCGTCATGGCCACCAATCCCGAACGTAAGCCGCGCAATAACGCGCGGAAATCCGCTGCGCGAGAGCTTCAACGGAAGAATCCGGGCATGGGCTATAAGGAGGCCCTGTCGCTGACCCCGTCATCAGATTCTCTGGCGATTGCCCGGTTTCTTCATCACTCCGAGCAGTTGAGTGCTGCGCTGGAAAATGTCGAGAACGCGGTGTTCCGGGGCATGAGGGTGCGGCGCTCGGCGCCAGATAATCCCTATCTCACAGTGGAGCTCGATGGTGTGGGAGAGCTGACGCGACTGTGGTTCGCGACTGTCGCTCGCCATACCCCGGAGCAGATCGGCGCCATGACGATGGCGGCCATCGCTGAGTGCTATCAAGCCTTGGGCGAGTGCCAGCGTCGCGCGATGGATGCGGCGACTCTGGCCAACGGGCTCTCTGCGTCCCAGGAGGAGGGTGAGTGGAGTGTTCCTGACTGGAGCGCGGAGGCTCCTGGGCCCGATGCGGAGCAGAGCTTCTCGGTGAGGCAGTTCACGGTCGTCGATCCAGCCGGCTCGGTGTCCGTCTCAGTCTCCGGGCTCGGGCGGTTCGCGGCTATCACCGTCACCTCTGCCGATGTTGACCACGAGTCGTTGGCAGACCGGATCGTCGCGGTGGCAGGGTTGGCACGGGCCAAACGTCTCACGGAACTTCGGCTATGGGCGTTGGCCAACCATAAGGCTGAAGGGCGCAACCCTGATCGGTTCGACCACTTCTTCCGCGAACACCGAAAATGCCCCACCCCCGAGGAGTACCAGGCTTTGGAAGATCGCGTGTTCGCCAGCGGAGCGTCCTGAGCGCTCTGCACACGACATGCACTGGATTCCGTGAAGCATTAAAACGGTATGTAAGACGTGTCGGGCGGGTGGTACTGTACGCCACATGGAGAGTCTTGGTGATCTGGTCGATCGGCTGATCAACGAGCGCGGCGAGACGTTGACCGCGTTCGCGGAGCGGATGGGAACCAACCGCCAGACTGTGCGCGGCTGGCGAACGAGCTTCCCGGCGCCGGCCACGCTGCGTCGGATCTCTGAGGCGCTCGAAGTGCCGTACTCGACCGTGCTCACCGCAGCGCTGTACACCGCCGACTACATCGAAGGCATGGAAGACGTCCTGGCGAACCAGACCGTCCACGTTGTCGTTCGAAACGAAGGCGGCGCGTATGACCGGGGTGAGGCGGCGCCCGCTGCGGTGTTCACAAATGCCGACAGGGCAACGGAATTCGTCGAGATCTCCGACGCGGTGACCCCGGGGGCGGACTTCGTCGAGGGCCCCATCATCGTCGACGCGGCTGAACCGCCGCCGGCGGTACGCGTTCACACGCTGACGTGGTCACATAGGGCGGACAAGATCGCCGAATCGTCGATGCTGTACGGCAGTGTGCCCACCCGCGTCGGTGACGGCGGCGTGAGCGCCGTTGAAGGCCTCGAACTGAGTGACACGGGCGAGATCTACCAGCTGCGAGTGGACAGCCTCGATCCGGATGCGGGACGTGAAGTACTCCAGGCGGCCTTGCGGAAGCTTCGGGGTGACGGCCGGCTCCTGCCGCCGGAAGTCGACGTCAACGGCGGGCACAGCGGGCTGTCCGCGTGGGCGTACGAGCAGAGCCTGTTGAGCCCGTTCGACATGTCGCCGTTACAACGCATGGAGTCGCTGCCGCAACGCACTGACGCCTCACCGATGCAGCGCATGCCCATGGCCATAATTCGCGGCGGCGGTATGGCACCACGTCCTGCGGGGTTTGTTCCAGTCGAGACAGATGATCTCCGGGCGGGCGATGTCGGCATCTTCGACGACCACGCGGTCCTGGTCGCCGAGCCTGGACGGCTCATTGGCACCGACGGTCAGCACATACCGATAAGTGAGGTCGTCGACCATCCCGGATTCAAGGGATTCGTCCGCCACGCCAGCTCCACAGAGCCTTCATCGCCGACCGATGGTGATCGCACTGGCCGATCTGAACAAGAGGCGCACACCCTGGCGAAGGTGGCGAAGGCCGCCGAGCGCGCACTGGGACTTCCGTACGTCTGGGGCGGCGGGACCGGCCCAGACCGGTCGCGTGCGAACGAGTTTCGTCCGCGACGACGAGTGATCGTCAACATGGCAGAAACCGACGAAGGAGATGCTGGAGCATGAAAACCCCAGAAACGATTGACCGGACAAGCGAGCGGTTCGTGATCGACTACGGCGACCCGGAACACAGCCCGGCCCGCATGGTCGACGTCGACGAACTCACCGAACGGCTCGCACGCGATATCGAAGCACATCACTACGGGTACGCAGACTCCGACGCGGCGACCGTCTACCGCTACGTCCCGGGCAGCCCGCCACGCCTCGAACAGCTCACCCTGACCTGTGTGCAGCGAGAAGAGTACGACGAGAACGACTGGGCGTACCCAGCGTGGGAACTGACCGGCCCCGACGGCACGTCATGGGCCACGGTCGGAGTCCGGATAGACGGCCGGGCCTGACAGACGCATAGGCATCGGAAAGGGACGGCAATGAACCTGGGACTCTGGTTGTTCAGCTTGGAGCACGACGGGGTGCGTGACTGGTTTTGGTGGGTTACAGCCTGGATCTGCTGGCTTGCCGGTATCGCTTTTACTGTTGGCGTTCCCCTGGTGCTGGCACTTAGTCACCTAGTCCGGTGAAGGTATTCCGCGGCCGGGACCGTGGTCGGGAGAGCCGCGAAACTCATTGGCGTCTTGGAGTGGACTGCAGGAGGATCGTTCAGATGGATAGCTCAGTCGAATCGCTATTGGTCCGTGTTCGGGCGGCGAGAGTGCATCGGAATTGGCTCAATACCGGGCGGCGTCGTGGACCCGTGCGGTTCTTGACGGTCGTTGAGAAGGATTCAGCAGGAGCGTCTCAAGTTCTTGCCTACCTGCCGATGGCCGATGAACGTGATCAGCGGGCGGCTTTTGAGTTTCCCGGCCATGTCGTGGTTCGGAGCGAGCGTATGTACGCAGTTGAGAAGTTGGCCGCCGACGCTGTGAGCGTTGAAGATTCGCGGTTTGTGTCCCCGGAGCAGGCCGCGATGTTTCTCCTGGAGGTGGCCGACCTGGATATCGGCGAAGACCTCCTACGGCAGGGTGGGCTTGGTGAGTTCTTGGCATACTTTCGCGCCCATCCGATCGCGAAGCCGGCCTTCACCGAAGCATGAGCAAGCTGCCGTACTGTGTTCGGCCGTGCGCTAATTGCCCGTGGCGCAGGGATTCTGCGGCGCGCGAGTTTCCGGTTGAGCGGTATGAGGCATTCCGTGCGACGGCCGGTGCACCCGGACGAGAAGCCGGACTCGGTGCGCCAATCTTTGCCTGCCACAAGTCGGAGTCGGGGCGTGACCGGGTGTGTGTGGGTTGGCTCGCGATCGCCGGAACTGATCACCTCGGTATCCGGCTCGCGGTTGCGGTCGGTCGCCTGCCGGCCGGTGTCCTCCAGCGTGCCGAGGACTGGCCCGATCTGTTCGGTTCCTACGACGAGATGGCCGAGCGGAACGGGGTGAAGAGCGCCGACGTCCCGTGTTCGAACCTGCTATTTGGGTGACAGCGGCGGTGATATCGCGGGCGAATGCTTGACGGTGCACTGTTGCCCATTATGGGAAAATGGGCGGTAGTTTTGCTGTATGGAACCTGCGATTATCGAGACTGACGCGCGAAGCCGTGCTGTCCTCCCGGGTCAGCCGAATGCGCGGTTCTTAATGCGGGTCAACGAAGACGGGAGCATTCTGCTTCAGCCGGCACGCGTCGTGACCGAAGCGCAGCATGAATATGACTCGACGCCCGCGCTGCGTGAGCTGCTGTTTCGGGCTGCGGGTTCGGCCACCGTGCGGCGGTCTCGGGCAAAACGTACGTGAGCTCGGAGGGCGACTACTCAGCTGTCGCTGACGGTCAACTCGATGACCTTGAGCAGGGTGCGGACGTTGACTTGTACAACGCGGTGCTCGACGTCATCGAGCTCATTTCCGAGCGCCAGGGCAGGCTCAGTTCTACTCGACGGCGATCAGCACAGCAGAGGCAATCAAGATGCGGGATCCGGGCTTCGGCGACTACAAGGTGTTCTGGTCAACGGACGGACCACGCATTGAGGCCATCTTCAAGCACCTGTAGGGGGCGGCGATGTCCGAATATGTGATCGCGGCAAGGGAATTCGCTCGGCGCGCACATACCGGGCAGCGAGACAAAGCTGACCGGGAGTACTTCGAGGGGCACCTCGTGCCGATCGCTTCGGCGGCGCAAGTATTTGGACCTGATGTGGTGGCCGCTGCGTGGTTGCATGACGTCCTCGAAGACACCGCGGCGACGGCGGAGGATCTGGCCCGGGCAGGCATTCCCGCGCATGTCATTGCTGGGGTGGAATCGGTCACCCGCAGACCGGGTGAGACGTACTCGGAGCTGATCCAACGAGCGTGCGCTGACTCTGTCGGCCAGTTCGTCAAGCTGGTCGACAACGCATGGAACATCACCGCGAATCCCAACCTGGTGCAGGTTGACCCGGCCAGGGCGGCGTCGCTATTGAAGCGACGTTACGAACCGGCGCGGCAGGAACTGATGGCGGCCTGCAGGTTGGACCTTGCGGCGCCGGCAGTCCTGGAGATGCAGCGCGTCCTCGACACCTACATGGCCCGATCGCACGGCCAAATTTGAGGGGGCGCTGTGCAGATGCGTCGCGACGCGACGTGAAGGCGTCGAAATTCGACGCCACTCCTAAGTATGTTTGCTGAACGGTCGAGCGAATGCTTGCTTTCGTACTGCGATATTGACGCTACGTTCCTGGTCAACCAGTCGAGAGGATCTACTGTGGGCGTCTTTGCTGCACCGCGATGGTCGGCCGTCGAGCGGCCTCAGGAGAATGGTGATCAAAGGGTCTCGCCGATGGCGAGCTTGTAGCAGTGGGAGGCGAGGCGGCCACAGGCGTCGTAGTGGTACCGATAGATTCGTCGCTGCTCGGGTTCGAGGTTGAGGTAGCGATCGCGGTGGCTGCCAGTCAGTCCGACTGGAACGCGGTCGGTGTCGGCGGCATAGGTTACCGGAACCGTGGTGTCGCTCATGGTCGTCAACCTCAATCCTTGTTTGTGCCTCGTCGGTTCGGGCGTTTGAACGGTCGGACGTTCGCCGTGGCGTGGGCGTCGTCGAGTTGGTCTGACGCGAGTGTGTCGCCGGCTTCGAATTCGTCGAACGTCGTGATGAGCGCCTCCCACTGTGCCGCGTCGTCTTGGTATCTGCGCTCCAGTTCACGCCGGAGAGTTCCGGGCCCGAGTAAGCGCGCTTGAGCGAGGTCATCTGGCGACGGGGGGAGCGGTCGGCCGGCGAGTGCCCACATCATCCACTGATCGCCCCACTTCCACGGCTTGGCGAAGAAGTCGACGACATCGTGCGGTGTGCTGAGTCGATCGGCTTCGACCAAGACCGATGCCAGGGCGACGACGTCGTCATGGTGTGAGTACCAGGGTTCGACGTCGCTGAGCGCTGTCGAGGTAGAGCTCATGGTGTCTTCTTTCTTGTCGGTGTCGGGTGTGGACCGGCCTTTGCGCCAGCCGCGCCCCGGGCGGTTCTGGTGGTGTTGCCACACGAGTTCGGCGGGGTAGGTGTTCTCGCCGCTGCGGCCGGGGCCCCGGCTGATGGGCTTAACGCCCCAGCGGCGCAAGGTATCTCGTGCGGCGCGGGAGTCTTTGACACCCAGGACGGTGGCGACCTCAGTGGCCGTCAGCAGGGATCGCAGCAGGAACTCGTCAGCGGCGAGCGGTGTGAGTCCGCGTTCAACAAGGGTTGCTTGCGCTGCTGCCCGGTCGAACGTCGCTATTCCCACACGGCCACGATACGGCGTAATGCCGTAAGGTGGCAAGAGGCGTTGCGGCACCAGGGCAGATGGTTCGCGGAGGTGCCGGCGCGTAGCGCGGTCAATGAGGGGACTGTGCCCCCTCTTGAAGGGGACGGCCGACTCGTAAAGCATTGCAGTGCAACCCAAAAAGGGAGACTGGCTGTGTGCCGAACCGATAAGGAACCCGGTGGTCCCCGGCGCTGTCCGGGAGATGCCCGCGCTGCGTACGGACGGGCGGCGTCGACGGTGGCCATGCTGGAGGCCGAAGAGGCCTCGATACTGGCTGACCTCGATGAGCCAGAAGATAGTCATCGCGTCGACGGCAGCTCGGCGCCGCAGGCGTACCTGTCGTGCTGCCCTCAGACAGCAGGGAAGCTGAGTCGCCGGCGGATCGTCGAGATCGTCGCCAGCGTCGGGTTGAATCTGCGTGACTGGGACATCGACGCGATCACTAAGAGCGCGAACTCCTCGATCGAAGATAGGCTCTATGACCTTGGGCCTGAGGACGATTGGACTCAGGAGGACGTTGCTGCCGCATACGCGGAGCATGGCGAGTACGCGGCGGTCGACTTTCTGGAGTTGGTCGCCGAGAATCCGGCACACGACGCCGCGCCGAACTTGTTCGAGAACCGGTTTGGACTGCGGTACCTGGGCCCGACACGCTTCGACACCTGGCCGCCTGTGTGGCGGGCAGCCTCACCGCCGCCGAAATAACCCCGGCTAATGTCCTGTTGAGAACCAGTTAGCCGAGGCTGACGATCAACATCGTGGTTACCGTGAATGTTGACCGTGCGCGGCGGATCGCCGAGGAGCTTCTCGCCGACGTGTTGCCCCGCAGATGGTCGCACACCATCGGAGTGGCGGCGGCCGCCGCGGACCTCGCTGACATCCTCGCGCCGGAAAACGCTGACACCATCGTCGCGGCAGCTTGGCTGCACGACATCGGCTACGCACCCGACCTGATCAACACCGAGTTTCACCCGCTCGACGGCGCGACCTACCTGGCCACCCACACCGTTCCTGATGAGGCCATGTCAGCTGAAGTGATCCGCCTGGTCGCCCACCACACAGGTGCAGCGTTCGAAGCGCGAGAACGAGGCCTCCACGACGCTCTGGTCAGCTATCCCGCGCCGGCTGACGCCTTGTTGGCGATTCTCAGCTGCGCTGACTTGTGCACCGGTCCTGACGGAGTACCGGTGGATCCGGGAGCCAGGATCGCAGAAGTCCTTACCCGATACCCGGCCGGCCATCCGGTGCACCGAGCGATCAGCACATCGGGGCCCGGCCTTATCGCGGAGGCCCGCGCCATCCTCGACGCGGCCGCGACCGCCCGGGCAAGAACAGCGCCATGATCCTCAAGCCCCTGCCGCGGCCACGACGACTCCAGCCGGTTGCCGATCTCGGCCCGTACGAGATCAACGTCGGGGCGCTCTCGGCACGACATGTCGGGCTGACGATCGCCGTGCGCCGGGGTCGAAACATCCTCACCGGACCGCTGATGCACACGCCCGCCGAGTCGATGACCAAACCGTTCCTCGTGCTTCGAGTCGGCGACTTCGACGTGGCACTTCACCCCGGCGCAGTTGTCATGGTTATTCCCGAGGACTACAAGGCGACGATCACGGTCGGCCCGAAGAGCGAACCGGCTGATAGTTCCGAGCAGTGAATGCATCAAACATGTTGGTGCGTTGGGCGGTTCGGCAGAAAGGTCGTCCGGCTGCGAGGATCGCGCGCCGAGTTGGTGACCAGAGCGGCTGGTCGGGCACAGCGTTGATCGTCGGAGCCGTCAGCTAGCCTTCGCCCATGTCGGCGGCTGAATTCGAGGTCTGGGATGTCACCGAATGGGAGATTCACAGCGACGAGACCGAGGGCCAGGAAGAGAAGTGGTGGCTGATCGATCCGTCGACGAGCGAGATCTGGCTGTTCAAGCCGCCAGTGATCAAGAACGGCGTGCGTCAGGGCGAGGACTGGGCTGAACGAGTCAGCACGGAGTTAGCCGACCTGATCCGGGTTCCGTGCGCTCGGGTGCAGTTGGGGGTCCGGGACGGCCGGCGAGGCAGTATGTCGCGCGACCTGAAGCCGCCCGGATGGGAGCTGCAGTCCGGCCAGCTTCTGCTGGCCGCGACCGATCCGAGCTACCAGACCAAGCGCAAGGGCCGGCCAGGGCATTCACTGCACCGAATCCGCGAAGTGCTGCGCGGGGTCGACCCACCGCACAGTCCCGCGATCCCGTCCGAGTTCGATGCGTTCGACGTGTTCGCGGGCTACATGGTGCTCGACGCCTGGATCGCCAACCGCGACCGCCACGACGACAACTGGGCCATTCTGCTGCCTCCACCCGGCAGCACCGAAAACTATCGGCTGTCCGATTCCTACGACCAGTCCAGCAGCCTGGGCTACAACGTCCGAGACTCCGAGTGCACCGCGCGCCTCAGCCAGGACGGCGGCGTGCAGCGCTGGGCACAGAAAGGCACGGCGTGGCGGTTCGAGCACGACCCGGCGGTCGGACCTCCGACACTCGTCGACCACGCGGTGGCGGCATTGGGCATGTGCCGGCCGGCGGTCGGAGAATATTGGCTGGACAATCTGCGTAGCGTCAGTCACGACACGGCTACCGACGTGCTCCTGCGTGTACCGGAATTGTCGGAGCCTTGCCGTACGTTCGCAAGTGAGATACTGCGGATAAATCGAGAAAGGTTGTTGGGTCATGCGGGCCGCCACTACTGACACCCACGTTGCGGGTGTGCGCGCGCCGGGAGCGCTGCGCCAGCTGGTGGTGACGTGGCAGCACCCGATCGAGCGGTCGATATCTCCAGTGGGGCTACTCGGCTTCGACGGCGAGACGTACAGCTTCTGCTACATCCGCAACGCCCTGCAGGTGCCTGGATTCCGCCCGTTTCTTGGGTTCCCCGACCTTGACCGCTGGTACGAGTCGCCGGTGCTGTTCCCGCTGTTCGCGCAGCGTGCGATGGGTTCTCGTCGGCCCGACTTCGCCCGCTGGGTGACCCGCCTCGGGTTGGGCGCCGACGCTTCACCATGGGAGCAGATCACACGCTCCGGCGGCCATCGCCAGGGCGACACTATCCAGCTTTTCCCGGTCCCACGGATCAGCGCTGGCCGTCTGGAGTGCGGATTCCTGGTGCACGGTATGCGGCACGTCCTTGAGCGGCCGATCGTCGTCGGGGACTCCGTCACCACAGTGTCTCGGGAAGAACTTGAGCGGACTCTGTCGGAGCTTCGCCCAGGCGACGAGCTCGGCCTGTGCGACGAACCGACGAACCGGGCCAACCCGCGGGCCATCCTGACGACCGCCCGCGGCGAAGTGCCCCTCGGATGGATACCGAACCTGCTCGTCGAGGAAGTCCACCGGATCCCAGACCGGCGCCAGGCCACCGTGACAGTGCGCGCGGTCAACGGTCCCGACGCCGGCTGGCACCTGCGGCTCCTGGCGAAACTGTCCGCGGCCGTGCCGCCTGGCTTCGATGTGTTCACCGATCCGATGTGGGAACGGCTGGCCAACCCACGGACGATGGGAATCTGATAGCGCTCAGCCCGCGCCCGAGTTCGGTATCGGGGAGGTCGACCCGCGGTGGCCGGAAAAGTTGTTCGGGAAATGTCGGGGCCCGCTGCTACCGTTGAATCCGTGACCATGATCCGCCGCGACTACTACGCGACCGCCGGGATGCACAAAGCATCATCGGCGGCCTTGTCGTGCGCGGACCTCACCAATGAATTCGTCCCGTCGTGGGCGATCCTGGCTGAGCAGCGCGGCGGCATCAGCCAGCCCAGCCGCTTCCGGTTATCCCGTCTTGTACTGCCTTCCGCCCCATCCGTGGGCGTGCGCCCCGACCGGAAGCTAGGGCCAGAAGAACAATCTCATACATCTCTCACTAATGGTGTTTGCGCTGCTAGGAATGTCGCCTGACATTCCTATAGTTCAGTGCACCCAAACACCATGTGCGCCAACTAATTCCGGCGAAATAATCCCCTAGACAGCACCCGTTGACAGGTGCACCATGAGTAACCAGCAACGCACACCACGCCCGGTGTGCAATGCAGACCAGCAGCGAATTGCGTTGCTGCGTCAGTCCCTTGAGAACTTCACAGTGGTGGCATCCGCGCTCGTGGCGGAACATCTGGCAGACGCGCCCGGCTCAAAACCGGGTGCCCAACCGGGCATGCAGGTTCAAATCCTGCCGAGCGCACACACGGTACCAATTGCCTTGCCCCGCTAGGCAAATTGGAAAAGCCGCCTGACTTAGGATCAGGTGCTTTGGGGGTTCGACTCCCTCGCGGGGCACCACGCGTCGCTAGCTCAGAAGCGCAGAGCAACTGGCTCTTAACCAGTGGGTCCAGGGTTCAAGTCCCTGGCGGCGCACCACAACTCGCGCCGCAAGCATTGAAGCGTGATGCTCTGGCCTTTTAAGCCTGAGAGCAGGGTTCGAGTCCCTGGCGGCGCACCGCACCATTTTCGCCAATGCCGTTGAGGTGTAACAGGAAATGCACTTCAGTCTTCCACGCTGACAGAGCGGGTTCGAGTCCCGTCAACGGCTCCACGCGGCTGTGGCCGAGCGGCAAGGCAGCGGTCTGCAAAGCCGTCCACGCGGGTTCGAATCCCGCCGGCCGCTCCAAAGGGGTGTAGCTCAATCGGTAGAGCAGCGGTCTCCAAAACCGCAGGTTGCAGGTTCGATCCCTGTCACCCCTGCCAGGCATCGCGACGGCGACGCCGAAATCCTGCACAAGCGAATCCGGAGTGCACGCCGGACCGCAAGCAAGTCGCCCACCAGAGGTGGGGTGGACAGGGCGCACGCGGGCACGCAGCGTCAGGCAGGGCAACGGGATGTAGCTCAACTTGGGAGAGCACCTGCTTTGGGTGCAGGCCGTTGCACGTTCAAATCGTGTCATCCCGACCAACATTCGCCCTTGTAGCTCAGTGGGAGAGCGCCTCGCTTACAACGAGGACGTCGGGAGTTCAATTCTCTCCAAGGGCACAGCTTGAAACGCACTGCGCGGTAGGACAGTTAGGCAGTCCGCTGGGCTCATAACCCAGAAGTCGGTGGTTCAAATCCACCCCGCGCAACCGAACAAGTCCGCAACAACGAACCTAGAGAGGAGGCACGCGGCATGAGGCAACTTCGTCAACGCGCCACCCACCGCCGGCAGACCGTGGCGGTGTACAACGCCGACTACCGCGTGCTAACCCACGTGACTTGGCAGGAGGCCGTACGGCTGCTGCTGCGGGGATCGGTCTACGTGATCGAACGCCACAGCCCAGCCGTGCACATACACAGCCCATCGACCGTGATCGAGCTGCCCCTGTCGGTCGCCCTTCACCAGTACATCCACGTTCCCTACCGACGTGGCACCCGGGTCACCCGTGACGGCGTACTCACCCGCGACAGCTACACCTGCGCCTACTGCGGCGGACACGGAGACACTCTCGACCACGTCATCCCCGAGTCTCGCGGCGGCCAGAACACCTGGGACAACCTGGTCGCCGCGTGCGCACCGTGCAACGGCCGCAAAGGCAGCCGCACCCCAGCCGAAGCCGGGATGCGGCTGCGCTGGGAGCCGTACGAGCCACGCGAACGGGACCGCTACCGCGTTCCCGCGATGGCCTGACCGGACCCGGTATCCACCATTGTGCCGGGGCGGACGAATTTCATCACCTCGTCCGCCCCGGCCGGCCCGACACATTCCCCGGTCGCCTAAACGGCAGGGCAGCGGCCTGTTAAGCCGCCGAGCAACGCTCATTCCTGGTTCGAGTCCAGGTCGGGGAGCCCATCTGCGCGCGGTGACGACGGCGTGTCACGACTGACTGTAAATCAGTTGCCTTTCGGCTCAGGGGGTTCAAATCCCTCCGCGCAGACCAGCCTTTTGCCCCGTGGTGTAATTCGGCAGCACAGCTGATTCTGGATCAGTCAGTCTAGGTTCAAATCCTGGCGGGGCAGCTCAACAACAATGCCTCGTAGGGTAATTCGGTAGCCCACCGGAGTTTGGTTCCGGGCAGTGCAGGTTCGAGTCCTGCCGAGGCAGCAAGGGTCCGTTGGTGTAATTCGGGAGCACACCTGGTTCTCAACCAGACGGCGCGAGTTCAAGTCTCGTACGGACTACCCAACGCCGTTGTAGCTCAACGTTGGCAGAGCGCCCGAGTGAAGTCCGGGAGGCTGCGAGTTCGATTCTCGCCGACGGCACCAACAGCCCAAGCCCCGTTCCGATATGGGTTAGTCAGCCGCCCTTTCAAGGCGGCAGAGCCGGGTTCGAGTCCCGCACGGGGTACCCACGGTCCGGTAGCTCAGTCGGTGAGAGCGCCGCTCTGATACAGCGGAGGCCGGAGGATCAATACCTCCCCGGACCACCAAACACATTGGCCCTGTAGAGCAGTCGGAAGCTCGCCACCCTGTCACGGTGGAGGTCGCGGGTTCAAGCCCCGTCAGGGTCGCCATGGGGTGCTAGCTCATGATGGCAGAGCGCCTGCCTTGCAAGCAGGAGGTGCGAGGGTTCGAGACCCCGGCACTCCACCACGATCGGGAAGTGTGGCAGAACGGTAATGCAGCGGCTTGCTAAGCCGTCGTCGCGGCCTCCGCGACTGAGGGTTCGATCCCCTCCACTTCCGCTGTGACGGTAGCTCAACTCTGGCAGAGCACCGGGTTGTGATACCGGCGGGTGCGGGTTCAAATCCCGTCCGTCACCCCAACATTCCCAAGCCCCTGTAGCCCAACGGACAGAGCATCGCCCTCCGACGGCGAAGGCTGGCGGTTCAAGTCCGCCTGGGGGCACGCCTGACGCCCATGTAGCTCAACGGAAAGAGCAGCGGTTTACGAAGCCGCAGGCTGCTGGTTCAAATCCAGCCATGGGCACCGCACCGTCCCCGTAGCCCAACCCTTGGTAGAGGCGGCCGGCCTAAACCCGGCACCGGTGCGGGTTCGAATCCCGCCGGGGACACGGGACACCCACCCAGCCTGCGTAGCTCAACGGACAGAGCGCCGGTCTCCTACATCGGAACTGTGCGGGTTCAAATCCCGCCGCGGGCACCACAAGAACTCCAGGCGCCGGGAGCACGGACGGTCAGTGCAGCACTCTTATAAGGTGACGGTAGCGGGTTCAAATCCCGCCCGGCGCACAACAGTTCACCATTGCCGGATTAGCTCAACAGGCAGAGCACCTGTCTCGTAAACAGGTTTCGCGCAGGTTCGAGTCCTGCATCCGGCTCAAACAGCCACCACTGTCAGGGAGGGCAGCGCCCAGGGCGGCAAAGCGGCGTCGAAACCCGTGCCGGGCATAACGACCCGATGGTTCAATTCCATTGTCCTCCGCCAACTGTTCACCGCCTCCGTAGCTCAATGGACAGAGCGGCGAGCCTCTACCTCGCGCTGCTGCGGGTTCGAGTCCCGCCGGAGGCTCGGCTACCCAGGAACCCCACCCATGAATACATTGCGTTGCGGCCACGAGGGAATCAGTCGGCGCCCGCCAACTGCGCCACAACACCGCGGACATCATCAGTGCCGCCGAAGCCGGTCAAGAATTCCACGTCACCCGATCGCGAGTTCCGGATGCGCCCAATAGTCAGCGCCGGCGACTGAAAATCTTGCGCAGAATCGTGCCGACCGTGGGAAGGTTTCGCCAGCCGAACCCGCCCCCACCAGGCCCAGCACTGATCCGAGAAAGCAGCGGCCTGTTGGCGCGTAGTCGCTCGTAGTCCGACATGCTGACGATTACGGCGACGTCGGTGTTGTCGTCGGCAATGACCACTGCCACCCCGGTCGCGGCAACCTCGCCGACCACCGATCGAAGTGTCCAGCGCAGGTCACGCAGCTCGTGCCTGGTCATGAGGTTCGAGGTGCGTGAGAACGTGCGCCGATCACTGTCATTGCTTGGTGTCCCCCCGGGGAATCATGTTTTGCCACACAGTATCGATGACCCGCGAATAGCCGCGACTTGATGGTCTCGGTGGTTTGCCGCTAGACCCGGCGGGCGGAGGCGGGTGGAGTCTCCGGTACCGCGCAGACCGGTCGCGCCGGTGGTGCTCATCGGCGCGGCGACGAGATGTCAGACCCGTGAGAGAGGATGTTCGTATGGCACCCATAACTCACTCGGCGCCAGTTCGGAGGCTGGGGGCGGCGCGGGCCATCCTGTCGCTGCCGGCTCGGCCGACTCACCGGCGCGCCGCACAACTGCTCCGCAGCGACTGCAGAACCGGGACTGACGCCTCGTGGGAGCGGGCCTACACCCATCTCGGAACCCCGACGGCGCTCAACGAAGCCGCCTGGTGCCGAATGCTGCAAACGCGCCTTCCTCACAGGGTCCGCGCCCGAGAGACACATGATTGATCACGAGCCGAAGCGCGGCCAGGAATTCACCCACTTAAGCTTCCGGCGGCAGCTCCCCGACGGCACGCATGTCCTCGCGGTGATGAAGGTGACTGCGGTCCGGCGCGGAGAGGTGTTCTACACCTACGCCGATAGTCCGACCAACAAAGGCGATTGGCGGATGCCGATCGGCAATTGGATCAAGCGGTACGGAACTTCCGTGAACCCTTCCGAATAGGTTTTCGCAGCTGTCGGGGGCGAGGTTTTCGCCCGGGGTATGAGCTGCCGCCAGAGTCTGGTCCTCTTGAAGATCTCAGTCGTGCTGGTTGATGCTCACTACGTACGAAGAGGCCGAGATCAAACTATCGGGTCGGCCCTTGGATACCAGCGCCGCCGGTGCGGTCAGGTTGAAGCATGACCGGCATCGCAAGAGGGGTTTTCAACAATATGGCAAACATGACGGGCATCGGTGGAGCCCTGTTCGAGGCGCTGATCGAAGAGTGGCACAGCGAGCATGGCGAGTTCGATGATCTGACGATCGATAGCGCGGAGGATCTGCGCGAGTACATTGACCGCGCAGTCGGCCGATCAGAGCTGTTCGGGAACGTCGTATTTGCGGTTGCGACTCGGTTGGGCGACGGGAGTACTCGTGCCTTGTCGAAGTCCTTCGGGACTCGCGGTGATGCAGAACACGAGTTGGCGGTCCTGTTGGGCGACGACTATTACCGCGACCAACGCCCATTCGTCGCTACGAGCTGGGAACCGCGTTGGCTCCGGGTGGAGGCGACGACGTCACCCAGCGGCTTGCACGCGCCGGGCTGAAAGGCAGTTTGAGAGGTGGAAGCTAAAGCCATGAGTGGGAATGCGTCGGAGGTCGCCGCATCCGGTCAGGCGGATATACGCGCAGAAGGGCCTAGATACGTCGATGCGGACCTGGAGCGCGCCGTCGATTCCATCGGCGCCGGGCGGCTCCTGTTCGGCATCGCCGACGCACTCGCGAAGGCCATGAAGCACCCCGAATCTGCCGCTCGCGCTTATGGGATCCTGCTCGCCCGGTTGGAAGGTCAGACGTTGGATCAGATCGCGCGCCGCGAGGGAGTCTCGCGTGAACGTATCCGGCAGGTGGTTCGCGACATCCGTCGGATCGTTGTCGCACGACCGGGCCTGTTTGTCGGCTTCGACGCGCTGGAGCAAGCTGTCCGAAACGAAATCCGCGACGACGCAGAGCGTTTCCGCTCCTGGCTTGAGCGCAGGGGCTTCGAGTGAGAATGCCACAGCCGCCCGCCCAGATGAGCAGCGGCACCAGGCTGCACGTGATCGTGGACTGGTTTGGCTAAGCGCGCAACGGTGGTGAGTTTTCCGGAACGCGTACGGCACAGGGAGATTCGATACAGATGAGCGGAACGGTCAGTCTGACGACGACGGATCAGCAGATGAGGTTGACCGGGCGGTGGGTCGACTGCACCATCAGCCGTTGTCCTGAATCTGAACTGGGGGAGCTGGCGTCCGAAATCGGCCACCTGATTGACGTGCTGAGCTCGCTTGTCGAACGCCGGCAGTAGGCCGGGCGACACGTGCGAGTCGGGATGCCCTCAGTGCGATGGTTGAGGCCTCTGCGCTATCCCGGCGGGAAAGGGCGCATGGCGAGCGCGCTGGCGGAGGTCTTTCAGGGCCAGTTCGGTCTGCTCGATGTCGAGGTGTGGGTCGAGCCGTTCCGTCGATGTGTTGCTTGATGATGGACAGCGGCGCACCGCCGCAGGAGACGGCGAAGTAGGACGGCGACCACAGGTGGCCACGCATGCGGGCACGGACACATGCGGCCGGTGAATTCGCGCCGCACGGCGTAGGCGGTGCGACCTTTGAGACGCTGGGCCACAACGGATATCGCGAGGGTAGGCGGATAGGTGACCAGCAGATGGACGGCGAGGTCGGCGCACACCGCGCGCATGGTGTGCTCGGTGTCGGTGAGCATGGCGTCGGTGAACAGTTTGCGCCTGTATTTGGTCACGAAGACAAGGTGGGCGTGCAGCTGCGACACGCTGTGGCGGTTGTGGCGGTTGTGGCGGTAGGACGTTTGTGTCAGTGGTCACCTCTACGGTTGTGCTGTGGGTGAGTCCTACCGCATGGCACCGACACCGGCCGCAGTGCCGGTGCGCAAGCCCCGCGCGCGGAAACGCGCGAAGGACGCACCCACGCATGTGCGGTCGTGGCCGCTGCGCCCGACGGGCGCGCAGGGCCGCGAGATCGGTACCCGGTTTTTCACCGGGGTGCGGGTCTACAACGCGGTGCTGGGCGAGTTCATCGGCCGTAGCCGCGCAGTGAGGTCCGATCCGGCCTGGACGGCGGCACGCGAGTTGCCGCACCGCAGCCCCGCCGAGCGTCAGATACGGCGGACTGCCTTCCGCACCGTGGAGCAGGCACACGGTTTCACGCTCGATGCGGCGCAGTCGTTCGCGTCGTCGCTACGGAAGTCGTGGGTGCGCGAGTATCTGCCGGCGCAGGAGACCCAGAACCTGGGGGCGCGGGCGTTCGACGCGGTCCGCCAGTGGCACGTCGGCACGAAGGGCAAGCCACGCTTCAAACCCGTGAAACGCGGGTTGCATTCGTTGGCCGCCAAGGACGGCAACGGTGCGCTGCGGCCGAAGACCGATGAGGCCGGCGCGCTGGTCGGGTTGCAGTGGGGCGCCGGGTTCGTCGTTCCGATCGCACCTGCGGCCGTATCGGGGCGGCGCGGCCGTGAGCAGCAGGCCGAACTTGCCGAGATCGAGGCGTTGATCGCTGCGGGCAAGGTGCTCTCGACGCGGATCGTGCGCACGCTGATCAACGGCCGCGACACCTACCGCATGCAACTCGTCATGGACGGGCGGCCGACCCAGCGTCACCCGTTGGGTGAGGGGCGGGTGTCGTTCGACCTCGGCCCGAGCCAGATCGCCGTCGCCGTGCAACACCGCGACGGCAGCTGGTCGGGCTGGGTGGAGCCGTTGGCCGACGCGATCCGGTTGGACACGATGCGGTTGCGCCGCACCCAGCGCCATCTGGATCGCCAGCACCGTGCCGGATCACCGGACTGCTTCAACCGTGATGGCGTGCACACGACGGGCCGCTGCGTGTGGCGGCGTTCGGCCGCTGCACAGCGAACCACGGTCCGCGTGGGCGAGCTGCATCGCCGGCTGGCCGAACACCGCAAGACGCTTCATGGTGCGCTGGGCAACCGGCTGATGGGTCACGGCACCGACATCGCCTGTGAGCGCCTGGATTACGTGTCGTGGCAGAAGAACTTTCCGCGCAGTGTGCGCGACCGGGCACCCGGGTTGCTCGTAGAGATGGTGCGTCGCAAGGCTGAAAGCGCCGGCGGCCAGCCACTCTACGAGTACAACCCTCACACCACCGCCTTGTCGCAAACGTGTCTGTGCGGGACGAGAAAGAAGAAGCCGCTCTCACAACGGGTCCACCGCTGCGAATGCGGCACCAATGAAGATCGGGATCTGTTTTCGGCCTACCTGGGACTGCACGTCCACACTCAGGTCGATGGGGTCGTTCGGCTGGACTTGCCCGCGGCCCGCGAGGGCTGGGGGCGTCGTCAGGACGTCGACGAGTCGCCGAAGTCCAGCCGTAGTGCATCAGCACGTAAGCGGCGAGGCCGCAGACATCCGCTCTCGCGGAGGTCGGTGGCGCGCATCAACGCCAGGCGTAAAGCCAAAACGGTGATGCGACAGAGCCGCTCGGCGCGAACCTCCACTACCGACCAGCCCACGGCGATAGCCGCATGAACGCGCCTATCGAGACAGCCGGCCGGCACGAGGAATCCCCGCAGTTCACTGCGGGGAAGACGTCAAGATGCGGATCTTGCCTTCGCGGCGCTGATCGTGAACCGGTGCTCACGCTCGGGCATGGTGAACCCGCGCGTTGGCCCGATCGGCGGCAAGGATCAGAACGGACGATCTGGAGGTCCGCGACGATCAGAATCTGCTCGCCGCCGGCGCCTGTCGCTGGGTTCAGCATGGGCCGGCTTGCGGGGTCCGGACGCTGTCCCTCAACTGGGCTTGTCGAGCAAGCCTCCTGTGCGGAAGGGTGCGACGCGGGCGAGAAATTCCTCACGTCGGGCTGCGCCTTGCGGCGTTTCCTCGCGGAGTTCTTCGAGGTCGCCGCGGGAGAGGATGACGGTGTCGTGGCTGTCGCAGATGGCTTCGTAAAGGCCTGTGGCCTCGGTGTCGAGTACGTCGCGATCGTGGTCGGCGTGGAAGATGTCCCTGGAGGCGTCGTCCATGAGCGCGAGGATCGTTGCGGTGAGCCGGGTAGCTGAGCTGCCGTCCGTTCGGTAGATGGCACCGTCGGCGGACGGGACGGGGAAGGTGTTTCCCGCGCTGTCGCGGAAGAACGGCCTGCGGTCCTCGATGGCCAGCTCCTCGATGCGTCCCCGCGCCGGCATGCGGGTGCCCAGCGTGGCGTAGGTGGTGCCGTCGGCGGCGCTGATCGCCCACACCGTGGGATTGAGCGGATCGCGCCACCACTGGTATGGCTGCTGATCCATGGTGTGGGTGACCCAGTGATAGCCGATCTCGTTCGAGTACGCGGGTTCGACGGCGGTGAGGCGGTGGCACCATTCGTGCGCCAGGCGTGAGCAGTGGTCGCGGTCAATGGTGAGTAGTTCGTGGGTGATGGCTGGATGTACAACCTCGAAGCCGCGGGCGGTGTCGACGGCGCGGACCGCGAGGTCTTTATCGTCGACGCGGTGGCGGAGGGCGTGGCGGATGACATCGGGTGACACCGGCGCGGGCGGCCGTGGACTGAGGACAGCAGTCGCGGCGTGCTGCAGGCCGGGGCGGTTCGGGAGCTGGTCTTGGCCGGAGGGCCAAATGCCGAACGCGGCCGCCAGGGCGCGGTCGGTGGCGTCGGCGATCTCGGCGAGCGCGCGATCGGCTGGGGAGCCGTCGTGGGGGCGGCAGCGTTCGAAGTGGTCGGCGGTGAAGTCGGCCGCGCGGGGCCGGATCTGGGCGACTGGGGTACCGGGGCGCCAGCGGTTCATGGCGTCGATGTCGGTCAGTCCGTAGGACCACCATGGCAGGTCGACCTGCAGGAGGGCGGTGAGGTCGAGCCAGCCGATTTCCCATGGATACCAGTCGGTGCCGGCGTGGTCGGCGACGACGATCCGTGGCTGGCTGGGAGGGTGCAGGTTGGTGGCGCTTTTCGCCAGAGTGACTGCGGACAGGTGGGGGCGCAGCGACAGCAGATGGACGACCGCGACGTCGTCGATGCGCTGGAAGTCCTTGGCGTAGGCGACACCGACCCGGCCGCGGCGATCGCCGGGTTCCCAGGTGTGCAGGACATAGGTGAGGCCGCGGGTCTCGATGACCTCGCTCTCAATGAATTCGGCCGGAGGAATGTCATCGGCAAGTGGGCACAGGCGTGGAATGCGGTGACGCAGGGGCGGTTTGGTGTCCCAGACGTGGCGGTAGATCGCTGCGGGTGTCCAGAAGTTGCGGTTGCCGCGCTGCTGGGCAGGCTCGGGGAAACCGGAGTGATCGGTGAGGTAGCGGCGTACCGAGGCGGGTTGGATGTCGAGGAGCTCGGCGACGCGGTCGATGCCGAGTGCCGGCTGAAACCACGCGGAGCCCTGCTGCCACAAATTCATGAATCCATAGTAACCATAGAATCCATAGTTAGTGTAGACCGCGCGGCGGGCAGAACGCGGCGTCGTAGATCAAACACGTGTTCTATGGTTGTGACGTGACGGTGTCCAGCGTTCTGCAGATCGACCCCGCAGTGCGCCCGTACAGGGTGGCTGTGGCGTGCGCGCGGGTCTCGGCGGGGTGGCCGTCACCGGCCGACGACTACATGGACGGTCACATCGACTTGTCGCAGCATCTGATCCCGCGCCCGTCGTCGACATTCCTGATTCGTGTCTCGGGTTGGTCGATGCGCGATGCCGGGATCGCCGACGGCGACGAACTCATCGTGGACCGAGCCATCGAGGCCCGCGACGGCCAGATCGTGGTTGCCGTCGTCGACGACGAATTTGTGGTCAAGACGCTGCGCCTTCGGCCACCACCTCCGCGGCTGGTCGCCGCACACCCCGACTTCCCCGACATTCTGCTCCCGGGCCGCGATGTCCAGGTATGGGGCACGGTGACCTACGTCTTGCATCATGCGCCCTGACCCCACCTCACAAACGACGGTGCCGGCCGGATATGTCGTGGCGTTGGTCGACGTCCGGTGCATGTATGTCTCGTGTGAGCGGGTGTTCGATCCACGGCTGCGAGGCCGCCCGGTGGTGGTGCTGTCCAACAATGACGGATGCGTGGTTGCGAGGTCGCCGGAGGTGAAAAGCCTTGGCATACCAATGGGTAAACCGTGGTTTGAGGTTCGCGACGATGTTGCTCTGCTGGACGTGATCGCCAGGTCGTCGAACTACGAGCTCTACGGCGACATGTCGGCGCGGTTGATCGCGGTGCTGCGCGAGCTGGTCGCCGCGGTGCACCCATACTCGATTGACGAGGCGTTCGTCCTCTTACCGGCCGACCGGGCGTCACGCGATGCCGCCGTCATCCAGGACACGGTGCTGCGCTGGTTGGGCCTGCCGGTGACGATCGGTATCGGTCCCACCAAGACGTTGGCCAAGATTGGCTCTCACCACGCGAAGCAGGATCCCTCGGGGATCTGTGACGTCAGCGGGTTGGCGCCGGGTGATCGCAGCGAGCTGCTTGCTTGCACCGCCGCCGGCGACGTGTGGGGGATCGGTGCCCGACTGTCTGCTCGGCTGGCGGCTCTGGGGATCCGCACCGCCGCTGACGTGGCGGGTATGGATCCGGCGTGGGCCCGTCGGCTCTTCACCGTCACCGGTGAACGCACCGTGCGTGAACTGGCGGGTCTGCCGTGCATCGCGTTCTGTGATGATCCGGAAAGCCACCGCCAGCTCATCTACTCTCGGCTGTTCGGGACACCGATTGACGATCCGGCAACCATGCGGGACGCGTTGACCGACTACGCCGCGACCCTGGCCCGGCGGCTGCGACGCAAAGGGCTGCACGCCACCGTGCTCACCGTCAGCGCCTCCACCAGCGGCTACACGCGGGGCCCGGCGCATCACCCCTACGTCAGCGCCGGATTTCTCGCGCCGACCGACGCGACCGAACGTGTGATCGCAGCCGCTCACCGGCTGCTGCCCAAGCTGCGCCCCGGCGTGCGCTACGTGCGGGCCACTCTCATGCTGACCGGTCTCACCGCTGCCGGGGCGACACCCGGGCTACACGGCGACGACAAGGCACCCTCGGCATCGAACGTGGTCGACGCGATTCAGAACCGTTTCGGGCGCTCCTCGATCGGCTATGGCCGCTCAGGACTCAAACGACCGCCGCCGTGGACGATGCACCGGCGAATGCTGTCCCCCCGCTACACCACGTGTTGGGCCCAGCTGCCGACCGCCCGGTAACCGGTTTTCCTGGTCGGGCCGACACAGTGCGCCAAACATGCACGCCGCGAGTCTATTTGAGCGATACGCAAGGCCCGGGGCATTCGTTGACAGTGCGCCGGCGTTTACTGCTCGGGCTGCCGGCGCGCCTTGAGATCGGTTCGGGCGCCTTGGCCGGGTCGCTGCCAGTTGTCGATGGTGTCGAGCAGCCACCCCGGGTGGCTGTGTACCTCATGCTCGGGGAGGTCGCCGCCGGCGTCGTCGGTCAATACGCCGTCCGGGTCTGGAAGGCGGTTCTCGTGGTGATAGCGCAGCACCGTTCCGTAGGACAGTCCACGGCGGCGGGCGAATCCGCGAAGGGAGAGCAGCCTGAGCACGGTGCCAACTTTACAATACTTTTGACTATACAATTAGAACATTGTAAAGTCGGTCGTGTTGAAACCCCGAACGCCGTAGGAGCGCGAAATGGCCACAGTGAAGGCCCTGACCGACGAAGAGATCTACTACACGCTCGCCAAACTGATGACCGGTGACGACGACGTCGACGGGATCGCAATCGACGACATCGAAGCGGACGACACCGGCGTCGATGTGATCCTGACCGACGACGACGGCGAGCAGCGCCGAATCACCTTGAACATCGCAGCCCGCTAGTCCACGGTGGTCTTCAGTCGAGGCATGGCCAAAATCCCCTCGGCTGAAGACCACCGCCAAGCATCGCCGGAATGTCACACCCGCAGAGGAGCATCGAATCCATGAGCAACACACCGGATGCAGGCCCGGCACGTTATGGCTGGTGTGACACCCGCGACGCGCATGACGGACGGTACGACCACGCCAGGCAACCGACCTGCCGGAACTTCGTGTCAGACGCCGAGCACACCGCCCGACTGATGGCCGAGGCTCGCGAACACGATCGCCTCGTACGGCATCGCTACCCCAACGGAGAGACCAACGCGGCAGCGGCGTACATCGCCGAATACCGCCCGTACTGAGACCAGAGTGACCACGCAGTGACTAAGACCGAAGCGGCAGAGATCGTGGCAAATGAGGTGCTGGTGTTCGCCCGCAAACACGGACGCACACCGAACAAGGAACTAGTCGAGGCGCGCATCTCTGAACTGCGCGGCACCGCGGCCGGTTCGCTACTCGGCCATGCGGCCGAAATCGCCCACTGGCGTACGACTCTGCGCTTTGCGCAGAGGTGGTTCTGACGGTGAGCGCGCATCCCGAAGATCCCGGTCCCATGACGCTCGACGACGTGAGCGTCATCAGCAACACCCGCGTGCGGCGCCTGCTGAAATCCGCGCTCGGACAAGGCCTGGAGATCTACATGGCGCGCAACGTCGAACGCTGCTGGACCATCAGCAAGCAGCGTTACGGATCGGCATCTCTCACCGTATACGGGGAAGCCAACAACGCCGCCCACGTCAGCTACGACTGTGGCCACGGCCGCTGGCTGGAGGACGTCACGCAAGCGCGCGCGTTGGCCATCATGCAGGAAATGGCGCTGACATGACGACGTCGGCACTGGCTCGGCCGCGCGATGTAGTCGTTCGCGCGTACACCCCGGCCGGCATCGTCCAGCACAAGAGCTCAACACAGACCGAAGGGCAGAGGTTCCGATGGTGACAAGGAAGGCTGCGCTATGGGTTATCGGCACAACCGCCCCGCTGCTTGGCAGGCTGCGGCCAATCACCAGGCGCGACCGGGCACTGACCGACGAGCTCGACAGCCACCATCTGGGGTCAGGATCGGTACGGACCGACCGGGAATTGGCAGCCGTGCTTATCGGAGCCATGGAGCACGGTGGCCTGACGGTCAGCGATGTGCTCGACAACCTGCCGATGCACGACGAGTGGACCCGAACACAGCAGGCGGAGTTCCTGCGCATCGCGGTCTCTATTCATCGCCCCCAGGAACTCGCTCGTGTCGAAGCCGCGCTACGCGACTACCAGCACCGCGGCCAGCCACCCGGACAGCCCTGACGCCCCTAAGACCGCAAGCACTGTCAGACCTGCAGAGGATGATGCGACGATGACCGATACAGAAGATGGCGCTATCGGGCTGCGCCGGGAGCCCGGCTACCGCGAGCTGGACTGCGAGGAACAGCAACGCGCGGGCAACGCTGTCGATGAGCTGTGCTCAGAAGTGGTGCCCGACAACGTGTTACCGAGAGTAGTGGTGCCGTCGGCGCTGGACGACACGACGCGGCAGGTTGTGGAGCTGCGGCGCCGTCATGGTTACCAGGTTCCTGAGTTCTTCGAGCTGAACGGTTACGCCCGTAGCCGGGTCGAACACGGTGCCGACCCCGATGTGTTCGTGTCGGACTGGCGTGTGGTGAACAGTGACGGCGAGGCGCCACCGCGTCGGCTGTGGACGACCGGAGAGTACGTCGTCTTCGCCGGCACCGCGTTTGTCGGAGTCTTCCTACTGTGCGCCGCGATCGGAACTCTGCTCGCCGTCTTGGGCTACGGGGTCGGCATCAGCGATGCCGCACTCGGGAAGCTGATCACCGGTGTTCTCCTGGGAGCGCCGGTGCTATCGGCCGCAGGCAGCGCCGCCACAGTCGTGCGGCTATATCTCGATAACCGCGCAGTGAAGAACCCACAAGTAGGCGCTGAGCGCTACGAGCTGACGCTAGATCAGATCGATGCCATGCGACGGCACGCAGTGCCGGTCGAGCCGCAGTGGCCAGAGATCAGACTGGCCGCGGTCGCCGAGCACCTCGCGAAGAGGATCGAGGCGTCCACGGCATGGACTGACACTGTGCTCGACGAGCACCGCATCGTGTTCTCGCCCGAGCGGGAGGCCGAGCAGCTCAGGGCGCACGCGATGAGGATCGCATCTATGCGCGCCCGCCTGGGTGAGGCTCCCGCCGGCGACACCAGTGACCATGAGCAGGCCCGCGCCGCCCTCCGGCTGGAGCACGAGCTGCTCGAACGGATCGTCCAGTCGCTGCACGAACGTGTAGCTGCGCTGTGGTCGTACGCCGTGAACGTCGAAGAGCTATCGAGTCAGATTGCGGCGCTCAGAGCGATCGAGAACTCGATGGCCCTGGCCCCGGAACTCGATGCGCTGGCCAGACAAACCGGCGTCGATGAGCTGGCCACCCGTCAACTGCGCACGTTGTCGGCTGACGCCGAGACCATTTCAGTGAAGATCGCCGCCATCACGGCGACACTGACCAACGTGCTAGCCCCGGTGAGCGCCAACGAGTCTCGCGACTACATCGACACCGACGATCCCCCGGCCAGTTCGGAATAGGCAGGAGGCGCAGGGCCATGCCGATGTGTGACAAACCGATGGGTGGGCACCCCTCCGACCTGAAGTCGGCCGCGGTGATTTACCGCGGATACGGAAATGACAACGCCGCAGGCGGACGCCTTGTGATGATCGAGGTTAACGGTGAGACATGCCCGCTGCCACATCAGGTCAAGCATTCCCCATCTGGGATGTCTTGGGGCTACGACGGTTCTGGTCCGGCGGACCTGGCGAGGTCGCTGCTGATCGACGCGCTCGGTGACCACGCCCGCTGCCCGGTTTGTGACGGCACTGGACAGGTCGTCTACGACGTCGAGGCTGATGCGGATGTGCCTGTCCGCGTCGCGATCGCCCGCCGGTCTGGTGAGGACAGTGCACCAGGGCGGTTCTCGGAAGTGATGGGGTGTTGCGACTGCGAGGGTGGCTGTGCGGTCCTTCCGAGCCTCTACCAGCCGTTCAAACGGGACGTGATCGCGAAGCTACCCGAGGATGGGTGGGTACTCACCCGGTCCGAAGTCCTCGAATGGATCCGGCAGCATCCAATCGTCCATTAGCGGCATCGAGCGCTGTCCTGGGGCAGATCGCGTGCTCGGATCCTCGCCGCAAAGTACGGGCGTTTGTCGGAGATGTCGACTATAGTAGACATATGTCACGACGGGATGCTCCGATCGCCACCCGGCTTCGTGCGGGAGGCGCGGCACAGCACGAATACGCCGTCCCGGATGAGGTCGACGATCCGTTTACTGGATGGACCCAAGCGCGAGTTGGCTGCTACTGGAGCCGGCCGCTGCCAGACGGCCGAATTGCGCACATGAGCACCTGGCAGCGCGGAGGTGAAGACGGATATTCGTTGACCATCAACTACCACCCAGTCGAGTACCCCGATCTGCCGGCGGCGCTGGCAGCGTTCGAACGGCTAGAGAACGAGGCCAGGGCGTCCAACCCGAAGACGGAGACACCAACCATCGCAGACGTACGAGCGCGGGTGGAAGGGCGCTGTGAATACGCCGAACTGAAGGCCGACCTAGCGGCTGCCGACGTCGACATGGAGATCGCAACGGCACGGCGCCGCAAGCTATCTGAGCGCATGGACGCACTGTGGAGCGAGGAGGCCGCGGCCGCCGGCTACGTCGGGCGGCTGGAAGGGGAGTGGAGATGAACAGGCAACAGGCCAGCGCTGTGAAATCGGGTCAGCGCGTCAGCTGGAAATGCGGACGGCTACGCCGATTCGGTCGTGTTCTCGACCAATCGCGTCACCCCGAAGCCGCCGCCGCGAACTGCATTGCCGTGAGCCACAACAATCACGACGTCTCCTGGATAGAACCACGGAGGCTGAAGCTTGAAGACGAACCACGACCGCGAGAGGCAACGAAGGTTACCCTTCACGCCGTTAGAAGTTGAGAGCCTACTAAACCTGCGAGGTTCCGAAAATGATTGAGCGCCTGTTCTATACGGGGATTAAGAAGTCGGGCACGGCGGGCAGTGGCGCCGTGGAGGATGTGACACCGGCCGCCCTGACCGAACGCCTCTATGACCTTGGATGGCGCATAGCGACGATCAAGACCTGCGACGGTGTACTCGTTGGCGAAATCACTCGGCGTCTCGACGCGCCAAGGTGCCGCACCTGGTGGGCCGAGACATGACCACCGGCACGATGCAAAGGAGATCATGATGACCGCTATCTCGAAGGCCGGTTGGTGCCAGCGGTGCGGGCAGCCCTACACGACGCCGAGCCGACCCACCTGCGAATGCGCCGGCGACCCGCCAGTGCGCTACGACGGAAGTCCCCAGCCGAACTTCCACCCAGATAAGCGGGCGCATCTGGGTCGGGTTCGAGCGCTGCGCTACGTGCCGAGCGCAACCGAAATCGCACGGCTTACTCGCTGAACATCAAGCGGTGCAGGAGGACTCGATGAGAACGCCGGCGATACAGTTCGACCTCTTCGGCGAGATTGAAGCTGCTGAAGAGGCGCGAGCCGGTGCCGCGCGTGATGCGTCCTCGGCAGCCGGTCGCTTCCTCACCGAGACACCGTGGCCGGGCCTCATCGGCTGGTGGCTGCACTCGGATGCGATCGAGCGCAAACTTGATCGCGGGGAGGCGAAGGCGAGCTTCCGTCGCGGGCCGGCCGGCAAGCCAGGTTGGGCGTGGGCGATCTGGCATGACGGCCTGAGATTCGAAGCTGGTGACACCTGGCGGGGCTGGGATCAGCGGCCACGCTGGTGCATCCCATGGCTGGAGCTGCATCGAGTCCGCGACTCGTGCCCTGAGGCAACCGCACGATTGCACCAGCTCGCTGACGGACGCGGCCACCCCAACTCGATCGGGTGGCGCTGGTGGCTTGACCCATTTGTGCTTCACCCGGACGGCTGGCATTCGAGCTACCTTGAGTGCGAGCAGCAGGCGGACTGGTATGACGGCTGCTCGCGCCCTGAGACCGCATACAGCGACCGGCTCGAAGCGTGGCGGCTTGCGCTCGGTGTGGTCGAGTCGGCCACCCTTGTGGTCGAGCAGAAGAGTTGCTGATGGCCGCCGGGTACCGACTTGCGACGCTGTCGTACCCGTGGCGCAGAATCACGGGATATGACGCGGACGCCGACCGATTTCCCGACCCGAGCGCGGTACTACCGCAGCCGTGCCGCCGAGTACCGGGAAGGCGGGGACGCTGTACAAGCCCAGCAGTGCGAGGAGTTCGCGCGGCGTTGCGACGCGCTCGCGGCGCGGCGTTCCTGATCGGCTGCTGTAGCGTCGATCATGGGTTGTCGCAGGTGCGCCCCCAGATCCCCTCGAATGGAAGCGCCTGCGACACCCGCCACGGCTCCGCCGGTAGCCCGCGGCGAGGGCCCGAGTCGGGGCGAACGTCTCATCCAGACGCGGCACACAGAAGCTTGGCCGACCGAGCGTCCGATACTGGACGACGGTCGTAGACGCCAGCCGGTTCCCGGCCAGCTCCTCCTCTTGAGACGGCACTACCGGGAACCGACGATCGAACGTATGAACCTGTCCTTCTTACGCCGGAAGCGTCAACCACTATCCATACCGTCGCAGCCACGAGCACGTCGGAAGATCAGTGTGGCTCGGCAGCGAGACGGCGTCTACGCGTTGCCCGAGGCCGACTTCGCGCCCGAGACCTCGGGGACGTCCGACATCAGCATGCCGATCGCCGTCACAGAGCTGGGAGACGACATCGTGTGGCGACCTGAAGCCGACCTATGGCCGCACCTGCACCTTGAAGGCCTCATTGGGAGCGGCAAGACGATCACTGCCCAGAACATCGCGGTGGCGGCCGCTCGTGCGCGCTGGCGAGTTCACATCCTGCGGCAGTTCGACCGCGAATACGGAGAGTTCATCGGTTGGCCCGGCGTCGAGGTGGCGACCACCCCGACCGAACACAGTGCACTGCTGCAGCGAAGCGTCGACCTGATGTATCCCCTTCCGGCGGCGCCGCTTCTGGTGGTCATCGACACCGTGAAGGGGATCGTCGACGGGATCGGAGACAGCTGCCGGGGCCCGCTGCGAAGGATTGCCTTGGATGGCCGGGTCCACCAGGCCCACCTGGTCCTGGTTGCTGACCCCACCGCGCCGGACCCCGTGCCCGAGGTGACTGAGCTGCTGTGCCGGCTGACGGTGATACCGCCTCTGGCAGCCTCTCGCCGTCCGCGGGGCGACCTGATGCGGTGGCGACCGGGGCAGCCCTCTGCAGGGTAGCTGCAGCGGTAGCTGATGGGCGTCATGGTCCTGTTGAAAACAGGTCCGGCGGGTTCAACGATCGAGAACATGGACCTGGCTGCGAGCGCTGTCGACATCGTCGACCTGGACCAGCCGGCCGTGCAAGAAATCAACGAGTGCGCATGCGGCATGCGGCGGACGGTGTTGCGGTCGTGGGAGCTTTCGCCGGCTCCCGGGCGTGCCTTAGCGCGGCTGCGCGAAGCGCATCGCGAGGAATACGAGCACTACCTTGACCAGGAGCGTGCTTCGTCGCTGGCTGTGTTCGAGGAGAAGTGGAGTGCGCACCTGGCTGGCGACCACGGTGGTCGTCATGGCTGAGGCCGGGCAGGGGGAGCTGGACCTGTGGCCGCGCACGCATGATCTGCCGCCACGGTGGGACGGACTGCCAGTGCAGTGGGGGGCCTGGTCGAGCACGGGCGAGGTGTTCATGTGCCCACCGAGGCGAGGACAGGCTGAGTCGTGCGATCGCTGCGGGTCCACGGATGCCCGGACGATCGACGTTGGTCGTGTCTGGACGGATCCGGACACCGCCCCGCCGGCGATCGGCCGGGCGCGGTTGCGAAGGGGACGCCATCCAGTGGGCGTGCTATCGGCGTTCCGGTGTCCAGGCTGCGGGCACGACAGTGTCCTCGACTCGAATGGGCAGCTGTGGAACTTGGATGGCACGGATTACACCGATGACGGGTCTTGGAATGTAAATACCTGTGGCGCAGGTGATTCAGTTAAGGCGCGAGGGGGCCGCGGTCATGGCCGATGAGGCGATTCGGTTGCCGGCCGGGGTGTGGCTGGATTCCATGCGCATCGACTGCACCAACGACGATGGCCCCGAACCAGAACTGTTGGCCGAGTGGTCATGCGTCGACGGGTGGGTGGAAATCTCCGTCCCCGTGGACCTCGGCGCACTCGGGGAGACGGTGACGGTGCGGTTCCCCGGCTGGCTGATCCCAGGCATCACTCAACCACGTTCCGTTGTGGATGTGGGATACGAACTCATCGCACGGCAAGCAACGAGCGGCAGTCGCAGACCGGATAGTCCCACGCCGGCGGCCGAGGCCAGGCTCCATGCTCGGGATCGGACAACCGACCCGAAACACGAGTCAGGAAAGGCGGTTTGATGAGCATCCACGTGCATGCGCCGGACGGCGGGAGCATTCCCGGATCGCTTTGCGAACAAGACGGCGACCTCACGACGTTTCGCCGGGACGTCACCTGTCCCGACTGTGACGACATCCTCGACGCCGACTACACCATCGGCGACTGGCCAAAGCTGACCCACGGGTTCGCCGAGCAGCTCCGCGCACAGCAGCAGCTGTGGACGAGTGCGCGATCGCCACGACGTACCCCGGTGTTGCGTCGCGGCCACAGACCGGACGTAGGCAGGAGGCGGACCTGTGCATGATCGGACCTTCGATCGAGCAGGCGGAGGTCTTACTAGACCAATTCCTCATCTGACCCCACACCTGGGGCCGAACCCATTCAAAGAGAAGGTGACATTCATGACCGCACTTTTCGACGGCTTCAGGGTCGCGTAGTCCATCACGAGGTGGTTAGGAGAGTAGAGATGAACGCAACTGAAGACGGTACCGAGCCCCTGGGTGAGGCTCCACTAGAACTATCCCGCAAATGCAGCCCGGAACTGAAGGACTTTGTGCGCCAGGCGATACCGCTGAGAATTGATGGTAGACGGGGGCAGACAGTGTGGGTACCTGCGCAGCCCACGGTCTGCCCACAGTTGGTGATCGCACCAGCGGTGGGGTGCAGCAGGGACGGTGGCAATCTGCGATTCCGGGGCACGCTTGCCTTGACGCACACGCACACCGGCGCGCAGCTCGTTGAAAGCACCTATGTGAGCGGCCTAGAGAAACTGGCCGCTGCGCTCAAACACTTCGACTGGGATTTCGACACGCGGAACCACTTCGCCAAGCCGGAGAACGCAGACCTGGCCGACGCTGTCCGCGGAGCCATCCGAGACTGGCAAATGGATGAGGGCTACAGCGGCCCAGTGTCGCTGTGGGGCGACGATGAAGACAAGCGCGCCGCACGCGAGCGTGAACCCGCGACGACGCTGCTGCGGGAGCAATTGGACTGGTGGCCAGCGCAATACAAGTCGATCCGCGAACGCGAATTGATCGCCAAGAACCGTGAGGCTTGGCATGAGGCGATCTCGTGCAGCGTCAACGGCTGGGGAATGACGTATCTGCTGGCTGTGCTGCAGCGTGTCGGCCCAAAGGTCGCCGACATCGCGGCGCGCCGTCTCGTTGCAGAGTTCGACGCGGGCGATGGTCTGGGCGAATGGGTGTTTCAGTGGAGTCAGGAACTGGATTCCGGAAGGCCTCTGACGCTTCACGGCATTCCGGACGTCGATCCGCTGGCCCAGTTCGAGGCAAGCGCATGAATGTGCCGTATCGCCTGGAAGTCGAGGCGGACAAGCATGCTGCCGGCGCTGCGCAGAACTCAAGAGCAGTGAGGGGCATCTGAGATGGATCGCAGTTATCGTGTTCGACTGCTTGATGATTCGCTAGGAGGGAAGCAGTGAGTACCGCCACGTCCATCGAATGGACCGAATCCACGTGGAACCCGACAACTGGTTGTGACCGAATTTCACCTGGGTGCGATCGCTGCTACGCGATGACGATGGCCCGTCGACTCAAGGCGATGGGATCGGCGAAGTACCAGAATGACGGCGATCCACGCACGAGCGGTCCCGGATTCGCAGTGACAATGCATCAAGAGTCGGTGCTGGATCCGATCGTCAAGTGGCCACGCAAGAGTCAAATGGTGTTCTTGGACAGCATGTCTGACGTCTTCCACGCGCGCGTGGCCGCTGACTTCCAAGGGAAGATCTTCGCCACGATGGCACTCACTCCGCAGCACAGGTACCAAGTACTAACGAAACGACCGGGCCGGATGCGCGAGCTTCTCGCTCACGGGGGCCGAGTCCACAAGGCGATGATGCAGGCACTGTGGGATCTTCGTCGAAACGGTCCGAACATCCCGGCATGGAACATCGGTTGGCTGTTCGAGCGGACCGACGGGGAATGCCCGTGGCCCCTGCCCAACGTGTGGCTAGGAACCTCGATCGAATCAGATGACTACACCGGGCGCGCCGACGATTTGCGGGAGACCCCAGCAGCGGTCCGGTTCTTGTCGCTGGAGCCATTACTGGGCCCGTTGCCCAGCTTGAAATTGAATGGGATTGACTGGGTGATTACTGGTGGTGAATCCGGCGCGGGCGCCCGCCCGATGGATCCGCAATGGGCGCGCACGATTCGAGACCACTGCCTAGCCAACGGTGTTGCCTTCTTGCATAAGCAAAACGGCGAATGGACAAGCACCAGACGTTACGGTGTCGGGGTTCTCGACGGTCCCCGGATCTACGGCTCAGCAACACAAGATGCCCCCCATGGATTCGTATTACGCGAGATCCTCCAGCGGGTCGGCAAGAAGACGGCTGGCCGCGAACTGGACGGCCGAACATGGGACCAGTTCCCGACGTCGGTAGGCGGGGGCAAGCGCCCCTCGCGATCCGTATCCACCAACGCCGCAGGGAAGAGTGGGTGAGGCATGACCGGATTCTTGGATCGGCCGAAAGGCACATTAGAGGACGCCATCGCGGGGCGCGATTTCGATGCAGTCGCGGACTGGGCCCGATATCTCGATGAATGCAACCACATCCACATGGGCTCGCTGCTCAGCGTGTGCCGGGTCGTCGAAGAGATCGGCTATGTACTGTCGGGAACCCGGCACGAGGAGACCGAAAGCGTGTGGAATGTGGCGGCGCGGATCGCCCGCGAGCGCGGCGCCGGCGCCCTGGTCGACGAGGTGCAGGCTGGGTATGAGGCCGAAATACGCCAATGCGAAGCAGGTTTCGCACATGTTGCCGCCCCTGCGGGGAGGCCCCGACCGTGACGGACCTCGTCGGTATCGTCAGCGACCATCCCACCGCGGCGCTAGCCGGTGGCGCTGCCGGTCTGTTCGCCGCCGCGGTGCTGAGAATCATCCGCCGCGTACGGCGGCTACTGGTGAGCGCCGCGGTGCTCGCGCTGGCCGGTGGCGCCGGCGCCGGCGGGACGTCTGAGCTCGTGCACGCTGTCGCTGGTTGGCGATGACCAGGGTGGACGCGGATGGATGAGCTCAAGACGTCCTACCGTGTTGTCGGCGAGGACAAGGTCGACGAATTCGCGGCGCTGTGTTGCGCCCTGCGCGTACGACCTCACCAATTGGTCAGCCTGTTAGTCGCTGAAGGCATCGCGCGGTATCGCCAGGATCCGGCCACCGAGGAATTGGTGCGGTTGGTGTGCGACGGCCGGCGCCAACATCGTCGACACCAAGAGATCCATAGGCTGAACCTACTCTTTGAGTCCAGCTGAAGCGAAAGAGGAGCAAAGGGGAGTGGCCGTAACCGAGGTTGTGGTGTTGACCGGGGCTGGGATCAGCGCCGAGTCCGGACTCCCGACGTTCAGCGGCGCCGACGGTCTCTGGGAAGGTCATCGCCGCGAGGACGTGGCGACACCGGACGGCTTCGTCGCCGACCCGGTCACCGTGCAGCGGTTCTACAACCGACTGCGCCGCCGTCTGCACGAGGTGGAACCCAACGCCGCACACCACGCGCTGGCGCACCTGCAGCGCCACCTCGGCCCGCGCATGCACCTGGTCACGCAGAACATCGACGATCTGCATCAACGTGCCTGCACCGTCGAGCTGACGGCGATGCACGGCGAGCTACGCAAGATCCGCCACGTCGACACCGGCCAGGTGCTGGAGTGGACGTACGACGTCGTCGAGACCGATACGCAGTGGCGACCACACGTGGTCTGGTTCGGCGAGCGCACGATCGGCCTGGACATGATCGTGGAAAAGCTCGCTACCGCGAGTGTTTTCGCGGCGATCGGCACCTCAGGAACGGTGTATCCGGCCAGCCAGTTCGCAGCGATCGCGAAGGCCGCCGGCGCCGAGACCTACGAGATCAACCAGGTCGCCGCCGACGGCGGGCTGTTCGATCACCACTGGATTGGCCCGGCCACACGACGAGTTCCAGAGTTCGTCGACCACCTCATTCAGCGAGCCTGACTCAGCCGCCCGCAAACGGTGGCGTGAAGTGATCGACATCGAGGCCCGACAAAGGCGATAATCACACATGTGTTCGAAGAATGGCCAGTCGCGATGCACCCTCCAACGCGTCGAGTCGTGGATCCTCCGAAACCTGTCGTGGTGGATCTGAGCCTGCTCATCACTAACCCCGATGACACGTTCCGTCGCGATGAGGTCGCGATGCGCGTGAAGAACGAAGGCCTGGTCTTTCGCGGTCAGGTTCGCGGCCGCCTGCATGCCTGGGCGCAATCGGCTGCCGGCGGATGGCTGGCGCTGGTGAGCTGCGAGGTTCCCACCGGGAACGGCCGCGGGAAGCTCGCGATGTCCCAGTGGTGTTCGGCCAGAGCGGTGCGACCAACCGGCAACGCCGACGAAACAGGGGCGCAAGTCACTGAGTCGGCGAAGTAGTGTCATTCCATACGAGCAGCAGAGGGAGGGCGGCGATGAGCATGGGATCTGACGACGAAGCGCAGTGGGTTGTGCCGGTGACCCAGCTGGCCCAGCTGTCATCGCAGCGTGCCGTGCAGTTGGTCTCGCTGCCGCCGCAGCAGGCTCGGCAGTGGCCCGGTGGATCCGGGCCCGAGACTGCGGGGCAGACTCCGCCGGCCTGACTCGGGTCGAGTGGCTATCGTCGGCGTTGGTGCTTGTCGATCCACGCCAGGCCGCCGCGGTCGAGCAGCATGCGGGCTCGGGTGACGGCGACGTAGGCGACCATGGCGTCGCCCTTGACGGTGTCCTCGCGGCTGTCGTCGGTGGGATAGTCGTCGCCGACTTTCACGGCTTCCCATTCCCGGCCCTTGCTGGCATGAGCGGTGGACACCGTGACATCGGCGATCTTTTCGTCGACCAATGCGTCGATGGCGTCGACGACGGCATCGGTTCCGTGTTCGTCGATCAGATCGACGAACGGCTTGAGATCGCGTCCCTCGGACTCTTCCTCGACATAGGTCTGTAGGTCGGCCCAGCTCGTGAACACGAATAACTCAGGGTGACTGGTGCGGCCGGACTCCTTGAGTTCGGCCGCGGCGAAGGCCAGGCGCCGGATCGTGTCACCTTTCCCAACGAGGGCGACCTTCAGCCCCTGGCCGAGCAGGTCCATGACCTCGGACATAGCTCCGGCGTTGGTGCGGCACAGCATGGCTCTGGGGGCTTCAAGGTCGGTGAGGCGCGACCGTAGCGCCGGGTTGCCGGTCAGTCGCAGCTCGGCGCCGATCCAGGCGAGCCACTTGTTGGCTTCATCAGCAATCGCGGGCCCGAACCGCCACGACTGCGACAGGAAGAGGCGGTGGTCGGCGTCCCACTGGCCGAGCGCATCGACGGCGCCGCGCCAGCCATAGAGGGACTGGTTGCTGTCGCCGACCGCTATCTGTTGCGCGTCCTGCCGCTGAACAAGTGCAGCGACAAGGGGATTGGAGTCTTGGGCTTCGTCGAGTAGCACGACATCGGTGTCGAGTCGTGGGCGGGTGAGAGCCCACATCTTCAGGTAGTGGTCGTGGTTAAACCGCAGACGCCCGTCGGGATTGCGCAGATCCGACCACGCCTTGCGTGCGTAGGGCAGGACGGAGCGGGCGAGGGCCTGGTGGTTGTCGTCGAAGACGCCGTTCTGGTGCGGTACATGGTGGTGGCCGATTTCGTCGTCGGCGGAGTAGCAGAATCGCTGGACGGTGTCGGTGGCGATGCGGGCCATCTGCGCCGGGGTAATCCGTAGGGTTACGGAGAGTTCCAGCCACGACGTGCCCAGTATTTGTGCTGCATCCCTGCTGGTTTGGCGGCCGCCCTTGAGGCGGTGTGCATATCGTTTCCCGACGACAGCGAAGGCCAATCCATGGGAGGTCTTGCAGTTGACATGCTTGGGAAAGCTTTTCTCGGCTTCCTTTTTGATGGCCTGGTTGTAGGCGATGTAGAGCATGGGGCTGTTGATCTCGGAGGCGACCATCCGCAGGGTCGAGGTCTTGCCCGTGCCGGCGCCGGCCTGGATGACCAGGTGACTGTGCGTCTTGGCGGCCTCGATGATCGCCTGCTGCTCGGGAGTCGGCTTCATCGTCGCGGACCTCTTTCTACTCCAGGTGGATGTATAGCCCAGGGCACTGACGTGTCCGGGTGGTGCGGACGGACGTGGGTCTTCACCGCCGCCGCAACGTCTACTATAGACGACATTCTGAGTGTCGGGTATAGTAGACGCATGCCTGATCATGGTGCTCCTGCCGCCGCTGGCGTCGCAGGCATGACCCCACGACGTGGGGCCGGCTTGTCACTCCCACGAGCGGGGCCGACTGGATCATCATCTCGACGACAACAGACACCAAGATCTACATGCTCCGGATCGAACCGGCACCGGCGACCCGCATGTAATCCGTCGTGCCCGAAGGCGCTATGGGCATCGTTGACAACAACGCGTCAGGCGCTAACAAAAGCCGCGAACCTAGTGCGTCACAGGCGTCTGCCCATCCGGCCGACCTACCATCGAAACCCGGGAGGGCCACCATGACGGAACAACAGCTCAGCTTCGAAGACCTGGACGCCGAAGCGTTCGACGCAGTATCCGCAGTCGCCGACGACACCCGAGGTTGGCGTGGACCCGCAGCTTGCGCCGTCGTCGGCATCACCTATCGGCAACTCGACTACTGGGCGCGCAGCGAGTTGGCCCAGCCATCTATCGCCACCGCGGCTGGATCCGGAAAAACAGCCACCCGTGAGCGCCAACCCGGCGCCGTCGACGACGAACTCGCCAAACCACGCAACCAGGTCGCCTGCAGCGTGTCGAACAACCGCCGCCGGTACACCTTCGCCCGCCGTCATCAGCAACCCGCTGGAGCCGTCCGTCCGTCGTCTCCGACTTCCCGGTTAGGGTGCCGATCATGGCTCCGCAAACACTAATATCGGCGGCGGCCGACCTCCCACCGATGCGCGACTGGGTGGCCAGCACCGGTTTTGCCGGCATCTGCGCAATCCTGGCCGCCCTGCTGATCCTGCTCACGGTGATGATCGCCGCACGTCGTGCCGACGAACGGTCCAACCACGAGACAGAACAACACCGACGCGCGGCAGCCATCGCTCAATGCTGGCAACGTCTGACTTGGGTGATCACCACCGCCGACACCGAGCCCGCCGCCACCGACCCCGCCACCGCCAACATGGGGCTAGGTCCGGAACTGGCTCAAGAACTACTCAAGGGCATTAGCCGCGACGCCAAAGAACTCGGCGACGAAACCCTGGAGAAAGCCGCCGCCGTGTACCTCAGCCAGCTCGGCCTGGTCCTCACCCAACAAGCACAACGCCTCACCGAAAGCGCAACAGCGACAAGACAATTGACTAACACGACACCAGGCGCGCATGCTGCCACCCCAGCCGACTCGCCCGACAAAGAAGAATCCGAAACCGCCGGCGGCCAAGGACGGCGCAGGCGGTGACCCGACTCCAAGAGCACATCGCTGAACTGCCGATCGAGGACTGGGCAGCGATCACAAAGCGCGTCGCCGCCGACGCCGTCGCAGCCGCCCAGCAGGCCGGAATCCAACCACCCGACGAGTTGGTAGCCGTCGCGGGAACACCGGTCGACAAACTCATCGAACGTCGCCGCACACTAGGCCCCGGAGCCGTGCGGCTCACCGTGCGCCAGAAAATCGCTGAGGCAGACCGGCTCCGCACACTGGCTCAACAACAGGCCCACAACGCGAACCTTGAAAAGGCCGACGCCCAAGCCGCCGCGTCAACAGCCCTTGCCGCCGCAGACCAATATCAGCAGACGGCCGAAGCCGCACGCCGCCTCGCACGCGAGACCGAAGTCACCGCCACGCAACGGATCCGCGAGACCGAAGACACCGCTGCACAACGGATCCGCGAGACCGAAGCCGCTGCCGCGCAACGGGAGTCTGAATGGGCAACCCAACGCCGCGAACTAGAAGCCACAACAGCACAGCTGCGCGCCGAGCTGGCCCAGGCTCGGACCGACGCCGCCGCCGAGGTCGCCGCTGCCCAGGAACAGGCCGCCGCCGCCGACACCCGCGCCCAACAGCGCGCCACCGAACGCATCGCCGAACGCGCAGCAGCAGAAGCAGCCATCGAAGAGCTGCGCGCCGAGCTGGCCCAGGCCCGGACCGACGCCGCCGCCGAGGTCGCCGCTGCCCAGGAACAGGCCGCCGCCGCCGACACCCGCGCCCAACAGCGCGCCACCGAACGCGCCGACGAGCGCGCCGCCGCGCAAGCCGAACTCGAACAGGCCCGCAACGAGATAGCCCGCATACGGGCTGACGCCGCCGCCGAGGTCGCCGCCGCACAGTCCCGTGCCGACAGTATGATCGCCGAGGCGCGGCAAGCGGCAGACGCCGAGATTGCGCAGACTCGCGCCGATGCCGAGCGTTACGTCGCCGACGCAACCCGCTACGTCGAGGAGGCTCGGCAGTACTTCGCCACCACCCAGAACCCAGATCCGGGCACTCCGTGACTTATAACACCGAAAATCCGGAGACCGTAACGGTCAAGACCTGGATAGCGCGTCGAACCGGCGGCGTGTTCGACGGCACTGTCTGGGTACCTGAAGGCGGCACCGTCGGAGGACGCGAAGGGCTAACACTGAGGCCGTACGGCGCCCCGGTAACCCGTCCTGGGCTGAAATCTCACCGTCCGTCTAGCGTTGCGTCGTGTGCGTCCGCGCGAACGGCCCATCTCAGCGAAAAACAATGTGCTGCTTGTCGACAAGGGCTGATCAGTCATGTCATGTGGCAGCTGAATGTCCTCTTGGCACAGTTGGTTTGGCGGTCGTCGCATCCTCCCGTATGGGCGCGGTCGCGCGCAGCACAATGATCAATCGGAGAAAGGGATTGGAATGCCACGTTTGATGAGTGTGGCCTTGACCGCCGATCAGGTGCGCCGTCGAGTGAAGACCCAGACACGACGTGTCAACTGGTGGATGGACAAGCGCGGCAACCGCATCCTGTACCCGGGCGACTTGCTCACGCTATGCAAGAAGGTGCGTGGGCGTCGACACGGGGAGCCCCTGGAGGTGATCGAGACTGTCGAAACACTCGACGTGCGACGGGAACCGCTGGAAGCGATCACCGCCGCAGACGTGATTGCCGAGGGCTTCCCCGACTGGACGACCGGCCGGTTCATCGACTTCTACTGCGCCACCCACCGTGGCGTGACCACAGGCCAGCACATCACGCGGATCGAATGGGGCTATCCGCGGGTATGCAGAGTGTGCGGATGCACCGACTACGACGCTTGCGAGACGATCTGCGGTCCGTGCGCCTGGCGTGTTAGCTTCGCCGACAACACCGGAATCTGCACCGGCTGCCCGGCCTGACGAGGCCCGCAGCGACCGATTCACCATGAATCGCTGGCCGAGGCGTTGGGAAAGTGGGGAATGCGCGGTGTGCCCCGAACGGATCAACGGCGAGCGGGGCGGGCGGCCAGCGGCGTGACCGCGGCCGTGAGATCGCCGCTGAAACCGCCAACATAGGCCACCTTGGCCGGGTCCATTGCCAGATCCTGAACGAGGCTGGGATCGGTGACAACAGCAACACCGACTCCGATGTTGGGCTGGTCCACCGTCATCGGCGGGCTGTCAGCCGGGAACGCGACGATCAGCTCGCGAGCGAGATAGACCAGCCGGCCGCCGTCCCGGCGCAACCAGCCCTGCGGCACCTGCGTCGGGTCGACGTCCTCAGGCAAGCTCATCCGCCACGGCACCTCCAGGCTCGCGTACCAGTAGCGGAACTCCCCGGTGTTATCCATAGCGATCGCCAACCGTGCCAACGCGGGCAGTTGGTCGGCCAACTCCGGAGGGCCGGAATGCATGGTGTGCAGCGCAAGCATGGGCACATCAAGGAACGTAGCAAGATTCCCCGCAGTCTTCACCGGGGCTGCCAGCAGCAGCTCACCGGCCCGGCAGGGGCTGGTCCTCTGGAAGACGACCACGCGGCCTTCTACGTTCAAATCATGATCACGCTCATCGCCGCCGGGCACTACCACCAGCACAGTCTGCTCGACACGTTCGCCCACTCAGCGATGTGGCGATTCGGGTCCATCGTCGTCTCCGATGCCGCGCGGTCTGCGCCATTCCTTATCCCGATCGGACTCGGCCTGCTCGCAGTGGCGTTGGTCAGAGGCCTGCGTCGGCATCGGCGCGGTTAGAACCCAAGGAGAACATCATGTCCGCACACCAGGCGGCAGTGATCGTCGACTACCAGAACGTGCACCTACGAGGTCATGAGCGATTCTGTGGTGAACGCCCGCTGCACGAGTGCCTGATTTCCCCGGGAGCGTTCGCACGACGACTGCTCGACGTGCGCGCAGCCGCCGGGCGCGGCAGGGCAGAACTCGCTGAGGTGCAGGTGTTCCGCGGGCTGCCGGAGCCTGAATACGACCTCGCCGGCTACCAGCGCAACCTCGCCCAACAACGCGAATGGGAGACCGACCCCCTTGTCACGGTGACTCACCGCCCGCTGCGTTATCGCGTGGTGCAGCAGCGCTACAGCACCGGCCCTGGCCCAGCGCTGCAATCGGACGTGGAAGCGCGCGAAAAAGGCATCGACGTTCTCTGCGCGCTCGCGGTTATCTCCGCCGCTGACAGTGATGCGATCGATCTGGTCATCATCGCCAGCCATGACAGCGACCTCGATCCAGCCGTGGCGGCCGTCCAGCGTGCACACCGCGCAGAAATAGAGGCATTCCAATGGGTCGGCGGCAGGGCACCGGACCATGGTCGCCTGCACGGCGACGGGCGCCTGTGGTGCACACGACTCGGTGAACGCGATTTCGCAGCGTGCGGTGATAACCGCGATTACAGTGCGCCACAACAGATTCGGCGGGCAGGCTGACACCGCGCCTGAATGTGGGCTTCATGGCCGCCGCGGTGCGCGGCGGTAATAGTCGGCGATGTCGCGGCCGTCCCGGGTGTGGGGGCGGACCCAGACCTCGCCGGGCCGATGCGGGGCGTGATCGGGTGGTCGCCACGCCGATGCGCCGTGGTCCCAGATATGTTCTGCCACAATGCTGCCGGAGAGAACGGGCTGTAACCAGGCGTTGACGACATCGGCGGCGGTGGCGGCGTCGCGAAGGGGTACTGGCAAGCTGGTCGAGGCTGCGGTGCGGGCGTAACCGGCGTCCCAGCCTGGGGGAATCTCGATACGGTCCGGCGGGGGCTGGTCACGCGTTGCGGCGCGGGCCGCAAGCGCAGAGCGCAGCGCGGCGGCGCTGACATCGACGGACTGTGCGTAGAGGGCCAGATCGACGAGATCTCGGTAGCGGTTGGCGGAGCGGTTCTTGTCGTCGCGGTACATCACGCCCACGACCTTGTCGGCGATCTGGCTGGCCAGGGGGAACAACGGGACTGACGGCAGGGGAGGCAGTCCTCGCATGCCGGGTACCGCGGGCTGCATCTGCTGGTGTTCGATATCGCTGACGAGAATGGTGTCGGCGGCGACGTCGAGGCCGAAGGTGGCGGCGCGATCGGTTGAAATGGTGGCGGTGATCCGGAGCTTCGTGCCGCGCACCGCGCCGGTGAACGGCTTTCCCGTGTCGACGGTGTAGATGAAGGGGTCGGCGTCGTGGGCGCCGGTGGCGGTCGACAATGCTTGCTGGACGGCCTGGGGTTCGCCGAGGTCGGGAGTGAGTGTGGTCAGGTCGAGATCGCGGGTAGCGCGGGCTCCGGGCATCCTGATGAGCATTCCGGTGCCGCCGGCAACAACCCACGGGATGCTGTCGGTGTCGGTGAACAGTCGGGCGATGAATCTCTGGATTACGAACTGTCGGATGAGTTCCTGCGACGAGTGTGTGTGGTCGGTGCGCGACTCCTGGGTGGCGCGGGTCCGCAGTGCGACCCAGAAGGCGCGTTCGGAGCGGTAGTCGGCCGACCAGCTCATCGTCGGCCGGCGAACAGCAGTTCGTTGGCTTCGGCGAGGGACTCGGGCGCGCCGACGACGGACAGTGCGTGCAGGATGGTGTCTCGGCCGTTGTTGTCCGTGAGCGGGTCGAGGGCGGCGGTGATGGCGGCCATGTCGGCAGCAGCGCTGAGCAGTGCGTCGGTGAGGATGTCGCCGAGGTGGCCGGCGTCGATGCCGTCGCTGTAGAGGTCGGCGACGGTTTGGGCGATGGTGGTCACGGGCAGGCCGGCCACAATCTGGAACGACGTGTGTTCGGTGACGCGGAAGCGGACGAGGGGGTTGTTGCTGCGTCGTGGGGCAACCACGGTGAAGTCCAGGTAGTCGGGGTGCAGGCTGCCCAGGCCGTGGACGTAATGTGCTGCGGCCAGATGGGAGACGATGGCGTCGGTGCCGCCGGTGTGCAGCCGACGAATTCGCTCGCCGGCGAACGACTCCGGATCCAACGCCAGCCACAGTGCCCTGAGGGTGTCGAGGGTGATGTCCTCGGGTGCGCCGGCGAAGCGGTAGACGCCGCGAGTATCGGCGTGATGGATGCGTCCGGCCGCTGTCAGCTGGGTGAGCCGTTTGCGGGTGAGGCCCAGACGAGTCGCCTGGGCGGCAGTGAACATGCCCCACTGGCCGGCCGCTTCGATCGCGAGGTCGGCTTCGCAGGCAGCACTACTCCCCATGACTCCCGATGATACCCACACAGGGGATTAAACGGAATGCTCAATAATAGTCGGCGGGTCCGACAGGTCGGCGTGGGCGTGGAAAATCTGCGAGGGATTGCCCGCACCCGTCCGGGGGATGTTCGGGCAGCTCGTCGTCGCTATCGAGGCCCGTTGGCGCGCGGGTCTGGCACCCAGGTGCCGGGCACCAGCTCGGTGTAACCGGATGGTCCCAGCTGCCCGGCGGGCACCTGGACGATCTTGCGCAGATCGATCGGCGACTGCGGTGGACCCGGATCAGGGGTGACGACCAAAGAGCTCGGGCTGGGAATCCAGGTGCCGGAGCCCGGCACGAGCTCGTCATAGCCGTAGGGGCCCAGCTGTCCGGGCGCCAGATGGACGACGCGACTGAGGTCGATCGGGCTCTTGCTTGGCGCCCGGTCCACCCCGACGGGGAAGTTGCGGGGATTGGGCACCCACACTCCGGAGTTCGGTGCCAGCTCCATGTAGCCGTGGGGGCCTAGGGCGCCGGGTTCGAGAGTCACGATGTCGTCAGTGCCCAGCCAGTACTTGCGCGGATCGTCGGTCTGTGGGCGTTGTGGCAGGTCGGTGAAATCCACTGCTTGGATGGTGGGGTCGGTGGAGTCGCCGCCGAGTTCGGTGGTGTGGGTCTGGAGTTGTTGTGCGGCGCTTTGGTACTGGCTGGCGGTGTCTTCGACGATTTGAGTGGCTTCGGTGATGCGTTGCTGGCCTGCTTGCAGTAGGGCGGCTTGGCCCTGGGCGGTGGTCGGGGTGAAGGTGCTTTTGTCTTGTTGCCAGGCGGTCTCGACTGCGGTGAGGTTGTCGCGCGCGTTTTGTCCGATGGTGTTGGCGGCGGCGATGGTGGTGGTGGCGTTGTGATGGGTGCTGCGTAGTTGGTCGCGCTGGCCGTCGAGGGTGGTGCTGGTGGTGGCGGCCTGGGTGCTGGCGTCACCGTCCCAGCTGGTCGGGTGTTGGCCGGCGAGGTTGGGTTCACCGAGGGCGGCGGGTTCGGGGTCCGGCGGGGTGGAGCCGCCCAGCAGTTGGCGCGCTTGCTGCAAGAGGGCGTCAACGGGGTCCATGTCTCAAAGTATCGCCCATGCTGGTTGCTTTGAGAGCAGCAGAGGGAATCGGGAGGGTGACCAACCGCCCGGCGCAGGTCTACGCCGGCGTGCCGGGCGGCCGTGTACGGACGCGTTCGAAGGCCTGCTGGTAGGTCTGAGGGCTCAGTTTGAGGGCGGCGGCGATGGCCTGGACGTTGGCATCGGACAGGGTGACTTCGCCGCGCTCGATGGCGCCGATGGTGGTGGTGCTCAGGCCGGTCGCGTTGGCGAGCTGGGGTTGTGTTAGCCCGCGTAAGACGCGCAGATCGCCGGGATATCGCTGGTTGGCGGGGATGTTGACGAACGTGTCGAGGGGGGCGTTGAGAGCCTTGGCGGCGCGGACGAGGACGTCGATCTGTGGGGTGACTCGGCCGGTCTCCCAGTTGTCGATGGTGGCGCGGCCGGTTCGAGCGAGGCGGGCCAGGTCTTTGCGGCTCATGCCGGCGGCTTCGCGGGCCTGGGAGAATGCGGAGGGGTCGAATCCGCGCAGGACGCGGCGGCTCACGGGGCGGCCTTGGGGGAGGTTATTGATGTGTGCTCACAGGGGGTGGCCGTCATAGATTGGCAGTGTGACCGATGGCGCCCCATACAGGCACATGTTAGCGTAGTACATTATCGGTATAGATTAGCAAGCAAAGAGGGGAGTGGACTCATGTCCGGTGTCGCGACGGCCGTTGCTGAGCAATCCGTAGTGAGCGGTGGCAGGCCTGTTGAAAACCCCTATAGGCTGAAAGATCATTACCGCATGAGTTCAGAGCGCATTTCCGTTGATCCCGCATCGCTTCGCACCGCCGCCGACGGCAACGCCGCAGCGGCGTCGCAACTCGATGACTACAGCCGCGCATGCAAACAGTGGATCGCCGACGTCGAGCAGGAATTCCTGCGCTGCCACGGGCCGGTCGCTGCGCCGGTGGGCACCGCGATGCGGGCGTTCTTCGACGGCGTCGGCGAGCAGGCAACCGGTGCCAGCGGTGAACACTCCGCAATGGGGGACAACCTCGCCAGCGCAGCCGGCCGGTACGAGGATGCCGACCATGCAGGGGCGACTGCGGTGAACGCCGCGGCAGGTGGTGCGCTGTAAGTGGCTGGTGTACGCGTCGACCCTGCCGAAGTTGGACCGCGGCTTGCCGCGGCCCTGTCGGCAGCGGCCGCGGCACTGAGCGCTCCGGCGGCCATCCCGCCGCCGCTACCGCCGGGCTCTGACCCGGTGTCCGTCGCGGCGACCAACCGGGTTGCCGTCAACGCCGCCAAGCTCAGCTCTCAGCTGGCGGCCGGCATCCCTCGGTTGTCCGAGGGCGGCCAAGCGGTGACCGCAGCCTTGACCGGTTACGTCGTCACCGACGCCGAGGGCGCCGCGAATGTGGGCGGTCAAGGAACTCCGGCAGCAGCGGCTGCCGTGACCCCGTCCGACATCCCCGCTCCGCCGGCGGTGACGGTCCCGGACCTGCCTTTCGACATGCCGGCAGCTCTGGCCACTGTCCCGGCTGAACCTGACATGGTCGACCTGGCTTTGCGGTCCGGCGCCGGTGAGAGCGGCCTCGAACCGCACGCCACGGGCTGGGACACCGCCGCGACCAATCTCAGCCAGGCAGCACAGTCGTTGCAGCAGCTCGCCGGAGGGCTTCCCGCGTCGTGGCAAGGCCAGGATGCCGAGGCATTGTCGGTAAAGCTGCAGGATTTCGGGCGCTGGATGGAGAATTCGGCGACGGCTGCTGGTGCACAAGCTAATTCAGCACGTCAGGTCGCTAGTCACTGGAGCACGGCTGTCGCCGACCATCCCCGCGCCGAGGACTACGAGCAGACACGCCAGCTGTTCCTGGCGGCAGCGGCCAGGGCCAATGCGGGGGATCCTCGCGGCGCGTCGGAAGCCGCTCAGCATGAGGGTGAGATGACCCAGATGAAGGAGGTGTCGGCAAAGACGATGACCACCTTCGGGCAAGGTGCTGGGGGGACCAACGAGGAAGTGAACCACCCGGGGGATTCTCCGCGCATCGGTGGTGACGGTGATCCTCACCTGCCGCACCAGGGCGCCAAAGAACTTGGGACAGTTGATGACCCGCTGGCTCAGGCTGCAGATCCGACGGGGCAGGGCGATCCAGCTAACCAGACCGGGCAGCTGGCCGGTCAGATGATGCAGACGTTGATGTCGATTCCCACGCAAGTGGCCAGTGCGATCGGTCAGTCCCTCGGCCAGGTCGGTCAGCAAATCCAGCAAGCCGGACAGCAGGCGACGCAGGCTGCCAGCCAGGCCGCGAGCCAGCTTGGCAACGCAATGGGTGGTTCACCGTCAAGCGGTGCCGGTGGTGGATCACCGCGAAATCCTTTGAGCAAGCTCGGTTCTGGAGGCGACCCACTTGGTGGTCTCGGCGGTGGAGGTGGCGCTGGCGGCGGCCGCACCATGCCCGCTGGTCTACCGGAGCAGGCCGCGCCGCCGGCTCCCGCGCCGCCGCCCGCTAGCACCACCGCGGTGCCGACCACCGCGGTTCCGCGCGGTGGCGGCACGCCAATGGGTGGCGGAATGATGCCGATGGGCATGATGCCCCACGGCAACAAGGGAGCCGACGGCAAAGAGATCGACCGAAACCCCGAGTGGTTCCCCGACGAACCCTTGGTCAAAGACAGCGTCGAAGTGAGCGAACCGATCGCGGGCCAGCGCAAGCGCTCCCGGCCGACAGAAACGTAGGGGGACGACGGGTGGCATATCATCCTGCGGTAGAGGAATGGCTGGCCAAGAGCCAGCGCCTGGGCGACGCGATCGGTGCGGTCCAAGACGCGGCATTCAACAATCTGCGGGTGCGGCGGGCAGCACCGGACGATCCGGATGTCATGCCTGAAGTCGATGGATGGGGCACGGTCACCGACGTCTATCTCGGCGAAGGCGTCACCCAGCGGTACAGCGCGTCGCAGCTGGGCGACGTCATCATGGCTGGCCTCCGCGAATGCTATGCGGTGCTCAACGACCGCCGCAGAGAGGCCGCCCGCGAGGCAGCACCCGAACTGGACACGGAGTTGTGGTTCGGCTCGGCCGACACCCCCACAGCTGCTGCTGACGGCTCCGACGATCACAACGGTTCGGCCGAGAGGTCGCACGCATGACCGCTGCGGTCATCACACCGGCGGAGCTGGTCAGTGAATGCCTCACCGGTGCCGCACGCCGGCTCCTGGGAGGGGTGCACTCATTGACCTCCTCACGAGTGATCGTCGTGCGCATCGACCCGAACTGGATCCGCGTGAAATTTTCCGCCGAACCAGGGCGGCTGCCAGTCCCCTGGGAGCCGGACGACGAGCCGGGCTGGCTGCGCGCGCCGCGAGGCAGCGAGCCCGGACTGCGTGATTCCTCCGCAGATCCGGTTCTGGTCGTGGTCGGTGTCGGAGAACACGAGGTCATCGCCGTCAACGCATTGGCCATCGACGAGATCGGTGTGCTGTGCCACGGTCGCGCTGAGTTGATCGACAGTTGGCTACTGCAGGCGCAAATTCAAGGCGCCGAAGGGGACGAGAAGACACTGGCGGGCGTGCGGCTCAGCGAGAGCCCGGACGCGACGGTCGTCATCGCTGATCCGCTCATCGACGGAGCACAGCCAGGCTGGGTCGACGTACTCGCCGCCGGAACTTCCTGGCCCGTGCGTCCGCTGCGGATACCTGCAGAGTCGGCAATGACGTCCCCTGGCACTTCTGAACAACTTGACGCCGCCGAGCAGGCGGACCACGCCGACAATCTTGGGCAGGGGCCAGCAGGCGTACCGATGACGCCGGCGGTCGGGGCCACCGACGACGGAGAACCGACCGCAACCACTGACTTTGATTCAACGCCAACCGAACCCAGACAAGACCCGACTGCTCAGACCGCCGAACCGGCAGCAGAGGACTCCACCGGCACGGCCGATGATGCTCCCAACGGTGGACTGATGACGGTGTTCGGCCGTTTCGAGGTCACTGACTCCGACGGGGTAGCGCTGCAACCTATGCAGCAGCAGATCATCGGGGCGATCGCGCTGCTTCAGCCGATCACCACAACGCACCTATGTGAACTGCTCTACGGGCCGGAACGCCAGAAACAGAAGAGCTTTCACGTGGCAATGAGCAAAATCCGGCGCCGCGGGCTGCAACCCATGGCAACAGAAGACGGTTACCGCATCGACCTCGACAGCGACTGGGCGCGCTTCGTCGCTCTGGTGGGATCCGATCCAGTGACCTCACCCACCGAAAATCTCGCGCGCGCCGCCGAACTCGTCACCGGGCCACTGTTCGGCGCCGAACCGCCACCATGGGTCGTCACTGAGGCGCTGCCAACGATGACACCCCTGGTCGCGAACGTGTGCCGCGAGCTTGCCGCCCGGCACGTCGAGCAACCCGACAGAGCCCTGGCCTATGCGCGCCGCGGCCTCACTGTCGCACCCGGGCACCAAGAACTCGGCGAGATTGTGTCGATGCTCGCTAACGGTACGTGGCATCAGGATTCAGACAGGGACGTGAGCGCGTGACAACCGAGAAGGCCATACCCGACATCGAAGACTTCTATCCGCAGGAATTCTCTGTCTACAACCCGTCAGGATCGGTTGGAGTGAGCTGCAACGGACGGGGCCAGGTCAGCGCACTGATGCTCGACGATGACGCCTTGGACCTCGGTGATGTCGACCTGGGTCGGGAGATCGTTGCCCTGGGACAGCTTGCCCGCGCGAAATACCGTATGGAACTGCGACTGTGGTCGCTGGCGACGGTGGCCGCTGAGGGGCGCGATCCCGACCGGATGGACCGTTTCTACCGCCGCGTGCAGAAACTGCCGACGCCCGAGGAGTACCGGGAGATGGAAGCCGCCGAATTCACCAGGAGGTACGCCATATGAGTGCGGCAACAGAGAACTTCGAAGCCGGTGTGGCTGCTCTGGGGCTCCTGGACGGCGGTCACGCTGACCACCAACAGGCGATGCGGTACTTCACCGCTGCCTCCGATCTCGACCCGGCGATGTGCGACGCTTGGCTGGGCCGAATGCTGTGCGGCGACAACGCGTCCGGCACGATGTACCGCGCGTGGCGCGCTCGCCAGCAGATGCACGCGCAAGTCAGCCGGATGGGAATCACGGCGGCACAGCTGTGGCCGCGATTCGACATCGGCATGGGCATCGTCGCGCTGGAGCAGCCGATCTATGACCAGTCGGCGCTCGCCGCGGCGCTGGCGAGCTCCTTGGCCACGGGCAACCCTCCCGACTATGCCGAGGCGATCGACGCCTTGGCGGAGGCCACACCGACCTCAGTGACGGCGTGGGTGAAAGCCGCAATCTATTACCGGGCTCAACGGTGGCCGGACGTGATCGATACGCTGAGCGAGCACCTTGCATTGTTCGACAGAGACGCGGTGCTCAAGGTCGCAGTTGAACTAGCGCTCGGTATTGCCCACGCATATCTCGGTCAGTTCGATAAGGCCGCCGGCTATCTGAGGACCGTTTCCGAGCAGACGACGTTGTCCGAGGCGGTGCCAGTGGCGCAGTGGTTTTCGGCGCTGATCGCGCGGGAGCGCGGAGACGAAGACAGCGCCAAAGACCTCATGCGAAAGGTCAACGCCGCCGCGCCGTCGCCGGAGGTGAGCGCTGCCCTCGACGACAAGGGCATCCGTCTTCAGCTCACCACCGTCGAGGCGATCGCAGAACGTACTGATCCCTGGGATCCGGCCACCGGTCCCAGTTCCGCCGATCTCGCCGAGGCGCGCGCAGCCACCGAACGCGCCGAGAAGCTCGCTGAGGCGACCGCCGAGCTCGACGCCCAAGTGGGCATGTACGACCTGAAAGAACAAGTCCGCACCTTCCGGTCGCGGATCCGGATGGCCGAGAAGCGACGCAAACTTGGTCTCAAGACCCCGGCTGCGGCCAACCACATGATCTTCATCGGACCGCCCGGCACTGGTAAAACCACAGTGGCCAACGTCATCGCGAAGACCTTGTGCGGTCTCGGAATCGTCAAGACCAGCAAGGTTGTCACGGTGTCGGCTAAGCAGCTCATCGGTCAGCACCTTGGCGATTCGGAAGCCAAGACGGAGGCATACGTTCGTCAGGCGATGGACGGGGTGCTGTTCATCGACGAGTTCTACTCGCTGGTGAGCGCCGAAAATAAGGGCTCCAACGCGGATGCCTTCGGCAAAGCTGTCATCGACACGCTCCTCACCCACATCGAAAACGAGCGGCACCGGCTCGTCGTGATCATCGCCGGCTACGAGAACGAGATCGACCAGGTGTTGGCAACCAACGAGGGCATGGCGACACGATTCGCGCATCGCTTCCGGTTCACCACCTATACCCCAGACGAACTCGTCGAGATCGCGCAAGCGCTGGCCACAGGTCGAGATGACACGCTCGCTGCTGACACGATCGAACTTCTGCGTACGGTCTGTGAGAAGCTCAGCTCGCTGTCGACGACCGCGCAGAATCGCGACCCGGTCGAGCTACTCGATGGTGTGCTCGCTGCGCTGCGTGACAGCGGCGCGGACACGGAGCGCCGTAACGCTCTGATTCGCTACGCCCGTGACCAACTGGCGGCCATGACCACAACGACGCGCAGCGCGATCGATATCGTTGGAAACGGCCGGTTCGTCCGAAAGGCGCTGGAAAACGCCGCCGACGCCCGCGACGTTCGCAACGACGAGGCGCTGTCCGGCGACGACGACGTTGACGAAGAACTGCTCATGACCATCGCGCGTGCTGACATGGTGCGGGCGCTGCAGAAGATCCTCGACGCTGAATCCAGCACCAGCGGAATCGATCTCACCTCCGTGTTGGCCGAGGTGGACTGATGCCCTTCATCCCCACGTCCAAACTTCAAGTCAGCGGATACAAGTTCCTGGTGGCCCGGCTCAACCATGCGCTGACACGGTACGACACAACTATGCGTCACGACCCGGCGCGGTCCACAGCGATGGCGCAGCTCAGCGGATTCGCGCTGGTCGCCTTGATCTGCCTCGCGGCGGTCGCGCTGGCCTACTTCAAACCCCAAGGGCTACGGGATAACTCACGCATCGTTCAGGCGCGCGACTCCTCCCAGCTGTACGTCACCATCGACAACAAGCTCTACCCGGTCCTCAACTTGGTGTCAGCCCAGCTGATCATCGGTAACCCCGACAAGGCCGCGCAGGTCAAACCCCAAGAGGTCCAGGACATGCCGCGAGGACCGCTGGTAGGCATCGCCGGAGCCCCCGAACAGGTGTTTCAGCCATCGCAGACCGACTCGGTGTGGAGCGCCTGCGATGTCATCGACCGGCCCGGCACCGCGCAGCCCGAGACGCACACAGCGGTCATCGCCGGCGACCAGCAACAGATCCTTGAGGTGGATCCATCGGGGGCCCGCATTGTGCAGGGCCCCGACCAGGCCACGTGGCTGCTCAACAACGGCGTACGACGCAAGATCAACATCGACGACACCGCGCTGGTCCTCGGCCTGGGGCTGCAACGATTCCCCAGCATCGACATCATCAGCGAGGATCTGTTCAACGCCATACCGGCGAGCCGTCCCATCACCTCGCCGGTCGTTCCCGACGCAGGTGCCCCGCCGCCATATCCCGTCGCGCCGGGCGCGGTGATCGGCTCGGTCCTTCGCGTCCCGCAAGCAAATTCAGTGAGTTGGTACGTCGTCCTCCCCGATGGGGTCCAGCAGATCCCCGAAGTGATGGCCTCGGTTCTACGGAACACCAATGCATTCGGCGCCAACGTCGCCCCGACGGTAGCGCAGGACGTTGTCGCGCGGCTGCCCGCGGCATCCCCGGGCCTGGACACCTCGATGTTCCCCGAGAAAGCACTGCATTCGGTGGCGAGCCTGACCGATCCGGTGACCTGCTGGCAGTGGAAGAAGAAGGCGGGCGAACAGCAAGCCACCCCGGCTCTGGCGTTCCTGCCCGCGCTTCCCCTCACTGAACAGCAGCGCACCCTGTGGCGCCACGACCTGGTGTCGCGACCCACCGTTTCGATGTATGCGGCACCCGGATCCGGATTCTATGTTCGGACAACAGGTTCGGACCCACGCTCCCCGGCGACGGAAACGCAATGGTGGGTGTCTGATCGCGGCGTCCGCTACGGCTTCATGAACCAGGGAGACACCGGAGGTACCTCGCCGGCGTCGGCGTTGGGCCTGTCCTCGCCGCTGCCGGCGCCCTGGGCGATCCTGTCGATCCTGGCGGCCGGGCCCGGTCTATCCAAAGAAGCAGCACTTGTAGCGCAGGACACGGTGCCACCCTCGCCGCTGGCGGTGGTTCTCAACGGAGGGAAGAGCGGGAATTGAGCACAGAACCATGGATTCCGCCGCGCCGCCGTGTAGAAGTACCGGACGGCAAAGAGGTCAGTGTCGAAACAGAGGTTCCGCCACCCCCGGAGATCAAAGAGGTTGTCCCCCCGAGTAAGTGGCAGAAGCTACTGCCAATTCTCATGGTGGTCGCCATCATTGGCATGATCGGCATCTTCCTGGCCTCTGGAGTCAGGAAGATCACCAGCCCGTACATGTTGATGTTTCCGCTTATGTTCGCCGCGTCAGCTCTGGGCATGATGGGTGGGTACGGCAACAGCGGTGGACCGAAAACCGCTGAGATCAACGCGCTTCGGCGCAAGTACCTGGAGATGCTGTCGAACCTGCGAACGAAGGTCTACAGGCGCGCCGTCGCACAGTATGACTATCTGGCGCACTTTGCCCCTCCGCCTAGCGCCCTGGCGGCGATGGTCGGTGGACCGCGTACCTGGGAACGTTCGCGTCCTGCCAAGGATCCGACCTACTTCTTGTCCGTACGAGCCGGCGTGGCACGTCAGCGGCTCGGCGGCGGCATGAAGATGGTCGATGCGCCGCCCGAAAACGTGACCGAGCCGGTATGCCGGGTGTTCGGTGAGCGGTTCTTTCGCGCTCATCGCGCCGTCGAAGGAATGCCGACCATCATCGACCTCAAAACACACCGCAGCGTGCAGTTCTTCGGGACCGGCGACGTACTTGGCGTTATTCGGTCGATGCTTCTGCAGCTGGCGGTATTTCATCCACCGAATCTGGTGTTGGTGGCAGTCATCACCGAGCATCCCGAGACATGGGACTGGATCAAATGGCTTCCGCACAACCAGAACCCGCACCGGCGCGACGCGATGGGCACCGAGCGGATGGTCTACACCCCCGCCGACGGACCCGCCTCGCTGGAGAAAATCCTCGCCGGCCGAGGCGACTTCTCCGCCGATGAAGCGTTCACGGGTAATAAGCCGTGGCTCATCGTCGTCGCAGACCGGGTCGAGCGGGGTATTGGCGAAGGCATGGAAGCCGTTACCGTGCTGCGTCGCGGTGGTGAGGACGAGGACGGGCTCGAAGTCATGGGAGCCCGCGTGGAGGTCGCCCCGGACGGGCGGGCCCGCAAACGGAAGATGACCGCTGATGATCCGCTGACCAACTGGCTCAGCGCTGTCGACAACGTGGGGGTCGCGCAGGCACGTCAGATTGCGCGGCAGATGGCACGCTGGCGTGCATCGACCGATAAGTCGGCCGTCGTGGGACCGTCCAGTGATGGCAGCAAGGCCGTTCACTCATGGGCCAGCCTGCACGGGGTCAACGACCTGGGCGTGATGGGCAACAGGTTGTGGCGCCGTCACCCCGAAGGCGACCGGGGCCGGATGCGCACGCCGATCGGCTGGGACAAGGCTGGGGCGCCGGTCGAGGTGGACATTAAGGAGGAAGCCGAGCAGGGCATGGGCTCGCACGGCCTGATCCTCGGATACACCGGCTCCGGAAAGTCCACGCTGCTGGTCAACCTGCTTCTGGGGCTGGTCGCTCTTCACACCCCCGAGGAGCTGAACCTGGTCCTCATCGACTACAAGGGTGAGTCCACTTTCGACGGATTCGAGAAGCTCAAGCACACCGTCGAGATCATCTCCAACTTGAGTTCGCAGGACATGATCGATCGCCTCAGTGCCGTGCTGCGCGGTGAGGTGGAACGTCGGCAGAGACTGCGCAGCGAGATGGGGATGGCGACGACCGGCAAGAAGTTCCGGGACGCGCGAACCTACCTCAAGGCTCGCGAGCGGGGCGCGCAGATCCCGCCGTTCCCGACACTGTTGATCGTCACCGACGAGTTCACCGCGCTGCTCAAAGACCACCCGGAGTTCCGCGACGATTACGAGCACCTAGCCCGCCAGGGCCGCGCAGACCGCATCTGCCTAATGTTGGCGACCCAGTCGCTGACCGGCGTGTCGGTAGGACAGCTGTTGTCCAACTGCGGATGGAAGATCGCGATGAAGACGGCCAGCGGGCAGGACTCGCAGGCCGCGATCGAAGATAAGGCGGCCTATTACCTCACCGAACCCGGTGAGGGCTACCTGAAGGTCGGCGGTGCTGAGCCGCGCTACTTCCGCGCCGCCAACCCCACCGAACTGTACTTCCCGCCCGACGAGCTGACTGTGGGGCGTGGGGATCGGAGCGCCGTGGGCGGTATCACCGGTGTCGCGCCATTCACCGTGACCGCCGTGCCCATCCCAGGCCAGGACGACACCGACGATGAGGTCGAGGCGGCGCCGGTAGAACGCACGGCCGAAGAGATGGACAACGCGCCCGAGGTTGGGAGCGTAATTCTCAACCAACTTGCCGGCCACGGCACCGACTGCCTCAAGTTGTGGCTGCCGCCGCTGCTGCAGCCACGGCCGGTGGGCCGTCTGGTCGCCGACAGCGGACTGCACGCCGGCGACAAGGCGGTGCTGACCTTGCCGATCGGGCTGCTCGACGTGCCGTACAAGCACGCCCAGCAGGTGTTCACCGTGGACCTGGCGGAGAACAATTTGGCGATGCTGGGCCGCACCAGATCCGGCAAATCGGTGGCGATGCAGACCCTGGCGATCGCCGCGGCCAAACTCAACAGCCCGCGGCGGCTGCAGATCTACGGTCTGGACTTCAGCTCCGACAGCAAGCTGCTGGCTCTGGAAGGGCTGCCGCACGTCGGTGGTGTTGCGCTGCGCCGCGACAACGACGCGGTATCGCGCGTTCTCGCCGAGGTCACGGAGGTGATCGAGAAGCGATCAGAGCTGTTTCGCAAGCTCCGGATCACGGGTATGGCCAGCTACCGCGACAAGGTCGCGGAAGGAACAGTGCCCGATGACGGCTTCGGCGACGTGCTGTTGCTCGTGGACGGGTTCGATGCGTTCAAGGAAGATCACGACGATCTTGTGCCGGCACTCGCCGAAATCACCAACAGCGGTCTGGCGGTCGGTGTGCACGTCGTGGTCGCCGTGCAAGTGTTCTCGACGCTGGGACGCAGCCTCAACCAAAGCTTCAGCACACGCATCGACTTCAAACTGAACTCGCCCGAATTGTCGGGGGTCAACAACAAGAAGCTCGCCGAGTCGATCCCGGCCGATGTGCCGGGTCGCGCACTCGATCTGGCCAGCCACCTGCACCTGATGATCGGTGCACCCCGGCTGGACGAGGTCCAAGCCGTCGATGACGCCGGGCTGGAGGCGGCGATCGCTGAAATCAGCGCGACGTGGCAGGGCGAGGGCGCCCGGCAGGTGCGGGTTCTTCCCGAGAGGGTCGAGGCGTCGCAGCTGCACGTGCCCGCCGACTGGACGGGCTCGAAGTGGACGGTGCCGATCGGTCTCTACGAAAAGGATCTGTCACCGGTGCTGTTTGACTTCATGTCCGGCCGCCACCTGAACATCTTCGGCGCCCCCAAGTGCGGAAAGACCCATCTGATCGCCGCGATGATGAAGTCGCTGACGTCGCGTTTCACCCCCGATGAGGTCAGGTTCTTCGTCGTGGATCTCAAGGGATCCGAACTTCTCGATGCCATCGACGAGGATTACCTGCTGCGCTGGGATGCCGTCGAAGAGGTTGCCAACCCGCAGTACAAGGCAGGTGAGTATGCGGCGCCGCCGAAGATCCAGAAGACGGTGGCACGGTCAAGCCTGGTGACCAGCCCGACCGACCTTGCGCCGGTGATGATGGGCGTGGCCGGGTCGCTGGAGAACCGGCGCCTCAAAGGCACCGAAACCATTCAGGAGCGGCGGGCACGGTCCTGGTGGAGCGGCCCGGAGATCTTCTTGTTCGTCGACGACTACTCGTCGGTGGCCAACGCCGCGCCCGCGGGGTTCGCGCCGCTGGCCGAGCACTGGGGCAACGCACCCATGATGGGCATCCACTCGGTGGTGGCCTGTCCGATGGTGACCGCCAACCGGATGCTCGGCTCCGGGAACTCGCTGCCCAAGCTCAACAACGAGGCCGGCGGATCGAACCTGATCATGGATGGCATTCGCAGCGAGGGGCCGGTACTGACGGTGCGGCTGGATCGCAAGCCGAAAGGTCGCGGCATCCTGCTGAGTTCAGAGGGGCAGGAGGTGATCCAGACGCCAGTGGTGCCCGAACTGGAGAAGGCTTTGCCGGGCATCGGCTCGTTCTGAGGATGGCGAATGTCGAACTGGAGGGTATAACGGTCCTATTGCAGGTCATTGACCTACGTGTAAGGCTCTCATTCATGGGTGTGTTCCGAGGGAAGGAGTTTTCGACATGTTGCAGGTGAATTCCGAAGCACTGCTGGCTGGAGGGGTTGGCGTCACGGGTGTCACCGCTCAGCAGGGCGCCACGACGGCCGCCGCGATGCCGGTGGTATCGGGGCTGGTGCCGTCCGGTATCGACACGGTGTCGATGCTGGCCTCCGGTGCGTTCAGCGCACAGGGAGTGGATTTCAGCGCCACCTCGGCGGAGGGCACAGCGATGCTGGGCTTGGCCGCCGAAGGCATGACGTCGGTCGCGGCCGCCTATGAGGCTGTCGACGCTGCCGGCGCTGTCACGGTGCTCTAACCGAGAGGTTTTCCCGACGGGGGATTAGCGGTGGAATGGCATGGGATGCCGCCCGAATTCAATACCGGGCGGCTGATTGCAGGGGCGGGCGTCGAGCCCTGGATGCAAGCGGAGGTCGGCTGGCAGGCGGTCGCAGCCGACTTCACCGCCGCCATGGCCACGCTGCGCGCTGAGATCGCCATGGTGACAGCGGCCTGGCAAGGGGCGGCGGCCTCCAAGGCCCAGGCCGCATTCGAGCCCTATCTTGCCTGGATGGCGTCGATCATCGCGATGGCCGAACAGCGGGCCGCGGCCGCGGCCGCCCAAGGAGGCAGCTACGGAACCGCTGTGGTCGAGACTCCCACACTCGGTGAGATCGCCGCCAATCACATCACCCATACGGTGCTGGAAGCGACGAACTTCCTGGGTGTGAACACCATTCCGATCGGGATGAACGAATTCGAATACCTGGTGGTGCTGTGGAACCGTGCCGCCGGGGCGATGGATGGGTATTCGGCGGCCACCGGGGTGAACACCACGTTCCCGCCGTTCACCATCGCACCCAGCATCATGGCGGCACCGGGCATGCCCGAAGCCGGTCTGGCGCAGATTCTGGCGCAGACAGCAGCCCAGCTGCCTGCCAGCATGGGCCGCGACGCGTTGCTGGCAGAACTGCAGGTCGCAGCGACAGAGGGTGCCGCCCGGGGGCAGGCGCAACAGATGGGTCAGCTGGTGGCGACGGCGGGCAACTTGGCCGGCCAGCAGGCCAGCACGCAGGCCGCGCAAGACGGGGCGGGTCAGACGACTCAAAGCACCCAGATGGCGACGCAGATGGCAACCCAGATGGCGTCTCAGGTGCCCCAGCAGTTGTCACAGGTCGGTCAGGCTCCGCAACAGCTGATGCAGACGGCATCCCAACCGCTGCAGCAGATCACGTCGATATTCCAGAATATGGGAGGCGGGGATCTGGCCAATCAGAACATCTCCCCGGCAGACCTTGTCTCGCATTTCGGCTCCACCGATCAGCTCGGCGCCTACGGTACTAGCCCGGTGGGCTCCGCGGGCGGCGGATACGGCGGCGCGGGCCTGCTGTCGGCGGCCAATTCCGGTGGCACGTCAACTCTTCGCTCACCGGCCGGGTGGGCGCAGCCCGCGCCGGCGCCCACGGCGGCTGAAGAGGTTGTGCGCACGACGGCAACGCCCACCGGCGGCTCCAGTGCCGTTGGCAGCGGAACGGGGATGATGGGGCCCATGGCGGGAGCCCATGGCCGCGGGGAGAGTTCCTCGGTCGCCCTCGACGAACCGGTGGCCGAGGAGAAGCCGGTGGTGGCGGCATTGGGCTTCGAAGTGTTCGACGAACGGTAATGGCCAGTCGACCTGGTCAAACGAGCGAAAGGGGGGTGCCTGGCGGTCCTCTTGCGTATGCCGCGGAGATCGTTTTGGCTGGTATGAGAGACGGGATCCACTGTAAGCCTCCGCGTCGTCACTGTCTCTGGGCGCGGGCCTACCTCTAGAGGGGGTTTGATCACCGAGACAGTGCACTGCGGATCAACGGCTGATCTGCAATATCGACAATCGCATCACACGGCACAAACACAAGGAGTGAAATTCCATGGCCCTTCAGGCTTTGAACACCGACACCGCAGCCCAGAAGGCCGTGGCCGACTCGATCGGGTCGACCGCGCAGGCCGAGCAGGCAACCCTCACCTCATTCCTCAGCGAAGTCCAGGCGCTGCAGGGCCGGCTCGTCGGTGAAACGGGCACCGCCACCCAGGCAAAGGCCCAGCACCTCCACGAGGTCGGTATCCAGCTGGTCAACCAGCTCAACAGCATCTCCGAGCGGGTCGGGCAGTCGGCCGGCGGCTACGTCAACGTCGACTCCGACGGCGCCGGAACTGTCCAGTCCAGCGCATCGCTGCCCTTCTGACCATCACCCCATCAACCTCTCAAGACAAGGAGCTAAATAGCTATGGGACAGCAAGTTTGGGATTTCGCCTCGATTCACGGGGCTGTCGGTGTCCTGCGTGGGCACGCCAACACCATCCAGGGGCAGAACGAGGCGCTCGAAGGCGACCTCGCCCAGGGTGCCTCCGTCTGGCAGGGCGAGGCGTCGGACATGTGGACGCTGGAGCAGCGCACGCTCAACCAGCACGGTCAGGACTTCAAGCTGGCCGTCGACTCCTACCTGACAGCGGTGGAGGAGTCGACCAACAACACCGCACACCAGGAGCAGATCAACGCGTCGTCCTTTGGTGGCTGACGCTGACACACCACCAGATAAATATAGCGGCACGGGTATAAACAGCCCGTGCCGCTATATTTTTACCTGGGGTTTTGTGCCCGTGTAATTCGGCACAGAAGGGTGTTACGGTAAAGCTATGAGCAACGAACAAGACCCGTATTACGGAGCCTTTTCGCGGGGCCCCGCCGCCGGCGGACCGCCGCAAGGGCCCCCCGTCAACCCGCCGCAGAACCCACCGCAACAGCGTCCAGGATCAGCCGCTGAATCACCGGAAGAGATGACCACGATCGTCGACCGCAGCGACTGGCAAGGTACCCACAACCAGGCGCCGCCCCACCCCGACGAGCAGGGCCGTCCCTATCTGCAGCGACCGCAGCCACCCACACCGCCAACCTGGTCCGCAACCCGAGGCCGGCCAGCGGAGCCTGAACAGGTCCGTCCCTATTCGCCGCCCCCTGCGGCGTCGGTTCCGGCCACGCGCGTGCCCGCTCGCCGAGACGTTCGCGACGACTCGGAATACGTCGCGCTCGACAAGACCGATGTGCGGCGGATGTCGGTCCCGGCCGAACACGGATGGCGTGCCGCGCTAAATAAGATCCTTCCGGGTATAACAATCGGACCTGGCAAAGACGAACGATACGAAATCAGCCTTAAAGAGCGCGTGATTCGCCCTGTTCGCACAACATTCACTGTCGCTGTTCTCAACCTGAAAGGCGGCGTCGGCAAGACGACCGCCACCAAGGCGCTCGGCTCGATAATGTGCGATGTGCGCGGCGACAAGGTGATCGCGGTCGACTTGGACAACGACTCAGGAAACCTCACCGAGCGCCACGGCCGCGAGACCCACCTGAGCATCATCGAACTCGTCTCCGACCCATCGGTCAGCCGCTATCACGACGTGCGGGCCCACACCTCCTCCGACAAGGTGTCAAAACTGGAGGTGCTCGCCCAGCCCGACTTCGCCCGTGCAGAGCGCACCGTCGAACGAGAGGACTTCGAGGCGGCGATGGCGTTGCTGCAGGAGTACTACTCGGTAGTGCTGCTGGACTGTGGCACCGCCCTGAAGTCCGACCTGATGAAGGCGGTCCTCAACGAATCTCGTGCCGTGGTGGTCGTCACCAACGCCTCCATCGATGCCCTCCAAGAGACCGATCACACACTGGACTGGTTGCGCCACAACGGATATCTCAAACTGCTGGAGAACCTGGTGCTGATCATCAACCACACAGAGGCCGGCAAGCCCAACGTGGTGGTGGACAAAGTAGTGGAGCAGTTCACGCGCAAGATTCCGCAGGAACGGATCTTCGTCACCCCGTTCGATCGGCACGTGCACGAGGGCCGCGAGATCAACCTGAAGCTGCTGTCGAAGAAGAGTCGGCGTCGATACCTCGAAATCGCTGCAGCGGTCTCAGACCTTTTCCCCAAAACCGCCAGCTAGCGCACCCAGCGTTCCTCACGGGCAATCCGGCCCTCAAACGGATCAGGAGGCATGATGGCGCCGACGACCAACGGGACGGCTCTCTCGCGTGTCGCGGTGTGGTACGGCGATTCCGAGCAGGAGGCTCGCCAGCAGGATCTTGTGCTGCCGACCCAATCACCCATCAGCGACTACATCGGCGAAGTCGTCGATCAGCTCAGCGACGGTGACCCCATCACCGCCCCGGCCGGCAGCCAGTGGACATTGGCACGCACCGGCGGACCGCTCAAGCCCGACCAGTCCCTTCACGACGCTCGCGTCACCGACGGCGCGGTTCTCGAACTGCGGGCGGTCAAATCCACCGAGCGGTACCGCAAGGTCACCGAAGACGTCATCGCCGCCGCAGCGACCGCGGCGGCGGCCGCGGGCCGGCCATTCAATGTGCACGCCGCCCGCCAGGCCGGGCTCGCCGGCCTGGCATTCGGGGGCATCGCGGTCTGCGCTGCGCAGTGGCTGCTGTGGATTCGCAGCTCCTACTCATGGTGGTGGGTGCTGGTCGGCGGTATCGGCGCCGTGGTGGCCTTCACCGGAATGTGGTCGGCGTCGCGCCGATACGAGAGCAGCGACGCCGCCACCGCCTGGACCGTAGTCTGGGTAGCGGCCACAGCTGTTGTGGGACAAGTGATTCCCATCTCCGAGCGCACTGCGTCGCCAGGGATCCCGCACGTCATGGTGTCAGCAGTGGGTGTTGCGGTCGGTGCCGTCTGCGCGCTGCTGCTGACCCGGCGCCACCTGGCCATCACCACGGCGCTGAGCACGTTGATGGCCATCGTGGCCGTGATCTGTGCTGTGGCCGAGTACACGAATCTGCGTCCCTCGGCGATCGGCGCCGGCGTCCTCATCGCCGGCCTGATCGGCCTACAGAACGCGAGCGGTATCGCAGCGGGGCTGGCCCGGATCACCCTGCCCAGAGTGCCGGCCGACGGCGAAACGATCGAAGTCGGTGGCGAGATCGGAGAGCGGGAGCTTGCGACGGTGCGACTAAGGTCGCAGCGGGCCGTGGAGATGACCACCGGGCTCGTCGTTGCCTCGGCCGTGACAACGGCCGCAGCCGCGGTGTTCACGATGGATCCGCACTCCTACCACTACAAAATAGAACTGGTCATCGTGTCGTGCGTCGCGATCATTCTGATCATCTGGGGTCGCACGATGTCGAACGCCTTGCAGGCCTATTCAATGCTCGCTGGCGCCGCATTAGTCATCGTGGGATCCGCGGCGCGGCTCCTGCTGGCCTGGCATGACGGCTGGAAACCTGCGGTAGTCCTGGCCGTGGTGGTGGGATCCATAGTCGTACTGGTGACAATCGCGGTGGTAGTGACCCCACGAGGCGTCAATCCGAGAGTTGCCCGGTTGATCGAGATCTTCGGCTGGATAGCGTTGGTCACCGTGTATCCGCTGGCCGCGTGGGTCACCGGGATCTTCGCGGTCCTACGCGATCTGAGGATCGGGTGAGCGCGGTGCGGCCCCTCGTTTACCGACTGTTCATGGTGTGCGTCATCAGCGTGTTGATGGCGGTGTTCTCCGGCGCAGGACTTGCCCACGCGCTGACCCCACCGACGATCGACGCCGCGGCGGTGCCGCCCGACACTGTCGGGCCGGAGCAGCCTATGCAGCTGTTGGCGGAGTGCCAAGTACCCGGCGTGCTGCCTGGATCGAATTTCGCCGACCCGCCCCCAGGTTGGCGGTTACTCAATCTCGATGCGACAAGGCCGTTCGCCACAGGCGCCGGGCAGACGGTGGCCGTCATCGACACCGGAGTGACTCCCAATCCGCGGCTGCGCAACCTGCGTCCCGGAGGGGACTACGTCACTGATGGTGACGGGCTCACCGACTGCGATGCACACGGGACGTTGGTCGCCGGAATCATTGGCGCAGCACCGAATCCGGGTGACGCGTTCGTCGGCGTCGCACCTGATGCGGCACTCATCAGCATCCGGCAGTCATCGGCCCATTACCGGCTGCAGAACCCAGACCAGTCCGACGATCCCAACCTCACAGAGACAGCGATCGACCTCCGCGCGATGGCGCGCGCCGTGGTCCATGCCGTCAACCTGGGCGCCACGGTGATCAACATTTCGATGGTGTCATGCATGAAAGCAGTGCGCCATGCCGACGATCGCGAGCTCGGCGCCGCGCTGCACTGGGCGGTGGCTGAACGCAACGTCGTTGTCGTGGTCGCTGCGGGTAACACCGGTGGCGACTGCCGACAGAACCCGCCGCCGCCCGGCACCGACCCGGCGAGCTGGGCCAATGTGGTGACGATCGCGTCACCTGCCTGGTGGGCCGACGACGTGCTGGCCGTAGGGTCGGTCCAAAACGACGGCACGCCGTCCACCACGACTCTGCAGGGGCCCTGGGTGGACTTGGCTGCCCCGGGTGAAAACATTGTCAGCACAGGCAATTTCCCCGACGGGCACCTCGTCAACGGTCTACCCGGCCAAGACCAGATCCTGGTGCCGATGTTCGGTGACTCCTACTCCGCTGCCTACGTCAGCGGGGTCGCGGCGCTCGTACGGCAAAAATATCCTGACTTGAACGCCTACCAGGTGATGCACCGGCTCAAAGCCACTGCCCACGCGGGGCCGACCACACCGGATCCCTCGGTCGGCTGGGGCGTCGTCGACCCGCTCGCCGCATTGACCTGGAATGTCGCCGATCCCGCGCCGACGCTGCCGGTGAACAACATCATCCATCCGGCCCCGCCGCCACCCCCGCCGGATTACACACCACGCCGTACCGCTACCTACCTTGTGCTCGGCATCGCCGGCGCCATCCTGCTGGCGATCGGCGCCTGGGCGGCCCTGCGTCGAAAGAGCCATCCATGAGCAGCAACATGTCCTCAAATAGCGCACAGGGTTTCACTAAACCGCCGATGCTCGGCGTGCGGGTCACAGTGACGCGCACAGTGCTGACCATCCTTGCCGGGATGGCCTGGGTCATGGCCACCGGTGGTCGGCTGCACCCCGCTGCAGTAGCAGCCGTGCCCATCGTCTTGATACTCATCGTCTTCATCACGATCTATCACGTCGCTCTCACTCATTGGATGTCCACCTGGTGGGCATGGCTGCGTCACCGACGGTCAGTCGCGGCCGAGCCCCCGCCGCCGGCCCGCAACGTCTTCATCAACGGCGTGCCTATCGGTGTTGTAGCCGAAAACGAGCAGTTGGTCACCCTTGTCGAATTGCACGGTGACCCGCTGTCACCGTCGGTCGTCACCGACACCGAAGAACGGACAGCCAACGTGCTCGACGTCGGCGAGATCGCCGGTCTGGTTGGCCGAGTCCTCGACGTCGGGGTGAACACCGCGGACATCATTAGCGACGGCTTCCGCGCCGCCGGCGGATTCGCCGATCTGTACCAGCAGATAACTGGCCCCACTGTGGCGCCCGCCGAACGGCGCAGCTGGATCGTGGTGCGGACCGACCTGCACGACAACCTCGCGGCTATCGACCGGCGGGGAGGTGACGCCGAGGCGGCTTTCCGCGTCGCCGCCGTGACGTGCCTGCGGATCGCGGACACTCTCGCAAGTTCCGGCCTAGACGCCCGCCCCGCCAGCGCTGAAGCGATCGATGCTGTCAACGCGCTGCTGCATGTCGATGCGCCGATCGCTGACCACTGGTCGCACCTGGAGGGCCGCAGTGGCTTCACCGGGGTCTACTACGCAGACCCTGCACATATTGGTGACGATGCCGCGCAGTGGTGGACCTGGACGCTGTCGCAGTCGGTCACCACGCTGGTGCGGCTGACACCGGGAGCCAATGACACCACGAATATCGCCGCGTTGGTGCGATACCGCACGGATGCGCGACCGCCGGCGCCTCCGGTGTCGCGACTCGGGCCGCTCTACGGCGTCCAAAAAGCGATGTGGCAGCAGTTCCGGATCGGTTATCTACCCGTCACGGCGCCGTTGCCGGCGGCGGCGCTGGGCCCGGCTGCCCCCATGCTGCCCTTCGGGCCCGCCGGCCCACTGATCGGGTCGATCGGCGATCCCCGCGACCACACTTCGGTCCACCTCTCGTTGTCCGGGCCGATCACCGTGTTGTGCCAAAGCTCAGTGCTACTACGGCAAGCCGCTTTGCGGGCAAGCGTCACCGGCCGACCGCTGCTGGTCATCACCGACGAACGCGACAAGTGGCAGCCCATCGTGTCGTTGGCAGTGTCGGGCGAAATCCTCGATGACTATCCGGGTGGCTGGACCGCTGACGACGAAGACGATCTGAGTGATGACGACCCCGCGATCGCGTTGCAACACGGTTCCGGCGCACTAGGTTTGGCAGGGTTGGACCCCGATACCGTCCTGGTCATCGACACCGACAAGGACTGGCCCGAGCACCTACCGCAGGTCACCGTCCTTACCGACGACGAGGCATGCGATGCCGATATCGAACTAGTCGACACCGACGATCAGTTCGGCTTCACGCTCAAGATCAGGACCGGGCTCAGCGCGCGCGTACGCTCCGTGCCCGCCCACGAAGAACGGCGGATCTTGGGAGTCAGTCCTCAACCGACCACTGCTAGGGGCCCAGTGCGGCAAGCCGACCGTCCAAAAGCCCCCATCCGGCCCCGCCCGCCCGCGACCCGGCCGCGACCCACACCAGCGCGGCCTGCCCAGCAGCCAAGCGGTCGGGACGCCCCCCAGGGCACAAAGCCGCAGACAGCGGACCATACAACCCGTACCCGTATCGACCTCGCCGACGATCTCGCGAGACAACCGGGGACCGCCCCAGACCCAGGAATCGGGCCCGTCCTGCCGGCACCCCTGGGAACGGCGGCACCTGCCGAACCGCCTGCTGCTCAGCCCAGCAGTCCGGTCACCCCGCCAGTACGTGAGCCCGGCCCTCCACCGCCATCGCCGCCACCACAACCGATCCGGCCCCCGGCCGCCGCACCGTGGACCGTACCGCCGCCCCGCGGCGCCAGCGCACCGCGCATTCCGCCGCCGAGCCCCCTACCGCCACGGCGCACACGGAACGGGCAACAGGAACCTGAAACCCAACCCCCCAATGACAATCAGGTCACACCCGCCGAGTCAGCGCCACCGACGTCACCCCCGGCCGGTCAGCAGCGTGATTGGGCGCAGGCATTCGGGAGAGGCCCTCGGCAACGGCCCCAGCCGTCCGCACCTGACGGGGCATCGTCGCCGCTGCCTGAAAGCAACGGCGACTCCAACGGGCGCCATCGCGCACCTGATGGCACCGACGAGACAAGCAGCGGGCCAGGAGGTGCGGCACCGCCACCCCGTAGCGCCGAACGTCGCGAGGAGTCCTAATGGCCAAGAAAGTCACCATCGAACTGGTCGATGACATCAGCGGCGAATCCGGCGCCACCACTACGCAATTCGGGCTAGATGGGATCGAGTACGAGATCGACCTCGTGAACGACAAAGCCTTGCGCGAGCAATTTGCGCCGTGGATAGCCAAGAGCCGCAGGATCAATGGCCACGGCCAGAACGGGTCACTACCCACCAACGGGCGGCACCGTCACGACATGCATCTGATCCGAGTCTGGGCCAAACAGAACAACATCACGGTGCCAGCACGCGGCAGAATGCCGGCGGCGATCATCGAGGCCTACGACAAGGCCCAATCCGCGAAGTAGCGCAACACGGCCATGTAGCAGCCGGCCAGCTATAGCCCGACAGAATCGGGATCGTGCCGTGTCGCCACACCGTCTGCTGCACGTGATCCCGCCGCCCGCCGCCACTTGTTAGCACGATCCAACGGACGCGCCGTGCCGGACCGGGAGCGTCTCGTCGCGCACAGCCGCTACTTCATGCGGCCACTGAAAAAGGCGTGAGCCACGGCGGTTTCGGGTGAACCGAAGCGCTCACTGAACAATGCATTTGTCGAATGCAAACGTGCCGACCGGCCGCACGGGACACCACCAGTTACGGGTGGTCTTGAAAACAGCTCCAGCGCCCATGACGGTTGAAGTCATGGTGATGACCCAAGTTGACGACGCCGCTCCCCCGAGGGCGGTCAACACGATGAGCAGCGCAACCTCCCCGAAGGAGAGTGCCGGTCCATACCGGCGCACCTCCGGGATCATCGGCCACCCAGGTAACGACGACACCGCTGCCAGTGAACGTGAACAACGAGCGCCGTGGGTCGCGCTGGCGTGTTACCTCGTCGCAGTCGTATCCCTGTTGGTGTCGCTGAACACTTCCTGGCGATTCTTCGAACACGTACTCCACATCCCTACCGCCAACGGTGAACGGTGGGTGATGTTCGCAGTCGCCGAGCTGGCACTCGTGGTGTGCGGCGCAGGCATGGCCGTGAACGTCCAGCGCACCGGCCACCCCGGAGCATTCCGGGCACCCGTGTGGGCTATGTGTGCAGCCATGGCATACATGGCGTGGGCCATGTCAACCACCGACGAAGCCGTCGGACGAATCCTGCTCGGCCCAGTACTCGGCACCGTCATGCTCCACCTCGGGCTTGGCCTGGAACTGCGTGCCCGCCATCACCGCACCAGCACCGCCGCCCGTATCGGCCGTGAACTACGGGAACGCTGCTTGTCGCTGTTGGGCCTTGGCGACGATGATCGCGATGCCGCGCAGCGCTCCCGCGACCGCAGGGCATACCAAGCCGCAGCACTGTCACGGCCACGGCGTTGGCCGTGGTCGCGCGCAGCCCGCCTGGAGCGCGCGCTGCTGGCTGCCGGCGTCGCCGACGACCCGGTGATGCGCGAGCGGATGCTGGCACGGTTAGCTGTCCTCAACCACGCCGGCGAATTGGCCACCCACACCCAACCGTCGCCATGGACACAATCCTCTGCTCCGCTGGAAGCGGGATCCGATACGACCAGAGAAATCACCCTCCGCAAGAGCAGGCTGGCCGCGGCACCAAGGCATGGTCGGGGCGAAACTGCTCGCATTGAAAGTCTCAGCGTTGACGATGTCGCCGGAACTGCAATCAATGCGTCGGAATCATCAAACCTCCAGGGCATCAACGAGGTTCACCCGCGAGATGGTGGCGTGGAACTGGCTTCGGGTGGAAACGGGTGGAGGGAAGTGGCCGAGGCGCTGGTCCGCGAAGGAAAGACACTCAAGCCAGTAGACAAGACCGCCGAAGTTCTTGAGCTGTGGGACCGCGGAATGCTACCGACACAGATCGCTGAGCAGACTCGCGTGCACCGCGACACCGTCAACAACATCACAAAGGAAGCGGCAGCGCTCTTGTCGACTGCCGACCGGATGCGGGCCTGAGGGAATTCCGCAAGCATGACCCATCCGCCATCTGAGCCGGCGCGCATCGTCATCCCACAGACCTTGCGCTCCGGAGCTGAACGCTGCCTGGCCGCGATCGCCACCCTGCATCAACCCATCACGTCGATTAGCGATCTGAGCGGCCCTTCGTGCGGACAGTGCGCCGAACGCTGGCCCTGCTCCACAGCCCTCCTGCTGGGCCCCTGGCCCATCCAGGACAACACCGGCCCGGTCGGGCAGCAAGTCGTTATCCCGGAGGGGAAGATGGCCGCAGAAATCCGGACGACAGCGATCGGCGCATTGCACCAGCCCATCCTGGAGGCGGGGGCACTCGCCGCGCTGTCTGGGCCTTCATGCCGCCAATGTTCCCGGTGGCCGTGCGCGACAGCACAACTCATCGGAGCATGGCCCAGCCTGCAGCCCAGTGACGACACCGCTGCAGTCGCTGCAGTCAAAGACGGTCACGACGTCGCCACGGGCGTGCGCCCCGCATCCGCCCGCTCTCATACGAGACGGGAAGTACGCCCGAATGACGTTGGGGGAGAGGATCATGAATAGCACCGCAGCCCTAGCAGCACCGGCGATAGCCGGCGATCGGTTCGGCATCGGCCCGGGGCGGCATCGCCGGCACGCGGTGGACATGTCGATCGCCGCCAAGGCAGAATCCGGCACGGCCGAAGGCCGCCATCCCGTGATCTTCGGTGTGTGCGGAGAACGCGTCACACTGGCCCGAAAGTGGGGCGCATACGGCGACCAGAACGGCATGCTCGCAGAACGGCGGTGCGAACAATGCAGCTGGATCGTGGCCCTACACCTGGGCACGACAGAGCGTGAAATCGTCCGCTATTCGCCAGATGAACTGCAGCGCAACCTCATCGCGAGCAGTGGCCACAATCCAGACCTGTTGCCAGCACTGTTGCGTGCCGTCCTGGCCAACCACAGGGACGAGTTGAACTACGAGCGCCCCGAACCCGGTGTTGTCTCCGAGCTGCTCGCACATCTGTGTCGGCACCGACCCGTCGTGATCGTCTGCGGGGAGTGCTGGGATAGCAGCCCGCAAGTGCACGGGCCCGACATCTCCGTGTGCCCAGACGCGACGGTGTCATGCATGGCCTGCACGTTCCTGGCCGGAGCATGGGCAGGGGAATTCGAAGACAGCGTAGGCGCGCCGGAGTGTCAACGGTTTCTCAAAATTGACCCGCTGCGGTTCCCGGAAAGTTGACCCGCTTGCGTCGTTGAGGCGCGGCGCAGGTCGGCCGGACCGACGGC